>DKPP01000008.1:0-16313 GCA_002471255.1 Akkermansiaceae bacterium UBA7331 | reverse complement strand
CGAATCCTACACGGGGTACCATCGCTTTTGCTTTATCCTGCGGAATCTCATACCTTGAGATTCTTTTTTTGTTTATAGATTTTTCTCCTTAGTGCATTCAATTCCGGCGCATTCAGTAAGAACTCTCATATTGAAATGTGTTGACAGTAATGATTTTGTGATGATAATTTTAGTGTAAATTAACACGATCTATAAATAATTATGAAAAGAGTTATTCTCAATATGGCAGCAATTATTGTCTTTGCTATTTCAGCAATTCCTTCATTAGGGCTGGATATCGACGTTGATTTGGATAAAAAAGTTTTGACACCTGAGTAAAATAAAGCAGCCTCCGCATTTTATGATCAATCGATTGAATATACTAAAAACGTGGCCGCTCTTCTTAAACAAGTAAAGGATGTCGCCACGGCAAAAAAACATATTCCGGCTATCATTAAGCTTGCCGAAGATGCTCATGATGCTGTTGTTAAGAATATAGACATTAAAGATTACTATGTTCCAACCCCAAAACAAGAAGAAGCCAAGAATAAGGCACTTGATGCTCTCGATTCTGAATTGGATAGATTGAATCAATTGGGTTCCTTGGGGCCGGACATGGATTTTACGATTGGTTATATCTTCTCCTCGGGTGACGAATGTGACGAATGTGACGTTTCCTGACTATATGTTATATGCTCTCTTATTCTTCCAATCTTGTTTGATGGAAATTAGTCTGTCGTGAGGGCGGGAAGTTTTATTCGATTCCAATTTGAATCTGTTAGGTTATTATCATAAAAAATAGAATGTAATGATGGTTTGTTGATTGATTGTTGTTTGACAACCCAATGACTAGTTTATATCGTGATGAGACTCATTGAAGCTATGATGAGGCACAGACATCCTTCTTAGCGTAGCCTATCCCGACTTGCAGCAAGAAAAAGCTACGACTACGATATCATGAGTCTCTTAACTTCCATAACTCAGGCACGACAAGCCAAAGATCAGTGAATCTTGCACTAATTACAATTTATGATAAAAAAATTACTAATACTTTCATTAGGCATTATGCCAGTGTACTTTGCTTCAGATATTCCTTTTAAATTTTCTTTTGAACTTGAAGATATGGGGCAGTATGAATTAGTTGATTTAAATACTTTAAGTAAACGAAAAGTCGATAAAGATTCATGTGATGGCATCTATTCGGTTATAGATAATTCGATGGAATTTCCATCTGAGCAAGAACTAAGGAAATGTGAAACTGGTGCTGATTTAGCTTGGATGTATGTTAATGCTTTATCGTATGAAAGATATTGGGATTTTAACTATATCATAACAAAGGGTTTGTTCCAGTTATACAAAAAAGAATTATACCACGAAGATTTATATGGTGAAGAAATAGAGTTTTTCAATGCATTTCATATTAATACATGTCGGTATGATTTAATGGTAGATTTTTATTCTAAAGATGGTGATATAAGCGGATATAAGCTAAAAGCAATGCTAACATTGATATATCATATGAATATTCGCGATGATAGATTATACGAATTAATGCATAAATATATTAATGATGATAATGATAGATGCACAGACCCATTTTTTTTGAGCACATTGTCAAATAGTTCAGTTGACATCAGCAACGTTTCAAAATCAATAATTGATGCTATCTATGATATTGACGATGTTTTATATATACATTTCAAAACTGATTGTTCGTTTTATTATTTGGCTCAATTGTATAATAATTCAGATTTTGATTATTATAACGAACAACTTGCTATAAATCTTTTTAAAATAGCTGCTCAAGACGACAATATACCTCAAGCTCAGTATCAATTAGGTCAATTATATGAAAGTGGTGAATTGTTATCGCAGGCCACCGATTCCTCTTTACGATGGTATTTACAGTCAGCAGCCAATGGGTATGTACCTGCGATACGAAAGCTTGCTGAGTTTTATACCAATAGTAATGATTTAAAGCTTGCTGAAAAATTTCATATCGAAGCCGCCATTCAAAGTAACGGGAAAGATATCAATGCATTAATAGCATTTTATAATCAACATCCCACGGAAAGAAGTGTTGATGAAATAGCTAAATGGTCATTAAGAAAAGAAGGTCAATGCCTTGAAAGAGCTCAACAAGGTGATCCTATTGATCAATATTTTATGGCATATCATTTAGCTTCCCAAACATCCGAAAGCTCAAAAATAAAATACCAAATTATCAACTGGCTGGAGAAATCAGCCATGCAGGGATTCACTCCTGCTCAGAGAGCGCTCTATGCGACTGCAATCACCGGGTACTCATATTCACCAGACTTTCACGATGTAGTAATGTATGTCCTTCAAAAGGATCTAGATGTCAATATATGCGAATCTTTTTGGCAGAAAAAAAGCATTGAAATGAAAGCGTTTACGGATCCTAGATTATGTAAAACGACTATGGAAAAGCTTATTCCTCTAATGATGCAAATGGATTTCAATTATCTAATAAACAAGGGTATATTTGGTGATGTTGTTGACAAATATCCATGTAAATATTTAAAGGTTGCAGATGTTTCTAAATTTTTAACACAATATGTTATAGCTGATGATTACGATGGATTATCAATTTCTGAAAGATTGAAAAAATCAACCAACCATCAAATTAGTTGTTTTTTGGAAAAAACGAAAAAATCTGCCGAGAGTGGAGACATATTAAGTATGTATGCTTATGCAAGGATGATCTCGGAACAGAAGGATGATATGCCTACGATTAAGGAGGCTCTCAAGTGGTACCGAAAAGCCGGTGAATATGGACATAATAGAGCTATGTTTGAAATATCCGTTTTGTTAGATGAATATCCTGAATTACGTGAGGATAATGAAACATGCGAACAATATCGTTCTCAGTATGTGAACCCAAGACGATTTAAAGGTAATGATCGATATGAATAAGTTTCTTGGGAGGATCAAATCATAGTCATAGCCATAAGCGATCTCTTGCCTCGTCAAGACGGTGATGAGACTCTTTGGCGCTACGATGAGGTCACAGATCTTCTTTATAGCAAATCTTAATCATCATTAACACTAAATTAGATAAATACTATTATATATTACTAACCAAGAATATGAAAAAATCTTATATTATTAAGGCATCTACTCTATTTGCTGCAAGTATGTTCTTTCTCTTATTAATTTCAGATATTAGCCATAATATCACTTTAGTTAAAGTGCTTACTACTCTATTTATTAGTTTTATGGGGAGCTATATATTTTTTGTATTGTTTTTCAAAAAAACTGCAAACACGGATTACTGGAATATTCTATGGTTTTTGCAAATTTTACATTGTCAAAATAAACTTAAAAATGCAAAAGATATTATTTCAATAGAGAGAACAAATTCCCTTGATTCATATGGAGAATACCTAATAACCGTCCAAGAAAAAGATGATGTAATTGCTTATACATATCCCAAATATGCTTCATGGGTTTCTCTTAAGGAATTGTGGGTTTTTTGCGCATTTTTGGGAGGCGTTATCATATATATATTGTTCCCCGAAACGAATCAATCTATCCCTGAAGTCGTATATATCCTACCTGCATTAATTTTATTTTTTTTAGTTGAGTCACCTTTGATTTCAAAAGTACAAAATAAATATTTACCTAAAGATTTACGCCAAAAGGGAATATCTATAGTTAATATCATTCGAAATGATCATGCCGATATGACTACTTTATACAGGGGTGAATATAGTAAGAAGAATGAATATTTTAGTTGTTCATGGGATGAATCTCCTTCCTGTTCTGATGGTTCTTCAAAACAGAAGATTGATTAGTAATTTCAAAAAGCGTGTTGATCTAGTTATGCAATTGCTTTATTTAAAATCATTTATTATATTCTTGTTGCTTCGTGCTTAAAAATCCGTTTGGATTTTTATCGGCATCATGCCAACCTGTATTGTAGCCGTAATGGTAATTTTTTTCGAATGTTTTCGGATCTTCGGTTCCTTTTGCGTTGATTTTAGCTAGCCTCATTGCTTTTTCGCCATCTCTTTTTCTCCCCTCGACAGCATCGGTGCCGCCAACTATCCATCCATCAAAAAAACCCTCGCACTCAAACAAATCATCATACGATGATCCTGCGTCTAAAGCATTTCTGTATAATGATTTAGATTGTTCTGTTTTTGACTCAATACGGCTTGTATTTGGCTTATTGGGTTTAGACTCATAGGGCTTGTCTTTGTTATCTGGCACAATAGCTGCGAAAAAAACAAACAAGGCAATAATGAAAAAAATAAGGCAACCTAGGCTCTTTTTATTACTTTTCTTTATGTCGGCTTTTATTGCCTTAATTTTAGCCTCTGTGTATTCCAGTTCGCGCTGTTGTTTTTCTTCTTCAGCCCATTCTTTTGCTTGTTCTTTGAGTACTTTGATATGGTTCTTTACCTCAGTTGATGAAGAGATCGGAATCCATTTATTTTCTCCCTCTTTGCATATTTGGGTAGAGTAGGGCATTACTCCAGTCATTACGTCGTGAGCTATATCATCAAGATCGTAAGGCCCATTTGGTTGGTTTTCGTCGTCGAGTATGTAGTACATGTTTTTATTGGGTTATTGGTTTTATTTAATCAAAATCAAGAGAAATGTCCAGTTCTTCACCAGCGGATCGCATTAGATCAATATGGGTTTAAAGTTGACCATCCAAAATGGAGACTTTCCGTCTTTACTAATTGTTGCGTTCATATCATTTAAAAAATTATTCGCGCAGATTTTCGCGCAGTTTTCGCGCACAATAAAAAGTGCGTCGCACATAATCCTATCAAGTTTTCCTTGAATTTCAACGGATTTACATGCGACGCACTACGTAAAAATGGTAGCAGGGAGGTGATTTGAACACCCGACCAAAGGCTTATGAGTCCTCTGCTCTACCACTGAGCTACCCTGCCATTTTGTTGGTGCCGTAAGGCGGGGAGATTTTTACCCTATTTTCTCGGAATTGTCTAGATATTTTTTGCATTTTTTTCGTATTTTTTTCCACTGACGTGTTTCTCAAATGCTTAGAAATTGATAATAAACTTTTTGTGAATGTAGAGGAGAACATATGGATCTAGGGATTTTTCAGCTTCCATATTTTTGGAATTATGATTAGATAGTGAAAACGTCATTTTTTTATATTATGAAAAAAATATTTTTAATTGGATTATCAGCGATCATGGGACTTTCTCTTAGTGGTTTTGCTAATGCACAATCGGCAGAAGATAAAGAAGCTAAGGTCAGAATGGAAAAGGCTGCCAAAGTTAAGTGGAAGTTAGGTAAGAATTTAAAAGCTGCTTTGAGACAGTCAGAAGAAACCGGATTACCCGTTGTTATTCTTTTTACAGGTGGTTCATGGTGCGGATATTGCGTGAAGCTTGAAAAGGAAATTCTTTCCAAAAAGGAATTTAAAAAAGGAATGGATGGCGTAGCCATTGGTGTGATTGTGAATTTCCCATCCAGTAGTGATATAGGTAAGGATAAAGATGCCAAGAAATATGGTGTGCAGGGTGTGCCAACCATGGTTGTAGTCGATTCCGAAGGTAAAAAATTAGGTAACGTTGGTTATATGCCTGGCCAAAAACCTGAGAAATACGTAGAATTTTTTAAAAAATATGCTCCCGCAAAAGCTGAATAAGTTTTTTGTGTGAGTAAAGTTTTATGAGAGTGGGAGCGATCTCACTCTTTTTTTGTGCTCATGTCATGGATAATGGAACAATTTTGCACAGAATGTGGCGAATGGTTGTCAAACAGCTAAATCTTTTTGTGAAATGAAAACAAAATTACTCACTATTATCGGTCTTTGTGCTTTAATGCCATTGAGTAGCTGTACTAATAGTCTCAATTCAGACCCAAACTCAATTATGGCTCAAGCACCGGGCAATGCATGGCAGTGGGGTTCTGATTTGGATCAAGCGCTTCGTGAGTCTAAAAAAACGGGCTTACCCGTCGTAGTTGCATTCTTGGCTCCGACTTGGTGCCCATTTTGTAAAAGCGTAGATAGGAATGTTTTATCTAAGCAAGAATTTGCCAATGGTATGCAAGGTGTGGCGATAGGTGTACAATTTGACTTTCCAACTAGGGGGATTTCCTTTGAATCAATACCTGCAGGAGCCAGATATCAAATTACCGGCATTCCGACTTTCGTCGTTGTAAACTCTAACGGTACTGAAATCGGTAGAATAGGTTATCTTGATAATCCTACCCCTGAAAAATACTTGCAATATTTCCGCCAATTTAAGTTAAACAAACGTTAATGTATTCATAATTAGTATATGGCCACGGCAGACTTATCTGTCGTGGTTTTTTTATTTAGGCGTCGGTTCGTAATTGGTTACACTTTCCACAAGGCTGGTATTTTTGGGAATATTGAGCTGCTGAAGTTTCTTATTATAAAATTCTTTGATATCTGACCATTTATAATATGGTGGGAATTCGCTCATGATTGGAAAATCGATTTCATTCTCATTATAGAGCATTTTGACTAGGACCTTGTTATCTTTATTTTTGTAAAATACCCATTGGATATTAGCTGCCATAGGTGCTACGATATTATTCTTCCAAATTGCATTGATTTCGCTAGCCTTGCTAACTTGTTCCGAAGCGAATTGAATGCCTAAGAGGCTAGCAAACGGTACAATAGTTTCTGCATGTGCAAATCTTAAATTAGCCGAAATATCTTGTTTTTGAATGGCTTCTTCTGAGCTCGTTAAAAAATTTTCTAATAAGCCAAAGGATATATCAGTAGGGAGATTGATTCCTTTTAGCGATGGACCTTTTTCCAAATACATGGAAACGTTTTTATTTTGCCATAGATATTTTAATTCCTCTTCTTTGAAAGCTTTTCCTAAGCCGACATCGCACCCAATATCAAATTGGTTGGTGTATGTTGCATAGAGTTCCGCTGCAAATTTGAGCTTGGCATGGTTATCAAGGAAGGTGGAATCAATCAGTAAACGTTCACTTACTTTGTTCGCGATCGGACTTCGTTGTTCGTAATCCTTCAATATTTTTTTCCAAACACCTTTTTCCTTATAATGTAGATAATCCTTATTTAGGTCAAAAAAACGTAGAATAGGATCAATCTGACCATAACTGGACGTTTGAATGGTCCGGTTGGGGATATATTGAGAAAGCTCGCCTATAAAAGCATGCATACTCTCTTTTGTACGCATGATGTACGTGGAAACGGCAAATACTTTTTTCCCAAATACTTGAGGGAATCTCTGCGCCATTCGCTTGGCGATACCTTTTTCCATATCGACGCCTTTATAGGATAATAAACCAAAATGCCCTTTTTCCTTCTGATGGAGCTTTTCAAGTTTTTGATAAATTTGCTCCCCTAGAGGTGTCAGATTATTCCCACATTTTGCGTCTTTCAAGATGTCGATCATCGAATCCAGTTTTTCCGAACTTGTTAGATATCGAGCACCATGTCTGCCTAGATGATTAATATAAAAAGGCTCGTAACCATTTGGTGCCGGTGTATATGCCTTGTGACCGGGTTCGTATAAAGTTTGAGTTCCCAAATAAAGTGGTTGAGTCGTAGGTGATGGAGTAATCGGGGTAGCGTGGGAAAACATGGCAAGTAGATTTAAACAACATCCAAAATAGCAAGAATGGATCATATAATTATTATAATGGTGAGGAATGGAGAAATTATTGAGCACTTATCACCTTTTATGACCGTGTTGCATGCGACTTAGTTGAATATGTTTGAAAAATAAACCGTCAAAAATACTTTGAGTATTTTTAAGAGAGATTTATTCTACCCTCATGCCTGATTTATTGATTTTTCGCCCAGCCAATCCAAATGACGTTGATCAAATAGTCGAGATGATCCATGAGTTAGCTGATTACGAAAAACTTACACATGAATTGGAGCTCACTCCTGAGAAATTATCACATTCATTGTTCGTAGAGAAGTCTGCTCAAGTGATTTTAGCATGTCTGAATGAGACTATCATCGGATATGCCGTGTTGTGTAAACATTTTTCAACGTTTAAAGGAGAATCAGGTATTTATTTAGATGATTTATATATCAAAACTTCTTATCGTTCTAAGGGATATGGGAAGCAGTTGTTCCAATATGTGGTCAATTTTGTCAGCGATGCCGGTCATCCTCGTTTAGAATGGCTCTGTTTGGACTGGAATCAAAATAGCATCGATTTTTATCTGAAGCATGGTGCAGAGCAGCTGAAAGATTACACTATGTATCGATTAGAGGGTGAAAAATTGAATCAACGTAAAAAGAAGTAAAAAGTTTTTCAACTATTGAGTATCTCGATGTGTCGTAGGTATGATTTAGAAAGTCAGCATTTTAAAATGTACTTCATTTATAACGGTGATTTGTTACATTGGTTCCAACTATTTAATTAATCAACCCCTAAGAAAAATAATCATATGCACATGGCAGATAGTTTTATTTCTCCAGCTGTTGGAGGAACGATGTGGGCTTTTTCAGCCCTTTTAGTTGCGCTTAGTATTAAAAAGCTGAAAAACCAAAATACTCTTAAATCTATTCCTTTGATGGGTGTCATGGGTGCCTTTATTTTTGCCTGCCAAATGCTGAACTTTTCAATTCCCGGCACAGGATCAAGCGGGCATTTAGGCGGTGGTATGATCCTTGCCATATTATTGGGGCCCTATGCAGGATTTTTAACATTATCGTCGGTGCTAATCATCCAAGCTCTTTTCTTTGCCGATGGTGGGTTATTGGCTTTAGGGTGCAATATGTTTAATTTAGGTTTTTATACGTGTTTCATTGCGTACCCATTGTTGTTTAGACCTTTTATCAATCAAGAGTCTTCAAAAACTAAGATTGCGATTTTCAGTATTATTGCCTGTATCGTTGGTCTGCAGTTGGGTGCGTTTAGCGTAGTTGTAGAAACGACTGCTTCCGGGATTACCGCTTTGCCATTTGATAATTTCTTATGGTTAATGCAACCGATTCACTTAGCCATTGGCGTGGTTGAGGGTCTAGCTACTGCCGCTGTCGTTCTTTTCGTAAGACAGATGGAACCGAACCTTGTTTTGAATTTCTCAGATAAACAGGAAAAGAAGCAGGCTAGAGCATTAACATTTGCTGCTTTAGCCGCCTTGACCTTACTTTTCGGTACTGTTGTGTCTTTATTTGCCTCTGAGCATCCCGATGGCTTGGAATGGTCCATTGAAAAATCTTCAGTTGCAGAAAGCCAACCTGAAACTCAATTGGAACAAAGTTCCGATATTCACGAAAAACTTGCGATGATTCAGAGCAAAACCGAGATTATGCCCGATTATGCCTTACCTGTAGCAGATGAGGATGCCGAGCCTAATCGCTACGAGACTAGTTTAGCCGGTGTAGGCGGTAGTCTAATGGTAGGTGCCTTTATTGTCGCCGTATGTTTGCCTCTGAAATCCCGCAAAAAGAAGCAACAGCCTTCAGAATAATTTCTCATGAGGATATTACCTCGAACTATTAATTGGCTAGATCAATTAGAGGTCTTATCGAGACAATCAAGTATCGCGCATCATTGGGATGCGCGATTAAAAATTCTTTTGTGTCTGATTTTTCAGATATGCGTTATTTCCTTTCCGGCATATTCCTTGTCCGGTTTAGTTCCTTTTCTATTTTTTCTCGTTGTGGTGATCCGATTATCCGGTATATCGCCATTAATCTTATTAAAAGGCCTCTTGCCTATTTTGCCTTTTATTTTGTTGCTAGGAATCATGAATCCGATCTTTGATGAAGGTAGGTTTTACCTGACTAAACATTATTCGATTAGTTTGGGTTGGGTATCTTTTTTCTCTATTATTTTTAAATCGGTATTAACGATAAGTGCCGGATTTTTATTGATTGCCACGACTGGATTTTATGCCATTTGCCAAGCATTGAAATCAATGAAAGTTCCTCAGATTTTGGTAACTCAGCTTTTATTGACTTACAGATTTTTAATCGAACTTTTACATCAGGCTAATACCTACCAAATCGCTTTTTGCCAAAGACGAGGCATAAAGAAGCCGTCCCTCCGCGAGTGGGGTGCTATCACAGGACACTTTTTTCTCTCGTGCATGATGAAAAGTAATCATATCTACCAATCTATTTATGCTCGTGGTGGAGAGAACCCTGTTTTTTTTGATAACAATAAAATCAATCTTTCGCCGGTGCAGGCAATTTTTAGCCTTTCGTTTTTTGTGTTAATGATTTTATGTCGGGTGGTAAATGTGCCGATATGGTTGGAAGAAACTTTTTTAAATTAATGAGATATGTCTGATTTTTCTTTGCAGGTTAAGAACCTAGATTTTTCTTACCAGTCGTCTCCTCCTGTTTTGCGAGATGTGAGTTTTACTCTAAAACAAGGAGAAGTTTTAGGTGTATTGGGTGGAAACGGTTCGGGAAAATCGACTCTTTTGCATATTTTAGCAGGCATTTTGGATGTAGATGCGGGTAGTGCTATATGGAATGAAAAAACGATTTCATCAAATCATTTGAATGAATTGAGATCAAAAATAGGTCTTGTATTTCAAGAAGCGAATAACCAATTATTCATGCCTATCGTGCGAGATGATGTAGCCTTTGGTCCTATCAATTTAGGGCTTAAACCTGACGAGGTTTCAGCGCGTGTGGATCAAGTTTTTCATGAATTACAGATTGCACATTTGTCTGATAAGTTGACACATCGTCTTTCCGGTGGTGAAAAAAGAATGGTCTCTATAGCGACCATTTTGACGATGAAGCCTGAATTGCTTCTTTTGGATGAACCTAGTGCCAATTTAGATCCTCATGCAAGACGCCAGTTGATTAAATTACTAGCATCTCGACCTGAAACCAAAATTATTGCCACGCATGATTTGGATATGGCTTATGAATTATGCACTCGTTGTATCGTTTTACATCAAGGGCGTATCTTGGCTGATGGGACACCAAAGGAGATTTTTGCCAATGAATCATTGCTCGATGAAGCCAAGTTGGAGCAGCCTTATTTATTTCTGCTAAACCAACTTAAAGAGAGCAGGATGGTCTAAACAATTTCCAATTTGCCTTTTGGCAATGAATTGATAAATCTACGACCGTAGCTTTTGGTGACGACTCTTGAGTCGAGGATAACGACGATACCTTGATCTGATTTGGTACGGATCAATCGACCGACGCCTTGTCTTAACTTTAAAGCCGCTTCCGGTAGTGAGTATTCGAAGAATGGCATGCCACCACGTTGGCGAATGCGTTCAAATCGGGATTCGACCATGGGGTGATCGGGCACTTCAAATGGTAAGCGTGTTACGATTACGTTAGAAAGAGATTCTCCCGGTACGTCAACTCCTGTCCAAAAACTATCCGTACCAAATAATACGCTATGAGTATCTTCTTTAAAGGCCTTTAGCATAGCCGAGCGTTGCATTTCTTGCCCTTGTACAAACAAGTTCCAGCCTTTTTCTTCTAGGAAAGGACGAATCTTAGCGGCCATTTCCAGCATAAGTTTGTAACTGGTAAATAACACAAAGGCTCGCCCTTGGCTCATTTCGATATAATGCTGAATTTGTCTCGGTAATTCATTCTTATATTCAGGATTGTCGGGCTCAGGCATAGATCTGCTGACGATAAGCCTCATTTGCTTTTGATAATCAAATGGACTACCGATTTGCACTCGATGTACGCCGTGCGCACCAACACGCCCTGCGAAATATTTCATTTGGTCGTCGCCTGCGGATAAAGTTGCGGAGGCTAAGATGGCAGCTCTGCCACTTTGAAAGAGTTTTTCTCTAAGTAATGGTGCTACCTCGACCGGTGCACAACTAATAGACATATGATTAAGCTCCGCACCTGATCTCTCTGCCCAATAAACATGGTCATCAGATCCAACGGACATGAGGCTTTGCACCGCATCGCGAGCTTCGTTCATACGAGAGGATAGATCATTTAACTCATCTTTAGCTGCAGTATTATCTTCAAAACGCCCCGACTCGTTTTTTAAGGCAGTGGAAAGCTCGGCTAATGGTAGGGATAATATGTCTTGGGTCCATTCTCCTTGATGCAATCGTACAATCTTTTGATATTCGCTAAACCCAATGTCATCTTTGGCTTGTTCGAAGAATAATCCGCAAGAATCCTGTACATCCATCACACGTTGTAACAAATCGGCATTACCATAGGACTTTAAGGTGCCTTTTTGAGTACGTGGGTTATACATACGGGTAAGCTCATATTGTAGAGCACTCTCTGACAACTGAATTCCCATTTGTTTCGCTGCGATATTTTCTATCGTATGCGCTTCGTCGAGAATGATGAAATCACCCGGATAAATAAAGCCACCATCTTTTACATCTTCTGCCTGAGCAAGTAGGCTGAAAAATAGGGTATGGTTAAGGACAACTACATTCGCTTCCTGCACGCGTTTGCGAGCTACCTGATAAGGACAATTAGGTCCACAATTTTTCAACGTGCAAGCATGAGGTTCACTGCAAACCATCGCCCATACTTTAATCGACGGGCGGAAGGGCATCTCGGTCAATGTTCCTTCGGGGCATGTCATGGACCAATCTAAAATGCGGCGCAACTCAGCGGATTCTCCATAAGTAAATAAAGAATCCATTTGTGCCATGGCTCTTTTTAAACGAGTCTTGCAGACGTAGTTTTGTCTGCCTTTTAATAAAGCTGCTGAGAACTCACACCTCATTGCCTTTTTCAGTAGAGGTATGTCTTTATTAAATAATTGCTCTTGTAGGTTAATCGTATGGGTGGAAATAATCGCTTTACGCTCATATTCCATAGCAAATTTAACGGCAGGAAGTAAATACCCTAGAGATTTGCCAACTCCTGTGCCGGCTTCAACTAATAAAGGGGCATCAATTTGCAAAGCTCGCGCTACAGCTAAAGCCATGTCTTGCTGCTCGGGTCTATATTCGAAGTCTTTGGCCTTAGAAAAAATACCTTCCGGACCAAATGCATGGTGAACATATTGTTCAAATCCCGTACCGGGTGCGGTATCAATACCGCTTTGTTCCATCATTCCGATTATTTTTTGCCTTTTTAGAGAGATGTGCCAATTATTGGACTACTTTTTCAGAGGTAGGGGGGAGTTTCACATTCTCAGGTAAGTCATAGAACATTTCTCTGAGGATATTAGTGCTCATATCCTTACCATCTAAGAAATACCAAGGATCGGTGTTTTTTTGCAATGATTTAATCGCAATTAAGTAGCTGATGCGTTGCATCGTGTGTACGCGACCATCCGGAGCTTTAAAGGAAAACTCCATCGTTGTTGGTAAAAAAACGATTACTTCTTTTTTGAAATTGACCAAGAACTCTCCTTGAGGTGCGCCGATTACAAATTTTTTAATCGTAAACTCGATCTTTTTCATTTGTTCGGTAGCTTGTTGTAGCTGTTTCATAAAAGCAGCTTCACCACCGACGAAATTTTTGAGTAGTTGTTTCTTTCTGGGTGGATACATTCTATCAATCATCCACTTCATATCTCCACCACCTTTGATGGCTCCGCTCATTTCACGAGCAGCCTTAGAGGCTTCCTCTCCATATTGGTCTGCATAAACGGCTGTCATCATACAACCTGCAGTCACAATACTCGCTATCAACTTCATCATGCGCGCAAGCATAGACACAAATATATTAAGCGTCAAGAAAGGAACAAGCTCGGTAGTTTAAAGAAAAACCATTGTTCGTCATCACATCTTCAGTATGCTGATTAATCTTTGGTGTTATCAAATTTTGGACACCAAAAATCACATGATTTTGATGCAATTGTTATCGAAAATTTCGATAAAACGCCTCAATCACGCCAGTTTTGGAAAATAAGCTTTTAAGTCAGGATAATTAAGTGCATCATCAAACAAGCAATTATTGGTACGCTTATATGACTTCTCAGCCTCAAAAATCGCTTTCATTTAAAAAATATTGCTTAGACCCTGTTGTTGATCATGCTTTTGCATGGTTCTTACCTGCATGGAAAAAGAAATCACTTGAAGCAAAAAAACATTTGCTTCGTTATATCAACTATAATGAAGATATTTTGCCTGAGGAGAAATTGCAAACTTACCGCGAATTGGAAGCCGATATCTCCTTAGCCATTTTGCAACGTGATAAGGATAAAGCTACTACGCTTTCTGAAAAAATCGATAGCATGCTAGGCTCTGTCCATGATGGTAAACAATCCTCACTAGCCGAGACTGTTGAGATCTTTTTTGTAATCATTGTCGTCTTTTTGGGTATCCGTGATTATATCGTACAGCCAT
Organism: Akkermansiaceae bacterium UBA7331; assembly: GCA_002471255.1. Taxonomy (GTDB): domain Bacteria; phylum Verrucomicrobiota; class Verrucomicrobiia; order Verrucomicrobiales; family Akkermansiaceae; genus Akkermansia. Next base: position 2,090 of record DKPP01000008.1, on the reverse strand, counting down.
TTCGTATTCCCACAGGTTCCATGCAACCATCATTGAATGGTATTCGAGCCATTCCTTTTGAAGAGGAACCATCCTTTGTCGGTAAAATGAAAGATTTGGCTCTTTATGGTAGCTCTTATGTTAATGAGAAAGCTGAGACCAAAAAGAAAATCACCGGATTTAAAGGTGATACTAAGTTTTTGTTATTCACCGTTACCAATGTAAGTTTTGATGATGGTTCTCAAATTCAAATTCCTGCGGCAGAAGCGGAAACTCGTCGATATTTTATGAATCAAAAGGCGCGTTTCCCTGAAGAGCAAAATTCCCCTTTCCGTACCTATTTACCCGGAGACACAATTGTAAAAGCTCGATTCGATGCCGGTGATTTGATTCTCGTCAATAAAATGGCTTATCATTTTCGTAAGCCGGAGCGAGGTGAAGTTTTCGTATTTGATACCAGAGGTATCGAAGGTATAGCCAGTAATGGTTCTACGACAGGTCAAGAAGGCGGTACTCATTACGTAAAGCGTCTCTGTGGCGTACCTGGTGATTCTTTGGCTATCGAAAATAAACATTTAATCATTAATGGTAATCCGGCAACGGAAAAAACGATTCAAACTGTAGCTGCAGGCCAATCTCCCTACAACAGTGTAGGTTATGAGGCCTTACCTGCCGCTAAAAACTTATGGGATAAATCCTATTACATAGTAGAGGGGCAAACCGTTAAATTGAAAAACGACCCTCTAACGCCACAATTAAAAGAATATGTGGCCTTAGGCGATAACACACCGAAAATGAATTCTTTCGATTCCAGATACTGGGGCCCTGTTCGACAATACAACATCGTAGGACCTGCCAGTTTCGCCTTATGGCCCTTCACATCACATTGGGGCATTATTCCATAAAAACAAACCATCATGTCGCAAGCACAAGACATTACTTCCAAGGCTAAATCTAATTTGGCCTTCGCTCTTATTGACCTACCTGTAGAGGAGCGCCAAAACATGGCAATCTTTTACGCTTTTTGTCGGACCGTTGATGATATCGTCGATGAGCCCGGTTTTAGCCCTGAAGAACGACACCAGGCTCTTGATCGTTGGATTTCGGTAATTAGAGGATCTGTTAACGACCCTACCGAATTAGAGCAAGACCTAACGAAAGTCATTCAGACACTTAATCTCGATACAAGCCCGATGATCAAGCTTATTGAGGGCTGTCGTTCGGATATTGATCAGCATCAACCCAAAAATCGCGAGGAATTACTCAATTATACCTATTGTGTAGCATCTTGTGTTGGGTTATCTAGTGCTATTATCATGGGGGCTAGTGAAAAATCAGCAGCTTATGCCGTGGCTCTTGGGCATGCATTGCAACTGGTGAATATCATTCGCGACGTCGCTGAAGATTATCATAAAAATCAGCGAATTTACTTACCCCTCGAAGATATGGATCGTTTTGGGTACACCTTAGAGGACTTAAAAACTCAAAAAGATTCTTATGCTTTGCATGCTTTGCTTGAATATGAGGCAAAACTAGCTGAAGAGTTTTTTGCACAAGCCGCCAAAGAATACGAATCATTGCCACAAGCGGATCGTAATGCATTGATGCCGGCTCAAGCCATGAGGTTGATCTATCATACCATCCTTGAAAAAATGCAAGACGATGGTTACCACATTTTCAAAAAACGCTATCGCGTTAATACCTTCCATAAGCTGTGGTTGCTTTTCCGCACGAAGCTGAATATTGAGCCCAAGACTTACTATGATAAGTTTGTAGGCTTGCTCAATTTTTACAACCGCAAGTAAGCATTATAGAGAGTTTTTAACTCACGAGTAGAGAGGTAACGTAAGTTTCCTCTCTTTTTTTTGGTTTAGGTGAGGCATTTCATTGCTTCGTTCCCTTTTAAGAAGCTCTTTTAGGAGCTCTGAGAATCAAATTGTCCTTTTTTGAGCTAAATTTGAACGAAAATCATCCTAAAAACCTCAAACCTGATACCTCTGAAACACAAGATCTCAAAAAAATCACACAATTTGCAAAAAGCTGAAAATTTTTCATCATGCATAACGTGTTGGAATTGATGATGTTTTCAAGGTGGTGAGAAAAAATGCAAA
>DKPP01000013.1:11184-50885 GCA_002471255.1 Akkermansiaceae bacterium UBA7331 | reverse complement strand
TTGTTTTGTTGATCCTTATTTTGCTGATCCTTATTTTGCTGATCTTTGTTTTGCTGATCTTTGTTTTGCTGATCTTTGTTTTGCTGATCCTTGTTTTGCTGATCCTGCTTTTGTTGCTCTTCTTTTTGTTTCTTTAATCGTTCTAATTCTTCTTCCAATTGCTTCTTGTATTGATCAAGCAAAGTATCATATTTCTTCAACTCATTTTCGTTTTTCTTTGCGGCGGCATGATTAGGTTCAGTCGCTAAGGCATCTTCATAATGAGTGAGTGCTTCCTGTAAATATGTTTTAGCCGTATCGACTTGTTGCATTCTGCGTTCAACCTCTTTGATTTGGTCATCAATAGATTGGGCTTGAGTTGCGGATGGGTTGGCAACTAAAGCTTGTTCGATACGTTTGGCTGCGATGTTTCCTAAATTATAATGAGCATCAGCTTGCATTTGTGGATTCTCCGTAAGTAAAGATTGGGAGAATGCAGCAGAAGCTTCCTTGGTACGTTTGGCTTGTAGCTCAGAATAACCTTTTGCAAATTCCGCTGCAGCTTTGTGCTTGGAATTCGTCCGCTGATCGGAAATAACCTGATCATACGCTTTAGAGATGGCATCATAATCTTTAGATGACTCATAGACATCGTTCGCCTGCTTTAATGTATCGGCATAGCTTGAATTAGTCCCAACAAGGAAGATCGAGAGACCGAGTACAAACCAGATGAAAGCGTTTGATGATCGTTTCATGGAAAAAGTTCTCCAACGAGTGCCTACAATAATTGTTAATAAAAGGGATATTAATGCCGGAATAGCAAATATATAAAAACGGTCATTAGGGATGAAATGCATTTCTTCTTTGCCTTGATCTGCTGTTAATCGATTGGCAAGGCTTTTGACAAAATTGTTTAATGAAGAGCCATCGGAAAGTTGGAGGTATTGTCCATCGGTTTGCTTAGCTAAGTATTGCAAACTTTCCGGATTGAGTTTGGTAACGACATTTCGACCATAATGGTCTTTATAAAATCCCGGTTGATTGTTTTCATTAGGGATCATCGTGCCGCTCGTGGTGCCAATACCTGCCGTGACGATAATTAAATTTTGTTTTTTTGCTTCTTCAGCCGTTTGATAGGTGACATTTTCCGTATCTTCTCCATCACTTAAAATGACTAGAGCATTGGTATCGTTTGATTCCTCATTTCTAGAATAAGTGGTGAGGGCTAATTGAACAACGCTTTCCAAATTGGTGCCACCTCGAGCTACCCAACCAAATTGAATCTGATCAATCATGTCCTTTAATGCCGTATGGTCAAAGGTTAATGGCATAACGAGGACGGACTGTCCTGAAAAGATGATGATGCCGAATTTGTCATTGGGCAATGTATCTAATAAATCATAAGCGGCTGTCTTTGCTCGATCTAGTCTAGATGGAGAAACGTCTTTTGCCAACATAGAACGAGAGCAGTCAATCGCGATAAGGATGTTACGAGAAGAAGGCATTTCTTTGACTTCCTTCATTCCGTCAATCGGTCTCGCGCAAGCTAGAATGCAAAAAATAAGTGCTAGAATACCAAAAACAAGTGGCAATGTTCTGGATAAAGTAGAGGGAACACTCACAAGGTCTCTCTTATATTGAGGAGAAACCAACACCGTCCATTTTTTAGATTTTCTTTTCCATGTTATCCAAGCAATGATAATCAAAATGGCCGGAAGGAAAAGTGCGTATAAAACGTATGGGTATAAAAAGGTCATTGTCTTATATCAAATTAAGGTGCTGGAGTAGGTCGTAAGACTTTTAATAAAAGACCGAGCGCCGTCAAAATCGTGGCTGCTCCCACAAAATACATAAAGTATTCAATAATTGTTTGGAATGAATGAGTTTTAACTTCCGTTTGTTCTAATCTGTTGATCGATTCAAAAGCTTGAGCAAATTGTGCGATATTTTCCGCTCTAAAGTGTTCGCCACCTGTGATACGAGCTATTTCTTTTAAAGTGGCTTCATCAAATTCGCCGTAGGAAACCACGCTACGACCCGGGCCTGACGGACTGTCCGTTCCTAATGCGATAGTATAAATCTTGATTCCTAACTGAGCTGCTTTTTCTGCGGCTTCGAGAGGTGATAGTTGTCCTGAATTGGATGCCCCGTCAGTAACCAGTACGATAACTTTAGCTTTTGTTTCTTTTCTTTCCTCCAATCGAGAAGCGGCTGCCGCAATGGCTGAGCCGATAGCCGTACCATCTGCATTAATCGTACGATCATTGAAATCGGCTACGAACTGTTTAACAATAGCATGGTCAAGTGTCAGCGGACTAAATGCCTTTGTTTTGGCTGCAAATCCGACTAGGCCGATACGGTCCGTAGGTCGTGATTCAACGAAACGATTGACAATAACTTTAGATGCTTGCAAACGAGTCGTTTGACGGCCTCCGATAAACATATCCGGAGTGTTCATCGAGGTGGATAAGTCAAAAGCCACCATGATGTCAATGCCTTTGACCATTTTAAAGTTTTTGTTTTCGATATACTGAGGCCTTGCTAAAGCAAGTGTCATGATGACAGCGGCTATGACGATTAATACGTCCCCGATTCTACCTGCCAAAGAATTCGGATTACGCGACAGTACCGAAATGAAATGTACGCTAGAGTGCACGACCGAACCTTCAGATCCTCGTCTTCTGCGTAATACGAGTAAAAGTAGGATGAATGGCAGTAGATAAAGCCAACCGGGGTGTGCAAATTGATAATGTTCTAACATAATTTCATCAAGAAATGTTTATATTTATCCCTTATTTACGATATCAGTCTCTTTAATTTCCTTTTCTTGATATTGCTCAATATCATTAATGAGATTGACCGTTCGCTCAGCCAAGGCGTTGACTTTCTCATCATTATTTTCCGTATAAGGCTCGTATTTTAATCGAGCCATTTCATCCAATAAATCTCTAACCGGTTCGTGCAAAGCGTTTGGTAGAGCATTAAGAGAATTTACACGTCTATTAAACTCTTCCTGTGTTTCATACAAAGTCGGGTCTTCCGTTTTCCCTGTAATGTACTCACGTAAAACTAAGGAAAAGTTCACGGCTGCATCTTTCAACGAAAGTTTATCCGTTTGTAAAGCATGAATCTTTTGTATGCATATTTGAGCCGGTGTATAGATGATCTGCTTCTTGTTTTTACCGAAAAAGAATACAAAATAAGTCACTAAAGCAATTAAAACAAAGGCACAAATAAGGACTAAAGCCCCGTATTCTTCCCAAAATGTCAGTTGTAAATAAACATCGGGCTTAGCTGCCTCTTCCAAGACCGGGAAGGCCGGAGGTGTCGGTATGGAGTTTGTTGCACCGGATGGGGGTAGAGAAGCTTGGTTCATCATGGCGTCAATAAGATGTTAATGTGAAAACTTTTTAGATCTTCTGGAGAAAAGATTTTTGAGCTCGGGGATATATGGGTCGGCTGTTTTTAAGTCGAGGAAATCAATTCCGGCTCTTCTAAATTCCTTTTTCCATTTATTGCGATGCATAGAAACCGCTTGAGCGTGTGCCGCTCTGATTTCATCTTTATTCAGATTAAAATACATCGGCTCCTGAGATTCGGGGTCCTTTAGAACGACACGTCCCGCATTGGGTAAATTAAGCTCCAAAGGATCAACAATACGTACGGGAATAAGCTCGTGTTTAAAATTTAGTTTTCCTAATGCAGCTCTATCCGGTTCACCCCAAAAGTCGCTGATCATGAGTACGATTGCGGCTTTTTTCTGTGTCCGTATTAAAATTTCGGCTGTTTCGTTAAGAGATTGATCATGTCCCCCCGGTTCTGCCGCTACGATTTCGCGTACAATGCGTAGAGTTTGTTTAAAACCCTTTGCAGGTGGCACGTACAATGGTTTTTCCATTCCATATAATAGCAATCCGCATTTATCGCCTGCTTGTGCCGCACTAAATGCTAAGACAGCCGCAATTTCGGCTGCATAGTCCAATTTAGATACATTAGCAACCGATGATGCATAGTGCATCGAACCACTGACATCAACGGCTAAAATGATTGCCTGTTCGCGCTCTTCCTTAAAACGTCGAACATAAGGCGTATTCATTCTAGCAGTAACTTTCCAGTCAATGAATCGGGGATCATCTCCCGCCAAATATTCTCTAAAATCATCAAAATCAAGACCTTGACCACGAAAGCCCGATTGGTATTGACCTGCGAAATTTTCCGTTGCTAAGTGTTTGGCTCGCAATTCAATGCGGCGAACCCGTTTAAGAATTTCTGTAGCTTTATCCATGAAGAACCCCTCCTTACGAGTAAGAAGTTAATATGTTAGGTTTAACCCAGGCGATACGTGAGACATAGCATTATGTCTCACGACGATTCATCATGGCACAGGAACTTTGGCCAAAATATGGTCTATCACGTTATCCGTAGTGATGTTCTCAGCTTCAGCCTCATAAGAGAGGAGAATTCTGTGTCGTAGAATATCGTGGGCTAAATCCTTGACATCCTGTGGTGTTACAAATGATCTATGGTGTACGAAAGCGCTAGCTCTGGATGCTAAAGCGATATTAATCGTAGCACGAGGAGATGCGCCTGCTCGAATGAGACCTGTTAATTTAGCGTCAACTGTTTCCGGTTGGCGTGTAGCACGTACCAAATCAACAATGTAGCCTTTAACCGCATTATCGATATAAATCTGATTAACCAAACTACGTGAATCGGCTACTTGTTCCGGCGTTACTACAGGTGTAGTTTCCGGTGGCTTAGCCGAGCTAGCCATCAAATCGAGCACCTTTAACTCTTCATCTCTCTTTGGATAACTTACGACCACTTTAAATAAGAAACGGTCGAGCTGAGCTTCCGGTAACTGATAAGTACCTTCTTGGTCGATAGGGTTTTGCGTAGCCAATACAAGGAATGGATCGGGCAAAGGATAGGTTGCTTCGCCTAAAGTTACTTGGCGCTCCTGCATAGCTTCCAATAAAGCTGATTGCACTTTAGCCGGAGCACGGTTAATTTCATCGGCTAAGATCAAATTGGCAAAGATAGGTCCCTTTTTTGCAGAGAATTGCCGCTCTTCCGGATTATAAATCATCGTGCCAAGTAAGTCGGCAGGGAGCAAGTCCGGAGTAAACTGAATACGGGCAAATTGTGCATGTAAGGCACCGGCCAAAGCCTTAACCGACAAGGTTTTTGCCAAACCCGGGACACCTTCTAAAAGAACGTGTCCCTTACACAAAAGACTCAAAACCAACCGATCAACCAATTCTTGCTGACCAACCACCACTTTAGCGATTTCCGCTCTCAATGGAGAGATCCATGAGGAATTGGTCACAATAAGTTCATTAAATGCTTTTGTATCCATGATAATATGCTGTGTTCGACATTTGTAAGTTAGGCTTTGTTGAAAAATAAGTTGAAATTTCTCTTATTTTCCAAGGGCTGAACCTACTTGAATCAATAAATCTTCTCTAAAATGTGGGGCTAAGAATTGAATGCCAATTGGTAAATTAGCTCCACCAACATTTGACTGTCCCATCGGAAGTGAAATGCCCGGTAAGCCGGTCAAGTTGGCAGGAATGGTATAGATGTCAGCTAAATACGTTTGAAGGTGATCTAATTTACCTGCTCCGATTTTAGGTGCAGGTGTTGGACTGGTTGGCCCAAGAATTAAATCAACCTCACCGAATGCTTTGGCAAAATCATTTTGTACTAATGTACGTACTTTTTGAGCTTGAGCATAATAAGCGTCGTAATAGCCTGAGCTGAGTACGTAAGTACCGAGAATGATACGGCGTTTTACTTCAGGACCGAATCCTTCTTCACGAGTTTGAGTGTAAAGGCTGAGAATGTCTTGTGGATTATCGGTTCTCTTACCGTAACGAATGCCATCAAAACGTGATAGGTTTGATGAAGCTTCCGCACAGGCAATAATGTAATAAGCTGCCACCACGGCTTCTGAGTGAGGAAGCGAAACTTCAATGATTTCCGCTCCTAATGATTGAAGTTGTTTGATGGACTGTTCTACCGCTTGTGCGACTGCCGGATCGTTGCCTTTACTGATGTATTCTTTCGGTACGCCGATTCTTAATCCCTTGATGTCTTTATCTAAAGCCGATTCGTATTGCCCTAATGGGTGATTGATCGAGGTAGAGTCTTTCGGATCAAAACCTGAAATCGCCTGTAGGAGGATGGCTGCATCTTCTACGGTTTGGGTCATTGGGCCGATCTGGTCTAAAGATGAAGCAAATGCAACTAAGCCAAAACGAGATACACGACCATAAGTCGGTTTAAGACCTACGATGCCACAATGGCTGGCCGGTTGACGAATAGAACCGCCCGTATCGGAACCTAATGATGCAATAGCTGCTCCGGCAGCTACGGATGCGGCTGAACCACTAGAAGAACCACCTGGGATATGCTCAGGCGCTTTAGGGTTACGAGTGAGACCGTAAGCTGAGTTTTCGCCGCTGGCGCCCATTGCAAATTCATCCATATTGGTGCGACCAAGAGGAATGCCACCTGCCTGTTTCATGAGGCTAACGCTCGTAGCGTCGTATGGTGATACGTATGGTGCTAAAATCTTAGAGGCGCAACGAGTAGGCTGACCTAATACATTGATATTATCTTTTACTGCGATAGGGATGCCTGCTAAAGGGGATTGAACATCGGCTTTGGCTGCCAATTCAAGTGCGGCCTCGCGGTCAAAAGAGATAAAGGAATTAAAAGATTGTTCTGCCTCAATGGCATCTGCTGCTAAATTAACCAATTCGGTGGGTGAAACTTCACCTGCGCGCAAACGTGTGCGCCATTCTGCTAAAGTGCCGGTAAGTGGTGTCATGGTTGTGGCTATGGAATGGGGATAAATAAATGGAACGAGGAGTTGATTTATGCAGATTCAACTACCTTTGGTGTACGGAATTGACCTTGTGCCTGTTGAGGTGCATTAGAAAGAGCTGCCTCTTGGGTCAAACTCTCACCTACAACATCTTCTCTCAATACATCCATAGAAGGAAGAGGATGATACATTGGTTCAATGCCGGTCACATCATAAGCTTCTAAAGTCGTTACATAGGAGATAACCTTTTCCAAATCTTGCGTAAATTGGGTTGTTTCTTCCTCATTGAGGTTGATGCGAGCTAATTTGGCGATGTAAGCGACGTCTATTTTAGGATGGTTCATGTGGAATAATGAAAATGATTGCTTTGATAGTATAACGAAAAATTAGGAACGTTCAAGTAAACGAATGATCCATAAAGTGGAGGTAACATTAGCTACGATGAGTAAAAGGAGTAAAAAAAAGTTTTCCTTTAATTCTCGTCTAATGTTGCTTGTGCGACCGTGTCTAGCCATTGCTACGTGTAAAGCACGCTCTTGGCGGTAGGTTTTACGTCTTTCCGGTGGGGGTAAAGTTTGTTTAACACCTGTTTTTTGAGGGCTGGCGTGTTTTTGTTTGAGGCTGTTTTCCAGGGCTTGGATTTCAGCTTCTAAGGCTTGTACTGTTCTATTGAGATCGGAGTGACGAGATGATCTTCTTTTTTTGAAAAACATAGCGGTGTCAGGTTATTTGACGAAAAGGATATAAAAGATGAAAACAAATAAGGCAACAACGATTAAAGCAAGGTGGAAAGATAATCCTTGCATAAATTGATATGAAAATTCCTTAAAGGTCATTTTCATCATGCCTGAGCGTTTGATGTTGCTCAAAGGCTTAATGTGCTTCATTCGAGACGTTTCTTGTACGGCACTAGCAAATTCAGCCTCGCAACGATTCATGACTTCTTGCCCACGGACTAATTGATGCTCCGTGTTGTCAGGTGTCCATTCTTCCGGTTGAATGGTGCTTAATAGCTTTAAATTTTGAGAGATGTGTGTTTGAAGAGATTCTAGGACTTCCAATTCTTGCCTCATTGTAATCAAATCCTGAGCAATTTGTTCTGTTGATGCGAACATTTTTTCGCCCAATTCATTCTGGGCCGCTAAGAAAGCATTCTTCTTTGCTTGAGCATCGTTGATTCGATTGCGGATGATTTCGGCCTCTTCTTTTTGTTTTTTTAACTCAGCCAGACGTTGGTGTGTGGCCGCCATGTCGTCATCTACTTCCGATTCTCTATCATAGGTGTCATAGCCTGAACCGGAATATCTATCTGATGATTGTTGTCTCATGGGAATTGGTGTGTGATTGGGAATGAAAATCTGTTATACACGGCCTATTATCTTCATAAATAATTTATGCCTTTGGATGTATTTGTGTGTATTATTTAACTCTACTAAAATAAATCAAGCATGAACTCATATCCGAAGTGTTTTTTTTATGGAAAAAGGGACCAAAAAATGAAACAATACCAATATGGAACACGGACACGTAGTATGTAAACCTACTTCATGGGGAATTAGTCGTGCTGCCTTGATGGGTGTGGTGCTGATGGGCTTAGGAATTTACTTTTTTTACGATGGTTTTGTTGGCTACCCTCAAAAAAATCTCGAATATTTTACGCATAAGGCATTTGAAGATTCAGCCAAGTCGTTTGATGAACAGGCTAAAGAGCGTGGATTTAACTCGATCGAATGGTCTGATTATGTTTCAAAAAGTAAAATTCAATTCCCTAGTGATTATCCTATTCCTGAGGGGGTGAACCGAGACGGTACTCCTTGGCCTTCCATTCTTGCCGATTATACCGCTTTTACGACTCCGGGGGTAGGGTGGAGCAGTTTATGGAAAAAGTATTCTTCCGAATTGCAGTATGATTTTTCACCTGTGGAAACACCTTACGATCATGGTAAGATTTTTGAGCAAAAAGTTGCCGGAATTATTACCTGTCTGTTAGGCCTTGGTTGCTTTGGTATCATTTTCCTCATCGTATCTCGTAAAATTGAAATCAATGGTGACGCTGTAACAACGGGAGGTAAAAAATTTCAAGTTTCCGATATTGCCAGCATTGATATGCGACAATGGAAAAATAAAGGTTTGGCAAAAATCCGTTTATCTGACGCCATGGGTGGTAAAACAGCTCGAGTCGATGGACTTTCTTATGGTGGTTTTGATAAGAATAAGGCAGATTGCAATGCTTCTGCCTTTATGGATGCACTTTTAGCTAGATATTCGGGTGAAATTGTGGATTATGCTACAACGTCCGATGATTCTGACGTGCAAAAAACCGATTCCAACTAGTGAAGAATACTATATCAACCACCATTGAGCCTAAAGCTAAAGCCTTTCGTCTAGGCTATAGTGTGTTGATTATTGTCTTTGTATTGCAAATTATTCTTGTCGTATTCTCATTATGCTTACAGGCTCGTACTGTTGTTAAATATGAGCTGGTAGAGGTAGAAAAGGAAGTTATCGTTGAAGTGCCTCAACAAGTGAAGGTGCCTCAAGTCCGTACCGTGGATCAAATGATCCAAGAAGACGATAGCATGCCTAATGTGGATGATGAAGATGTTTTACCTCCGTTTTTAGCTGATGTGACGAATGATGAGATATCGGTTCATAAAGTTGTCGAGCCGGATGCCCAATCCATCAAGCCTAAACGTAGTGAAGCCGGTAAATTGGTTTTAGATGCCCGTTATGCGCGTATCGAAGGCGATTTGAAACTTTGTGTTCTCAAGTTGGAACAAGCCTTGCTCTTGGAACCGGAAAATCCGGAAGCTTTGTACGAGTATGGATTAGCTTATGAAAAGTTGCGTAATGCTGAAAAATCGCGCGAGTTCTTTTTGCGCGTTTACAGTATGCGTGAAAATGCAGGTACTTTATTTGATAAGGCAGTTATCCATTTACGAAATGGTTTCAGTAAACCATCGGATATGCTTAGCTCCATCGTGTTAGGTACTATACGTGAAAAGCGTGAAATTCTTGATGATGGTGAAAAAATCACTCTAACGATTCCTGTTTTCGCTAAAGAGGAAGTTGGTTTGAGAGAAAAAGACTTACATATTGTCTCACGCTTTTTTGATTTAGTTAATAGCAAAGAGCTTCGAGAAGTTAATAATAATAGGAAAAAGGATCGAGTATCCTCAAATTGGATTTCTTCAGATCTTGATTGGAAAGATGGTGAGGAATTGCTGGAGGTGACCTATTTTCTTAAAAAGCAAACTGAAGATGAGATGCTTGTGTATGGAGCGGAAGCTTATCATGGTTATGTGATAGAGTTGTATTATAAGGGGGAACCTATGGATTGTGCAACGACGATACCGGTTTGGTTTCTCATTGACCGTATGAATAAATCAAAAGCTCTCGATGATTTTTTATTTGAAGGAGAGAGTGGACTGTTACCTCCTGTGGAAATCGCCGAGCCTGTTTCCGATGAATCCTTGCCTTTTTAGATGTTGCTTTGATTATGTTTGAATTACCTTACGCGTTTGGTGAATATACACTTGTTGCCTTGATTGATTCGTCATCCGGATCAAGAGTTTATCATGCTATCCAAAAAGGCATGGCACGTTCGGTATTGGTTGATATTTATATATCTGATAATGATTCAAATTTGACAGAGGAAGAGTTTTTAATGAATGCTCGAGTACGAGCATCATTAAATTTTGCTTTGGTAGGGACTGTTTATGAAGCATCTTCTTTGGATGGAGTTGCCTATGTGACAAGCGAGTTCTTACAAGGAAAGACACTCAATGATTTATTGAATAGCGGTGCAAAATTATCCATTAGAGAAAGTATTTCCGTCATTTCAGCTTTGACCGAATTATGTCTCAAGTTTGAGCAACTTAATACCGCATTTATCCCTGTAAATCTGAAAAACATCTATTTAGATGACCGTGGAAATGTAAAGTTTTACAATACGGCTATCGTTGGGAATTGTTCTCAAGATCTTCTTCAAACACAAATGAAAATGTTTGGGGAAGAAATTTTGCCACTGTTACCTGAAGGACAACCCGGTTCAACCCGTTTGCGTACACTTTCCGATTGGTTTCAACATGGTCAAAATGATGAGCTCTTAACTTGGACTAACATTCACGATTTATTGCAAATACTCCGAGAACAGTTAGGTTTAGTACCCAAAGTGACTTCTAGACAATATGGTTTACAGTTAGATAAGGAAGTTCCTAAAAATTCTAAGAAAACATTGCTCATTGTTTTAGGTGTGCTTGTTGTTTGTGGGTTAGCTACTGGAACCTATTTTATTGGATCCTCAAAAAAAGCAGTCCCCTTGTCTCCTGTTGTCATTGAATTACCGAAACCTGATTTCCGTCGCGCATCTCAAACGGAAACAAAAATTATTTTATCTGAAACCGGCTTAAATTACGTCGGGGCTCATGAGGTAACGATTGAATCTTATGCTACATTTGTCAAAAACTGGCAATTACTCAGTGAGTCTTTACGAAAAGAGTATTCTCATCAAGACGATGAAAATTTTAACAAGACCGATAGGAAGCCGAAAGATTGGGATGCTTACTATGAAATAGCTCGACAGGGTGGTAAATGGAAAGGTAAAACAATTACCTTGAGGTCTCCCGTTTTTAATGTAAGCTTCTGGGACGCATATTCTTATGCTAGATGGATTCCGGTTAAGGTCGGAACTCCACATTATCGATTGCCTACTAAGGATGAATGGATTGAGATAGCTGAACAATGTAAATTGTCCGGTAAAAAAGATAAAGCGATTACTATTGATCAATACACTGTAGATTTTGATCCTGATATCAATATCGCAGGACTTGGTTCCGGAGTGAGAGAATGGACTTTAACGAAGGAAAAAGCACCCGCGAGAGATTTAGAACCCCCGTATCATGTGATTTGTGGTGGCGATAGAGATAAACCGGGATTATCAGATAAGGTTGACCATGTCAAAGACCCTAATTTACGTGATGAGTCGATTGGCTTTAGAATCATCAAAGAATCAAACAATTAAACGAATTACTTCAATAGAAACATGAAAAAATTATTGCTCATTGCCTTAATGTGCTTAAGTTCCATCTGCTTGGTTCATGCTCAAGTGAACGTTAGACTGGAGCCGGTAAAGAAATTTTACATTAGCGGTGAACCTTTATCCGTTAAGGTGACGCTCGTTAATAATTCAGGTGCTAATGTTACCTTGACCAGTAAGGATATGGATTCTTGGCTCAATATCAACATTGAGTCATCTAACGGCCAAGAACAAATTCCTCAGTCAAGATTTGCCACTTTCCCTAAAGTAATGATACCGGCAGGTAAACAAATCTCTAAAAAGATAGATTTGAGGCACTTTTATGATTTAACAAACGAAGGAATTTATCGTGTTTATGCTGTGGTCAAATTACCTAATGGCACATTGACCGGTTCAGCTAAAAAAGGGTTTTTCATATCCGGTGGCTCAACTGTGTGGTCTCAAACAGTAAATATCCCAAATAGTCCTAAAAAATGCAAATTTGTTGTGTTGACCCAACCTGAGCGAGGTGTGCAAAAAATGTATATACAAGTTCGTGACGGCGATACAAATATTCCATACAACGCAGCATGTGTAGGTAATTGGTTAAAATTGGATCGTCCACGTATCCAAATTGATGGTAAATGCAATATCCATTTATTGTTCTTAACAACTCCTCAATTATGTTGTTATGTGAGAATGGATTACCGTGGTATGGTTACCAAGGTATCTTATTACAAACGTTTAGTAGCGCAGCCAAACTTAGTCTTTTTACCGGATGGCTCTATCCAAGTAACCGGTGGTGCTTTATTTGATCCGACGAAGCCGGTACAAAAAGTACCTGATGCCACTACTTTGCCAAATATGTAATACGTAGGTCTTATTTTACGTATATTAAAACGTGTCACCCGGTCACAACCTTTTTTGCGTCGTGAACCGGGTTGATATTTTTTGGTTATGAAGAAAGTCAACCAGCCATCTCATTATACGCAGACAGCTTCCCAACGGCTTATAAAATTAGTTGTTGAGGAGGTGCAAGCTCCTTTAAGTATTAAGTGGTGGGTTATTTTTGTAGTGTGTTGTGCCATTGCTTTTCGTGGGCTCGGTGTTTCCTCATGGCAAATGGCATCGGAGGGTGTTGGTGTTTTAGGAGTCAATAATCATGTACCTTGGGGGTGGGATATTGTTCATTTCGTATTTTGGATAGGATTGGGGCATGCCGGTACTTTAATTTCTTCCGTTTTATTATTAACCCGACAACCTTGGCGTAGTCCGATTGCTCGTGGCGCTGAATTAATGACTTTATGTGCCGTTATTTGTGCCGGTATATTTCCTGTAGTACACGTAGGTCGCATATGGATGGGGTGGATGACTGCCCCTTTGCCTGAAGTTAGTGGGGTATGGTCAAATTTAGGTTCCCCCTTGATGTGGGATGTTTTAGCTGTATCGACGTATTTTTGTTTATCCATTTCATATTGGTATATGGGATTGATTCCTGATTTTGCCTTATTGCGAGATACCTGTACGGGTAAAAGAAAATGGTGGTATGGACTCTTTGCCTTAGGATGGAAAGGTACGTCCACTCAATGGTACGTGTATGAAAAAAGCAGTTTGATCTTTGCCGCTATTCTGACTCCATTGGTTATTTCGGTTCACTCCGTGGTTAGTTTTGACTTTGCCGTTACGGTTAATGCCGGGTGGCATGAAACTCTTTACCCTCCCTATTTTGTTATCGGTGCTATGCTGAGTGGAATGGCTATGATTATACTGATACTGGTCTGTGTGAAAAAGCTCATGGGTGAGTCAGTAAGAGTTGCCATTACTGCGCGAGTCATGAATCTGGCATCTAAATTGCTATTGACTTTAAGTCTTTTGATGGGATTCATGTATTTGTGGGAACATTTATGTGGATTGATGCAAAGTGAAGATGTGACGGAATTGCTTCATGCTAAGAATCAAGAATGGGGTGGTTGGGCAATGTGGTTGATGATAGTTGGTAATGTGCTTATTCCTCAATGCTTGTGGTTTAATAAGATTCGCCGATCAGCGTGGAGTTTGGTTTTAGTTTCTTTAAGTGTATTAGGTGGAATGTGGCTAGAGCGCTTTTTAATCGTTGTAGGCTCATTAAAACAAAGCTTCCTTTGGGGGCAATGTGGTGATTATTTACCAAGCACAACCGATGTCTGGATGTTTGTTGGTAGTGCAGGGTTATTTGTTTGTTTATACATGGTCTTGGTTCGATTGACACCATTCTTTTCCTTATGTGAATTAAGGGAAATGATCATTAGTAGAAAGGATGAACAAGCTAATGAAAAATAATGATAAGACAAACGAACCCTTTTTGTTGGTTAGATTTAAGGATGAAGAATCCCAAGTAAAAGCGGCTAATCAACTCGTTAATGAAGGAACCTTTAGATGGGATGCAATATCGCCTTATCTAAACGAAGCTTCAAAATTAGCAATCGATCCTTATAAAAAACAGATTTTGGCTCGCTTACGCACTTTTACATTTTTAGGTGCGTGTTTTGGTATCTTGCTAGCTTTTGTATGGATATGGAGCACTCAATGGAATGTGAGCCCTCGTTTGGAAGTGCAAGGGAGAGTTCCCGGTTGGGATCAGTTAGCTGTATATGTGCCGGTTATTTTTGAATTAATGATTTTATTTGCCGGAGTAGGGCTGATTATTGGCTTTTTGAGTAAGGCTAAATTACCAAGATGGTATGATAGATGCTTTGATGTCGAATTTTTTGAAATCGATGATAAAGGTGACGGATATTTTTTAATTATTCAATGTGATAATTTTGACAAAATTCGTCATTTATTTGAATTTTGTAACATTGAAAACCGACATCAATTTGTTACGACTGTAGATCAAAAAGGAGGGAGTAATGATCAATAAAATAGGAATATTTATATTTGCAATTATTTTGATCGGCTTGGGATATTTCTTTTTTAATCCATTTGAAAAAAAATCTCCTGCTCGTGATATCTTGTCTAATATGAATGATATTAGTCGAGTAGATCCTAATCAAACTCAACTTGGTCATAGGCATCGTTTGGTGCCAGATCTTACTCATCCGCAAACAACTTCGATGACTGTTCCTGTAGATGAATGGCAAGGGCGGCAGGGATATTGGTTTACAGGAATGTCCGATGGTGGCTTTGGTCATACACTTCCTGTAGAATTAACTAATCCAATGAAGAAAAAGGAGCTTTTAAATCTTGGAATAATCAAGTATAACGCGAACTGTTCGGTATGTCATGGTAAGACCGGCGATGGACGAGGGGCTATGTCTAAGTACTCTGAATATCCGACGATCAGTTCATTTTGGAGTGAAAAGTATCGTGATTATCCTTTGGGTAAGATGTTTAACAGTATAGCGAAAGGCCAAGGTAATATGCCTGCCTTCGGGTCGAAACTTTCACCAAAAGATATTTGGTCCATTATTCTTCATATACAACAATTACAACAAGATCAGCATAAATAAAATTCTATGGATAAGCGCTTTATCTTTCCTAAACTAAGTTGGATTACCAGATCTCTCGTGATGATCTGGTGGATTCTTTGCGCTTTGTCCATTACTTTATTTATTCGTCAGGCATATGAAGCAATGCCTTGGTCACCTGAAACGTTATTTGGCTTATCTTTTTATGATTTAAGAAAGCCTGCAATTGCTTCATTTTACCTCGTTGGGTTGTTTTCTATTCTATTAGTTTTAGGATCCATGTTTTGGGTGATGATTACTCGACTAATTAACGCAAAGTGGGGTAAGAATATTTCATTTATTTGGGAATCCGTCGCCTGGGCATCAATGGGGGGGTGGTTAATTGGTCTTGCCGCCATGTATTGTGGTTCGGCTGTGATTTATCAATGGTTTGAGTATTATATTATTAAATCACGCCCTGTTAGTCCGATTTTTTCTCAAGATTCTGCTTTTTGGTGGAATTCCGATGCTTTTTACCTTCGCCAAGCCTGTTTTTTTGTAGCAATTGGTATTATGGTGAATGTCTGGCGTCATCGTAGTATTGAGTCATGGGCTAATAATGGTGCTTTTAGACCGATGAAACAGGTCTGGATTGCTTTGTTAACCTTGTTTTTAGTTGCAGTAACCAGTTTGGGTACTATTGATTGGATTGGTGGCCTCCAAGCCGACGATGTGCCTTCTTTATTACCATTTTATGGTATTCTCTTTGCCTTAGTTTTATCCCTTTCTGTCGGAATATGTGGGCTTGTTCAGCCCCTTAAACAAAATTCGTTTATTGTTATTCCTTGGCGTAAAATTGGAGGGGTATTATTGGCAATGGTATTGATAAAGTCTTATTTGCTTTATGGTCAATATATTATTACCTGGTTTTCTAATTTACCTGAAACCACCGAGTTTTATTCTGACCGCATGATTGGGCAATGGGGGTGGGTTGCTTTGTCGTCCGCTATTTTTGAGATGGTCTTACCTATTTTGCTTTTGTTGATTCCATCTATTCGATTTAGTCAACTTGGTAATTTGACCGCAGCTATACTAATTATTATTGGTAGTATTTTAGAGCTGTGGTGGTTGATTGGACCCATAGTTGGATTATCCGCTTCCGATTTGAGTTCTTGGGTATGCTTATCGATAGGCGTTTTCTTGCTAATATTAGTGGTTTTACCAGCCTATTGTTATCAGTTAAATCAAGCCTCTCTATTTACCAATGCAAGAAAAAGATAGCATCTCTCGAGAAGAAATTTATGTTTCGCTTGTAAATCCTTGGCTTAATTCAGCTTTAGCTTGGCTAGCCGTATCAAGTTTATTTGGTTTAATCTGGGCATTACCTCTGGCGAGTGAAGGTTTTGCAGTAGATTGGGGAGTAGCTATCTCCGGTAAATGGTTTTTGGCTTGGTTTGGTACTCTGAGTTTAGCTTTTATTACACTTATTTTCGGTTGGTGTTTTCGTGTAGCCGAGATAGATGTTTCCTCTTTTTGGGGTATTGCTTGGAAATATATCTGGAACGTATTGGTAGCCGTCGGAATTTGGACTATTATCTCCGGAACCGGTTCCGGGGTGGCGATTATGCCTATTGCTCAGTGGCTGAGTTTTCCCATTTTCTTTTTGATTCTCTTGATGATGATATCGAGCATATTTGCTCGTCGCCAATCGGGATATCTCATTTTGCCTTTATGTATATTAGCTTCGTTGGCTATTATTTTTCTACAACTTAGCTTTGAAGGATGGGTAGGTATTGCTTCAGTCGAATTGTCCGACAATTTGAATTTTGTATTGTTTGTTGCTTCTTTGCCAATGATTTTATGGTCATTGTCCTGTCAGGGGCTAGGCAAATGGTCTCAATTGATTTGGGGTGTATGTATCATTTCCACTCCATTTGTTGTCAATATATTACATCTCTATTGGTTCTGTCCATTATTATTATGGTGGGGTGCCATCTTCTGTTTTTATCTTTTAAAAAGTCGAAAAGTCTATGGTTTGATCTACCCAGCGCTTTTATTTGCTAGCTTGGTGCTTGTAGGTGGTTTATCCATATTCTTGATTAATCATCCTTTTGGTTTGCTGAACTGGTACTTGTTGCCAAGTGGGATGGTATGCGTTTTTAGTTTTTATTTGTTGTATAAAGGTCATTTCTTAACCAAATTCTTATGGTTTTTGGGCCTAGTTCTGCTTTTGTCTTGTTTAGTCCTATCCACCTGTAGCTTGTTTGGAGAAACTTCTGCCCAAATCATGAGTAACTGGGTAGTATTTTTGTCTTTTTGGCAATTTGCATCCTGCCTTTGTTTGTTGTTTGCATCCTTATTATGGATGATTGCCAGTAAACCTTTATTGGTTAATTCACAGGCATTGGCCCATACAGCTAAGAGAAATTATGTGCAAGTTCTGATCTTTTTGGGCTTACTTATCATCTACTTTAGCGGTGGTTTCTTACTAAAACATTCTCCCTCTGAAGATAGCACGACCGTTAAGCGAGCTGAATATATCAGCACAGGTGCAGACGCATACGTAGGTAACGGTTGCAATGTTTGCCATGCGCAAGTTGTATTACCAAATCAACTACAATCATATATCAATACAGCTTTTCATGGTAATTCTCCCTATCGTCAGACGATGCCGGCTGATTTTAGCAAAGATTTACATGAAGGAGTTGCCCATATGGGACTTGCTGAAGTTGGACCTAATTTGGCGCAGGTCAATGCACGTATATTTGAGTTATTAAAATATGAGGATGCTTCGGGAAAAACCAAATTGTTAGGTTCTACGCAAGAATGGTTCGCCATGCATTTGTATAATCCTCGTGATGCACAATGGAATAAGCCTTGGTCGATATGTCCGGCGTTGAATCAAGAGTATTTTCTTGAACGGAAGCTTCCAAACGAACAATCCAATATATCTCTAAAAATCGGCAATGAAGTAGTTGTTCCCCGCCCAGAAATCGCTGATTTGATCAAATATCTATCAAGTTTGGAAAGAGGCGATATTGTTGATAAAAATACCAACAAACCCATTTCAAATCCTCAAATGACTTTGAGCGAAAAAGAAAAGACTATATTAAATCAGCTAGACTTTACCCCTCTTGAGCTTTCCCGTCAAAAAAAGGAACAAAAAAGAGGCGAACAAATTTATCTTTCAAAATGTACCGCTTGTCATGGCGTTGATGGTAAAGGTGATGATAATAATTATCCTCCGCTCGCCGGATCCGATTGGCTAAGAGACAAGCCAAAATCCGAAATTATAGATATCATTAAAAACGGGTTAAGCGGAAAAATTATAGTTAATGGGAAAGAATGGGATGGAGTAATGCTTAATCCCGGTGTGCAATCAGATGATGTAGAGTTACTATATTCCTATCTGAAAGCTCAGTTTGCACCTAAACAGGAAAAATAAAAAATTCCCTCCTATAGATGTATAAGAGGGGAATTTTCAATGTTGAGGGTATGTAATTAGAAATCAATCTTATCGGGATCGAGTCCCGAATATCCGGCATTATTGATGCCGTCAATAGCAGCCATGTCGCTATCGGTTATGTTAAAATCAAAAACTTTTGCATTGCTTGCAATTCGATCGCAATCGATTGACTTTGGTAAAGGAATAATGCCTTTTTGAATTGTCCAACGAATGCAAAGTTGGGCAGCCGTTTTTCCATATTTTTTGCCCATCTCCTCTAATGCGGAGTGACCAATCAATTTCCCTTGAGCCAGTGTACCCCATGACTCAACAACGATATGATGTTTTTTGCAAGTGGTAACTGCCTCTTTTTGTTCAAAACCAGGGTGGAATTCCAATTGGTTCACCATTGGTGTTATTTCCGCTGAATCAATTAAAGAAGACAAATGATGAGGGAGAAAATTACTTACCCCTATTGCTTTGATTAGTCCCTCTTTATATAACTCTTCCATTGCTCGCCATGTGCCTGCATTGATTTCTCGCCATTCGGGAGTAGCGTGCTCGGTAGCAGGCCAATGAATAAGATAAAGATCTAAATAATCAAGCTTCATCTCATCGAGAGTCTTCTTAAATGCCTCTTTTGTTTTATCGTAACCTCGAGCGTTGTTCCAAACTTTACTTGTAACAAATAGTTCCGATCGGTCAATAGAACTTTCCTTGATAGCTTTACCAACACTTACTTCATTATTATAAATTGAAGCTGTGTCAATAAGACGATAACCATGCTCGATTGCATATCTTACAGCTTTTATCGTTTCATCACTTTCCTCCATTTTCCACGTACCCAATCCCATACAAGGGATGGCGTAGTTATTATTAAGAGAGTAAGTGCTTGATAATCCTTTAATAGCTATATTTTCCATATTGCTTAAATGAATTGATTAGTCGATTTGGTTTTATTCCACTGATACGATAATCATCGTTTTTTCATCGATTTGGGCTTGTCTTGGCATCATGAAGTGTCGAACAATTTCCCCATTGCCCGTACGAGTAATAGCACTATTGATTTCAGCTACAGCAGCGTGAGCCAAATTCAATTCAGCTTGGGAAATAGGTACACTTACTTGTTCTGATGACGTGGGATCTATCCAAATACTTTCTTCCTTCGGGTCAACATCCGATTCGGCGTAAACAAATTGGATTGCTATATCGCTAGGTTGTTTTTCATAGAGCAACCCATTGATTTTTTCACGAATGAGTACTAAATCACCGAATTGTTCCTTATGTATGATATCAGTTTTCATAATTATTTTCGAAATGAGTATGTTGAGAATTAAGCCGATGAACGAGAAAATAACTGAGATTATCGGCAAAAAGCTTATATCGTGTAAGTGATAGACTCAGAAAGGTCCTTTTGTGTTATGGCGAATTTAGTTTCATGACAAGGTTTCTAATTTTACAGAATAATCACCTAGATACTGGAAAAATGACCACATTTATCTGAACAAATGTTGAGCCTTTGTTCTCTAGTAAGGAAAGGTCTTTTCGTTATTCAGTAACGAATCACTTGATATATTAATTAATAAATTCTATTTAACGTATGAAGAAATTAACTCTATTTCAACTTATTGCGTTGAGTATTGCTTTTTACGGCAGCATTAGAAATATACCTACTGTTGCAAGTGTTGGGTGGTACTCAATCTTTTATATGATTGGGGCGGCGATCTTTTTTGCCATTCCTATTTCCTTAATTGCTGCTGAGCTGGCGACCGGTTGGCCCAAAGATGGTGGTCCACAGGTTTGGGTTAAGGAAGCACTCGGTCCTAAATGGGCATTTGTGACATCTTGGCTCTTATGGGTACAGATGTTTTTTGGTATGGTTATGGTTTCCACAGCGTTTGCGGCTATGTTGCCGTATGTAATAGGTGTACCCGAATTATCAAATAACAATCTGTATATAGTTATATGTGTGATCGTCACGTATTGGTGTTTGACGATATTTAACTTAAAGTCGCAGGCGGTAAAATCTCTGAATACGTGGGGTGCCGTAATTGGTATTTATATACCGGCAGTTCTTTTGATGGGCTTAGGTATTTGGTATTGGATCAATCATGGTAACGTGAATTTGGGCCCTTTAACTTGGGATACGATGGTTCCGGACATGAGTAGTATAGATAGATTAGCATTCTTTGCTGGTGTGATCTTTATTTTCGCAGGTCTTGAAATTGCCTCTGTTCACGCTAATGACATTGACAATCCTAAGAGAAATTATCCTATTGCAGTATTTGTAACGATCGGTTTGATGGTAGTATTTAACTTAGTTTGTGCATTGACCGAAGCAAATGCTATTCCTAGTTCAGAAATTCAACTTGCTGTTATTACTCAGCCATTTGCATTATATTTTAATGGTTTAGGTGCTCCTTGGCTGACGAATGTGATCGCCTTAATGATTGCTTTTGGTGTGTTAGCCCAATTGAATGCTTGGATTTTAGGTCCTTCTAAGGCCATGATTAAAGTTGCTGAAGATGGCTTGTTGCCACCTATCTTCCAAAAGAAAACAGAAGATGGTAAGCCAATTACTTTCATCCTCATTCAAGCTATTGTTATCACTTTGGTATCATTACTCTACGTGGTTGTTCCGGCCATCAATACCGGATTTATCATGATCTTGATGTTGACCACCGTTATTTACTGTATCGTTTACATTTTCATTATTTTGGCCGGTATTATTTTGAAATACAAAGCTCCAAACGTTCCTCGTTCCGCCCCGGTTCCCGGAGGTAACTTGGGTATGTGGATTGTTGGTTCCTTTGGTATGCTTGGTGTTATCTTTACCATCATCGTTAGTGTGATTCCTTCCAGTGACATCCCGAACAACCTAGATACGACTTCAGTTATTGTTCAAGTTGTCGGTGCTTTGTTCTTCTTTGTAATTCCTTTAATTATTTACAAATTCAAAAAACCATCTTGGGTAAAACAATTACCACCTGCCGATTCGGCTCCTGTTACCCCATCCGGTGACAACAACACCCCTTCTACAAATCAATAGAAATAAAAAATTATGACAAATCATATTAATAATAAGGCATTATTCTTGGGAATTAACGCAGAAAACAGAGATTTTTTCCAAGAAAATTTAGTGCAATTATTTAATGACCATGCCAACTGGCGTAAGAATCTTTATCCCGAAGATAAAGATTTGGTTACAGCTCAAGATCGAGCAAGCGAGTGCTTCCAAGCTACGGAAAAATCTATTTCCGATGCTTTAAAGGAAATGTCTACTCGTTTACAAGGTAGTTCCACTCCTTGGCAGTCTCCTAGATATTTAGGTCACATGAATGCCGAGACGTTGACACCTGCTTTATTGGGCTACTTTGGTGCAATGTTATATAATGCTAATAATGTAGCTTACGAATCATCAGCCCCAACTTCATTGATGGAAGTGGAAGTAGGGCAGGATTTATGCAAATTAATGGGCATGGATAAAGGCTGGGGTCATATTTCCGCAGATGGATCTCTGGCTAACTTTGAAGGTTTATGGTATGCTCGTAATATTAAGTCTTTGCCTTTGGCTATTAAAGATGTAGAACCTAATGTTGTAGCAGGAAAGAGTGATTGGGAATTATTAAATATGCCAATTCCTACTATCATGGATTTGTTTGAGCAAACTCAAAGTAGAATTGATGTGTTGAAAAACAATTCCGCTCGTGCATTAGCAAAAGAAATTACTCACTTAGGTAAATGGATTGTTCCTGAAACCAAGCACTATTCATGGGTAAAAGCTGCTGACGTGTTGGGTGTAGGTACTAATGATATTTTGGAAATCCCTGTGGATGACCATTTCCGCATGGATATCGCAAAACTGAAGGTAGCAATTGATCAAACTATTGCTGCAAAAATCCCGGTATTGGGTGTTGTTTGCGTAGTGGGTACTACCGAAGAAGGTGCCGTGGACCACGTTGATCAAATTGTACAACTTCGTGAGGAATATGCTAAACAAGGGGTACATTTCTATCTACACGTTGATGCTGCTTACGGCGGCTATGCACGTAGTATTTTCTTAGATGAAAATTATCAATTCATTCCTAAGGATGAACTAAAGAGCAAATTTGCTGAGCACAAAATCTTTAAGTCCGATGTTAACTGGCCTTCTGATGATGTGTATAATGCATTTAAAGCCATTTCTTATGCAGATAGTGTGACTATTGACCCACATAAGATGGGCTATATTCCATACTCCGCAGGGGGGATTGTCATTGCTGATAGCCGCATGAAAGATACTATTTCTTACTTTGCTGCTTATGTCTTTGAGAAAGGTGTGAAAGTTCCTGCATTATTAGGCTCTTTCATTATGGAAGGTTCAAAAGCCGGTGCTACAGCTGCCGGTGTATGGGTTGCTCACCAAGTATTACCACCAAACATTACCGGTTATGGTAAAGTGATCGGTGCAAGTATTGAAGGTGCGTATAATCTTTATGATCACATCGTCAAGTTGAAGTCAATGGACATTAATGGTACGAAAGTTAACGTACAACCATTATGCCAACCTGACTTTAATATGGTTGACTTTGTATTTAACATTGAGGGTAACACTGATTTGGCATTGATGAATAAGTTGAATGAGGAAGTTTACAATTTATGCTCTATTTTCTCAGGACATATTCTCCAATGTAAATTTGTTACTTCTCACACTGACTTCGCTCGTAGTGATTATGGTGAAGCCCCATTGGATATCGTTAAGAGACTTGGTGTACCGGATTCTGAATGGCCTAAGGTGGCAAATCTCACATTGATTCGTTCCTGTGTATTGACTCCATATCTTACAGATCCAGCAGTATGTGATTATTATTTCAATACGATGGACAATGCCTTAGCCGATTGTCTCGGACAGGTTATTGCTAAGCTGAAATAACAACACTACGGTGTAAAGTACGTAAAAGAGCTACCTTCTATAGAAGGTAGCTCTTTTTGATGTAAATTTGTAATAGAATATAATGATTTCTAGCCTAATAGAAAACCCGATGTCTTATAAGACATCGGGTTCCTTTCATAAAAACCAACATATTGTTTTAGTGACGTCTGCGTCTGAAACATAAGGCAGCCAATCCTAAAATGCCAAGCGTAGCTGTGGATGGTTCAGGTATTGATTGGAGAGTAAGGTATGTTTGATATTTGCCTACATATCCTTTATAATCAGTATACTCATTATCCTCAGTCGGGGTGTATTCTGTACGGATACCTACCAGCTTCCATGATTTTTGAGCTTCTTCACTTAACTGGAATGAGTCTAAAGATAAATTTTCTATAGAGATATTTATCAGTCCTCCTTCTAAATTATTTGTCATCATCAAATTTGCATCTTGCGCTTCTAAATCATTTAACGACATAGGCATAACAAGCTGATTTGAAATTTCAAACATAGCGAATTCATATATCTGTCCGACTTTTGCGTTATCTAACTGAATATCTAAACGCAAAGTACCTAAACCAGGATTGAGTGAATAAGAAAATGGTCCCCCTTGTTCAGGAATATGGTCATCGGTTCTTAATGTTTTAATCGAAAAATGTTCGGAATTTGAACCTGTCACCAGATTGAAATCGCCAAGTGTACACGTGAGTCTATCAAAGGAAAAGTCTGATAAATTATTAAGTTCTACTGAGCTATTATCAACATTAATCGTTCCTTGGTAGTTCAATGTCATTGCTCCATTATTGTCCGGTGATTGGGTATATGCATGTATAGTAAGCTTATTTTCAGTCTTTGCTATAATATTAAAATTATTAGAAATTCCCGAATTATTAGGATTTATATACAAACTAGCATTTTCCAAATAGTAAGAACCCGTATGAGAATTGGTGCTCGTATATACATTAAGATTACATTGTTCAATCTTAATGTTTCCATTTCCTGACAAAACATCGGAAGATAGCGCATAAGATGGCAGATAAAAGGGTATATCTTCTGGCACCACACCGGGAATGTCAGTATTTCGTGGGCTAAGCTCTTTACTTGTCTTGTCGTAAGAGACAAGATTTTTGTTTGAAAAAGTAAGATTATTCCCATCTTTAACTCCAATGTTTGGACAATAAAAATTTACAAATTCATTGACGTATGACAAAGTTTGATCATCCGTAAAATTATATCCGGAAATAGTTACGTTCTTAAATTGTAATATTGAATTTTCCACATTTAAATAAATAGAGTTATATTCCGGAGCATAGATATGTACAATTCTTGAAGTATCACTTTCATCTCCTATGACCAAGTTTATAGGGTCCTTGAATGTTTCAGCATCTCTTGAGATACCGTAAATACCTGTATCGGTTTTATTTCCTATGTAATAGGGATCACTAGACGTGATATCTATCTTTTGTTGATAGTAATCTCCATTAATCTCTTGCTGGGCATACACGTGGCCAATACAACTCAAATTGGCAAGCCATATGCCTGCAATAAAATGTATTTTCATAACTGTTTTTCTGTCGGGTTGTTAAGTAGTGTAAGGATAAACCTTAAAAAATTTGGAGTTTAATACTTACAATATTGTTCATAACGCGTCGTTAATGAGTGAGTCATAATATGCTGATTCTAGGATATATGTGAATACATATTGTCCGCAACATATATTTAGGGAAACACTTCTCAGATATAGTGGGCTGTCAGCTCTTTAGAGGTCGTAGCTGGCTGATTGAGAGAGAAATAGAGTATATTCTAAGAAAGATTATTGATAAGATGTGCGTTGAAACCTGCGCCAAAACCATTATCAATGTTAACTACGGAAATACCATTGGCACATGAGGTTAACATAGCTAAGAGGGTAGTAATTCCACCAAAATGTGTGCCATATCCTACGCTTGTGGGTACAGCTATCACTGGGGCTTTGACTAAGCCAGCCAAAACGCTTGGTAATGCTCCTTCCATTCCGGCTACGGCAATGATGACCCTTGCTTCGCGAATTTCCGGTAGTTTGTTGATTAATCGGTGTAATCCGGCCACTCCACAATCATAAAACCGTGTGACTTTATTGCCGAGAAACTCTGCCGTGTGAGCTGCCTCTTCTGCCACAGCCTGATCAGAAGTGCCTGCCGATACGACAGCTATGCTTGTTTCCTTAAAAGTACGTTCGTATGGTTCTATTCGGATCAATGAAGCCGTTTTTACATAGTTAGCTTGAGGAAAATTTTCTAAAATAGGTATAACGGATTCCTCTTTAATACGTGTGATCAAGACGTTTTGTTGGTGTTCAACCAAAGTTTCAGCTATTTCAATAATTTGACTCGCACTTTTGCCAGCCCCATAGATCACTTCAGGGCAACCGGTTCTACTTAAACGATCAATATCAACTTGAGTATGGCCCAATGTCTTGGACTGCATAGCTCGTATATGCTGAGCAGCTTCGTCAGATGAAATTTTGCCTAGGGATAATTGTTCCAGAATATGCTCTAAAGATTTCATGTTATTTGATTCATGTTACCTTGTTTATATCCCGATAAATCTAGGGTTATTTGTTTAATACCTAGAGATTTGAAATAATTCAAAACTTTCTCTCTTAGCGAATCTTCAATGAGTAATGGAAAGTCGGATGGATCTATTTCAATACGAACATTTCCATCATTCCATCTCACTCGGCAAGCTTTGATTCCATGATTTCTCAAGTACATTTCCGCTTGGTCAATGATATATAATCTGTCGAGTTCGATTTTTTCATTATGAGGTAATCTGGTCAAAAGGCATGCATAGGCCGGCTTTTGATATAAATTTTCAGATAATCCCAGTCTTTTTCCCAAGTAGCGAATATCTTGTTTTCCCATATTTGCTTCTAAAAATGGGCTAATGATGTTTAGCTCTTTTAGTGCTCTGTGTCCTGGGCGATAATCATTTAAATCATCGATATTGCTACCGTCTGCAAGGGTATAAAAGCCTTCTTGCTCCGATAATTGCTTTAAGGTAGTAAAAATTTGAGTTTTACAAAGATAGCATCTATCCGGGGGATTGTTAATAATAGCTTCAGGAATATCAAAGTTCGGCGTTATATGACGTACTCCCAAGGAATCAACAAATTGAACGCATTCATCCCACTCGGTACTCATCATATAAGGTGATTGTGCCGTGAGAGCCAAACAATTTTCCTTACCTAAAACAGATACGGCCAAAGCTAGCAGAATAGAGCTATCTAGGCCTCCGGAGATAGCAATGGCCAATTTTTCCTGCTGTTTTAGATAATTGATTAAATCATTAACTTTGTTCATCTTTTGCATCTTCCCTTAATCGCTGCATATGTGCCAACATTTGGCACTGACTGAGACTTAATCCGGTTTTATCCGCTATAGCTACGCAATCATCATATTCAGGTTTATGACGATGAGTTTCCCCTGACATATAGGATGTTTTCACATGAGCCGAACCTAAAGATGTATTCACGATTTTAGAGTCTCGCTCAAGCTGATGTCGGAGTGGAAAATATTCTCTAATACCTAAGCTCGTGCTATGGTAAAAAAATAAACGAATCATGGTTTCTTTGTCTTTGAGTGTGCATAAGACACAGACCTGATGTGCTAAACGATTCTTTTTCATAACGATAGGAATCTGCCATACGTCCTTGGCTCCGCCCTCTAATAGTTTCGTTGTCAAATAAGAAATTTGCTCAGCGGTCATGTCATCAATGTTGGCATGCAATTCACACATTGATTCTACTTCATAAGTTTTTTCTGAGCTTGTTTCTAGCAACATGACT
Source organism: Akkermansiaceae bacterium UBA7331 (assembly GCA_002471255.1). GTDB lineage: Bacteria > Verrucomicrobiota > Verrucomicrobiia > Verrucomicrobiales > Akkermansiaceae > Akkermansia. The sequence goes on along the minus strand of DKPP01000013.1, from coordinate 23,452 downwards.
CGTAGAATGTTAGGTTTTGGTAGACCTTGTCTGTGACCAATTCCCGTTCCGATAGCTAAGATTTTCCCATCAATTGGTGAATTGTATTCATTGACTACGCTTGCTAAAAAAGCTGCCCCGGTCGGAGTCGTCGCTTCATGAGTAGTTCCTCCTAGGCTGGTTGGAAAATTTCGTGCCAATTCTGCCGTTGCCGGTGCCGGCACGGGCATTATGCCATGGGCGCATTTCACGGAACCGCTTCCTAATTCGACGGAAGTAGAAACAATATGATCAATATTCAAATATTCGAGACAAATCGCTGAACCAACAATATCTATGATTGAATCAACCGCACCAACTTCATGAAAGTGAACATCTTCAGGTTTCTTTCCATGAACGGACCCTTCCGCTACTGCCAACCTATAAAAAATGTCTAACGCCGTTTTTTGTACGAAAGGACTCAAATGACTGGTTTCAATCATTTGCTTAATATCACCAAAGGTTCGATGATGATGGTGATCAGAATGCGCAAAACCTTGGTCGCCATGATCATGATGGGTATGTTCATGATAAGTTACAGTGATTTGAGTCCCTGTTATACCTTCGCATAATTTAGAGCTTGCCTGTATTTCCCATTCATCATGAATGTGTAGCCCCTTAAGTGTTTCCTGTAAAAAATCTACCGGTACACCTAAATGAATTAAGGCGGCTAAATTCATATCTCCGCTAATCCCTGCCGAGCAATCATAATGCAACACTCTCATTGCGCTACATACTAAAGATAGAATACTTAGTGTTGCAAGCCTAATTGCCTGTATTACACAGTTGCCTCAAGGCGTTGCATGATTATCAATAGATAATGTAATAATCTTTAGCGTATGAGTAAGGTATAGGATAAAATAGACTTTAAACTGGGAAAAACATTCCTATTTTGCTAGGAAATTTCACTTTTACATTGTGATGTAAAAAAAATTCAAAAAATAAAAATAACTTACAATAAATGCACTATGAAAAATTTAATGGTCAATTTTTACATGATGTAAAATATACCTGTTGACTTTAGTACGTTTATAAACATAATAAACATCGTAACGAGCAATATAATGAATACCACATACGAAAAGAACGTGTTAATCACGGAATCAAGACGAGATGAGATAAATCTTCCGATCGTTTCTTGGAAGTTGTGTGTTTGTGACTATCGAATGTGTCGATAAAATTTTATCGGAGAGATTTTTCTCTCGCAAAAGCTCTACATGCTTTTGTCACTTGTGAATAATTTTTTTTATTCATTAACTTTAGTAAATACATAAACGTAATAAATAAATGTCGCCAGAATATAGTCAAATCATTATAGAACAGTTGAAATCGGATGCGGTAAATAAGACCGCAGGAGAATTGTTAAAGCTAGTAGCACAATATCTCGAAAACGAAGTCGTAATTGCTACTTCGTTTGGGGTAGAGGATCAAGTGATACTTGATATAGCAACAAGGAACCAGATTCAACTTAAAGCCATTACGCTCGATACGGGCAGATTGTTTCCTGAAACTTATGAGGTATGGGATAGGACAGAAAAGCAATATAATCTGCAGATAAAGGCCTATTATCCTCAATCAAAAGATCTTGAAGAATTAGTTAACAAGCAAGGAATCAACGGATTTCGAAATGGAATCGATCAACGTAAAGCATGCTGCTCCATACGTAAATTGGAGCCTCTATCCAGAGCCTTATCGAATCAGCGAGCTTGGGTATGTGGATTGCGTCAAGATCAAGCAATTACTAGAGCAAATGTGGAACCGATAGAGTGGGATGCTCAATTTAAGCTTATTAAAGTAAATCCTTTATATAATTGGTCTGAAGAAGATGTTTGGCGTTATGTAAAAGCATACGACGTACCTTACAACACTTTGCATGATCAGGGTTATCCAAGCATCGGATGCGCCGGTTGCACTCGAGCTATCACAAAAGTACAAACCTTAAGAGATGGTCGATGGTGGTGGGAAAGCCCGGAATCCAAAGAATGCGGCCTTCATAATCGTCCTAGAGTTTAATTTAACCATTACACACAATATTTTAAAATGAGCCTTGATAATTATCGTTTGAGCCAATTGCGCCAACTTGAAGCGGAAAGTATTCATATTTTTCGTGATGCCATCAGTCAATTTGATCGTCCTATATTATTGTATTCTATCGGGAAAGATTCTTCCGTATTGGTACATTTAGCCAAAAAGGCATTTTATCCCGGTCGCTTACCATTTAAGCTTCTTCATATTGATTCCACTTTTAAATTTCGTGAAATGATTGAGTTTCGTGATCGTTTTACGAAAGAAAACAATCTGGAGTTAGATGTTCACTACAATCAAGAAGGTGTAGATAATGGAGTGACCCCTTTTACACATGGAAGCCGTAAATATACGGATATCATGAAAACCCAAGCTTTGTTGCAAGCGTTAAATGCCGGACAATATGATGCGGTATTTGGGGGAGCTCGCCGTGATGAAGAAAAATCTCGAGCTAAAGAAAGAATTTTTTCATTCAGAGATCAATTTAATCAATGGGATCCAAAGAATCAACGCCCTGAACTATGGAATGTTTATAATGGCAAAATTAATACCGGTGAAAGTGTGAGAATCTTTCCTTTATCAAATTGGACTGAATTGGATATTTGGCAGTACATTCGTGTAGAGGGAATAGAAATACCCGATTTATATTTTGCAAAAGAGAGACCTGTTGTCGAGCGTGACGGTACTCTTATCATGGTTGACGATGAGCGTTTTCCTTTAAGAGATGGTGAAGTCCCACAACTTAAGAAAGTTCGCTTCCGTACTCTCGGATGTTATCCACTCACCGGTGCGATTGAGTCAGAAGCTTCTACGGTAGAAGAAATTGTGGCTGAAACCATGCAAAATAGCCTAAGTGAACGCTCGACTCGTATTATTGACCATGATGGTGATTCATCAATGGAACAAAAGAAAAGAGAAGGTTATTTTTAGTATTATTAACAAGATACTCACAGGTTATTAACAATCATTTTTTGCAGAACATGGACATTACATCATATTTAGATCAACATGAAAATAAGAGCTTACTACGCGTTTTAACGTGTGGCTCCGTTGATGATGGTAAATCAACTTTAATCGGCCGATTATTATATGACAGCAAGTTGATTTTTACCGATCAACTTCAAGCTTTGGAACAGGCTAGTCAAAAAAATGGCACAACAGGCGCCGGGAATATCGACTATGCCTTATTGTTAGATGGTTTAAAAGCGGAACGCGAGCAGGGTATTACTATTGATGTCGCTTATCGTTATTTTACGACACCAAAACGTAAATTTATCATCGCAGATTGCCCAGGACATGAACAATATACAAGAAACATGGCGACTGGAGCGTCAACCGCCAATTTGGCGATTATTTTAATTGATGCCCGCCATGGTGTACTGACCCAAACCAAACGACATGCGTATATCGTTTCCTTATTAGGTATTCAGCATTTGTTGGTAGCAGTCAATAAAATGGATTTATTTGATTATGATCAAACCGTATTTGAGAAAATTCAAAAGGAGTTTTCTTCATTTGCCAAAGGTCTTAATTTACCGGATATCAGATATATACCGATATCTGCCTTAGCTGGTGAAAATGTGGTTGAAAAGTCCTCAAAAATTTCATGGTATGAAGGGCCATCCCTTTTAGATATTTTAGAGGAGGTCGATACCTCAAAAGACCTGAATTACGAGCATTTTAGATTTCCGGTACAAGTAGTAAGTCGACCTGATTTAAACTTTCGCGGTTTTGCCGGTTCGATTGCATCCGGCACGGTTGATGTAGGAGATGAGATTGTGACTTTACCTTCTTTAAAAACAAGTAAGGTAAAACGAATTCTGACCGCCGATGGAGATTTAAACCATGCTTTTGCTCCTTTGCCGGTGACAATTGAGTTGGAAGATGAGATTGATATCAGCAGTGGAGACTTGATTGTAAAAAAACAAGATGTTCCTCAAGTCTCCCGCCATTTCAGTGCATCAATCGTATGGATGGCTGAATCTCCGTTAAAAGTCGGTAATCAATACCTCATACGCCATTCCGGACGAAATGTAGCGGCTAAGGTAGTAGGTATCGAACATGAAATTGATATCAATACGCTTGATCGCAAGGAATCTGATCACTTGGCGCTTAATCAGGTAGGGTTGGTTCGTTTAGAGACCAAAAAGCCTATTTATGCCGATTTATATGATCATAATAAATCGACGGGAGCTTTCGTTCTTATTGATTTAGTCACTAATAATACGGTTGGCGCAGGAAGAATCGATCTTGTGCATGATGATGCCTTATTAAGTGGTCATGATCCTTACAAAAAATTACGACTAGAAACGCGTCGTAGGCATTTGGACAAAAACCTACTTTTTGGAAAAGGTATTTTTATCGCAGGTAGTGATTTGCCTGAGGTAAAGTCATGGGCTCGTCAATTGGATAATCATTTATTCCAGCAATCTTTTAATACCCATTATTTAGGTGCGGAAGACGATCAAGTTTCCTCCGATCAAAATGATACGCTCATTCAGATTTCTCAATTATTGGGCATTACCGGAACGCTAGCCATTACGGCATTGTCACATTTACCCGATGAAAATGGAATAAAAGCTTTATCACTTACCAGTAGCCAATTTAAGCCATTAAATATCTGGTTGGGAGACAAAATCTCTGCTCCAAAAAATGCCGATTTGGTGATTTCTCCATCGGAAAACCCCATTAATTATTCACAACAACTTTTAGACATACTGCGTTCGGAAAATGAACCTCAAGTTGTCTAATCTACATCAATAAACTTATAAGCGCTAATAATTATGTCTGAAACATCCAAACCATTGACCCCTAATGAGGGGTTTAAAATCAGTAGTGATTTTTTACGAACCGGTATAGCTGAAGCTATCGCTGATACAACAAGCGGTTCTGTTGATGCCAGAGAGCAGCAATTACTCAAATTTCATGGACTTACATTGCAAGATGACCGTGATTTACGTACGGAAAGAAAAAAACAAGGTCTTGATAAAGCCTGGTCTTTTATGATCCGTTTAAGACTACCCGGAGGTAAAATTGATCCTAAACAATGGCTTCAAATTGATGCTTTGGCTGATAGCTATGCTAACGGCACGCTTAAATTAACAACAAGACAGGCCATTCAGTTACATGGAGTACTTAAGTCGGATGTTAAGGCTACTTTACAAGCCCTTGATACAGCTGCTTTGCATTGCTTAGGAGGGTCCGGAGATGCCGTGCGTAATGTGATGAGTTGTGTGAATCCTTCTCAATCTCCATTACACCAAGAAGTCTATGATTTGGCTAAGCATCTTTCAATAGAGCTTGAACCTCAAACTCAAGCATATCGAGAGATTTGGTTAAATGAAGAGAGGGTGCAATTTGGAGATAATGAAGAACCTTTGTTTGGTAAAACATATTTACCTCGCAAGTTTAAATTGGCGGTAGCTCTTCCTCCTGAAAATGATGTGGATATCTATACTCAGGACTTAGGATTTGTCGCTATTGTTGAAAATGGCACGATTATCGGTTATAACGTCTTAGTAGGAGGTGGCTCGGGTTATGCGTACGGAAATCCGAATTCTTTCCCTCGGATCGCTGATATCATAGGTTTCATTACACCTGATGAAGTTTTAGATGTAGCTAAAGCAGTTGTGAAAATTCATCGTGATTATGGTGATAGAACAGATCGTAAAACAGCTCGATTGCGTTATGTTTTAGCTAAGCATGGAGTAGAGTGGTTTAAAGATCGCTTAAAGGAATACAGACAAAAGGATATTGCTGCTCCAAAGTCATTTTCCTTCCATCAAAATACGGATGTTTTTGAAACTAAATCAGATTCTATTATTATCCCTGTAGAGGGTGGTCGTGTAAGAAACTCTTTAAGAGAAGCCATTCGTGAAATAGCAAAAATACATAATGGAGTATTTTATATTACTGCCAATCAGAACTTTATCATTGCCGATATTGCAGAAGGTAAAAAGTCTTTAATTGATAGCATCATTATTAAATATGGCGTAAATCAGCCGATCTCGGGAATTCGTCGCGATTCCTCGGCTTGCACGGCTTTGCCTTATTGCCCAATGGCTTTTAGTAATTCGGAAAGATTATTACCCGATGTGATATCCGGTTTAGAGGTTATTTTAAAAGAATTAGACCTTGAGTCCTTACCTATCACCACGAGAATGACCGGTTGCCCTAACGGTTGCACAAGACCTAGTGTTGCTGAACTGTCGTTCGTGGCTAAAGGCCCTAATAAATATAATATATGGCTAGGGGGCTCACGCATTGGTAATCGTTTATCTTATTTATTTAAAGAATCAGTTAATGCGGATGATCTATCCGATAGCTTGAAACCTGTATTCATTGAGTTTGCTAAAACTCGTAGAGATGAGCAAGGTTTTGGCGACTGGGCCTTTGAAAATAGTGATAGACTTTTGTCTCAATTTGTGTAATTTCCGTAATATCCCCTATAACTATATAGGGGATACAATATCACTAAATTAAATCGGGGTGCTTATGAAAGTTTTTTCAGCAAACTCATTAAAAGGTGTTTTGGGATTTAGTATGTTAGTTGGGTTGTTATCTTGTCAACAATCCGATGATGCCGATACTAAAACAGCCGAAACAAAAGTGATTAAGGTAGGACATTTCCCTAATGTTACTCACATACAAGCTCTTGTCGCTAGAAATATGGCAAGACATGGTAAAGGGTGGTTTGAGGAAAAAGTACCCGGATATACCTTTGAATGGTATGCCTTTAATGCCGGACCGAGCGCAATGGAAGCTATTTTCGGTAAAACGATCGATCTTGTTTATGTAGGCCCTAGCCCTGCTATTAATGCCTATTGCGTTTCTCAAGGAAAAGATATTAGAATCTTATCCGGCGCTGTGAAAGGAGGTGCTGCATTATTAGTGCAACCGGATAGCCAAATGAAATCTCCTCAAGATTTTAAAGGGAAATCTATCGCAACGCCGCAGTTAGGTAATACTCAAGATATCTCTGCTAGGGCTTGGTTTGCTCATGCCGGACATCCGATTTCATTGGAAGGTGATGGCTTTTGTCGCATATTGCCCACGCCCAATTCAATGCAGGTAAACTTATTTCGTCAAAAACAGCTGGATGCCGCGTGGACTGTGGAACCATGGGTTTCATATATAGAGCAAGATGCAAATGGCAAATTGATTATACAAGACGACAATGTCATTACTACCGTTCTTGCCGGACGCACTTCTTGGTTGGATCATTATCCCGATTTGACTCAAAAAATTAAACAGGCTCACGAAGAATTAACTCTTTGGATATTAAATCATCCTCAAGAAGCTAAAAAAATCATCAAAGAAGAATTATCGTTATTAACTCAAGGTGAAATACCTGACTCAATAATCGAATCGGCATGGAATAGACTGAAATTATCTAATGAAATTGACATTAGAGGGCTTCAACAATTTGTTCAAGATGCCCAAGATGCCGGTTTACTGGAACAAAAGACGCCTGATATCAAAGGCATTGTCTATCAATAATATATTCACATGATTGTTTCCGACGCTATATCGCCGCCAACTTCGTCTAAATTATCCATTCAACATGTTTCAAAATCATTTGGAAAATTACCTCAGATAACTCACGCACTACAAGATATTTCACTAGATATTAAAGAAAAAGAGTTTGTGTGTTTTGTAGGCCCAAGCGGATGTGGTAAGTCAACTTTACTCAACATCATTGCCGGTTTAACCATGCCTGATTCAGGGACTGTTCTGTTAAATAATCAACCATTAACAGATCAGAATAAGGAATGCATGATGATGTTTCAAGAACATGCCTTGTTCCCTTGGTTAGATGTGCTGGGGAATGTTATGTTTCCCTTAAAATTAATAGAGGGATTGAGTAGATCTGATCGTAAAGATCTAGCCATGAATTATTTAAAATTAGTTAAGTTGGATAATGTAGCCCACTCTCATATTCATGAGCTGTCAGGTGGCATGAAACAACGAGTAGCTTTGGCAAGAGCTCTAGCACCTAATCCAAAAGTTTTATTAATGGACGAGCCCTTTGCTGCTTTGGATGCAATGACTCGAGAGCAATTATATGGGGATATCCAAGAAATACATATGAATACAGGTAAAACGATTGTATTTGTGACTCATAATATACGTGAGGCTGCTTGTTTAGGAGATCGTATTTTGTTGTTTTCCCCTAATCCCGGTAGAATTATTCGTGAATATGATATAGATATATCGCGCCCTCGTGACATCAATGATGGTGCTATTTCAAAGTTTGCTATGCAGATCACGGCCGATTTAAAGAATAAACCAACAACTTGCCCTGCAGATGAATAAGAAAATTATTGGATTTACTCAATCGATTGCATTTTTTGCTGCGCTTATTGCCGTCTGGTACACAATTGTACAATCAGGTGTGTGGTCCCCCTATGTTTTACCTTCCCCTGAATCAGTATGGGAATATTTAGTAGAAAATACGGGAAATGGAAAAATTCCTAATGCCATTTTGGTAACTTTGGGGCGTTTGTTAATTGGTTATGCTATTGGGCTACTCATTGGCATTCCTGCAGGACTGTTGATGGCAAAATTTAAGTTTCTCAATCGTACCTTAGGTGTTTTAGCTTTGGGTTTACAAGCTTTGCCTAGTGTTTGTTGGGTTCCACTTGCTTGTATTTGGTTCGGACAAACAGAAACGGCTCTTTTATTTGTCGTAGTGATGGGAACTTTGTGGTCCGTGATTCTTTCAACGGAAAATGGTGTTAGACACATATCACCCATTTATTCTCAAGCTGCTAAAACAATGGGAGCTTCGTCATGGTACACACTCATTCATGTGACATTACCTGCTTCAGCCCCCTACATCGTAAGTGGCATGAAACAGGGCTGGGCCTTTGCTTGGCGTTCTTTAATGGCTGCTGAAATTTATGTTGTTGTCATTAGCGGATTTGGCATTGGACAATACCTCCATTATGGTCGCGAACTTCAAAGAATGAATCAAGTTATTGGCATTATGTTTGTCATTATTTTTATCGGATTAGTAGCTGATAAAACGCTATTTTCTCCTATAGAACGCCGATTACATCGTAAATGGGGCACCGGATTGACTTCTTCCTAATAGAGAATCTTTGTCATTCAGCATGAACATTGATTTATAGTGTTAAGTCACAAATTTCATGTGTTTAAAACTTAATAAACAATTAAGGTTGTTTGTTCTTTCTTCTTTCGTAACATTTACCAGCATGGCTACAGCCATGAATTTGCCGACAGGAGGGGACATTCAGGGAACGTATGATGTAACATCAGACTATGTAGGTGGGCATGATCCAGATAATCAATTGGTTATAATCGATGATACTGTCATTCAGAGCCAAGGTTCAGGAGTTTGTCTAACTTTAGGTGGTAGTGAGGGAGTATATACTAACTTTGCCCCTCTCACATCACCTAATCCAGATTCATCTCTATTGATACAAAACTTTAAAACCATCGTGCTGTCTTATACACGTTATGAAACGGAGGATCTTCAACATCACGGAGCTGTAGAATATTTGGTTTATAAGAATAATGGAGACATGTATTTTCACCATAACGAGACCAATTCGACTGGTGCTGCTTTAAATGCCTTTAATTCTGTTTATTTATCTTCCAACAAGAATATTTTCTTTTATGAAAATCTTTGTGGGGCCGCTGGAGCTGCCATTTATTCTCAAAAAGATGTTGTGCTAGAAGGTAATGAAAATATTTATTTTGTAAATAATACTGCAAAATTATCAGGGGGGCCATGTATGTTGTCGAAAGCCTCTTTATTGGAAATAATGAAAATGTCGTTTTTGCCGGAAATACGCTTGAAGATGGAACACGACAGGCTATATATCAACAATTTGATTTTGTTGATAATTATATCTCAGCCAATGCCGGTAAGTCCGTGACGTTTTATGACGGGATGGAAATTCACGGTAATATGAATTTGAATACAAACATTGAAGGTTCTGTTGAAGGATTTGGTTCATATACTACTAATAACCCGAGCGGTACAATTGAGTTTTCAGGAGGAGGGGTCAATATTCCTGGTATTGGTTATATTGCCGGAGCCGGGCAAAATGCTATCAGCGATTTTAAAGGTGATTTGGTCTTGGGCGGTGGTACGATGAAAATCAGCCAAGGTGCGAAGGTTAATGTTGTGGGTAATATGCAAATGATTAGTGGTTCTACTCTTTGTTTTGATTTAACTAATACTCAGCCTGACCAATCTTGTGCCTTAACGGTAGGCAGCATGACCCTAGATGATGATAAAAATATCACCATTAGTTCTGTAGGATCCGTGCAGAGAGGCCAAACCTATAATTTGATTCATTATATTAATCCGGAGGGTGTTAGCCTTTCGGATTATACTCTAATGAATCCCGAACACACTCAATATCATTGGAATCCGGAAACAGGAATTTTATCCCTTAGTGTTGATAATTATCTAACCAATCCCGAAAAAGCAATGAAGGGAAATTCATTGTGGGGTACGACACTTGAGATGAGAGCTTTAATGAGCACCGTTGAACAACGCTATGCAGATAGTCGTTTTATGTGCTTAAATCCTGAGTATAAAACGATCTTTTGGTCGAAATACATTGGCAATTATCAAAAACTCAATAGTGGTTCAAATGGAATAGGTTCGACCTATAGTTCATCCGGATTTGCTATTGGCGGAGATACCCAAATTGCTTCTAATGCTTTGATTGGTCTGTCTTATTCACAAACATGGGGTAAAGATAAGTACAAAGATGCAGGTCATACCGATATCGATAACTACGTGATAGCCCTATATAGTGATATTTGTTTAGGGCAAAAAGGTCCCGGCAAACTCGGTTTGAGCCTTTATGCAGGTTACGGCATGAGTCGTTATGATGCTAAAGTGCCAGGATCCAATGCAAAATGGAATGGTGATAACTATTTGACGGCATTTAAGTTTAATTATCATTACATCGTTTCGGAAAATACGGTTGTGACTCCATATGTTGGTATGCTTTGGCAATTTGGTCGTGCTGACTCGTGCACCAGTGATTCAAACATATTATTTGGCAAGCAAGATATGAGTGTTCTTCAGATGAATATCGGCGTATTAACTCAACATCGTATTAATGATAAATGGGGCATTTCGGGCAATTTAGGTATTAACCCTGACTTGTATCGTCGTAATCCTAAAGGTACTGCTATCTTAAACGGTGTCGTTATTGATACTGATTGCATGAATCCGGGAAGGGTTAGTATGAATGTAGATGTTGGAACATATTATCGTATTACTCCTCAATGGACATTAAACGCATCTTATGGACTTGATTTTGCTTCTCATGCAACTCAACAAACGATGCAGGTTGGTGTATCCTATGCATTCTAATAATCTTTGATACAACAAATATTTTATGAATTCTCAACCCCCAATGTTACAGAAACAGACTAATGGTCTTTGCATCGCATCATTTGTGATTGGCTTATTTTGTCTTATATTCTCTTGGCTTCCAATCGTCGGCTTCGGCGGTATTGTTGGTCTGATATTAGGCGTGATGGGTATGAAAGCTGCAACAAAAGCTGATCAGAGTAAAGGCTTAGGTTTAGCCGGTTTTATTCTTTCAATCATTAGTATTGTAGTGGCAATTGTTGTGTCTATCGTGGCTGTGGGCGTTGCCCATGAAATCTCAACAAATACCGATCTTCAGAAAGCTTTTAGAGAAGGCGTGGAAGAAGTGCAAAAAGGTATTGATTCAAAGAAAACTATTACTATAGAACAACAAGGTACGGAAGTAGAAATCAAAGCTGATGTAGAAAAACCTACCGGTTCTGATTCAGATCACGATTAATCGTAATCTTGTAGTTGTTTGCTAGGAAGAGGAAGGAGAAATCCTTCCTCTTCCTGTTGTTGGTAATCCTATTTGCCTTAGATTAATGATTGAAAAATATATGTGTTTTATCAACGATCTATTGGCAAATTTGTCCTACTTGTAAGGTATCATTTTAAGATTAAAATTATGATTGTTTCTGAAACTTTACATGTTATTTCAATTGTTAGTGTTTCTTTGGGCTTCTTAAGTGCTTTGATAATGGCCATAGATTTGATTAAACACCCACAATCTATGAAGATTATGAATGCCGTCTGGATTCTTTCAGGCCTATGGGCATCGGTATTTGCCTTGTGGGCATACTATTCATTTGGACGAGAAAAATCTCCAATGATGGACATGAAGGGGATGGATATGAAGGG
>DKPP01000013.1:0-10963 GCA_002471255.1 Akkermansiaceae bacterium UBA7331 | reverse complement strand
TGGATATGAAGGGGATGGATATGGGTCATAAAAACTCTCATTGGCAATCTATCGCCTTATCTGCTATGCATTGTGGTGCCGGTTGTACTTTGGCAGATATCATTGGGGAAACTTTTACGATATATAATCCGTTAGCCATAGGTGGTATCGCCCTATTGGGTGCGTGGGTGTTTGATTACGTGTTAGCATTGATTATTGGCATATATTTTCAGTTTTATGCTATTCGTGAAATGGAATCTATTTCCGTGTTTGGGGGATTATGGAAAGCATTTAAAGCAGATGTATTATCTTTATCTTCATGGCAAGTCGGTATGTATGGTTGGATGGCTATAGCTATCTTTGTGATTTTCCCCGGTTTAGATGGTGATAAGGGATCTTGGTTGTTCTGGTTTATGATGCAGGTTGCTATGCTATTTGGCTTTGTTTGCGCCTATCCCATGAATGCTTTGTTGATTAAATTAGGTATTAAACATGGAATGTAATATGGTAATTTAGAATTATTTTAAATATGTCTATATTTCAAATTGAGTTTTTAGAAGATAAATAGTAATAGAATAAATTAGTATGAGTATGTTATATGAAAAGAATCCTTTGCTTCAAACGACGACTAAAATCGTGATGATGCAAGATTTAAATCCCTATGGTAACTTATTTGGCGGTACCTTGATGGGGTGGATGGATCAGGTAGCCTTAATGTTGGCCGTAAGATATACTCGTCAGCATTGTGTGACGGCAAAATTTAGTGAAATCAGTTTTAAAGAACCTGTGCAGTTAAAGGATATGGTGGAATTACTTGCTAAGATTGTAAAAGTAGGCACTACTTCCATCACAATCGAGATTACGGCCTACAAGCTATGCTTCCGTTGTACTGAGCCAACCTTGGTAGCTAGTGCTACTGCTGTTTTTGTGGCGTTAAATGATGAAGGTCGCCCCGAACCTATCATTGCTGCGCCAATGTTTGAGGTTGAAAATTAAAGTTTGTTGAAAGAAATTCATGCTATTCTCGTATAGGATAGCATGCCCTCTAATAGCAATTCGATAAAAAAACGTTTACTATCCTTAGATTGTTTACGTGGTTTAGATATGCTCTGCATCATAGGTTTAGATACTTTGGTGCGGGGAATTGCTTATGCGGAACCTAATAATAAGGTGTTTCAAATTTTATCTAAGCAGTTCACACATGCTTCATGGGATGGATTGCATTTATATGATTTAATTTTTCCGATTTTTGTTTTTATAGCCGGTATATCTTTTTCTTTTTCATTGGCTAATCAAGAATCACAAGCAAAATCCTTCGCACATATATTATTTAAGATTTGGAAGCGTGGTGCGATTTTGTTTTTGCTTGGAATGATTTTACAAGGATTAATGTCGTTTGAATTTTCCGATTTGAGGTGGTGCTCCGTATTAGGGTTGATAGGTATTAGTACCTCTATAGGCGGAACGGTGGCTGTTTTTGTGAAAAGAAAAATATATTTGAGCATAGTCGCTCTAAGTATTTCATCAGGCATTGCACTGATTCAGTATTTTTATGGTGGCTGGACCCAGTCAACATGTGTTAATGGTAAAATTGACCAACTACTTGTTCCCGGGCAGCTTTATGATCGAGTCATGGATCCTGAAGGTATCTTAAACATGATTTCAGCATCATTTTTATGCATATTAGGTATCATAATAGGTCGAATAATACAGGATCAGCTCAGTATGACTAACGAGAAAAAGAAACATACGTTTTGCTATCTTATATCCATTGGCATCGGATTGATTTTGTTAGGTTATCTCTTTGAACCTATTATACCAGTAATAAAAAAGATGTGGACTCCGACTTTTTCGTTTTATTCAGGAGGGATAGGCGTTTTATTGTTTACCCTATTTTATTGGGTGATAGATGTTAACAATCAAGGGCGTTATTTTATGTGGCTAAAAGTGATAGGTGTCAACGCTCTTGCCATCTATATCGGACAATGGATCCTAGATTTTAATCAAATCAATAATTTGCTATTTTATGGAATAGCCAATTTGTTTGAAAATATATACACCCCAATTGTTCTTGCCGGAACGTGTTTGTTATTAAAGTGGGGTGTATTATATTACATGGACTCAAAACGAGTCTATATCAAGATTTAGTCTATTTGTCTTAGACTATTCTGCAGATGGATGCTTTTTATGATCATCTTTCGTAGGATTATTGATTTCTACCAAAGGAATCATCTCATAGATTACATCTACCCACTTGAATGCAGGATTGTGCACGTCGGAACGATAATGCACAATCGGTGTGTGAGGCATAAGCTCCCAACCATAAGCCATCAGATATTTAGATAACTCGTAGTGAATATCTTTCTTTAGATGGGCAAGAAAATCCTTATCAAGACTTTCTTCCTGAGATAGCTTAATGCTTACAATCTTTTTATAAACAGGAGCCTTATCATAAATATCAAGCTCAACCTTGTAGGGTAGCTTGGAATCATGCCCGTGTAATACTTTTTTGATCTTATCGTTCATTGTCTTTTGAACGCTATCAGATAAAAAAACATGTCGTAAATTAGTGGCCATACGCGTAATAAAATACGTTTCTAGTGATTTTGATCAGAATGTTTTCTGTAAATCACTACGAGATAATAGAAGAGTAATGCCCATATTTTGTTCAATAATTACGATAAATTTTCTTCTTCGAATCGTTGAATTTTTGTAACTAGCACTTTATCAATACGGGCCCCATCCATATCAATAATTTCTAATCTGAAGTCTTGCCATAAAACTACTTCGCCAACTTTGGGTATATGCTCCAATCGATGGAGGATAAGACCACTAAGTGTTTTATAAGGGTAATCCGAATATAAGCTGTCTAAATCAAAGTAGTTAAGAAAATCGTGGAATGGGCATTGTCCATTAATTAACCACCCCGAATGATCGGACCTTTCTACGATGTCCGGGTCATCATTCGATTCATTGATATCGCCAATGAGTCCTTCAATGATATTTTTCAGTGTGATCATTCCTTGGAAAACACCAAATTCATCACAGACAAGCGCACGACCAATTTGTTGTTTTTTCATTTGTTCGAGCACCTTATAGACAGATGCTCCTTCATGGAAAAATGTACCGGAGCGAATAAGCGGTTTAAGCCCAAAGGCTGGATCATTGATGCTTAGCACCAAATCTTTTAGATAAACGACACCTAAAATATGATCCAGATTTTTATCGGCTACTGGATACATATCAAAAAGATTTTTCCTAATCTTTTGTTTGAGTTCATCTCCCGGTAAATTAATGTCAAGCCAGGTTACTTCGTTTCTCCTCGTCATGAGAGAATCGATTTTTAAATCACCAAGTAAAAAGACGCGTTCGACGATATCTTGCTCAACAGGTTGTACCTCGCCTTCTTCGGTCCCTTCCTGTACCATGTTTTTGATTTCATCTTCCGTGATCTTTTGTGATTTATCTTGGATGTTGAGTAATCCAAAAATCACTGAGGTGCTTTTTGATAATAACCATACGAAGGGAGATGTAATCTTAGCAATCATTTGCATGATTGGTGCTACTAGTTTTGCAATGACCTCAGAAGAGCCTAAACCAATTCGTTTAGGAACAAGCTCACCAAAGAGGATAGTAAAAAAGGTAACAATACATACGATATTTATTTGAGAAATATAATGGGCAACATCGTGATGTACGCCTAAGGATATGAGATAGGCGTCGGCTTGTTTTGCAATGTCGTCACTGGCATATATACCGGTCACAATACTAATAAGAGTAATACCAATTTGTACGGTGGAAAGGAAACGTTCCGGCTCTTGAATGAGAGATAATGCCCTATTTGCTGATTTGCTACCCTTTTGTGCTTCGGCTTGTAATTGAGCTTTTCTTGCTGAGACTACGGCTATTTCGGACATAGCAAAAAAACCGTTTAATAGAATCAAAATAAAAATAATGAGAATATCGTACATGAATATATGGATGATGATCAAGTAGTGTTAAAACATCTACTTGTGTCGAGATTTACCATGTTACTTCTGTGGTCTCAAGAGAAAATCAGACATTTTACGTAATTTGGGAAGTCAGTCTGAAACATTTACTCATCTTTTTCGTAGTTTAATATATCTCAATAGTCGCTAGTTTACATTATGCATTCTCCAATACAAATATCCACCTTACGTAAGAAGCGTGACAGTGTTCTTACCTTTGGATCCAAAGTTAGTTTGACGACGTTATTTGCATCCATTGCCTTTACTTCATTAGCATCTAGTACCTTAGCTCAAGAGCAGTCGAGTTCCGAATCGATCTCTAGTGAGGCATCTAAAGTGTTTTCAAACGATTTTATGCTTCATTTGAAGCCACAAATCAAATCCGACGACCTTGAAAAACTCCAAGATCCTTTTGTGAAGCAATGGGCCGATAAGGTTTTGAAAAAGGAAATTAATCCTAAAAATCGAGCTTTGGTTGCCGAACCTTATGAAACTGTATCCAGCTTGGCAAAACGTTTAAAAACCAGTGAATATAGCAAATTTGAGAATCCAACCGGTATTTATTACACGACGGAACAACCCGCTGTGATCGTGTTGGGTGATCCAAAAGAGCATAACATTGAATTAGTTATTCATGAGTTTGGAGAAGCCGGTGGTCATAGCTCTTATCCTTTAAAAAAGGGTGTTAATGTGATTCAGCCTAAGAATAGCGGTTTGGCTTATATTAGTTATTTCACAGATGATTATAAAAAGGCGCCTAAGGTTCCTGTAAGCGTATTAAATGGAGAAGAAAATGGTGTATTCCGTGCCGGTGTGTCAAAAAATGCCGATTGGGATGCTATGTTGGACAAAGCACCTTCTCAAATGATCGATATCGTGGGTAAACGAGTGCATTTGGTGTATCCTGTCGAACAATTGAAAAAATTCGCTTCAGGTAAGGGAGAAGAATTAATCGCTGTTTACGATAAAATTATTGCGAATCAGCAAGAAGTCATGGGACTACCTAAATATAAGCGTGTCCCTAAAAATCACATGTTTGGACGAGGTATTTGGCGTGGATTTATGCATGCGGACGGTATGGGTGCCGCTTTTCATGTGAATACGATGGGTGAAGTAGGTAATCCGGATCGCATCCCAAATAGCTCTTGGGGTATTGCTCATGAATTCGGCCACGTGAATCAAGTCAGACCCGGTATGAAATGGGTTAGTACGACTGAAGTAACAAACAATATCTATTCTTCTACAATTAACTATGTGCTCAATCCTACAAGCATGCGCTTGGAGCATGAGAGAATCAATGCCGGAGACGGTAACGTTATTGGCGGTCGTTTTAATTCATACCTAAATAATGGCGTAATCAATGGCGAGTCTTGGTTGTGTCAAAAAGGGCCGGATAAAATGCAAGGTTATGAACAGGGTGGTGATCACTTTGTAAAATTATGCCCTTTGTGGCAGTTGCAACTTTATTTCAAGTTCGCAGGGTTGGGAAACAAGGATATCTATCCTGATATTTTTGAAATTGTCAGAAAAACTGATGATTCCAAATTATCTAATGGTCAGATGCAGCTCAATTTCATGAAAAATGCTTGTGATGTGACACGACAAAATTTGACCGGATTTTTTGAAAAGGCAGGCATGCTCAAACCAATTGATTTGGAATTGGATGATTATTCTCGTGGCCAATTGACCATTACTAAAGAAGATTGTGAGCAATTAAAGGCATATGCCAAAAAATATCCTCATCCGGTAAGTCCCGTGATTTATTATATTTCATCAAATAGTGTGCCTATCTTCAAAAGCAAGGCCCCTGTTCATGGAACATTAAATCAAGGTGTGACCGGCGAGGGTAATGAGCGTACCATTAGCCACGAACAATGGAAAAATGCCATAGCCTACGAAGTATATTCCGATGGTAAATTGATCAAGGCTGCTATTTGTGGCACCAATTCTCCTGATAATTCATCAACTACCGTGCCTTTCCCAGAAGGAGCCGATACGATTAAAGCGGTATCATGGGACGGTAAACGTACCGATGTTTACAAGAAATAAATTTCTGATTACTGTGTTTTCAGGCTCTCAAATGAGAGCCTTTTTTATTGTCCGGTAGTGATGCGTAATTCAGAGGACGAATAAGTGCTTTTTTGTGCCAATTTTGCAGGAGTACTATCAATTTGTATCGTTTCACCTACACGATATTTATTCATGGCACTGGGTTCAGTCTCGATGATTTGCAACTGATGTTGAGTGCCTTCATTCATATATGATACGGTAACAATCTCTTTTTCAGCGATTGTTGTGTTCGGTTTGCTACCTGTTTCGAAAGAAATATCTCCCACTTGACCTGAAACGTATAAATTATCAGAGCCTCCGTTGCATTGGCTTAGAAAAAAAGAACCGGTTGTGCCGATTATGGCTAAGAAAATGGTATGATGTTTCATCGTGGTGGCTGGGGTATTGATGCTTTCTATCATATTTCATTTTATTAGGAAAGCTCTCTTTTAATTGTCAAAATAAGGAAGGCTCTGTGTCATATCGGCTGGTCTTATAAGTTTCGCGAAATAAAATAAATTTGTCGTATTTTTTGAAATAAATTGGTAATAATCTAATAGCCTTCCGCCCATTATTTCGGTGCTTTGGTGCTGATGATCGTGGTTATATTTTAGGTTCTGAAAATTTAAAGATAAATTTATTTCATTGAATTTGTTTGACTTAGATCGATTTTTGCTCTAGTTGTGTTATTGAATGATCTGACCGACTTTATTTGCTCTCTTCATTCTCTCAATCTTGTGTGCTTTAGCCACAAAAATATCAATAACTCATCATAGCCCATACAATCATGAAATATAAAGTTTCCACGGCTTTTGCCGCTAAAAACTCTCTCGGTTTTCGTATTGAGCCTCACACTTTTTCCGGTCAAGCGCGTGTTCGTGCCGCCGGGGATTCTATTAGTGTTAATTACAGTAAAGGTAGCCCAAGTTATATTACCGATGTCATGCCCGAAAAGAATCTGACGGGTTATATCTTGCCTGTTGAGGGCCAAGAGCGTTATGATGTGCTTGCTTCAGGTAATGTTGATGACCAGGCGTTCATTACGATCGGTGGTGATTCTTATGCATCGGCCCGAGGTCGAAATAAACCGATTGCTCATACGTTTTCCGGCTTAAAGGCAGGGTCTCATCCTATAAGTATCAGGCATGAGAATATGGACTACAATCCGCCATCCGGTAATATTTCTCATATTAATTGTACTTTATCTCCCATTAGTGCGGTAGATATCATCCCTGATGATAATGATCCACCTGAAGAAGAGTCCTGTGATTGCCCACCTTGTGAAGGTGAAGAGGGTGAACCTACTTCCGGAGGGGATCCTTATGCTCCTTCTTCGGCTTCCACCCGATCTCTTTCTTCGATTTTCCGTACTTCCTCTTTTGCCTCATCTTCGGGGGGGCGTGGTGCCTCTTATGACTCGTCTATCGATAAGATGACTTGGTCTTGTCGTTTTGGTGTTTTTCGTGGTAAATCGGGTGTGCCTGCCGGGCGTTTGGAGATTTTGGCTCGCGAGTTTTCTCCTACGCTTGGTTTAGTAGAATCATTGAGTTTTAGGCATCCTTTTGCCACAAGTTTGGTGATGCCCGAGGGTGGTATCACACCCAATGCTTTGGTTAAGCTTTGTGACGGTGCCTCTTATTGGAACTTTATGTGCGATGCCAATGGCATTGTTCCTTTTAGCGTCGGTGCCTCTTCTTCTTCCTTGCGCCGTATGGATTTCACCGCAAGTTTGACTCGGGAGCTTTCGGCTGCTTGTTTATTAGATGAGGCCGTTTATGTGCGTTGTTTACAACCAAATGGCTCGGCTATTTTTTATTCGAAGCTTACCGGTCTTCCCGAAGCTCTGATAAGCGCCTCTAATGAGACGATGAGTGCTCAAGAGGCTTTGTCCTATTTGGTCGTATTACGCTCGGACTCAGGTGCTATTCGCCAGATTTGGAACTATTGGGACGGTTTGTTAGATGTGAATGCTTTGCCCGATGGCTCCGGTTATGCCATGAGCTTGTATCTGCCGAGTCAGGTAAGTGCTCCGAGTCAGTCCGGTGATTTATATATGGTGACGGGAGACCCGTTTAAAACCTTCACTCTGCGAGTCAATGCGCAGCTGCGTGAAGTCTCGATGGCTGAGAAGGATTTGACCTTGCCGGTTAATGTGGAGGATTTCTTGACCTCTTGGGATGATCGTGGCGGTGCATGGAGTATGGTGCAAGGTACGGGAGCGGCCGCTATCGGCACTCGTCGCGTGCGTAGCAATACGCAGACTCCTAATCAATGGCAGGTGCGCACGACCCTGTCAAAAGGTGATCAAATCTCTTCGGATACTCTTGAAATCTATGAATCCAAGGCCGTAGGTGATTTGCTCTTAAGTAAAACCGAGGCTTACGGTAGTGAGCTTGCGCAGACGACGAGCTACGTCTATGATGATGCCGGTCGTTTGTACCGGACGCATCTTCCCGATGGCGGTGTATTGAGTACTTGCCATGATCGATTTGGTCGTGTGATTGTGGAAAGCACCCCTTGGGTGGATGGTGGCTATCAAATCGTGGAAACGACTTATGACGATGCTTCGGGGGTTTATTCATCCGAGCCTGCCTTGGTAAAGACCAGCTTGTATAAATCGTCAGGTGGGGCGGTGATTCGTACCGATGCTTATACCTATACCATCGCCGATGGGGTGAAACGTACCGAGGTGCGTTCCACGGCCGCAGCCTCTTCACATGCTCAATTAAGCGTCACCGAGCGTTGGATGTCTAATGCTCCCGATGTTTTATCTCGCGGTAGATTAAAGATGACCCGGGCAATCAATGGTGTGCAGACTCATTATGAATATGCTCCCACCGAGAGCTTTGGCGCTCTTTATCGAATCTTGGAGGAAACTCGCGTTGACGGCCTACCCATGCCGGGGCTTTCCACCCGTAAACTGAGCTATGTGAGTGCCGAGGGTAATGAAGTGAGGGATGAATCTTATGTCATGCTTGAGGACTCTTCATGGGTGCTCATTGAGGGAGTCAGTCATGAGTTTGATTCGCAAAATCGCCGAATCGCCAGCCATCATGACAATGGGCGCAGCTCAAGTCGAGCCCTCATGTGCACCGGCGACGTGCTGTGGGAAATCGATGAAAACGGCGTACGCACCGATTATGCGTATGATTCCGCTCGCACGATGATCGAGTCCACCCGTGCTCAGACTCCCGTGACACCCGAGACGATTATCGATTACGTGAAAGATGCCTCAGGGCGAGTCTTGGTGGAAACCACACGCATCGGGGCGATGGAGACGCGTCGCTGCTTCTCCTATGATCTCTTGGGTCGCATGATCTCTTCGACCGATGAATTGGGTCGTAGTCAGACCACTCATTATGCCGAGCATGGCTTATTGGTCACTCGCACTCTGCCTACCGGTGCTACCTTGATTACTCGATATGATTTGGATGGCAGCATTCGCCATGAGTCCGGTACGGGTCAGCGTGAATTATACTACGATTATGATATCACCAACGGCCGTCGACGTCAGAGCGTCTATCTTTCTGATCACCAAACAGTCCTGTCTCAAGAGCTTCGTGACGGCTTCGGGCAGGTGGTGACGCTTACCGCTCCGACCTCGTTGGAT
Source organism: Akkermansiaceae bacterium UBA7331 (assembly GCA_002471255.1). GTDB lineage: Bacteria > Verrucomicrobiota > Verrucomicrobiia > Verrucomicrobiales > Akkermansiaceae > Akkermansia. The sequence goes on along the minus strand of DKPP01000013.1, from coordinate 1,336 downwards.
AACACCTACATCTACACTCGTAGCGAATACAACGCCTTGGGACAGTTGACGCGTACTCAGGAGGGGAATCTCGCTGCGACTCTGTTGGAATATGACCTCATGGGCAATATCTCCAAACGTACTATGTTGTTGAAATCATCAGATCCTCAAAGCGTCACGGAAAATCGCATCGTCGATACGCAAACAAGCTTCATCTTGCAAGACGGGTTGATTTATCAATCCCTGCGCAACACTCGATATAATGAGACGGGTGCTTCCTTAATTTCTTATCGTAAGTCGCTGATTTCTCAAACTTCCACCCAATACGAATCTCGCTCCATCGAGCAAAATGAGTTGGGGCTCATCACCGTGAGTGAAACTCTCTATGGGGCTAGTCTCATTCAGCGTGAGCAACGCACCTTATTGCCTACGAGCGATACGCCTGCCGTGGCGCATATCACCGACAACTATGTCGTCAGTCAAACCGATGCCACCGGAGTAAGCACCACCCATACTCGAGCCTATCGTGCCGAGGGGATGCTCATCACTCAAACGGACGGACGGGGGCTGACCACCACGATTCATACCGATGTGGCAGGTAGGCAGATTGAAATGATCGACTCGGCAGGAGCGCGCACGCTGACCCAATATGATACGCACGATGATCAAATCGCCTGCCGTACCAATGCCTTGGGTTATACGTCACTCTATACTTATGATGTGCGAGCCCGTAAAATCGCCGAATACGGCACAGCTTTGCAAGCAAAGACCTTTGCTTATGATGAGGCGGATCGAATGATCGCTCTGACTTGCTTCCGAGTCGATGATCAGACCATTGATACCGACCCGAGCGGACGCACCGATGGCGATATCACTCGATGGGCTTATCATGATGCCACCGGTTTGCTTTTGTCCACCACCTATGCCGATGAGACGCAGGAGCTGCGTACCTATGATGCCATGAATCGCCTTGCCTCACTGCTCAATGCACGAGGAGTGCGGATTAGCTACACCTACACCGCCGCCACGGGAGAGTTGGTACGCATCAGCCCCGATGACGGCTCGGTCATACAAACCTATACGTATAATCCTTTGGGTTGGCTCACCCAAGTGGTCGATGCCTCCGGCACTCATCAGATGACTTACGATACCTACGGCAGAATCTCGGGAGACACTTTGCGTGTCAATTCCACCGACTTTAAGCTTGAAGAACAGTACGATGCCTTGGGTCGCTCCTCGGGTTATACCCTGAGGAGAGGTGCTGATGCCATGCATGTCGTGCAGACCGACTATGATGCGCAGGGGCGTATCAGCTCGGCAAGCTTCCGTCATGCAGGTGAGGATAAGAGCTTCGGTT
>DKPP01000010.1 GCA_002471255.1 Akkermansiaceae bacterium UBA7331 | reverse complement strand
GTCAATGCGGCCGTCGTGGTAATATCGCCACCTTGTGCCGTAGCCAGGATATTATCATTGGCAGTAATCGCACCATCAAGACTGATTCCCAATCCGGCGGTCAAATCAACGTCAGTTCCGGCATTCACCGTAGCATTAATGTCGATGTTGCCTGAAGCATCCATATCAACCTTACCGGTCGTAGCTGTCAGCACTGCGTTTGTCGTAATGTCGCCACCTTGAGCCACGATAAACACATCGCCATCCAAACTTACTATTTGCTCATTAACGGTTAATCCTCCAGCTGTTTTTACAACAATATCACCAAACGTGGCATGAATACCATCAATAGAGGGTTTACCTAAATTAGGAGTCACACCACCAATTTCCAAATCACCGGAAATATTATTGATATAAATCCCTAAATTGGTTGAGGTAGCTTCAAGTCTATTAGCTATGATTTCGATGAAATTTGCATTCGACCCAATACCATTAGCAGACATGAGTAAAATATTGTTAGCACGGATAATGGCATTTATTTCATCATCAGTTGCATCAACAATAGCTCCGGCGGCATCTAGTGTTACTGTATTTCCAGTGCCTGCAGCGTGAATGGTGGTAATATTTAAATCACCTTGAGCTGAAACTACCGTAATATCTCCGTTTCCGGTATATAGATTCTTTACATCCAAATCATCCAATTCGGAAAGATGAATTGATCCTGTTTGCGTATTAGCATGAATACTGAATACATCAGTATCTAAAGATGTTGTTGAATTAGGACCTTGAACACCAATTCCCGATAAAGCCTGTATAATAAGATTATGTCCCGAAATACGAGTTAAAACATCGTTATCATTATTAACTTGTCCGGCTAAAGCCAATAAAGCGATATCCCCATTATTCGCTCCGGCGGTAATTGTACCGGCAGTAATGTTGCCGTTCATCGCCTGCAATGCAATCGTATTACCTAAAGCATCTGTCCTGGAAACAACATTTTTCGCATCAATATTACCGTAGGCTTTAATATTGATATAGCCGTCATTAACAACAACATTGGTTAACTCAATATCATTTCTTTCTATAATGTTGATATCCCCTTGATGAGTAACATTAGCTACTAATGTTGAAACATCTGTACGTAAAGGAGTAGCCTCTGAGCCCAAACCCTCTGCGGCAGTTGCCACAAAATTACCACTAATGACATGATCCATCAGAACATTTTCAGATGATCCTTCAATGGATCCATTGGTAGAAGTAAGTGTTACGGTACCCACTTTAGAGACATTGTGCACACTCTTATTAATAACGAGATCATCGGTAGTACTAATGCTTATGTTATCTTGAGCTTTAACACCCGAAACAGTCTTAATAATATTGCTGGTATTTACACTGATTTCCTCAATGCTTAACGCTTCATTTCCCTTATCATTAGCTACATAAATGCTACCATTATCTGTTACAGCCGCAAGTTTGCTAACGGATGTATTGACAGAGCTGTTGGCAGCACCTATCCCATTTTTAGCAATCATTACCAATTCATCAGTAACAAGATTTGATTCGTTCAAAGCCGTAATAGCCCCATTTTGAGAATATAGAACAATATTTTTACTACTAGAGGCATTTCCTTTTAAGTTGATATTGTCCTTAGCAGTGATTTCAATTGTCGTGTCTTTACCATGAGCAGTAACGGTACCCACACCTAAAGAACCAGGAGATTCCAAATAAATGTTACTCTGACCAAATGCTGAGACATCAAGATTTTCGGCTTGTACGCCCAAAGCTTGAGATGAAGATCCGATCACATTATTGTTTTCAGCAGCTTGATAACTGATTGACTCAATAATTTTACCGGCTGCAAGAGCAATTTCAGATTTTTCTACCTGATTCTGCAAATCTTTAAAAATTTGGGTTTCCGTTTCCAACAATTCTTTGGTGATAACCAAGGCTTGTTGGTTGGTGTATAATTCCGATTTAGCTTCGGTCCATTGTATGTTTAAAGAATTTGCATCATCAGCTGCATCATCGGCCTTACGACCAGCTTGATTAGCTGCTAGCTCAGCTCCAGACAATACAGAATTTGCAATACCTAACGCTAAAGCGGCTCCACCATCACCAACTAATGGTATCGCTTGAGCCGCCCCTGCGGGAATTTCAAGAATAGAAGCAGCTAAGTTAAGAGCGTCGAAGGCAGCCTCTAGCCCCTTAAATACTTGATATAAGTAATCTGCTTCACTGCTTTTATCTTCGAATTGTTTCTTTAATGATTCTGATAAAGCTTTGGCTCTAGCAACCAAATTATTGTAATTACTGACCAATTGCTCATAAGACAACATCTTATCTTCGGAATATTGCTTTAACTGCTCTTGAAGTTTAAGATTAAGGCTTTGATCCCCTACAAATGAGATAGCAGCTTTTTTATCATCGTCCAATTGCGTATCAGAAAGAGTTTTACCACTTAAGACAACATTTCCACCAATGATGTTAACTCGATCGCCGTTACCATCGATAATTAGTCCATTTTTAGACTCAACGGTCACATTACCTGATCCGGCATTCAACAAATTAATACTAATGTGAGATGAAGCTTTTAACGTAATGCTGCCTCCATCCGTTTGGAGGTTTCCGGCAACAATGATGCCAGTCAAACCGGATTCACCGGGAGATCCGGAAATACCATTAGCTTCTAGATAAATGGAGCCTGAACCGGTTACAGCAATAGTATCTTCCGTATTTAAGAAGATAATGTTACCTTGCTCCGCCACTAATTTCAACGAACCGTTATTATCAAGGGTGGTGATACCTCCCTTATTGTCAAATACGGTAATACTGGAAGCGACGATAGAGACCATTTGACCAACACCCTTCCCGGTCAAAGAATCAGCAGTAACATGCAAAAGACCTAAATTTTTCGCAAAAACATCACCGGCTGAAGACGCATTAAGAATATCAACATCAAGACTCAATGGTTTTAAATCCGTACCGATCTTGTTTGCAACAATTTCAAGAGACTTCGCTGTGATATTGGACTTCGTTTCTCCTTGAGCCCTGTTATCAATAATATCTCCGGACAAGGATTTGAGCAAAACACTTTGAGAAGGTGCTGAAATGACCCCAAGATAAATATCTTTACCCGCTTCAATAGAAGCTGATCCGGCGGATGAAACCGATGCCAGATAAAAGTTTGAATTACCAAGTTGTCTCAAATACAGACCTCCATTTGTAGTTTTCACATCAATGGTATCAACCATAATGTCTAACGCATCAGAGGCACTTGCTATGCTGAGCGCATGCAAATTCAAGTTTTGGGCAACAATATTGTTCAAATCACCATTAGCATCGGTAAGCTTACCATCAACTGTTAACTTGATATTCTTAGCTCCAGCATCAATCAGCCCAAGAGCGACATCCCCCGCATTCTGAAAGTCAATATGACCACTATTTGCTGTGGACATATTTAAATCGATGGCACCTGTATTCTGAAGATAAATACCTCCGTTACCCGTATTAACGGTATAAACAGAACTCAATCCCGTACCCGCGATATTGGTTATGATAGCTTTACCGCTAGTCCCCACCCCCCCTGCAGCAGAAAGAGATAATGAAGAGCCTTTAATGTTTACGTCGCTGGCAGATCCATTGTTATTTAAAATAGATCCCGAAGATTGTAAAACAATACCACCATTGGTAGAGGATATTGTTGATATCTTCATATCTCCGCTTCCATTTTGAATAATGGCTATATTGGAATTACTTCCTGAAGCTTTTGCAGAAACGCTCAGATCACTAAAACCATCTTGGGTTACAAAAATACCATTGCGATAGGAGGTCAAATCGAGAGAGGAAACTTGCACTTGCAACATCGAATTTTGTGATCCAATATTTAACCCGGCAGTGATGATTGCTTCATTAGCGATTAATTGACCGGACTGTTGCAGAATTGACTTAGCTGCATTCAATTCCACATTATTACCACCTACATTGATTCCGTTAAGCTTAATGTTTCCAATGCTATTTGAAAAACTTAAAGATGTATTAATGCCATTGATAAGCGATAAAAATTCAGAATTTTTGTCAAATGACAAAATGGCTCCTGTTGAAACAATATTTACATCAACACCGGGAGTCGTCACATTAATATTGGATAAATTCCCAGAATTATTAATACTAATACGACCTCGATCCGCATCAGTTGAAATAACGGTCAATTCCGTCAATTCTGTTTGTAAAGATTTAGTCCCGCTTCCAATTGATTTTGCTTCCAAATGGGCACTTTTCGCATCAATGACAATTCCCGAATTTTGAGAAGCGGTTAGAATATTACCATTGGATGCATAAATATTTACATTTCCTTCTCTAGCAATTATTGATGAGTCTGAGTGGGCAAAATAGACATTATTAACACCCATCAATGTGAGATCGACGTTACCTTTTGAACCGGTCGCAACAATAGTACCAATATTTAATCGGTTCATCTCCTTAATATAAATCCCACCAACCTCTTTCATGTCGGTTCCATTCTGACTACCGGACGAAAGAATGTTTTCCATAATCGTTCCGGATGATATATTAAGACGCGAACCGGTAATCGTTTGGATAGAACCACCAAGTGCCCCTACTGAGCCAGCGGCATGTAAATCAATCGTTCCGGAAGTAATCGTAGGCAATATCCCGTTATTAGCATAACTTACAATAGAACCATTATGAGATTGAATCAGAACATTTCCAGTTGCTGAAACATCCCCTTGAATACCAATATTACCTGTTGATGTAATACTAACTGTTTTTGAACCATCATGGTATATGGCAGAGCCCGAATTGTTTTCACCTTCTTGCACTTCAAGAGCCTTTACATCTCCTGCGGCTGTAACTTGAGCAATATTACCGTATTCACGGGCGATAGCTCCAAGAATAATCAATGATGCTGATTCATTATTAACAAAAATACTACCACTCAGTTTCGTCTCGGCATTCAGAACATTAATCTTAGTTTTTACATTAATGTCACCACCGGACGTAAGGGAAGCTGAAAAAGCATCAATATCAAATCCATTACCTTTCCCTAAAATCTTACCTCCTAATGAATTAATAATGACGGCTGCGATATCATTATCGCCACGATCACCATTTGTAGTAATACCATTAAGAGTCAAATCCCCATTTGAGATATTATTAATAATGATATTTCCGGATGACTGACCATTAACCAAGCCCGATTGGGTACTTGCACTAAGTTCACTTACTTTAATATTAAGACCTACAACGGTTACTACATCATTACCCCCTGCATCAACACTATAAGTAATAGTACCAATAGAGGCATCATTGAGCCCGTTAGTCGTCAATGAAAGACGAGTCGTTTCGATAAGCCCGGCATCACTACTGGTGATACTACCTGTTTGAGCTACCAATGTACACGATGAGACCGCCGAAACATTCCCGATCACATGAATCCCATCAGCTTGAGTCACTGAAATCTGATCAGCAGTCAAGTCAGACAATGCCACGTTTCCGATATTTGTAATCTGTATGTGAGCATTACCTACATTCAATGAACTTCCCGTGTTCATCACAAAATCACCGCCTGAGCTCACAAAGTTACCAAAAGCGTTTATCGTACCGGCCAAGACAAATTCTCCTTCGGCATGAATAGTAACATCTCCTCCGCTTGCTTCTACCTTTTCAGCACTAGCGTCCAAGGCTCCATTTTGAGTTACCTTATGTCCGGAAATATTGATTGAGCCGGCATTGGCTGCTCCTTTACCGGCAACTGAAATTGTACCGGAATTAGTAACACTTCCCTTATTATTGCGAGCTTCTAGTTTTACTGAACCACCACCTGTCAAATCGTCAAAGGAGGATGCTTCAATCACGCCGGTATTATTCACCACCGAGGTCATCACATTCCTTGCCGATTTACCTGATAGAAGCACGTGACCACCTTTAGCTTCAATACGTCCTTCATTCGAAGCCGTATAATTTTCATCATCAGTATCTTCACTCGAAACAGCAAAGTTAACTAAGCCTTCGCCTGTAAAGTCAATGGTAGCTTGAGTACCGGCAGCTAAAGCTACTTTACCCACTTTAGCAATGATAACACCTTTATTTTCAACATTTGGCGCAACAAGATATACAAATCCTTTTTCCTGAGTAATATTAATATTACCTTCATTAATGACCGAAGCAAACTTTGCTGTTTCATCCTGGGTAAACGTCAACGTGTTTCCGGACATAAAATCTTCGTTTCGGACATTAAGCGTTGTTGCCATTAAGCCTGCCACGTCAATATTGGATCCTGCCCCAAAAAGTATGCCATTAGGATTGATAAGGAAAATTTTACCATTAGCCATTAAATTACCATAAATCTCAGATCTTTCATTACCTGTGACTCGGTTTAGCATAACGGATGATATGCTATTTTGGATAAATTGAACCGTCTCGGAATTTGCTATCCCAAACTTATTCCAATCAATAATTGCCTTGTCACTTGTTTGATTAATAATAAGGCCATTATTATTGTTTTGAATAGTGGCATCACCAGCCACTACTGATCCACCTGAAGGTAAGGCGAAAGAACAAGTACTGGAGGATAAGAAAACAGCTCCAGACACGATAGTCGCAGCAAAACCATTAAATATAAATGGTTTATTAAAAAAATATGAAGTGCACTTAAATCGAGGTTTCATCGTTTAAAGATTGTTTGTGAGTTATAAAAATTTTAGAAACTGTAGGACATTTGTCCATATACATAACAACTGTTGCCATATTGCCTACCAAGTGGCACAGCAACGTCACAACGTAAATTGATCGATTCCGCAATCCTGGATCTGATACCTAAACCGGCACCTGAAAGAAATTGGGAACTTTTCTGACCAATAACAGGGCGTTTAAGGTATGTTTGTCCATGATCGATAAAAGCAGCCAATTGCAAAAGGGATACGTCAGCAAATACTGCATAACGTAATTCACCATTAATTAAAATACCATCATCCCCAGAAAAACAGGATTGAGGCTGACCACGCACACTATTGGCTCCACCGGAATAAATTTGCTCACTAGCTACTAATGTATCAGGAGAATATTGCCCCATGATATTAAATAAAGCATAAAACCGCGGGCTGATATTTTGCATGCGCATTATTGCCAGCGTAATTTTAGTAAAGCCATTATCTGCTTGAGCATAAGCACGACTCGAATAAGAATCATTGTTATTCATACCATCCATCACTTCACCAAGCCCTTGATGAATATTAGCTGATAACATCGTCCTACCGGAAGAATCAGTATGATCAAAGTTGGCTCCTACACGTAGTTTACGGATTCGGTCATCACTTGTTGTATAACCTAACATGCGTTGATCCATATCTTGCCATTCAAACCAAGCCAACAATTCTAATGATGTCTTAGCAGAATAAATTACTTTATGAGTAAAACCTGCGCCCCACGATAAGTTTTCGCCTTTAATATCTAAAATTGCATAATCATTACCGACTTGGTTATTACCACGACCAAAATATGCATTTATGGAGCTTCCCTTCAAATTTATGGGGCGTGCATAACTACCTTGCCAATACCAAGAACTCATTGAATCAGGAGAAATAACCCCAAAGAAATTCAACTCATCACCTACTCCTGATAAATTCTGAAATACAATATTTGGAATAATACGATATTCTCCGGAATCTTTACTTCCGAAATTATTCATTTCGATTGAGCCACTTAACAATCTTTCCTCTTTAACTGTGATATCTACATTAGTCGAACCAAGAGTATCTCCTTTTGATAAAGTCGAAGAGACGGAAAGACCGGAATAAGAGTTCATCAACACTAAAGGGCGCTCAAGTTCTATCAGAGTAAAAGGTTTACCTTTTTCATTAAATTCATAGAATGTTTTGGTAACACGATCTGCAGAAAATCGTTTTTGCCCGGTTACACGTACCTCACCAAGTATCCCCTCAAGTATTTGTATGATCAAGATTCCACCTTGAGTCATATTTTGCTTAGGAATTACTACCTTCGCCACTTGAAATCCGTAGGAATGGTAATAATCTTCAATTGTGCTAGCCAATGATTTTATTTGATTGAAGCTCAAATCTTTACCAATGTAGTTTTTAATCAAACTATTCAGAGCTTGTTTTGAAAATGCAGAGTTACCTATAAAATCAATATCACCTATTTTCAACGTTGGTTCTCCCGGTACAGAAGTAATGGGTAAAGTCTTAGTCACTTTCTTTTTATCATCATCATCTTTTTCAAAAGAAGGTAAGGTAGAAGATAAAGAATCCGCATATGCACTTCTAGCTCTAGAGGCCTGGGGCAATTTAGCACGCTGTGATTGTGCTATTAAGGATGGACTCTGTGCTTTATCAGTATTGACACCACTATCTTGAGCATTAGCCTGTCCATTAAATGTTATCGAACAAAATATTGCATTTGCAATAATGGCTGATCTCAAAAAACCTGATTTCGCAACAGGGCCGCTCACTGCGTTTATAAGTATTCTATCACTCATAAGTATAGATTTTCTATAACCTATTGACAGTAATACATCACACAACAAAACAGTAGATCTTATTTAGTCAATAAAATCCACAATAATATTATATATATTGCATATAATATATAGCATTCACTGAATGAGTTGTTATCATGTAACTATACTAGTTTTCAAAAGGTCGGTAACGACTTTCTCTCATCCATAACCATAACAAACAAGGAGTTTCCATTGTATGACAGAATAAAAATAATAATAATGAACATTTTTTTAACAAAAAAAACTCATAATATTCATTTTTGTAATCCAACAATTTATCGACTTTAGCTGACTATCTATATATTGATCCATACGAAAATATTTTTCCTGCAAGGCAATTAAAAGCAAAAAAACCACTACTACTTGAATCACGGAATTCTTATTGTATCTTGATAAGCGAGTCCGTATAGTGTGGGGCAGATATGAAGGATGCGGCACTATTTACTTTGATTCCTTATTTATTTGTCCTGATTGCCTATTTGATAGGGGCTATTCCATTTGGCTATATCATGGGTAAACTTAGCGGAGTCGATTTGCGCGAACACGGTTCGAAAAACATCGGAGCCACTAATGCTTGGCGTGTTTTAGGGGCGGCCAAAGGGTTGACCGTATTTATATTAGACTTTTTAAAGGGATTTTTACCGGTTTTGGGTGCCTATTTATGGGTGACTGCCTATCAAAGCGAGCTTAGCGACACGGCTGCCATCTTAACGGTTGTTTTGGTTGGGTTTGCTACAATTATCGGCCACACTTATACTTGCTTTTTAAATTTTAAAGGAGGTAAAGGCGTCGCTACGACCGCTGGCGTACTTTTCGCTTTTAGTTGGGAAGTCGGCTTAGTCACCTTACTTAGCTGGATTGTCCCATTCCGTTTATCGGGATACGTTTCTCTCGGTAGTATCATCGCCGCAGGCGTCATGATGGTTTACGGTTCCTATTATTTCTGGCCATTTGGTGAGCATGGAGACATCGCCAATATTGCCTATGTAGCATTTTTCATCTTTATCGGTAGCCTAGTTATCATTAAGCATCGAGCCAATATCGGGCGATTAATGAGAGGTGAAGAGTCCTCTATCTTAAAATCAAATAAAAAGGCATAATATCATGAGTGAAGTTCAAAAAATCGCTGTTATCGGTGCAGGATCATGGGGCACAGCCTTATCTATGGTACTAGCCAAATCAGGAGCTGAGATTATCTTATGGACTCCTGTAGAAGCGCAGGCAAAGGAATTACGTGAAACTCGCCGTAGCGGAGTACTCTGTAGTGATTCATGTCTTTTAGACCAAAATATTTTCCCAACTTCCGACTTAGAATCGGTCAAAGATGCCGAACTCTTCGTCATCGTGGTGCCATCGGTAGCCATGCGTTCCGTCGCAGAACGATTACAAGGTTTAGGTCTGCGTGATGACGCCGTATTTGTCTCTTGCACGAAAGGGATTGAACAAGATTCCTTAAAGTTAATGACCGAAGTGCTTGAAGAATATTTCCCTGGGCACGACATTGGAGTCCTTTCCGGACCTAACCATGCAGAAGACATCTGCCGAGGTTTGCCTTCCGCCACATTAATTGGCTTTAAAGACATGGATCGAGCCGTTTGGGCACAGCGTATTTTTACATCCCCGATTTTCCGAGTTTATTCCTCTACCGACATTATCGGTATGCAAATCGGTGGCACGGTAAAGAATGTATTCGCTATCGCCTCAGGCTTATGTGCAGGGCTTAATTTAGGGGATAACGCCCAAGCGGCATTAGTTACCCGAGGTTTAGCCGAGATGACCCGTATCGGCGTTGCACGAGGTGGTTTAAGAGACACATTTATGGGGCTATCCGGCATGGGTGATTTGGTCGTTACTTGCTACTCCAATCATTCACGCAACCAAAATGTCGGTAAGAGCCTAGCCGCAGGTAAATCCTTACAAGAGACCCTAGATGCCATTGGTATGGTGGCAGAGGGCGTACCTAATACTTTATCATCTTACAGGCTTGCACGCGCTTTAGACGTACGTACACCGTTAATTGATACCATGTACGCGATACTCTATCAAAACAAGCAACCGCTTAGCGCACTTACGGAGCTAATGTCTCGCGATTTGCGCAACGAGCTCGACTAGTCAAACGTCAATACCCTTTTACCAAGAAAGCACCCTATTATTAATAGGGTGCTTTCTTATTATTCGATAATGATGAGAAACTTATTCTTCACCTTCGGGTGCAGGAGGAGCCTTTGGTAGATTTTTATCAATATCTTCCAATAAGTTCACTAAGTCCACACCTCGCTGAGCGGTGTTATCATGACGGAAGGACAATTTAGGCGTGTTACGTAAAACAACACGTTTCGCCACAGCCGACTGAATCATTCCGCGTTTTGCATCAAGCTTTTCGATTACTTGAGAAGGGGCCATTTTCCCTACGGTGCTAATCCACACTTTTGCTTCTTTAAGGTCTTCGGTCACTTCGACATCCAATACTGTTACGATCGTATTTGGAAAGTCAAAATCGCGTTGAATTAAGGTGCCGATTTCACGGCGAAGCAACTCGTTTACTTTATCGGTTCGTCTGCTCATGGTAAAAATGATTTTAGATGATGAAAAAACCCGCTCCATGCCGGATATATTCTTCATGGAGCGGGCACATATAAGTTATATTCTTTTTTAGAGAGTTTGTTTAATTTTCTCTAAAGTATAGCACTCAATGATGTCATCAACTTCATATTCGTTGAAATCACCAAGGCGGATACCACACTCGAGACCGTATTTAACTTCCTCTACTTCATCTTGATAACGGCGTAAGGTGGACATCTTACCGTCAAACACAGGGGTACCACCGCGTAAAACGCGAGCTTCACCGCTACGTAAAACTTTACCGTCCATGATCATACAACCGGCAGCTTTGCCCTTGTTAAGCTTAAATACTTGAAGCACCTTAGCGTGACCGATAATGGTTTCACGAGTTTCAGGAGCCAAGAGACCCAACATGGCGTCACGTACTTGGTCGATCAATTCATAAACGATGGAGTACAACTTCACTTGCACACCTTCACGCTTGAGTGCCTTAACGGCGTTGGATTCCACCTTCACGTTGAAACCGAGGATTACGGCTTCGGAAGAAGAGGCAAGCAGCACGTCGGATTCGGAAATAGGACCTGCACTGGCGCTAAGGAATACACACTCAACCTTGTTAGACTTGATGTCTTCAATGGCTTTCTTAATGGCTTCAACGGAACCTTGCACGTCACCTTTAAGAATAATCTTAAGCTGTGCTTTTTGTCCGCCCTCACCCATACGTGCCATCAAATCTTCCATGCGGAACTTCTTAGGCTGCGATAAACGTTCCTTACGAAGAGACTCTTGACGCTCTGCGGCAAGTTTCTTGGCGGATTTTTCATTTTCCATCTCCACCAATTCATCACCTACGTTAGGAGTTTCGGCAAAACCGATTACTTCTACAGGCATACCGGGGCCGGCTTCTTTGATACGCTCACCACGATCATTTTGAAGTACGCGGATCTTACCTGCGAATGGACCGCAAATAAATGGCATACCTACACGAATCGTACCGGATTGCACAATAGCGGTAGCAGAACTACCGGTACCTTGCTCCACGCGAGCTTCAATGATTGAAGCACGGCAGTTTGCCTTTGGATTTGCTTGCAATTCCAACACTTCGGATTGCAATGCCAAAAGACCTAATAAATCATCCACACCGTCACCGGTAATAGCTGATACTTCCACACACTCAACATCACCACCGAAATCAGTAGGTACGAGACCTTCTTCCATCAATTCGGTTTTAGCTCTAAGCGGATCGGCAGCAGGAAGGTCGCATTTGTTAATGGCAACAATCACAGTCTTACCGGCAGCTTTAGCATGAGAAATAGCTTCGCGTGTCTGAGGCATGATGCCGTCATCAGCAGCTACTACTAATACGATAATGTCCGTTACGTCCGCACCACGTGCACGCATTTCAGTGAAGATGGCGTGACCGGGGGTATCAAGGAAAGTAAGCAACTGATCACCTTGCTCAACGGTATAAGCACCGATGTGCTGGGTAATGCCACCTGCTTCGCCTTTAGCCACATGAGCACGACGGATGTAGTCCAATAAAGAGGTCTTACCATGGTCAACGTGACCCATCACCGTGATGATCGGAATACGTGGATGCAAGGTGTCTTTCTTTTCTTTTACTACAGGCACAGGAGCCGGTTCTTTCACCGGTTCTACCACAGCCTTTACTCCGTTACCTTTGTCGCGTTTTTCGCGTTTTTCACGAGAATAAGGGAGTTGGTGAAGTTTGCAAATTTGTTCAATGCTATCAGCTTCAACCATCGTAGTAGGATTGGCAAAAATACCTAATCCCATTAAATCTTTAATGATTTGGAATGGCTTGATATCCAACTTAACAGCCAAATCAGCCACGGTCATGGCATTTTTGATATTCAAAGGACCTGCAGCTTCTTGGGTAGATTCAGCAGGAGCTTCTGTTACCGATTCAGCAGTTGCCGGAGCTTCTTCTGCCGGTGCGGCTGGTGCTTCTTTTGGAGCTGAAGCAGTTTTTTTAGAAGGTTTTTTAGGACCTGAAAGCAAATCGAGAGCTTCCTTTTTGTCTTTAGAAGGCTTTTCTGCAACCTTTTTGGTTACAGTGGATTTGGTGGTTGTTTTCTTTTTAGGTTTGGAACCGATTAGGTCCAAAACTTCTTTGTCTGAGCTTTCCTCTTTTTGTTTTTTGGTCATGTTAATGGGAAAATGGGTGGGCCGAAAGAATGGATTATTTATTCAGCAGCGATTTCTCGTGCCTTGGCAATGATGGATTCGGCGGATTCTAGGGAGATGCCGGTGTTTTCGGCAATATCGGAAGCTTCAAAGTCAACAAGAACGGCAATGGATGTACCACCCATGGTTGCCAATTCAAATGCTGAATCAAAATCAATTCCAAGTTGTTCACTTAAAGCTTGAGCGGCCTCGCGGCACTTGCGTTCAATGTCCATTTGAGGATCGTAAGCTCTTACTTGCACATCCCAGCCCATCAAACGAGAAGTCAATCGTGCGTTTTGACCACGGCGGCCAATCGCTTTCGATAAATCTCTTTCATTTTGTACGATGACGAAAGCTTTTTTGTTTTCTTCATCGATTGTGATTTCTTTAGGTTCAACCGGAGCAAGCGCTTCACGTACAAATTGAGCGTAATCGGTGGTCCATTCGAGGATGTCCACTTTCTCGCCATTTAATTCACGAACAATGTTCTTAACTCGTGCGCCACGCATACCAACACAAGCACCGACAGGATCCACGTTCTTATCGTGGCTGATTACGGAAATCTTTGTACGATAGCCGGCTTCACGAGCGATATTGCGAATTTCGACGGTTTGATCGCCGATTTCCATTACTTCGGCTTCAAAAAGACGACGAACTAAGTTTGGATGGCTACGAGAAAGGACGACTTCAGGGCCACGAGCACCTACGCATACTTCCACCACGTAGAAACGCATACGGTCACCTACGCTGTAATCTTCGTTTTGAGCGCGTTCGCGATTTGGCATCACCCCTTCAAAGCGACCTAAATCGATGTAAACATCACCTTTTTCGAAACGGCGAACGGTACCTGTGATCAAATCACCGGCGCGATCTTTAAATTCATCAAAAAGTTGCTCTTTTTCAGCATCAAGCAACTTTTGCAACATTGTTTGACGAGCTGTTTGTACGGCAATACGACCAAAGTTTTTCGGTGTGATATTGGTAGGCAACAAATCATTAACCACAGCATCCGGATTAAGCTTCTGAGCTAATGAAAATGGAATTTGGTTAAACTTGTCGGAATATTCATCATCAGGAACCACTTCCAAATCGGCAAAAATACGTACTTTGCCTTTCTGCACATCAATTTGAGCGCGAAGATAATTGATTTGATTGGCTCCCGTCACCATCTTTTTATAGGCGGAAATGAACGCAGATTCTAACGCAAGAAGAATCTTCTCGCGGGATAATTCTTTCTCTCTCTCGTAGAAATCTATTAATGCTTTGATGTCGTTCGTCATGGCGGTGGGGATGTTTAATGCTGTATAGACAAAAAAGAGCGGGTCGTACGGACCCACTCTCACGTTGTCTCGGAAAGTTTTCTGGCAAGATGAAACCACATACAATCACTGCAATCAAGTAAAATCACCTAAGTAAGACGCATTATGTATTCTATTTCTGAATGTAATGCTCACTTTGTGACATTTTATTCACGTAAAGTGAGTCACTGGACAAGATTGATGAGCTCATCGAACATGAAAAAACATTGAGCATCATATTAGGCATGCTAACATCATTCTATGTTGATGAAAATGTTCGGACGAATAACTTGCAAACTCGCAATTACTGCTTGCCTCTTAGGCGGAATCAGCGATTTATTTGCGCAGATCCCTACTACGCAGCGATCAATCCGTAGAGCTCAACCGACAAAATTTGCCGAGCCTAAAATAGGGCAACAAGAGTCGATCTTACTTATTGGCAATAGTTACACATACTTCAACAGCATGGGATTAATGTTGAATGCTATGTTAGAGAAGCAAGGCGTTTCGATGAAAGTCGGGCAACAATGCATTGACGCAGGGCAATTACAATCACATGCCTCAAACGAAGAAACTTTAGCTCGCTTAACCGGACAAAAATGGAAATTTGTCGTCCTACAAGAACAAAGCGACACCCCAACGGCAGACCCTGAGGCTATGATCACCGCAGGTAAAGCACTATGCAAAAAAATCCGAGATGCCCAAGGAACACCCGTCCTTTTCGTTACATGGGCAAAAAAAGAAACTGCCGAAAACCAAAATATCGCCAAAGAGCAACAGGATAATATCTCAACATCATACGTCAAATTGGCTAAAGAAACAAAAGCCAGATTAGCACCTGTCGGCCCTGCTTGGTTGCTTTGCAATAAAAAATACCCACAATACGCCCTGCACCAAGAAGACGGATCACATCCGACCAAACTAGGCAGTTATCTAACCGCTTGCGTGTTATTTCGCTCCATTACGGGCAAAAGCCCGGTAGGCCAACCTGCCAAAATCATCGTAGGCAATGCCACCATTTGCAATTTACCATACGAACAAGCAAGACATCTCCAACAAATAGCCGAGGAAGCATGCAAATCTTTTTCTCCTGCCACTATCCTAAAAAAAGCGGAGCAAAAAGATAAAGAAGCAAGCAATTCCTCACAAGACTAAGCCCATCGACTTAAACAAACCTCTCTCGCTATCGATAAATTGAATGAACCTAACGATTTCTTCATTTTAGGGTTGCTTTTGCTGGACAAAATAAGATATACACATAATCAGTATGAAACGTGCTATCATTACAGCTATTTTTGCTGCCGGCATCCTCGGTACGGCAATGGCTGATATTCAGGCGCCACCTGCTTCTGAATACACCCCTTCCCGTAAATTAGGACGTGCTATCAGCAACATTATCTATTCCGTAGAAAGTATCCCTGTAAGCATGATTCAATGGACCGATCGCGAAGGCGACTACGCCGGTTTTTCCGTCGGTATCGTTGAAGGTGTAACCCGCATGTTTGAACGCATCGGTTATGGTGTATATGAGTTGGTGACCTTCTGGGCTCCTACTTATAAGTGCACCTACAAACCACCTTACCAAGGTTGGTGCGGTCAAAGCGGTCTTAAGGAATACAATCCAAACGGTGGTTTGAGCGAATTCCCTGAAGAACTTGGCTTCCAAAGCAAGTTCAAGTATTGCCGCAGCCAAGAGTTTTAATTTCGAGCCTTTCGAAAAAACTATTTTAGCCGCTTCTGATTTGATTCAGAGCGGCTTTTTTCTTTTCCTTATTTCATCTAATTTGCCATACTCAAAATTTCCTCTAGCAATTTCCTAGAATCAATCTAAATTATCTATGTTTTCATCATGCGTCCACAATTTA
This sequence comes from Akkermansiaceae bacterium UBA7331, assembly GCA_002471255.1. Lineage (GTDB taxonomy): Bacteria > Verrucomicrobiota > Verrucomicrobiia > Verrucomicrobiales > Akkermansiaceae > Akkermansia. The sequence continues at coordinate 82,867 of DKPP01000010.1, read as the reverse complement.
GCGAAACAGATCTCAACGAGCGTCCCTTCCTTGTTTTTTGGGAGATTACGCGAGCTTGCGCCTTAGCTTGCCAGCACTGCCGCGCAACAGCCCAACCACACGCTCATCCTGATGAGCTTAATCACGAGGAAGCCCTCCGCGTCATTGACCAATTGGCGGCACTCAAGCCTCCTATGCTTGTTTTAACAGGTGGAGACCCGATGATGCGCCGCGATGTGATGGACTTAATTAAAATCGCCGCCGATAAGGGTCTGCACGTAGCTCTTAGCCCGGCTGCAACCAATCGATTACTCAATACCGACTTTCATGCCCTCAAAGCCGCAGGCGTTAAAAGCATTTCTTTAAGCCTCGATGGAGCGACTGAGGAAACTCACGACCGATTTCGTGGAGTACCTCATACTTATGAGCGCACACTAAAGGCCGCAAAAATGGCTCAAGAGGCAGGCTTACATTTACAAGTAAACACCACCATCACCAAAAGCACTTTGGGTGAATTTGAACAGTTTGTGGAATTAATGAAAGAAATGCGCCCCGGCATGTGGAGCGTATTCTTACTCGTACCGACAGGTCGAGCCGTCATGGACGAAATGCCAACTGCTGATGAAGTGGAAGAAGTTTGGAAAAAACTCGCTCAAGTCAGCACCGAAGTAGATTTCGGCATCAAGACGACCGAAGGTCACCATTACAGACGAGTCGCCTTACAAATAGCCAAAGAAAAAGGTGAAAAACCCGCCCGCCAGGCCATCCCTACTCGAGATGGTAAAGGGATCATGTTTATTTCCCACACCGGTGAAATTCAGCCTTCGGGATTTTTACCGTTGACGGCAGGCAATGTACGCACCGATAATATCGCCGACATTTATCGCAATCACCCAATTTTTCTCAAGCTACGTGACGATGACGCCCTTGAGGGCAAATGTGGCGTATGCGAATATCGCAAAGTATGCGGTGGCTCCAGATCCAGAGCTTATGGAATGAGTGGCGACATGCTCGGGCATGATGAGCTTTGCTCCTATATCCCCAAAAAACTTCAAGCAGACATATGATCAATATCACCAGACTTTGGACAGGCGAAGAACAGCCTGCCGACCATTTACGATATGGTAGAGGCCATGGACATGGCCGCGCAGCCGGGGGAGCGGCAGACTCTTGCGCACCGACATCCTCCCGATCCAGAAAACCCATCGTCGTATGGAATATCACACGCACCTGTAACCTAAAATGCGTACACTGCTACGCAGATGCCTCAGCTTCCAAATATCCGGGCGAGCTTGATTGGGATCAATGTTGCGGCGTTATTGATAACTTGGCAGATTATGGGGCAAGCGCCTTATTATTCTCCGGTGGTGAGCCAATGGTGCATCCTCGCTTTATGGATCTACTCGAGCGAGCAATTGGCAAAGGCTTAAAAGTGACCATTTCAACCAATGGTACACGCATCACGCCGGAATGGGCAAATCGATTTAAGGAACTAGGTGTTGCCTATGTGGGTATTTCTTTAGATGGTATCGGAGAGGTACACGACCAATTCCGTGGTGTTCCCGGCTCTTTTGACCAAGCGGTACGAGGCTTCAAACTTTGTCGTGAGGCAGGACAAAAAACCGGCTTACGCCTAACCCTGACTCGCAATAACGTACAGTGCATGGCTCAAATTTTAGATTTCATCGATCAAAACGAAATCCAGCGCACCTGTTTCTATCACCTTGTGCCTACAGGTCGTGGAGTCGAAGTCCAAACCCTCACCCGAGACGAAGCTCGTGGAGCGATGGATATGCTGATCGACCGAGTCGTCCAATGGAAGGCTGAAGGCAAGACGCGCGAAGTACTTACCGTGACCCAACCTGCAGACGGCATCTATTTGCTCATTAAGCAATTGAAAGAAGGATCTTCCTTAGCTCAAGAAACACTCAAGCTTCTCCAATGGAATGGCGGTGGCGCCAATAGCTCCGGCAGAGGTATTGCCAACATTGATACACAAGGTCTCGTACACCCTGACCAATTTTGGCAATCAGTAACACTTGGTTGCGTCAAAGACGATCCGTTTTCTGCGATTTGGGAGGCAGAAGCCGGTCCCGCTATGGAAATGCTCCCTGAGCTCAGAGGTTCCGAAGATCCTTTGGAGCGTCAGAAAAAAATAGAAGGTCGCTGTGGCCGTTGCCAACATTTTGCTCTATGTGGCGGTGGATTCCGTACCCGTGCCGCCTTTGCCAATGGTCATTGGTATGGCTCCGATCCGGGTTGCTACCTAACTGACGAAGAGATCGACACGCCACTTAGCGCCTACGGCATTTCTCTCTAAATATCCATTTCTTATTAATGAAAAATCCCGATTTTGTGATTCATACAAAATCGGGATTTTTTAATAAAGGGCGATAATACTAAACCCCCTCTGTTTTACCGTTACTTCCACCAGTAGGTAATACCCGTGTTGGCGGGTTACCCTAGTTTGCTAAGATCTTGATGCGGCCAAAATACTCGATGTTTATTTACCTAGAGCTTTCTGCCTCATTTTTCTTTTATACTCAGCACCGATTTTCTCTCTTTATAGATAGGAATACTTAAAAGCTGAGCTACAGTACCACACCCTCGAAAAGAAACAACTACGACAAGATGATTCTTGCCATGGTTTAAAAACTAGCCATACCGAGTGACACTATTTTATGACTGATATATAAACATTAATAGTAAGTAAGACTATTATATGCTAACAAATTAACTGATATTAATTGTTGAATGGGTTTGTAAACCACTTTTTTGTATCTGTTCCATAAATACGAATCAACAAATTATCAATATCATTATCCGTCTTATATCCAATTTTTTTTAGTTCTTTTGTAATTAATGACTTATTTTTATTATACTTCTTGAGCAGAATATCCATTATTTGCTGTTCACTCGAGACTTTCATTTTAATTTCACCGTTAAGAATATGGATTAAATTATCTTTTTTTGTTAATGCAACAACAAAATTAGTTACAGCGTCTTGTTTTTTATAATCAAATTCATCATCTGAAAGAGCATTTGAAGCTTCTTTCTTAATAGAATTCGAAAAAAACACTAAATCTTTTTTAGATAATTGCTCTAAATTATTATATTCTTGTTTCATTTTCGAAGAATTTATTATAAAAAGATTTTCACATAAATCATATAATGTTTTATTTCTTTTATTTTTAGGCAATTCGTTATAATAATCCATAATTTCACGCAAAGATTTAGAAGCTAATTGCTTTATATTAAAATCTTTTGATAGCAAATATGTTGTCTCCCTAGTTTTCGGATTTCTATCCTCAAAAGGAGCATTAATTATAATATATGATAAATAAATTTTTTCTTTAATGCTTTCATTATCAAAATTTCTATATTCGTGCAGCTTTTTGTTTAACTCTTCTGCTTTTATATAAAATTCATCAAGTTTTTTGTAATCACTAAATTTATCTCCATAGTTAGATAATTCATTAAATTCATGTTTATGAGATGAGTTATCTATATTAATAATATTTGGCAATGGATTAGTATCTGTAGATCCAGTATCTAGCGTTACGCTATTTAGTAAGCTTGATATTATAAAAATCATTAACATAATTATTTATTTCCTTTTTTCTTTTATTGTTGATGAAGATTTATCATCACCTTGTATAAAATTTTTAAATTTTATTATTTCAAACAATTAATTTTCGTATTATATTTATCGTTCTTCTTTGAGTAAAAATGAAATGACTGCCCAGTTTCTTCACTGAGAAGTGTTACAAAATCCTCGAGCGCTAAGTCTGGAGCAAAGATCGAATCTCCTTAATTTCCGATTGCACATGCACTGGAAGAAAACTACCTAGGGCAGAAAAAAGGATAACTGAAATTTTGCTGAAATTATTCATAGAATGCTAATGGCAGGTGAGTTGCTCATATTAGACATTGCAATATAAACGAAATATTGTCAACTATAGAAAAACAAATTTATTTAAGTTTTTGTCATTACTATTATTGTAATCTTATTTTTCTCGAACGCTTGTCCAGTCAATGATCATGACAATTTGATGATGAGAATATCTGAAAAATATCGATTTTCTCAAAACAGAATGGCATTGAGGATGCTTTTAAGCGGTAGGTAGATGATTTTCAATGTGGTATATGCAAACCTTACTATCAGCAGAGCTCAAATATTAAATTTCATTGATCAAAACGAAATCTATCATACCTGTTTCGATCATTTTGCTCTATGCGACGGTGGATTCCACACCGATCCGGGTTGCTACCTAACTGACGAAGAGATCGATACTCCACTCAGCGCCTACGGCATTTCGCTCTAAATATCCATTTCTTACTAATGAAAAATCCCGATTTTGTGATTCATACAAAATCGGGATTTTTTAATAAAGGGCGATAAAATTTACTCCCCACCTATATCATCTAAAACATCATAAGGAGGAGCATAAAATAGGGTTCCGGTTAGGGGAGTGCTAAAATCTAACAAACGGTCGGTATTACCCACAGGATCACCGATAAACATGTTGTTTAACATTTGCAACGTAATGGAAAAATCTCTCGCATAGGAAATAAAGTAAGTTCCATATTCACCTTTTGACGTATTAGCAAAAGGAACGTTAGCACGGAAAATCTTTTTATCATCGCCTATATTAGTGACCGCATTATGCGCGTTAGCCGGTTTTTCCTCATCACTCAATTCCACATCATCATATTTATGGCGACCAATGGCTTTGGACTGATCTTCGGTACTCAATTGATTCCAAGCTACCATATTATGCACATATTTTTGAATGAATACATAACTACCTCCTTGAGCTCCTTCATCTTCGTCGCCAATAACGGCAAATTCCAACGCTTCACGGTCAATGGCAGGATTTTCCGTACCATCGACAAAACCGATCACATCACGACCATCTCGATAACGGAAACCATGAGTTTCATCGATAGATTCTACCGCACCTCGCAACTTATCATCTAAAAATGCAGCGAACTCATAGCATATACCCATTTCGTTGGAGCGAATATGAAAGAATAAATCACCCGGAGTGGAAACAGCCGTGTATCGATCACCTTTAATCTCTTCAAACGTTTTCAATTGTTTCGGCACAGGCATTTGCGGGAAATATTTACTCCATGCCTCTGCTCCAAAAGCCATCACGGCATTAAAATTTTCATCCGGATAACGATTTTGCATACTTCTAGTCAATCCTGCAAAGTTTTTTGCAACATTTTGAATTTTCGCAAGAGAATCCTCCGTATCAATAATACTATAAACAATGAAAATAACGTTTCTACCTGGAAGACGAGTTACAGGCTGAGGAAAATGAACATCTGACATATTAGGATTTGAGTACCCAAAAAAAATAAGTGTTCAATTTTGATAAACCCTATCGTGCTAAAAAGAGTTAGCTAAATATAAGTAAGGGCATTTACCGACTCATGGTAAATGCCCTTATTGATATGAAAAAATTGTCTTATTATTTCTCCGTTAAGAAATATACTTTACCGTCGCATAAATCATAGATAGCAGGAACTACGGATAATTTACCCTGAGCTACTTTTTCTTTAATATGGGGTAATTTAGCCAATTTATTTGCCTGAACCATGACATTTGCCTTAATGGCTTCATTTAAGCAATCAGACTTCCCTTTATATGATGGTATTTCCTTGCCTAATCGCTCAATCATAGCCGGCACAGCCCCATCATCACCATGACCATGGGCATCATGTGCATTTTTTCCTGAAGAAACTACTCCGGTAATCGCTCCACAAGAAGTATGCCCTAAGACCACGATCGATTTTACGCCTAAATGATTGACCGCATAATCTACACTACCCTGCACCATATTGCCTACAACAGCATTACCGGCAGTTCTCACCACAAAAATATCACCGAAACCTTGGTCAAAGAGAAGCTCTACCGGCACACGAGAATCAGAACAGGCAATGACCACGGAATGTGGGTGTTGACCTTCCTTTAACACAAGCGCTTGAGACAAATCTTTGTGGTACTTGGTCGGATGATCGCCAACAAAACGTTTATTACCCTCTTTGAGAGCATTAACTGATTGGTCGGGAGTGATTATTTCAATATTTTCAATAAGTGTCGTGTTATAAGTACAAGCAGTAGCAAGCAAACTTGCCACCAATAAGGAACAGTAATGTTGAATCTTCATATAAACGTTTTGATATGTGTAATAAAACGCAAATTTAGATCCATGCATGAGCCGATTTACGTACACACAATAAACTCATTGTTATTGTCGTATGAAGAAATTTACTCATACATGAAGAAAATTGCCGAGCAACTGTATAGAATATCATATAAAAAACCAGTATAATCCCTCTTATAATTGCTTAAATCAATTATCTAAAATGAGAGAAAGCCAATCCGGAAATCTTGCTCATTACAAAGAATAGTATAACATTTGGACTCAAAGTAACACGCAGATGAAAAACCTATCCGAACTCAATAACATCCAAATCAAGACCAAGCTTATTTCATTCATCCACAATTATTATCGCATATTTGATGATTATGGTAGGTTGATCGGCTATACAAAGGCAAAAGGTTTTAAGCTCAAGGAAGACATCCGCATCTATACCGATGAAAATATGCATGATGAATTATTTATGATCAAAGCGGATAGGATTATTGATATTTCAGCTAATTATGTCGTGACCGACAGTAAAACGGGAGATGTTATCGGAATTATTTCCAGACAAGGGTTCAAATCATTTTTACGTGATTCATGGGTGATCAAAGACCCGGACCAACGTATCGTTTATCAAATCAAAGAAGACAACATTGTGTTAGCCATGGTGAGACGAACGCTGACCAATTTAATTCCGGCAAAATACCTCCTTTTAGAAGATGGGCAAGAAAGCGGATGTATCTTTAAGCAAAACTTTAATCCCTTTTTACTACATTTTACTGCCAATTTAGCGAATTGGAATCCACAGTTGGATAAACGACTCGCTATCGCTTCGATCATTCTCTTGCTGAATATAGAAGGCAGGCAAAGCAACTAAATCTAATGCAGTGATGGCAAGATAGGTTCTTTTATTCACGTTCAATCGATGATATGCATCAATACCTAAAACATTAACAGAATGAATATCTTATCATACTGCCTAGGCTTTTGCCTTCTTACCGTTCCCGCCTTTGCAGAAGTAGTCCCCGGCACGACATCTGTAGAAAAATCGATAACGACTCAAATCAATCCTGATTTACAAGTCCAAAAGCTTTCCGATCACCTCTATCTCTATACTGCATGGGCCGATATAGGTAAATGGGGAAGAGTCGGCTCTAACGGTCTCATCGTGGTGAACAAAAATAAGGCTTATTTGATCGATACGCCGATGCACGAAGACCAGACCATTAAACTGGTGGAATACATCCGTAAAAATCTAGGCGCCAGCTTGGTGGGATTTATCCCCGGGCATTGGCATGATGATTGCGTAGGTGGCCTTGCTTATCTCAATCGTGAGGGGGTGAAAACCATAGCCTCGACTAAGACGAATGCACTATTAAAGGAGCAAAAAAAACCTCAAGCAAAAGAAACCTTCGACAAGGAGCTCAAAATTGACTTGGAGGGCTATCAGTTTGAATGCCTTTTTGCAGGGGGTGGACATTCTGTAGATAATATCGTTGTTTGGTTCCCCAAAGAAAAAATCCTTTTTGGAGGCTGTCTCATTAAAGATAAAGACGCCACCAACCTTGGCAACACCGATGATGCCGCACCTTTAGCCGAATGGAAGACGACTATTGAAACTTTAGAAAAACGTTTTAAAGACGTTAAATTAGTCATTCCGGGGCATGGCGATTCATCGACGGAAAAAGGCTTTGAAAAAACAAAAGAATTACTTAACAAAGCCCTAACGCCGAAAAAATAAAGGGAATTAATCACTCCTTAATGGCTCGCATCAATCCCGAAAAGATTTTTAAGTTCATCTCCATTCATTGATGCGAGCATCTGCTCGAGCGAGGAATCAAACATATCATCAGACATCTTTTGCTTTTTCGCCAAAAGAGCGTCGATCCGCTCTTCTATGGTTGTTTTACAAATGAACCGATGAACGAGTACATTTTTGCGCTGGCCGATTCGGTAGGCTCGATCCGTAGCTTGATTCTCTACAGCGGGATTCCACCAACGATCAAAATGAATCACATGAGAGGCTTGGGTTAAGGTAAGGCCTGTGCCTGCCGCTTTGAGTGAAAGGATGCAAAAAGGAGGGCCTTCCTCTTTTTGAAATTCCGATACGATATTACGTCGTTCCATAATGGGAGTACCGCCATGCAGGCATAAACCGGCTTGACCGAAAATCTTCGATAGCACGTCATGAAGGTGAGGGATTAAACTGGCAAACTGGGTAAAGATCAGCACCTTCTCCTGACGTTCTCGGATTTGTTCGCAAAGCTCCATCAGCCGTATCATTTTACCGGAACGCTCCGGTGCATAGTCATCAGTACCCTGAAACTGTGCCGGGTGGTTGCATATTTGCTTCAATTTGGCTAGAAGAGGTAAAATCAACATCAAGCGAGCTTGCGGATCCGGCTCATCAAGCATGGCATGCAAAGTTTGTATTTGATGATGATAAAGAGCAGCTTGTTCTTCCGTTAACAAACAATACGCGGGCATCTCCGTCTTATCGGGCAAATCAGCAATGATGGATTGATCGGTTTTCATGCGCCTCAATATAAAAGGATGCAAAAGGCGCTTAATCGGAGCCAAATTGTCTTCTTGCTCCAATACGAACTTTTTAAAGGAATTTTTGCCACCCAACAAACTCGGATTTAAAAACTCCATCAAGCTCCACATATCCATCATACTATTTTCAATAGGTGTACCCGTTAACGCAACTTTACGGTTACTTTGCAAGGCACGTACGCTTTGAGAACGCTGTGAACCGTCATTTTTGATTGCCTGAGCTTCATCCAAAACTATAGCAGGGAAAAATTCATTAACCCAATCTTCCACACGAGTGACCATGCCGTAAGTAGTGATCACTACATGATAGTTTTGCCATTTGCTTCCATAATAATCCTTTGATTTGGGAGAAAATGAAAAGTCCTCGGAACTTGGGTGCAATATCCCGACCTTGAGATCGGCAGCAAATCGGCTTAATTCATCTTGCCAATTACCCAATAAGGAAGCAGGGGCAACAATGAGTGCCGGGATGTTGTCTAAAGCGCCTTCTTTACGCAAGACCTCCAACCAAGCTATGGTTTGTAAAGTTTTGCCCAAACCCATATCATCTGCCAAGCATACGCCAAAACCTCGTTTCGTAGATTGATAGAGGAACTCCACACCTTGCCGTTGATATGGGCGTAGTATTTCTTGAAGAGAGTCAGGCAAAGGCAAAGAGACCCGATTCATGGCGGTATTAAGCCATTCATCAATCATCGCCTGTAGCTCTTCACTAGGTTTTAAAGCACAATCGGAATCTTGCTCAGGCAAAGCAGGTAAGGATTCGCTCAAGCCTCCCATTAACAAACGCAAACCTTGCACCAGCGGCATCTGATAAGCATTAAGCATGTGGGTAGCTTTTTGCCAAACTTCCATTAATGATTCAATTTTAGCTCGATCTAATTGCACCCAATCCCCTTTAAAGCGGATCAGTCCATCACCTTGGGCTAATAATTCAGCCAATTCTTCAGCCGTTAAATCTTTACCCCCCAAACTGGTCGCAACGGAAAATCTCAATAAGGAATGCACGGATAAACCTCCCTCTTCATTTTTAGGAGCCTCGGCATCTGCCGTTACTTGCACTTGCAACCTAGGTGGCGCAGTCTTCCACAAATTGACCATACGCACCATGATTCCTGCTGATTCGATTTCCGAAATGCTTTGCAAAAACTCATAGGCTTCGGAAGCCGACCACAACATCGGTCGATACATTTTGCCCTGTTCGAAATATGATTTAACCCAAGCGACCTGAGATGAAACATTCTTCAAAGGAGTCAAAATCGACATCAGACCGGCATGATCATCTGCATACAATTTCAAAGCGGATCCCAATGGCAAATGTCGAAGCTGATTATCTGCCGCACTTTGATGAGCAAAAGTTACCATAAAGGCAAAAGGCTTATGTCCGGTCTCATCATCCCGATGCTCCGCCAAATGAAAAAAGAGTTTGCCGATTTGATCCCATGGCGCACCTAAATTTCGTAGCCACTGCACGGGTGACAGGTCATGCTTCTCCAACTCTTGACGTATAAAATCACGTAACGAAATAAACCAATGGTGCATGTGAGCCACAGTCACATTCTCACCGCCTAGTACTTCAGGCAATTCTTCAATATAGGCCACCATCTTTTCCTGAGCAGGAATAAGGCAGTCAATAATTTCATGCCAACCGTCAGGATGCTCCATGACTGCATGAGCAAAACGAGTCATGGAGTCTCTAGCCAAACGGCGTAAATAAAACATCATGGGGGGTAAACTCACATCCCAATTCGCCGTTGCCAAGGCAAACAAACCTTGCCCTACCGACTGAGCAAACAATCTATCATAGGGACTTATTGAAGTCTCAATATTCCCCGATGGATAAATCCTAACCTGACCGTCCAAGCTCATCACAGCTATCCTAATCTGAATCAATTCAATCCAAAAGCAAATTTGTAGATGATTTTAAACCCTAAAAAAGGTGCAATGATTCGCCAATTTACAAAAAAAATCCAAATCTTTATAAATCACTATCTATCATATTGTATCGATAAATACTCATCGTTCACACGCGAAATTCGAACAATAAACATAAAACAATTACAATCAATATGATAAATAGCATATAATCAAAACCATTTACCTATGCCAAAAAAATACACCTTGAACTTCACAAAAAATTGCCTTATAAAACCAGAAATTTACAGAATAACCCAAATAACACCTGCGAAACCATCATTATAGGACACACTAAACTCGCTAATGAATCTACGTGAATTTTTAGAAAAAAAACAATTTCGACAAAGATCGGAATGTTTCATCCAGCTATATCAAACAGATAAAAACCAAGCTTCTAAATACAAACAAAACCAAAAAACTTCATCAAAAACGAAAGAAGAAGCATCGGAATATAAAACCGATCAAGAAGATCAATCGGACCCTAAGGCATTAAAAAATGATTTACCTTCCATTATCTTTTGGGTTCAAACCTATGGTGAAGCTTATATAAAAAGCAAATATCCATTTTTATCGAGAGCGCGATCCTTGGCAAGTAATCAAGAATACTCTAAGCCATCCGAATCTGCCGATTTATATCGAAAGTACATAGATTTATGCCTATTTTTCAAATCTAAGTCTCATAATAAAGAACCTTAATTCAGACCAAGAAGGTCAGCCCTCTTTTTTAAACACCTGATTTTAAATCTAAAATTAACAGAGGCGGCGCAGCTGCCGAAAGAGGTGAAAAGCCCATAGAGGAAGCATCCTGAAACCCAAAACGTGAAAAGTAATCGGAATCACCATGGACGAAAATAGATTGATAACCCATCTCTTTTGCTCGGTGGATCCCTTCTTTAATCAAAGCGGAACCAATGCCTAAGCCACGATGCAAAAAATTCACCGATAAGGGCCCTAATTCCAAACTTTTTTGCTTATATCCCCTATCATCAACAATAGATACCTCTGTTAACATCATCTGCCCTACAATATCTTTCTCTAGCAAACAGACTAATGATAATGACTGAATGAATTTTTTGCTCTTAGATAACTTTCGAACAACTTCATGCTCATTTCCATGACTCTGTTGTGCTACCTCAAAGGCAACCTTTACCATTTTGTAAAGGTCAGGCAAATCTTCCGGCACTTGACTTCTAATTTGGTAACTCACGTTAGTTAAGACAATCGTCTTAGTAAGATTACCAAAATAAATTACAAAACTGACAAAAAGAACAAAGCCACTCTCCATTAAATCAACGGAGAATGGCTTAGATGTTTAATATTAGGCTAGAAAATTATGCCCCGGAAGTTTTGCGCTCTTCACGCTTACGATCGGTAGCTTTTAAAATACGCTTACGTAAGCGAATGAAGTTTGGTGTAGCTTCCACAAGCTCATCAGCTTCAATGTACTCAATGGCACGCTCCAAAGAAAACTCAACAGGAGGAGTCAACTGAGCAACGTTTTCCTTCGTAGCGGAACGAATGTTGTTCAACTGCTTTTCCTTACAAGGATTCACCGGAAGGTCTTGAGCACGTGGGTTTTCACCAACAATCATACCTTCGTAAATATCTTGTTGAGGACCTACGAACAAACGGCCGCGATCTTCAAGGGCTAATAGGGAGAATGGAGTAGAAACTCCGGTTTCCATCGATACGAGAGTACCGGTAGAACGCGTAGCAATTTCACCGGCGTATGGACCGTATTCACGGAACAAGTGGGAGAAAATACCATGACCTGAAGTCAAGTTAACCAATTCAAACTCAAAACCGATAATACCACGAGTAGGAATGTAAGCCTGAATGTAGGTACGAGCGGCTTCTTCCTTAAACTCCATGTTTTCAAGCAAACCTTTACGAGTGGTCAAAAGTTTAACAACGCCGTTAGCATGTTCTTCCGGCACTTCCACATAGATGGTTTCGTATGGTTCGGTAACATTACCATCTTCGTCACGTTGAGTGATTACGTTTGGACGAGAAACCAACAATTCGTAATTTTCACGTCTCATGGTTTCAACCAACACGGCAATCTGCATGGCTCCACGAGCGGAAACGGTGAAAATACCTGCAGTATCGGTGTCCTCTACTCTGATGGACACGTTTGTACGAGCTTCACGGAAAAGACGATCACGAATCACACGAGAGGTTACGTTTTTACCGTCACGACCACCAAATGGACCGTTGTTGATAGAAAAGTCCATCGAAATAGTTGGTGGATCGATAGCAACGAATGGCAAAGGCTCGGTGGAGTCACTTCCGCCCATCGTTTCGCCGATATCAACACTCTCAAAACCGGCTACACCTACGATGTTACCGGCAACACCAACAGTAGAGTCGGTAGTACCAAGGCCGGAATATTCAAACATTTTCGTTACCTTAGCATTTACTTTAGTGCCATCGCTCTTATGTAACCAAACAGTATCGCCTTTTTTCACCGTACCGCTTGTGATACGACCTACGGCGATACGACCGACATAATCATCCCAGTCAATGTTAGAAACGAGCATCTTAAACTCACCTTCAGGATCGGCATCAGGTGGAGCAGGAATGTGATCGATAATTTTGAACAACAATGGCGTGCAGTCCACAGGAGGCTCATTTTCAAGATGATTCATGAAATAGCCGTCACGAGCGGAACCATAAACAAACGGAGCGTTAAACTGCTCTTCCGTAGCACCCAATTCCAAGAAAAGTTCCAAAACCTTATCATGCACTGCCATAGCATCGGCATGAGGTCGGTCGATTTTATTGATAACAACGATTGGCATCAACCCTTCTTGCAAAGCTTTACGCAATACGAAGCGGGTCTGAGCTTGAGGGCCTTCAAAGGCATCTACAACGAGGAGAACACCGTCCACCATCTTCATCACACGCTCCACTTCACCACCGAAATCGGCGTGACCGGGAGTATCAACGATGTTAATAGTGTAGCCATTCCACAAAATCGATGTGTTTTTAGCCTTAATAGTAATGCCTTTTTCACGTTCCAAGTCCATGGAATCCATGGCTCTTTCCTGAACGGCCTGGTTGGCGCGATAAGTGCCACCGGCCTGAAGAAGTTGGTCCACTAATGTGGTCTTGCCATGGTCAACGTGTGCGATAATGGCTAAATTACGAAATTTCGACGGGTCTGACATTGCGCGCGAAAGCTAAAAGCACAATGCATCAATTGTCAAGTGCACATCGCCCCCTCAAGCCGAATTGTCACAAAAAACTACCATTCATAGCACTAAGAATCGTATTTTAAGCAGAAATTGTCCCAATCTCCCTCTTTAGCGTCTACGACGTTTCTTACGTCCTTTGTTTTCTTTTTCCTCCTTTTCACGGCATCTTTCAGCTTCGCGTTGCCTTTCCCATTCTTCTTCCCAAAGTTCCCGCTCACTTTTTACAGGATAATATGTGAGTTGTGGCTTTTCTTTGCCATCAGGGGAATGGGCCCATTCGGCAAAACGTATGCCACCATTATAATCTAATGAACTAAAGGATGGTGGAACTGGCCTCAACCATGAAGTAAGACCACAGCTACATAATCCGCAAGACAGGCAAGAGACTAATAAAAAGTATAATTTCATTTCGGTATGTTTAGCTTAAATTACATTGGAAAATACTTTCCCAATCGGCATCCTCCTCTGCAGATGACTGAAGTTCGTCCATTTTTTCAACACTGGGGATCAATGTTCTAGGATCTATACCTCTCAACACGAATAAGGAATCCGGATGATCATCTAACCAAACACCTAAAGCGTATAAAACGGCTGCAGCATGAGAGCATACGTCAGCCCAATCATCACATGGGCAAATCGCGTTCCATTCATCAGGTAAGGGAAAAAGACCTGAATCTTTATCACATAAACTAATCAATAAATTCTCAGGGATATCACCTTTAACCAAAGAAATCCAAGAATTAGCCGACTGGGAGCATAAATCTTGCAGATCTTGTTGTTTTTCTTCACAAAGAGGAGCAACGCGCAATGTGATATCAAGCAATTCATGCGCAACAATCTTTGCTCTCACACATCCCTCTTCAACCTTTAAATCAATCACGCATCCCTGACGCAATAAACTACGCCCCGGAGCCAACCTCAACCCATAATAGTCGAATTGGATTAAGCTCTTCACCCAAGCCTTACCCCAAACACTTTGAGCAATGTTTTTTTTCGAGGAAGAAATAGGGTGCAGCACACATCCGTCTTCCGCTAATTCATTGACGTATTGATCAATACGCAATTTTAAATCGGCCTTTTTCATTGAGGAAGAAAAATCATCATACATAGTTATTCGTTATGCAAGTTAACCGGAATTTAACACAAATCATACCATATTCTATAAAAAAAACCAAACAATCCTACTTGTAGCCACGTAGCGTATTTGTTACACCAAGAAAGATGTCAGCAAATACTAATAAGAAAACAAACTCAAGCTCTCTACAAAATATTTTTATCAACATCCTTATTCCGGTTATTATCCTGAATTGTTGCAGCGATGGAAACATTGATCCATTCAACAGAATGCCTGACCAGCGATTTTGGGAAATTGGGCCTTTATGGTCACTTATCATAGCCATTTCACTACCGGTCATTTATGGTTTACATTCCCTTATCAAGTCAAAGAGATTCGATCTCATGTCGGGTGTGGGCATTGTCGGTGTGGCATTGACCGGACTTATCAGCCTTTTTGTGATTAGCTCAACAGGAGAAATCAAACAAGCCACCCCATGGTTATTTGCCTGCAAGGAAGCTTTAGTACCTCTTATTTTAGCAACAGCCGTATTGGTCTCTCGATCAACATCAAGCCCGCTACTTAATACCTTTCTCTATACTCCCGAGTTATTCGACATCCCTAGAATCGAACAATCCGTAAAAGACAAGAATGTGGAACATGATTACAAGGGAACATTAAACCACGCATCATGGATTCTTGCCGGAGCTTTAATTCTTTCTTCCGTAGCGAATTTCTTTTTAAGTCTGTGGTTTATGAATGACGTGCTGACGCTCCCCATTTCGGAACAACAAGTCGCCTATAATGTAGCCATTGGCAAAATCACGTGGTGGGGCTTTTTAGTTATTGGCGTTCCATTAATGGTAGCACTTTTATTTACCATTTCCCTCATTATCAAAAAAATCGAACAACTGACAGGCCTACCTAAAAACCAAATTTTACTTCGCTAAAAACATCAATTATTTTAATAGTATGAAATCATTACATTTATTAATCACATCACTCGGCATCGCCTCATTGGCCATGGCTGAGATCACAGTCGATCAGGCTTATGATAGCCACATGGTACTCCCTCAGGGTAAAAAAGTACCTATCACCGGCACAAGTACTGAGAAAACACCATTAACCATCAGCTTTGATGGTCAAAGCGTGCAAGCAAAGCCCGATGCTAAAGGCAAATGGATTGCTTATCTTGCTCCGATGAAGGCCAACTCAAAAGGTCAAACCCTGACAATCAAACAAGGAAATGACACCAAATCTCTTGAAGACATCCTTGTAGGTGAAGTTTGGCTCGCATCCGGCCAGTCCAACATGATGTGGAGGCTAAATCAAACTCCGTCGGGTAAGCAAAATATCCCTCAAGCCGGCAATGACCAATTACGCATTCTCAATAAAGTAGCTCAAGTGCATACTGCAGGCTCCGCTTATAAAGATACGGATTTGGAAAAATTGACTCCTGAAAAATTTTACACAGGTACATGGGCCGTTTCCTCACCACAATCTGCAGCCCCTACCTCTGCCGTAGCATATTATACCGCTAAAAACCTACAAGAAGCTTTAAAAGTACCGGTAGGTATTATTCATTGCTCATTAGGCGGCTCTGAAATGGCTGCATGGTTCCCTTCAGAAACCATTAATTCACAAGCAAGCCTCAAATCATTACGTGGCAACGATTGGCTTAAATCGGATCTGTTATCTCCTTGGGTAAAATTACGCTCTAACCAAAACATCGGCCAGTACGTCAAAAAAGGCAAACCGATGCACCCATTCAAACCGGGCTTCCTTTTTGACTCCGGCATTAAGCAATTTACCAATCTCCCCATTTCAGGTGTCATTTGGTATCAAGGTGAATCCGATGCCGAAAGCCGTGATAACAAGCAACTCATGATGCTTTTAAATACTCTTGTTTCCTCATGGGAAAAGGAATTTAAAAATCCGCAATTACCATTTGTGATGGTTCAATTACCACGCATCAATGATAAGGCAGCCATCCGTGCATGCTGGCCGGAGTTCCGTGAAGCTCAACAACAAATAGCCGATCAAAAAAATAACGTTTATTGCGTTAATACGATTGATCTGGGTTCAACAAACTCAGATGTACACCCACCGGAAAAATTGGAAGTAGGCAAACGCCTTTCCAACACTATTTTATCCAACGTGTACAAAAAGAAAGCACCTCATGCCGGGCCATCTCTTAAAAACATGAAAATTAAGGGAAATAAGGTGTATCTTCAGTTTGATCATGCCAAAGGATTATCTACCACGGATGACAGCTCCCCTAAACTATTTGAAATCGCAGGAGGCGATGGAGAATACAAACCGGCTCAAGCCACCATCCAAAAACCTGACATCATCATCCTTGAAAGTGACGAAGTCAAAACACCTAAACATGTCCGTTATGCTTGGGCTACTTTCGTAGAACCCAATCTCGTTAATGGAGAGAACTTACCGGCAAACCAATTCCGTTCTGACGCTCCTAAAACAAAATAAAAGCTCATTTATTTACCCAATACACAACGGCTTTCTCCCACTAAGGAGAGAGCCGTTGTCGTTTTTTATAAAAAAAATCTAAAAAAATTGAGCAAATCCGATAGTTAGTCAATCTTATCATTCATGGCATTAGATCCTACAATATTGAATGAGCAAAAGCGCTATGATGGTAATACGTGTTGGCTGGCACGATTCGCGATGCGTTTTAATGGTGACTTTGGTCGCCTCATTTTTCGTGTAGGATTAGGGGGGATGATGATGTATCATGGCGTCAGCAAGTGCATCATGCTTTTTAAAGGTGAGTGGGCATCATTCCCCGATCCGATTCATATCGGTTCATTTGCATCCTTACTCTTATCCGCATGCGCCGAAGCCGGTTGTTCCTTATTGATTATCGTAGGTTTAATGACACGCCTTGCATGTCTTCCCTTAATCTTCAATATGTGTGTAGCATGGTTCCTCGTTTTAGGGTTATCCGGTTGGGCAAACCAAGAGCTCGCCGCATTATATTTACTATGCTTTATTTCACTCCTCTACATCGGACCCGGTAAATTCTCTATTGATCATTTGATTAAATCCCTTAGCTGTTCAAAACACTAGATTGATAAACTCGTTGGCATATCTCATTTATAAGAATATGGTATGGCATAATTAGTGGTTTTTAGACTCGCTTATAAAAAATAGAGCGAGTACCATAAGCGCACATACCAGCCCACTTTTTTTCATGTCCGGTAAATTGACCTACAAGCAATCAGGAGTCGATACCAAAGAAGCTGCAGCTTTTGTATCCGATATCAGTTCTCATGTGAAACGTACTCAAAAAAACCGTTCCTTACACCAAGCCTTCGGTTTATTTGCAGCAGCATATGACCTAAGCAGTTACAAGGAACCCGTAATCGTAACCGGTTGCGACGGCGTAGGCACAAAAACTGAAATTTTGTTCGAGATGGACATGGTTGAAACCGCAGGTAAAGACCTTGTGGCCATGAACGTTAATGACATTCTTACCACAGGTGGTGACCCTCTTCTTTTCCTTGATTATCTCGGCATTTCCAATTTGGAAGCAGAGCGCACACGCATCACCCGATTGGTGGCAGGTATGTGCGATTATTTAGAATCTTGCAACTGCATCTTAGCCGGTGGTGAAACTGCCGAAATGCCTGGTGTCGTACCGGAAACAATCGTTGAACTTTCCGGCTTCTGCATTGGTTGCTGCGAAAAGAGCAAACTCATTGATCCTCTTACCGTCCAAGAAGGTGACGTATTCATCGGATACCCTTCAGACAGCTTCCACGCCAATGGCTGGAGCCTTATTCGTCGCGTATTGGAAGAAAATCCGGATGTAGTGAACGAAGAAGAATTAAAGCAGATTCTCAAGCCAACTCGCCTTTACCACGACGTAGTGAACGATATGCGCGAATTAGCAGTAATTCCTAAAGCTTACGCACACATTACCGGTGGTGGACTTCCTGAAAACCTTGAGCGTTTCTTAGGTGATTTTGGCGCAGACCTCACTATTCCTCATTGGGATAACGCACCTGCACAAAAGATTTTGGCACACGTTGATAGCGAAGACCGCTTCAACACATTCAACATGGGTATCGGCTGGGTAGCCATTGTTAAACCTGAAGATGCGGAAAAAGCATTAAAGGCAGGTCCGGGCGGTTTCGCAATTGGCACCTTAAGAAAAGGTAAAGGCATCACTGTAAAAGTCCAAGGCGAATAATTCTGACATTTAAGACAGTCATCTATGAGTGATTCCCTTAAACATGAGTGCGGTATTGCAGCAATCCGCTTACTCAAACCCCTTTCCTATTTTCAAGAAAAATACGGTTCCACCCTTTGGGGCTTCAATAAGTTGCTCCTTTTGATGGAAAAGCAACACAACCGTGGCCAAGATGGTGCCGGTATCGGTTGTGTGAAATTAAATATGCCACTTGGTCAACCTTACTTGTTCCGCGCTCGTGATGCGAGTAAGGACGCTTTGACCAACATATTTAATGGTCAAATCAAAAAGCTTAATAAAAAGATCCGCCGTGGCAAACTCGACATGAGAGACGCCGAAGCCATGAAAAGTCAATTTGACTACGCAGGCGAGATCTTGATGGGCCATTTGCGCTACGGCACATCCGGACTCTTTGATGAAGGCTCTTGCCACCCATTTTTACGTCGTACCAATTGGCCAACCAGAACTTTGATGGTATTGGGCAATTTTAACATGACGAATGCTCCCGAACTCAATCAACGTATGATTGAGCGCGGACAACACCCTGTATTTGGCACCGATACCCAAACAGTATTGGAAGAAATCGGATATCATCTCGATGAGGCCCACACGGACCTTTATCGCGACCTTCGCGACCAAGGAGTTGCCGGACCGGACA
Source organism: Akkermansiaceae bacterium UBA7331 (assembly GCA_002471255.1). Classification (GTDB taxonomy): domain Bacteria; phylum Verrucomicrobiota; class Verrucomicrobiia; order Verrucomicrobiales; family Akkermansiaceae; genus Akkermansia. The sequence goes on along the minus strand of DKPP01000010.1, from coordinate 63,132 downwards.
TTCCAAACATCATCTCTTCCCGCCTCAACATTCAAGAAATCATCCAATCCGCAGCAAAACAGTGGGATGGCGGTTTCTCTATCATGGGCGCAGTAGGCAATGGCGACTTTTTCTGCATGAGAGATCCACATGGCATTCGTCCATGTCACTACTTAATTACAGACGAATTTATTGCGATCGCTTCCGAGCGTGTACCGTTGATGACCGTATTTGAAGTAGAAAGTGAAGATGTATCTGAATTACCACGAGCTCACATGCTAACCATCAAATCCAATGGTGAGCATAGCATTGAAGAATACACCGAACCTTTGGCTCCAACTCCTTGTTCATTTGAGAAAATTTATTTCTCTCGTGGTAATGACCCAATCGTTTATAAAGAACGCAAGGCATTAGGTGCGGCACTTACTCCCGATATCGTGACTTCTTTGGAAGATCGCTTTGACAAGGCAGCTATCACCTATATCCCTAATACGGCTGAAACCGCTTATTATGGATTACTTGAAGGTCTTAGAATTTATCGTCGTAAACGTGTACATTCTCGCTTACTTAATGCGTTACGTGATGGTACTTTGGACGAAAAAATGCTTGATCGCGCGATTCTTGAGCGCTGGCCTCGTGGCGAAAAAATCGCTCATAAGGACATCAAGTTACGCACTTTCATTACACAAGAAAAGAGCCGAGCTCAGCTTGTCTCTCACGTATATGACCTCACCTACGGCGCAGTAGGTCCTGAAGACGTGCTCGTCGCTTTAGACGACTCAATCGTCCGAGGCACGACATTAAAGAAATCTATTCTTCGTATTTTAGGTCGCACCAACCCACGTAAGATTGTGGTGGCATCAACTGCCCCACAGATCAGATATCCTGACTGTTATGGTATCGATATGTCCGAATTAGGCAATTTCATCGCTTTCCAAGCAGCTGTTTCCCTTCTTAAACAAAAAGGCAAAGCTAAATTGCTTGAAGATGTTTATGAAGCTTGCCAAAAAGAATTACTTAAGCCAAAAGAAGAAAGAACAAATTGCGTCAAAGCAATTTATGATGGCTTGTCAACCGACGAAATCACTAAAGAAATCGCACGACTCGTGACTCCTCACGATTCCAAGTGCCCAATTGAAGTGATCTTCCAAAGCATTGACAATCTCCATGCATCCATTGAAGGACCATGTGGTGACTGGTATTTCTCAGGGGATTACCCTACCCCTGGCGGATATACGACAGTCAATGTAGCCTATATTCGATGGTATCAAGGTAAATCGGGCAGAGCCTACGATTCACCCCTGCAATCCGCAAGTTAGCCCCCATAACTTATGTCCCCAAGTACCCCCTACACAACATATTCAGACGTAGAACTGGTCACCCTTTGTCGGGATGGCCAGTCTAAAGCCTTTGATGAATTAGTCATTCGACATAGCCGTAAATTGCATGCAACTTTGTATCAAATGACGGATAATTATGACGATGCCTATGATATTGCGCAAGAGGCATTTACCAAGGCTTATCGTGCTTTACCTCATTTTAATGGTCAAAGTGCGTTCTATACTTGGCTACACTCCATAGCCATCAACCACGCCCGTAATTTCCTCAAAAAACGCAATAGACACGTCACTTTTAGTCTCAATGATGATGAGTATGGGGATCACTCGGAAAAAGACATGAATATGGCTGATGAAACGAATGAGGCGGATCCTGAACGTCGTAGCCAGCTTAATGAATTACAATTAAAAATTCGTGAAGCTCTTGCTAAACTTTCTCCTAAACATCGAGAGGTTGTCGTATTACATGATATCAATGGTTTAAGCCACACGGAAATCGCCGGAGCCCTTAAAATCTCTGAGGGAACCTTACGATCCAGACTGCATTATGCCCATAAAGAACTTCAGGGTTTACTATCTGAATATCTTAATTAAAAAAAATTGAACGTTTTGAACGCTCGTCCAGTCAAAGTATCGATAAGTTTGAAAGGTGACTTTTAAAAAATAAAGAATTATGCAATTTGACCCAACATCTGCCCAAGAAAAGAAGCTGGTTGAGCTTTTGGCGAAAGCTAAAAGGGAGCCTAAATACGAAGCTAATTTCGAGGCTAATTTCTTGAGGGATTTTCAAGTAAAGCAAACACAAGAATCGGTTAAACAATCGACTACGTTAAGCTTTACTGAACGTTTACAGCAAGCGTTGAACGGTTTTAGCGGCTGGAACTGGATTTACGGTTCTATGGCTGTTATCACTTTGTGTGCCGTGATCGCCATTGTAAACAATACTCCGGAAGAAGGTACTGATAATTTGGTAAATTCTTCTAGCACTTCTACAGAACAAATGGCTGCTCCGCAGCTTGTTTCCGTCAGCAATGAATCCGTACAAGAGGATTCTGTTGTTGAAGAAGCAACCCCATTTGTTAATGAGAAAGAAGAAGAGAAGAGCGAACGCTCCAACTAGGATTCATTCCTAGCATACCCTATTGATTTCGGCAGTGATCCTTAACGGGACTACTGCCGAAATAGTTTAAGGAAAGTGGCAAAGCACACTTAGAACTTGAATAAACCGGCGATTCTTTATACAAAAAGGACGTGCTACAAATCGTTTTTAACAAAATCAGCGCGGCTGAAGTTTCCGCCATTCCTACTTTGGAACAACTGGATTTATTAGGTGAGTTCCAAGTAACGGAAGTGATGCTCCAAAATTTAGACGATGAACGTTTTGGGAAAATCGAACGTGATGGTAAGGTTCTTTACCGATACATAGCGAAAGATTATCGTATTTATTTTGAAGTTATCGACAAAAAAGTGGTCGTACACCGCATATTACATGCGAACACATTTAACGATTTCTTATTCCGCACTCAATTATCAAGCACAGCAGGAGAAGATGATTGCCTCAAAGAATCCAAACATTTTTGGAAGTTGATCGATGAAGGCAAAAACTCTTCACCATCTTAATTTTTTCTCATGGCACATATTACATTAGGAGTTACAGGTTCTATTGCTGCCTATAAGGCTGCAGATATAGCTTCCGGCCTAGTTAAATTGGGCCATGATGTCCATTGCGTTTGCACTCAAAAGGCATTAGAGTTTGTCACTCCATTGACACTCCATACGATTTCAAGAAACCCGGTGATCTCAAGCTTTGATGATGAAACTCAAAGTTGGGTTCCTGCACATATTGCCTACGCCCAGCAAACCGATTTACTTGTAGTAGCTCCGGCTACGGCTAACACAATGGCTCAGTTCGTCTATGGCTTAGCTCCGGATATATTAAGCTCACTCTACCTTGCCTGTGAGGCTCCCGTCCTCATCTGCCCTGCGATGAACGAAAAGATGTGGATGCATAGCGCCACTCAACATAATGCCAATATTTTAGCGCAACGACCGAATCATTATATTTTCGGACCTGATAGCACAGGAGTGCTCGCTTGTGGTGATTTCGGAAAAGGAAAACTAATGCCGGTAGATCAAATTATCGCTCGTATCTCGGAAATCTTGGAAATTTCATCAAAAAATTTGCCATAAAATCATTTAAGTGATTGCCCCCTAGCCAAGATATCCTATCATGTGGGCTATGAAATGGCTTTCCTTACTTTTCGGTTCAGTAATGTTATGCTCGTGCGAAAGCACCTATCCTGTCAGCTTCCACGTTGAAGCTGGCGAAGGACAAAGTAGAAAATTTAGTGTTCCTCATAATGGACGACTCTACGATAAAGTTCCTTTTGTATCTCAAAAAGATTTTGAATCCTATTATTCTTTTCCACACAATGATGGAAGCTACGGTATTGTCCTCACTGCCAAATCAGCGTCACGCAACCGTATTGAAGCCTATACCAGTGAAAACTTAGGAAGATTTATTTTACCTATCGCCAATGGCAATATGATGTCCATCACTCAATTGACTCGCCCGGTAACAACAGGCAAATTGGTCATTTGGGGTGGTTTTTCACCGGCAGACTTAGCGGAATTAGCTAAAGCAATACCTCCTGCAGATGAAAAAAGAGAGGAACCTATTCTTAAAATGGCACCTCATACCAAAAAGCTATTGTTAAATGCTCAAGAACTAGCAGAGAAAGAAGAGAAAAAGAAAAACCAAAAAGTAATCAAAGAGGTCTAACCTTCTAACATCATCTTCATCTATGGGTGCTTTTCCATTTCGATCTTTGCAAGCTATTTTTGCCGGCCTGATCTTTGCCGGCTCGGCTGTCGGTGACATTTTTCTTAGATTGCCTACCGATAACGATGCTTTGTTTCGAAATAAGCCCGAGGACTTCTTCATGTATGTGGATCGTAATTTTGAAGGAGTGAAAAGCAAACCTTGGCAGGGTGGGGATTATGGATTTACTCGTACCTTGGTGAGAACCCAAGCCGGCCCACTTGGTACGAAATTTCACGAGGGCATCGACATTAAACCAATAAAACGTAAAGCTGATGGGACTCCACTAGATGTGGTACACCCTGTAGCTGCCGGTAAGGTGGTACATGTCTCAGCTAACCCTCGCGATAGCTCATACGGCAGATATATCGTCATCGAGCACCTTTTACCGGGCGGTAATTTATATAGTTTATATGCACACTTGGCAGACACACAATGCCAAGTGGGTCAAACAGTGGGCACGGGCAACGTTATTGGCACCCTAGGTTTTTCCGGAGTTGGGCTAAATAAAGAAAGATCCCACCTACATCTTGAGTTTTGCATCTTATTACAGCGCGATTTTGAAACTTGGTATAAATCACTTAAAATTGCAACTCCCAATAAGCATGGTATTTACAATGGTATGAACCTAATGGGAATCAATCCCGGACCTGCTCTCAAGCAATGTAATGAAGGCACGAGTTTTTCATTGCGGGATTATCTCAAAAGCATCCCTATCGAATGGGTAGCACGAGTACCTGCCACAAAAATCCTACCTGACATTTTATCCCGCTACCCTATCCTAAGACGCCCTGGGTCAGCCAACCCCCAATCATGGGAAATTGCTTTTAGTTCCGAAGGAATTCCGTTAAGCTTTACCCCATCGGACAAACCTTGTGGCGCAGCGGAGGTCATCAAAGCGACACCTCGCCCATATACTCAACTCTATCGCACAGGTGGTCGAGTTACCGGGTCGAGTAAAGCACCCGTATTGACCGGTAGCGGAAAACGTTACATCAATCTATTGATGATGAACAGTCAATAGATCACCCATATTTTATCATGAAGCTTTTTTGCACCTTACTTTCAAGTTTAACGATCGTGGGAAGTTCCTGGGGGATTTTTCAGACTGCTCCGTCTATCCAAATGAGCGAGCAGCTTAGCTTACCCTCAGATTTAAAAAGCAATAAACAGATACAACAAGGGCTCAAGGCACTAAAAGACCAATTACCCCTAATAGCTATTTCTCATTTCCAAGAAGCCCGTAAAAAGGTCAAGGAGCAGGATAATAATATGGTTTACCTTGATCTTTTACTTGCGGAAAGTTTTATACGAGCCAAGGAACCACAAAAAGGGCTCGATGTACTTGCCACACTCCCTCCCTCAGACATTCTCGATTATTGGAAGGCCATTGCACTACTCCAACAAGGCAAATATGTCGCCAGTATGGAAGCAATCAATCAAATTAGTGCTGAAAATAATGAATTACAACCTTACGTTTATTTATTTCAGGCTAAACTCGGCAGAGAATTAAATGATTCCGCTTTATTGCTTAACGCCTTAAAGAATCTTTTCAAATCAGAAAACTCTCAATTATCATCACTTTCTCAATTCCTCTATATCGATACGCTCATTGAGATCAAGCAATTGGATGAAGCCCAGCGAGCCATTGACGAGCTACGTCAATCACCACATCTTACAGAAGCTTTAAAGCCTTATTTGGACTTGATGGAAATGAAAAAAAACATTTCCCAAGGTCAATATGGCAAAGTCTTAGAAAAGAGCCAATATATCCGCACCCAATACGCACAAAATAAGCCTGTGATGGAACTGGGTGAAATTTTATTGGCCCAAGCTGAAATGGATGAAGAAAAGCAACAACAAGCAGACGTTGAAAAATTGGGGCAAGAGGATCAAGCCAACACTCTTGATGCAGGCAAAGCTGACGATCGATTAGCCAATTTCATTTCTTCTTCTCCCGATTCCCCTTATTTGGCACAAGCTTTTCTCCTTTTAGAAAAAGAGTCAGCTTTTAATGATCCTTTAATTTACGAAAAATTAGTAACTTGGAGTAAATCGAAAGAAAAACATCGCCAACCTTGGGCCTTATTGGCATTAGGAAAAATCTACTTAGTGAAAAATGAGTGGGCGAATGCCGTTAAATTAGCTCAAACCGCTTTAAAAAATTATCCTCAGCACCAAGCTTCTCAAGCTCTTGTTTTACAAGTGATCAATTTATTGCTTAATGAGAGACACACGAAAGAGGCAGGAGAACTCATTGCTCTATACCCTAAAAAAGACCCAAACATCCTTTTCCAACAAGGAAGAGAGGCTTTTATTAAGCAAGATTATGCTTTAGCGACCAAGTTATTCCAAGAAGCACAACAAATGGGCAATGATCATCTATCTCAAGCCTCATTGTTTAATAAAAACCTATCGGCTCTCTGGGCGGGAGCCAAAGAAATACAAGAAGCTTCACCACTAGAAGCAACAAGCACGAAAGAAAAAAGAGCCTTAGAATACGAGCAACTTCATTATGCGGCTAAACGATTGAATCCGGGAATCATCGATCAATTAAAAGCATTTACTGAAAAGACCGATTCCACCTTCTACCGAGTGCCGGCTCTACTTGATTTAGCTGAAGTAGCATTAAGCGTATCTCCACCGGAATTACAAACGGCAAAAAAGACCATCCAAGAGCTTAATCAGTTGGATTTGAATACCAAAGAAGCCGAAAGATTGATCACTTTGGAAATCTTATTACCTGAAGCTTTGCAATTATGGCCGGAAGCAATAGCCGCTTGCCGTAAGGCTATAGACAACGAAGCTCACAATAATAAAGATTTGTTATCATTAAAATTGGGCGAATTACTTTATCGGAATGGTAATTTTAACGAGGCCCTGCTTGTTTTACAACCATTCCCCGATCAATTCCCCAATAGCTCATATAAACAATCTGCCCTATTCTTAGCAGGTAAAGCGGCTCAACAATGCAAAACATCTGCCACGCTGGAAAAAGCACTCGATATTTTTAATCGATTAAGTGACGCATCATCACCTTTTTCTCATGCAGCTCAACTTGAAGCAGCCTCGATTTTATTAGAAATGGGGCAAAGCCAAGAGTCTATTGATAAGCTTAATCAATTAATGAAGCAAAATTTATCGCATTATGATAAATTGATGGCGCTTTCCATCCAAGCAGACGCTTGGATACAAGAGGCCAACGAAGATAAAATCAAACTTCAACAAGCCGTCAAACTTTGCACAGAGATATTGGATAGCCCAAACATCGGTTTAGCATGGAAATTTAAGGCGCTTTCCCAACGCGCACAATGTTACGAACGCATTGGTGATATTTCTGCCGCTTTAAATGATTACGCAAATATTTTGTCACATACTCCGACCAATGATGGTCAAAACCGTCGAAGAGATTGGTATTGGTTCTATAACGCAGGTTTTTCTTCATTGAGATTGATGGAATTGCAGGAGGACTGGAATTCCGCACTTGCTCTAGCTGAAAAATTGGCACAAACTAGTGGGCCAAGAGCAAGGGAGGCATCGAATTATGCCCGACGTATCCGATTAGAACACTTTATTTGGTCAGATACTCCCCAGACCACCCCTTCGCAAAATAAATAAAAGATTTTAGCTTAACTCATTATTATCCATTAAAATATCATGCCAAATAATACGGCAAAAGACGCATGGAGAACCAATGTAGCGGCAGTCATTATGGATGCCGACGGGTTGATATTGCTCGGTAAAGATCATGGGAAAAATCCCTTTTGGCATTTCCCTCAAGGTGGGGTAAATGAAAATGAAACATTAGAGCGAGCTTTAGCCCGAGAAATTTGGGAAGAAGTAGGTCTAAGACCTTCCGAATACACGATTATTACTAAATTGGAGGGCTTACGTTATAAATACCCCCCTTCTCACAAAAAAATATCTCGCTGGACTGGGCAAGAGCAAACCTACTTCCTTATTCGCTGTAAATCAAAGAAACCACGAACCAATTTACAACGAAGCCCCGAGTTTGCCCGCACGAAATGGTTCCATCAGGAAGAAATCAAAACCATGCTTTTCCCTAAGTTCAAAAGGGGAGTAGTCCAAAAGGTTATTCATGATTTAATCCTACAAATTCCAAAATTAACGGCAGGATTAAATCCTCCTGAGAAAAAAACTTTTAAATCAACACAAAGGCATCAAATGAATCGCTATCTGGTACCTCCAGGCAAAAAACTCAAACTAAAAGACTTTGCTCCTGATGACAAATCCTTATTCCAAGGAACCAAAGAAGAAGCTTTAATTGAGTTTGATCGACTAAGAAACGAGCTACAAGAGCTTCAAAAACGCCTCTACGCTCAACACAAACATAAGATATTAGTCATCTTACAAGCCATGGACGCCGGCGGCAAAGATGGCTGTGTTAAACACGTCTTTTCACGAGTGGATCCGCAAGGGTTACACGTCATTCCCTTTAAAAAGCCTACAAGTGAAGAACTTGATCATGACTTTTTATGGAGAGTGCATAAACACACTCCCGGCAATGGCGAAATCGCAGTCTTTAATCGCTCACACTATGAAGACATCATCGCAGTGCGTGTGAAAAAACTCTTCCCCGATCATGTTTGGAAGCGCCGATACAAACACATTATCGATTTCGAATCCATGCTCGCAGAAGAAGGAACGATTATCATCAAAATCTTCCTTAACATCTCAAAAGCTGAGCAAAAACGTCGTTTAGACGCACGTTTGCAAGACCCGAATAAGCTTTGGAAGTTTTGCATGGATGACCTAGATGATCGCCAACGTTGGGATGATTTCCAATCCGCATACCAAGATCTCATCGAGGCAACAGCCACTCCGGCATCACCTTGGTACGTGATTCCGGCAGATCGTAAATGGTACCGTAATATCGTGGTAGCTCGTCTTTTAGTAGAAAAACTTGAAGCGTTGAATTTAACATTCCCTGAGCCTAAATTTGACCCTACTAAGATCGTCATTCCCGATTAAATTATCCATATGCCTGATTTTTTAGGATCGCAGCGTTTAGAATATATTCTAAACAAACTTAAACAGCATCATGCTGTCCGCACTAAATTTTTGGCAGCTGAGCTTAATGTGGCAGATGAGACGATTCGCACCGATCTCATCTTGCTAGAGGAACGAGGCCTAATCAAGCGAGTACACGGCGGTGCGATTTCCATTCGCCAACATTCTTGCCAAGAGGAAAGGCAATCTACGCCATCTCGATTTGTGACTTTGGCAAATCTGGCTACCTCTTTTATCAAGAAAGGCGAGTGCGTATTTTTGGATGGGGGCAAAATAGGGCATACGATCGCGACACACTTAACCGATCAAGAATTAGGTGTCGTAACCAATAGTCTTGAAGTAGCCAATGTACTCCACGAAAAAAATGAAATTACCATTTATTTGTCAGGTGGCGCGTTGGACAAAGATTCAGGTATTTTATTAGGTCAATCTGCAGCTCAATCAATTGAAATGATTGGCATCCATACCATGGTGCTCTGTCCGGATATCATTGACCCTGAATATGGAGCCGGATATTACTCAAGAGAGAGGGCAGAGTTTATCAAAACACTCCTAAAACCTGAAACTAAGCTTATTTTAGTCAGCACAGTTGATAACATCAAATCAAGCTTAGCCTTTTATCCCGCGAAGATTGATCATATCAAGACGATTATCACCAACGAAAATCTATCCGATAGTCATATAGAAAGATTCCAATCTCACCACATCGAGATCGTCTCACCTAGTCGCTAAGTCCGGCGATATTGTGTCATTTGTACTTAAGAATCCCCCATTCTGTAATATAAATAGTACAAATGTGTATATTCTGACATTGACTTAGCTGACTGTATCCTATAGGCTGTGTTAGGTCATGTGCCGGGGATGCCGACGCAGTACAAAGCAGCGCACCTTGGAGCGGGCCTATTTTTCCATTATTTTTTATTCACCCCGGACAAAAATAGAGGTACTACACGATGGCAAAACGCGAAGATATCCGCAAAATTCTTATTATCGGCTCCGGACCTATCATCATTGGTCAAGCATGTGAGTTCGACTACTCCGGCACTCAAGCATGTAAAGCTTTAAGAGCTGAGGGCTATGAAGTGGTATTGGTCAATTCCAATCCTGCAACGATTATGACCGACCCAGGTATGGCTGACCATACCTATATCGAACCCCTTACCGTAGAGCGCATCACAGCTGTCATCGAGAAGGAAAAACCAGATGCATTATTGCCAAACTTAGGTGGTCAGACTGCCCTTAACTTGGCTTCCAAGCTTCATGAAGAAGGCATTCTCGCTAAAAATGGTGTAGAAGTAATCGGTGTAGACCTTGACGCTATCGCTCGTGGTGAAGACCGCATCATCTTCAAAGAAACGATGACCAAAATCGGCGTACCGGTAGCTCGTTCCGAACCTATTTACACCGTAGAAGAAGCTGAAAAGATTGCTAACGAATTAGGTTATCCGGTAGTTTTACGCCCTGCCTACACCATGGGTGGCACAGGCGGCGGTATCGTTTATAACGTAGAAGAACTTCGTGAAATTGTTCCTAGAGGTATTGCCGCATCATTGATCAACCAAGTTTTGGTTGAAGAATGCGTACTCGGCTGGGAAGAACTTGAATTGGAAGTAGTTCGTGACTCTAAGGGGCAAAAGATCACTGTTTGTTTCATCGAAAACGTTGACCCAATGGGCGTACATACCGGTGATAGCTTCTGTGTAGCTCCAATGTTGACGGTTTCTCAAAAGATTCAAGACCTCTTACAAGATTACTCTTATCGTATCTTGGAAGCCATTGGTGTAACAGGTGGTACAAACGTACAGTTTGCCCACAACCGTGAAGACGATCGTATCATCGTTATCGAAATCAACCCTCGTACTTCTCGTTCCTCCGCTTTGGCATCCAAGGCTACAGGTTTCCCAATTGCCTCCGTTTCCACAAAGCTTGCTTCCGGCATCACGATGGATGAGTTGCCATACTGGCGCAAAGGATCATTGGAAAAATACGAACCATACGGTGACTATGTAGTAACCAAGTTTGCACGTTGGGCATTTGAAAAGTTCCCAAAAGCTGCTGACAAATTGGGCACTCAGATGAAGGCTGTTGGTGAAGTAATGAGCATTGGCAAAAACTTCAAAGAATCCTTCCAAAAGGCAGTACGTTCTCTTGAAATCGGTCGCAGCGGCTTAGGTCGTGTTGCCAAATTACAAGAAACACCTACTCCGGAACTTCGTGAAAAGATTACCTACGGTAACAGCGAACGTTTCTTCCAAATCTACGAATTACTTCTTCGTGGCACCCCGGCAGAGGAAATCATCAAATTAACCAAGATCTCTTCCTATTTCATCAACGAAATGAAGGAATTGGCTGACTTTGATCTTTCTCTTGATCAATACAACTGGGAAAGCATGCCGGTTGAAATCTTAAAACAAGCAAAAGTTTTAGGTTTCTCCGATAAGTACCTCGCTCCGATCTTTAAGGTAGAAGAAAGAGAAATTCGTGCTCGTCGTATCGAAAACAACATCATTGCAACCTATAACAAGGTACCTGTAAGTGGTGTGGAAAATGCCGAGTACTACTACTCCACCTACTCCGGTGCAGCTGATGAAGTACCGGTAAGCGACAACAAGAAGATCATGATCATCGGTGGTGGTCCAAACCGTATCGGTCAAGGTATTGAGTTTGACTACACTTGCGTACACGCTGCTTTCACTTTACGTGATGCAGGTTATGAGTCCATCATGATCAACTGTAACCCTGAAACGGTTTCTACCGACTTCGACACCGCTAACAAGCTTTACTTTGAACCTGTTACCGTTGAAGACGTATTAACCATTTACGATAAGGAAAAACCTGAAGGTGTTATCGTTCAATTCGGTGGTCAAACTCCATTAAACATCGCCCAAGCTCTTAAAGACGCAGGCGTGAAGATCCTCGGCACCCAGCCTGAAGGCATCCGTTTGGCAGAAGACCGCGAGTACTTCCGTGAGCGCATGATCGCTCTTGGCATCCGCCAGCCGGAAAGTGGTACAGGCAGATCTTTGGAAGAAGCTGTAGAATTAGCCAACAAGATCGGTTATCCGGTCATGGTTCGCCCTTCATTCGTATTGGGTGGTCGTGGTATGGAAGTCATCTATGATGAAGAAAACCTCAAGCGCTATGCTATCGAAGCTATCCAGGTAAGCCCTGAATACCCAATGCTTATCGATCGTTTCCTCGATAACGCTATCGAAGCCGAAGTGGACGCTTTAGCAGACGGAACCGACACCTTCGTTGCGACCGTTATGGAACACATCGAACTTGCCGGTATTCACTCCGGTGACTCCGCTTGTGCCATCCCACCGGTAACAATCGATCCTAAGCATATCCGCACCATCGAAGAACAAGCATCTCTTATTGCTAAAGACTTCAACGTAAAGGGCATCCTTAACGTGCAGTTCGCTATCTGTGATGACCAAGTGTACATCATCGAAGCAAACCCACGTGCCTCTCGTACCGTGCCAATCGTTTCCAAAGTAACCAACATTTCTATGGCTCGCTATGCCACCGAAATCATGTTAGGCAAGACTCTTAAGGAATTAGGCGTACAACCGCAACCTTGCCGATTCGTTGGTGTGAAGGAAGCTGTATTCCCATTCAATATGTTCCCTGAAGTCGACCCTGTACTTGGACCTGAAATGCGCGCTACCGGTGAAGTAATGGGCATCGCTGATAACTTCGGCATGGCTTACTACAAGGCACAAGAAGCAGCAGGTTGCATCCTTCCGACAGCAGGTAAGGTATTGGTCACCGTTTCCGATCGTGATAAGAAGTATATTGAACCTATCGTTCGCGACTTGATGAGCTTAGGTTTTGCTATCGTATCCACAGAAGGTACCGCAGCTCACTTGCAATCCGTAGGTATCAATCCGGAAGTTGTTTCCAAACTTCATGAAGGTCGTCCTAACTTGGGTGATATGATTAAGAACAAGCAAATCGACTTAATCATCAATACTCCGGTTGACCGTGCTAGCATGATTGATGATTCCTTCATCCGCATGCAATCCATCCAGCAGAAGATTCCTTACATGACCACAATCGCAGCAGCTAAGGCTACTGTTGAAGGTATTCGCTCTGCTCAAGCCGGTAAGACTGAGCCACGTTCTTTACAAGAATACCATAACGCCTAATCGGCAAATACATTCTTTACAACCGACGGTAGTGTTTACATTACCGTCGGTTTTTTCTATCCCGATATTGACCTCACAGAGTCAAATCGTAAGATAATACTATGATTTGGCTACTACATGGTAATTTAGGCGATATTCATGACTGGGAACCGGTCATCACCGGCCTTGAAAGTCAAGGTCACAAATGTCGCACCATTAACTTATGGAAACATCTGGAATGTTGCCCCAAGTCTCTTCATGAAATGGGTAAAATCCTTTGCTCGGAGATTGGAGCGCAAGATAAACATCCCATCATCTGTGGCTACTCACTAGGTGGCAGACTCGCTATGCAAGCCTTGCTTGCCTACCCCCCATTATGGAAAGCCGCTATCTTTATCAGCTCTAACCCCGGGCTTTCTAATGAACAGGAGCGAGCGAAAAGACGAGAAATAGACACCCAATGGGCCGTCAAATGCCTTAATTTACCTTGGTCGGACTTCCTTCAAGAATGGGATTCACAAGAAGTCTTACAAAGCCCCACCAAACGCGATCGAAACACGTTAAAATCATGGAAAAAGGCTATAGCCAGAGGATTCATGGAATGGTCGGTGGGCAAACAGGAAGATCTGAGAGAACCACTAGCCCAAATCCCTTGCCCTCAATTATGGATTACCGGACAAAATGATTTAAAGTTCACCCAATATATGGATTCCCTATTAAAAGGCGATACCATTGCTTTAAATAACGTGGGGCACCGTATCATTATCGATGATCCTAATGAATGCGCCAAAGCTATTCACCGGTGGCTTAGCTCCATTCGCGATATAGGCGGTTTGTAAAAAAGAGTGATCAATTTACGCCAGGTTATTAAGCAAAGCACTAACACATTCACAATATGAACAGCAAAATTTTCAGAATTCACATTGTTACTCTATGCACATTGTTTTTAGCAATACAACCTCTCTGGTCGAGTGACCTTATTCAACAAGGTCAAACTCCGAATATTATCGCGGAATCAGAAATTGCTAAAAAAGATCTTCAAATTGCCCTAAAAACTACAAATGAGACTAAAGCGATGGGCTCTGACGAAGGTTCCGGTTATTATCAAATCGATTTTAAAAAGCCGGATGGGAGTTTCCTAAGTAAACAGATAAATCTTGAGGGAATGATTTATCAAAATCAATTAGCAAAGCATGTAGGTTGGATCAATGATAGCCTCTTTTACACTTATTCATCAGGAAGAGCTAACTCGTACTACAGCGTTTATTCCTTTGATCAAGAAGACAATGCTGCGTATATTCGCCCTTTATTTAGTGGTTGCGTGCATTGGCATATTCTTTGTAAGGTAGAAAAAGGGCAATTTAAATTGTATATTGACGGCACAAAATTGCTAATTACCTATCCACCGCAATCTTCCGAATAATTATTCTACATTCATCAATTATGCAAGATGCACCCATACCGACAGCCAATGACCTCAAAGCATTACTTGCGGAAATCGCTTCCATTCATATCCCATTTGGTAAATATGGTCCGGCAGCCTTTCCCCCAAAAGGATGTGTCTTGATGAGAGTTAAGACTGAAAATAGCTTTCAATTTGTCACGAGGTCGTTATGCATTGTTTGAGCTGTGCAAGAGTATAATTTTCTTAATTGAACAAATCTTGTCTTGTGGGCAATAGATGTACAGATGCAATACTTAGATTGTCAACACTCAATAGGGTCAGCCTCAATATGCGCAATATCTGCTTTTGCTTTAACTTCTATTAGTCACTGTTAGATAGATGTCTAGTTTTTGATTCGTCCTCGGAGATCTATTGAGGATCTGCGGCTGAATCGTTTCTGATGGAATCGCAGAAGATATTTATAGGATATCATGCCTGCTCATATATCCACATATAGATTAGCTCGTGACTGATTACACAACGTTAATATGGATTTAAGACGACCTGCTATAAATTTAGAAGCCATAAACCATTTTATAAGACATTCAACATAAATGCGCAGCATTCATTTCTATTTAGCTTAAATCCTTTCTTTGCTCTATCTTGTCGATAGGCTTGAGATCTAGCTATCAATGTGCTGTTGTATCAGATGCGATGTCATGGGGTCGGATCTCTTGGGAAATAGTTGATTTATTACGTCCTAAGAAGCGTGCGATATAAGAAATACTATGAGATGATGAAGAGGAATCATGGTATCATCGCGTTGAGCACCGCTTAAAAGGGAGTAGCTATTTTTAGCAGTATCTGTATAATGTTTTATTGAAACGGTGTTTCTATTTTTGGATTAGAACACCTTTGAATATAGTGCCGCAACCGCTTTTAAGGAAGCCTGAAGTCGTGATTGACTTCAGTCTTCCTATTTTGTCTATCGTTGTATTTGAATGAGCAATAGATGTAAATTTCACAAAAAGTTAAGATAACGTCAATAATTTTAGTAATGCTTACACTATTTAATCATTGCATTAATTTTTAACATTATTATAATATTTCGTATGTATATGAATTATACATTTACAATAAAATAATAATATTAAAATTAAATATATACATTGAATGACGAAACCAACAAAACAAAATTATGTAAATCTAATATTAAAAAACAAAAAAAATAATAAATTTATTAAATATATAGACTACATCAGGTTTCCTAAATATAAAAACTTTACCCAAGACACTAAAATAACCTTTGATTTCCCTATTACCGTCTTAGTAGGGAAAAACGGCACAGGTAAAAGCTCTATTTTAAAAGCATTATATGGTTGTCCAGAGAGTTTTAACATAGGAGATCATTGGTTTTCCACGGAAATGGATCCGATAGTCGATTCCAATAATCAACGAAATTGCTTAATATATGCCTATGCATCTAAAAGAAACACCCAGCCTAAGGAAGTTTTAATCCAGAGAGCGCCAAGAAAAGACACACTAGATTATTGGGAAACAGCAAAACCCGTAAAAAAATACGGCATGGGTGACACAAAACGAACAAAACAGATTAAAATGCCATGTACTTACATCGATTTTCATTCCATTTTATCAGCATTTGATGTTTATAAATATTTTATTAAAAATAAAACAGTAAAAGAAGAAAATAACTATTTAAGAAAAAAATCAAAAAAATTATTTAATTCTCTTAATAAAAATATTATGTATAAAGTTAAAGGCGTTCCACAAGTAGAAAAACCTGTCGATTTAACGCCTATAGAACTTAATATTATTTCTGAGATTCTTGAAAAGAAATACATATCTGGGAAAATTATCCGTCACAAATTTTTTAAAATTTGGTCCAAATCTGTAATCCTGAAAACAAATAAATTACATTACTCCGAGGCATTTGCAGGCAGTGGAGAAACCGCAATTGCTATTTTAATTCATAAATTACATAAGATACAAAATAGCACTTTGGTTTTATTAGATGAGCCTGAAGTATGCTTACATCCAGGAGCACAAAAAAAATTATTCGACCATCTTAAAAGCATTTGCCTATCTAAAAAGTTACAAATAATTATTTCTTCTCATTCTCCTGAATTTGTATTAGGCCTTCCTGACAATGCAATTAAAATATTTAATGAAACTTCTGACGAAAAAATAGAAATAATTAATAAATGTCATCAATCTGCCGCATTTTTAGCCATAGGAAAAGACATTGAAAACAAAAAAACTATTGTTGTTGAAGATAGGTTAGGAAAACTTATCATACAACATGTTGCTAACAAATTAAATTTACAAAATCAAATTAATGTAATTATTCATCCAGGCGGAGAATCTTCAATCAAAAAATCCATTGGAAGTTATTCTGCTTTAGAGGATTTTAATAAATTTATAATTTTTGATGGAGATCAAAACCCTGGCGATTTCCAGAAATTCAATACATTTTCTTTTAATGAAAGCCAGTCCATTGAAAAACTGCAAAACCATTTAGAAAATATCCTTAAAATAGATCCAAAAAAAATTATTGTTAGAAATAGCAACGAGACTGTAGAAACTACGCTAAAGAGATATAAAAATTGTATAGAGTTTTTTGAAGATAATTGTTTCTTTTTACCATGCAATATCCCAGAAGAAATTATTTGGGACGATGAATACGCAAAACAAATATCTTGTTGTGATGATTCATCAGAAATTGATGATAGCGAAGACTTCAAAGAAAAATTTAATAAGTTGGCCGCCTCACTTATTTCGACTACATTAACATCCGATGATATATTTAATATTCAAAAGATATTTGTCACCAATTGGAGTAAAAAACTTTCGAATAATTATAATACAATTAAGGATATTTTATATAAAATATTGAATATAACTATTGATTAATTTTCAAATACTTGAAAATAAGAAATATTGTAATAATAAGCTGGAATACTGAAAATTTTAAAAATAATTCAGAAGCAAATACGATAGTTTGATTAAAGCCAAGTTGCCTAGAACAGTCAACGAAATAACACGCGAATATGGGATATTTCGGTTCAGATTATAACATGGAAAAAGAAGCTTTTGAAAAATATTGATACATTGATTGATCATAAAACGTTAGAAATAATATAATCGTTTATATGACAAAACAATACAACTAATTAATCTTTCAAAGCAATGCCCAACTTCAAATAACAAGTGCAACGATAGACAAAACAGGAAGCGATTACGTCACATATTCAAAGATGTTCCAAATCAAAAATAGAAACACAGCTTCCGTGATACATTATACAGATACTGCTAAAAATAGCTATTCCCATTTAAGGAGCGCTCAACGCGATGATACCATGATTCCTCTTCATCATCTCATAGTATTTCTTATATCACACGCTTTTTAGAACGTAATAAATCAACTATTTCCAGAGAGATCCGACGCCATGGTATGACGCCTGATACATACAGCGCATTGATAGCCAATGCCCATGCTTATAAAAAGACTAGAGCAAAGAAAGGATTTAAGCTTGATAAAAACAAAAGATTACGTCTTTATGTTGAAGGCCTTATAGAATATTTTTGGACTCCGGAGGCTATAGCAGGTCGTCTTAAATCCTTATTAAAACGTTGTGTTATCAGCCACGAATCGATCTATATGTGGATATATGGGCAAGCAAGGCACCTGATTAAATATCTTCCACGATTCCATCAGAAACGAAAAAAACGCAGATCTTCAACAGATTGCCGAGGACGAATCAGAAAGCAAACATCTATCAAACAACGACCAATAGAAGCTGAAACAAGAGCGAATATTGGACATATTGAAGCCGATACTATTGTTTGCCGACAATCTAAGCATTGCATCTGTACATCTATTGATCGCAAGACAAGATTTGTTCAATTAAGAAAATTAAACTCTTGCACAGCTCAGAAAATGCATAACGCTCTTGTGTCAAGTTGGAAGCTTTTTTCAGTACTAGATCTCATTAAGACAATAACTTATGACAACGGTAAAGAAAACGCATATCATGAAAGAACGAATAAAAAGCTTAAATGCTTATCCTTTTTTACCCATCCTTATAGTAGTTGGGAAAAAGGCTCGGTGGAACAAGTCAACGGATTAGTAAGACGTTTTATACCTAAAAAAACCGATTTATCTTTGATTTTTCAAAGCCATTTCAATATAATAACAGAGTTGCTTGATAATCGACATAGAAATTGTTTAGGCAGGAAACACCTTTGGAAGTAATACACCTTGAGCTAAAAATTACACTTGCTATTTAATTCGCTTTTTTTCAAATCAAAATTTGGAATATTACGTACATCAAATTTCAGAATAGAACTACAAACTATAAAGACTTTTCATCACGAAATATAGACGGCAATAAGATTTCTCACAAATCGAACACGAAAGCATATATAATCTATTTTCTTCATTTGTGATTTTAATTAGACCTCATCGGAAATTTCAGTTTAGCGAGATTAAAAAAATAGTTTTTTATATAAGACTCGAGGTTGAAATTATATTTAGATGTTATATTGTATAAATTCATGAAAACGGAATGCAATTTAATTATTAATACAGAGCAATGAACTTAACTCCAGCAGTATACATTAAAAGAGAAGCACATAGTAAGGGCATTAGAAGACTGCCTTTCAATAAACAGGCACATTGGCAAGACATTCTTACCAATTGCATATTACAGGCAGATCATAGTGTTACATCACTCATAATTGATGCAATAACTCTAGGAACTAGAAAGGTTTCATTTAATGCGTGCTAATAAAGGGGAATGGGCCGAATTATATGTTATATTCAAACTTTTAGGTGAAGGTAGGATTTATGCCGCAAATAATCAACTAGAAAAAGATCCAAATTTTTATCTTGAAATTAGTAAATTTCTCCAAACAGATGATAAAAACAATAACAGTGAATATCGAATAATAACTCGTGATAACGAAGATATGCAAGTTCATATTAAACTGCTGGGGAAAGATCCATTAATAATACAATCTTCTACATTTGTTAAACATGCCAATTTGTTACTTACAACAATATTAGAATCAAAAGGTCGTAGTTTTGAATGCAATCAGGAAACCACTCATTTCCAACAACTAACATCCTTACTTAAATATAAAGCCAAAAGCATTTCTAAAAACAAACAGTTTGGCGGCAAAAATGATATAGTATTAGAAATACGTGATCCTAAAACAGCACTAATATTTATTGCAGGATTTTCTATCAAATCCAAATTTAAAAATCCTCCTACTCTTTTTAATGGGGGAAATACATCACGATTTGCATATTCATTATCAAATATCTCTGATGAGCAAATGGAGGATATAAATTGTCTTTTAACAAGAAAAGGAGGTATTGATAAAGAAGGTAGAATACATTACATTATTAACAATAATATTCAAATGGCATTTTCACATGTCAGAAATCTCGTATTTAAAGAAAACCTAGATTTAATACATGGACATATGATATCAGTAATAGATCATATGCTTCAAATTTATTACCTTGATCCAATTAAGCATACGAAAATAGAAAAAATTGTTTCTCGATTAATTATTAAAAACCCCTTAAATCGAAATCACCCAGAAATTTTTTATACTAAAGTAGTAAAAGATTTCCTATATGCAACATTTGTTGGAATGACAGCAGGACATTTATGGACAGGAGAATATCAAGTTAATGGAGGATACATTATAGTTAAAAATGACGGCGATGTACTCTTCTATCACTCAAGGGATGGAGAATCTTTACGCAATTTTTTATTTACCAATGCTAAATTAGATAGGCCTTCTGCTTCGAAATATGTCTATGCGTACGTATATAAGAAAGATACAAAATATTATATTGATCTAAATTTCCAAATTAGATTTTAGAAGTAATTGAGACCATAAACTTTCGTTTTACCCATTTGTGTAAAAAAATACTAAAATAATGCTTTGTAGTCACATGATCCATAATTCTAGACGACAAATGAGAAGAAATATTATCACGGCAAGTAGATAAATGAAACACACAATCCAATATATCTCCAAAGGAATAGAAAAACGCAGAGGACATTGTAGTTCATTCAATACCCTGGCAGTCTGAAAATTAAAACTACTAATGAGACTAAGGCGATGGCTCTGACGAAGGTTCAGGTTATTATCAAATCGATTTTAAAAAGCCGGATGGGAGTTTCCTCAGCAAACAGATAAATCTTGAGGGAATGATTTATCAAAATCAATTAGCAAAGCATGTAGGATGGATCAATGATAGCCTCTTTTACACTTATTCATCAGGAAGAGCTAACTCATACTACAGCGTTTATTCCTTTGATCAAGAAGACAATGCTGTGTATATTCGACCTTTATTTAGTGGTTGCGTGCATTGGCATATTCTTTGTAAGGTAGAAAAAGGGCAATTTAAATTGTATATTGACGGCACAAAATTGCTAATTGCCTATCCACCGCAATCTCCCGAATAACTATTCTACATTCATCAATTATGCAAGATGCACCCATACCGACAGCCAATGACCTCAAGGCATTACTTGCGGAAATAGCTTCCATTCATATCCCATTTGGTAAATATGGTCCGGCAGCCTTCCCCCCAAAAGGATGCGTCTTGATGGATGTACCCCAAGAATATCTAAGCTGGTTTCAGGCAAAGGGCTTCCCCAAAGGCAAATTGGGCCGTCTCATGGAACAATGCCTGCTCATTAAATCAAATGGCTTAGATCACTTATTTAATCCCTTTCGAGAACAAAACGGAGGAAGAATGGTGATGCACCCAAAACGAAAAAGAATTATCAATTTCGAGTAATTGAAATCGCATCTAGCTATTTGCTTTGTAGATTTTTGATATTTCTGTATGCTTTGGGGCAAAGCTTATGATAACACGTCTCTATTCGGCAACAGTCATCGGTGTGGAGGGAGTAGAAGTTGAGGTAGAAATCGATCTCAAGCCTGCTGCAGAAAAGCGCACTTTTATCGTCGGTCTGCCAGATACGGCTATTAAAGAAAGTACGCACCGTGTCGAATCTGCCATCTCTAATTCCGATTTACCCGAGGGACAAGGTATTTTTGTGGTCAACCTAGCCCCGGCTGATATAAAAAAGCAAGGTCCTAGTTTTGATTTAGCCATAGCTTTAGGTATCGTTGCTTGTACTATTAGCCAACCGATTGATGCAAAAGACTGGAGCATCATCGGAGAACTCGCTTTAGATGGATCAGTACGAGCCGTGCAAGGGATCCTCCCTCAAATTATTGCAGCTCGCGAGCAGGGAAAACGATATATGATGGTACCCTCAGCCAACGCCCAAGAGGCTTCCGTCGTACATGGGATCGATATTTACCCTGTGGATACTCTCAAAGAAGCTTGGCTTTTATTGACAAGAGACGGTTTGCCTACTCCGTATGTAACGCATGAATACTCCGAGGCGCCTAATGAGTTTCACATTGATTTTGATGAAATCAAAGGGCAAGCCTACGCCAGACGCGCTATGGAAATAGCTGCAGCGGGGCATCATAATATCTTATTAAGTGGTAGCCCGGGATCAGGGAAATCTATGTTGGCTCAGCGTTTACCTACGATTTTGCCAACTTTGCGCGATAATGAAGCCTTGGAAACAAGCAAGATTCATTCCGTATGTGGTTTATTAAGTCGTGAATCGGGATTGATGAGGCAACGCCCATTTCGTGCCCCTCACCACACGATTTCCGATGTGGGGCTTATGGGTGGTGGCTGTAAGGTTGCGCATAAAATGTCAAATTCGCGTATAAAATGTCAGTAATGTAAAATAATTATAATTATTCCAAATAAAAACATTCAACTTATCTCTTTCTTTTTTCTATGAATTCACGACCTCGTGTTTTGCGTTGGCAAAATTTATCTATAGTAGCTACAAAAAATCTTTCCAAATTTGTTTCACTTAAAAAGGAAGGAGTGGATCAACGAATTGTATTAACCAATTTAGGAGGCTTTGTCTTAGCAGGGAACCATCGAACCAATTCTAGAGCAATTGAAGCCACTTTTTACAATTTAGATACCAAGGCTGAATTTACAAAACCCATTTCGCTTTTAGCAATGAAGTCGGCTTTGATAGGGACAATCCATATTAATGGAAATTGTGAAGGCATATACGATTTTGAAGAATTATTTTGCGATATAGGTCGAGATATTCAGAAAATTGAATATGAAGAAAGGCCAGCCCTACGGTTTATTGACAAAAATCAACGATTCATCTTACCTTGTACAGTCTTCTTTCTAAAGTATTATCACTTATCTTCAGATTTTAAAAAAAGCCTAATTACATTCCCTTGGGGAAACTCGAAGTCTCTTTCTTCTAATACTATAATCGACTTAATTCAAGAAAAAGCAAATAGAGATAAAATAGGGCTCACAAATAGTGCAGGCATCCCTACTATTTTTTCTTCAAAAAGATATACTAAGAAAGATGCCTATTTGATTTACGCTATGCTTAGTGATCCAAGTTTTTACACTCGAGTAAAAAGTATCAACAGAACATTTAAAGCCTTTGATTTCTCAGCCAAAAAGCCATTATGCACGTATTTTGAACCATTGCAAACTCCGACACAATTACACGTTAAGGGAGAATATTTATCATCGGGTGAATTTCTAATTCATCACATAATAAATACATCTGTCATCTGCACAGAATCCTTCAACCTAGAATCTGTAACGAATTCAAATAAACCTAAGAATGCAAAATCAAATTCCAAACCAAAGACTTCCACGAGATCTCAAAATTCAGATTTTAACGAGCTGGATGGCACAAAACCATTTACCAATAATGCAACAAATAATAAATCGGCTAGAACACTGACAATAATTCAGAGGCCGCTAGGTTTAGAACCTAACGTATCAAGAACAAGAGCAATACAAAAAAAAGTATCTCTACCATCCAAGACTTATACCATTAAGGACAAAGACGGATCGTTTTTCAGCGACAATGATGGGAAAGGTATGGGGGGAGAAATATCTAAATTGAGTATTGGATATAGTTCCCCTAAAGACCCATTTGGTAAAATAAAACAAGATGCAAGGGTATTTGCTCAAGCAAACGACTATCGCTTAACTTATTATTCACGTAATCACAATGAGATTCTCGATTCAAATGGGGAATGGCTTAATAATTCAGGGATTAAGTGTTTAGTCATTATTTT
Source organism: Akkermansiaceae bacterium UBA7331 (assembly GCA_002471255.1). Classification (GTDB taxonomy): domain Bacteria; phylum Verrucomicrobiota; class Verrucomicrobiia; order Verrucomicrobiales; family Akkermansiaceae; genus Akkermansia. The sequence continues at coordinate 39,243 of DKPP01000010.1, read as the reverse complement.
GAGAAAAAAACAAAAACATTACGTAATTATTGATAAGCATATTCCACACAGTGGTTCAGGTGCCTCATCAGGAATTGCCTATTTCCACGATTCTGAAATGTTTGATAAAGATTTTATCCAGAATGTTTTTCAACACATCATAAAATATTCTGGTAAAACAGAACAAACTATCGGAAAACTAGGGTCTCATGTCGTTTCTTTTCGCCACCGTTCTGAAAATTGCGTAAAACATGCTATTTCTAAGTTAAATAAACTCTGATTGATCCAATAATTTAGGTCTAGAATTACCTACCGAATCAATCCAATCTCCTAATAACTTAAAGCGTTCCTGAACTGTTTTGGCGGAAATTTGAGCATCGCGATAATATTCCCCTGTTAATTTCATGTCAGTTTTCAACGCTTTGGGATAGAAAATACTATCTTGTTCAAAATTTTTATATATAAAAGGTTCACCATTTAGGGGGTACTGATCATTGATAGATATGCGATACGAACCAACCTACCTCATTAAATTGAATCGCGCACACGTCCTCGTGTTCATATTTACGACCAAAAACTTTGAATTTGAATGTATGTGCTGTCACTTTCAGAAATACCACAATATTTCAAAAAATCATACAATGCGTGGGTTTAAATAATCCAATCTTAAATTTTAATAAAAAATAACTCGTTCAATGCGCTGACGGCAATTCGATTAAACCGGGACCTAAGCCCAAATTTTCAGACCTTGATGTGTTCGCGGGTGTCTCCCCTGTAGAGATAGGGGGGAGGCACATTTCATGCGACGATTGCTAGGGGTGATGTATTGTTCGATGAGGTTTGTGTTGCGGCGGACCATAAGTGATTGGGAGATGTAGGGTTTACAATATACAATTTTTTGGAGGAGGTTAGAGGGTTTTGTGGGTTCCTGTGAGGAAAGATGAGGAGGTTGACGGTTTGGGTTTACTGGACGGCCATGGCTTCCGTCTCTCAGGTTGGTTTCTTGGACGCTTTTCTTTGTTGTTAGAGAAGGGTTTGGGCGAGGTCATAGACGTCGTCGCATCGGCGAAGCCAGCCTTTGCCGAAGGTGGGGTATTGGGTGCAGGAGGTGTAGAAGGCCCGACGGGAGTCGCGGAGGTGGGAGAGGAGGTCTCGTTCGTTTCCTTGCGCGAGTGTTGTCTGGAGGGTTTGTTTTGTTTTGCTACCGACGAGGCCATCTACGGTGAGGGTATGTCCGTTGTTGTTGAGGGCGTGTTGGAGGATTTTGCCAGTGTTTTTGTTGCCGCTGTTGAAGTAGTGGTCACGGAGGAAGAGTTCGGTGGCGGGGTGAGTGTCGGAGCCGATCCAGATGCGGACTGTGGCGGTGTTGTCGAGAACATATTGGAGGCAGGCTTGCCAGGCGGCTTCGCGTTGTCCTGAGTCGAGTAGAGTTTTGATGCCGTTGAAGATGGCGGGTTCAATGCCGTTGCATATGCCGCAGATTTCCCATTTTCCGCCTTTGTCTGCGGCGGGGAGTCGGGTGATGCGGAGTGTGGCGGGACCTGTGACGCGGTCGTCTTCGTATTTGAGGATTGCGGCGGCAATTGTTCGTTCGATGATGTTCATGAGATGATGTGAAAGGGGAAAATACAATGTATAATTTGGAAAGTTTGCCGGGCGGATGCCCGGAATGGTGGGGTCAGGGTTATTTTGCGAGGTTTTTGATGGTCGCCAGTTCGGCTTTGAGTTCGGTGAGTACCCGGACGGTTTCGATCTGGGTTTTGGTTTGTTCGGTCATGTATGTTCGCATGTCATGGTAGAGTGTGCCGAGGGCGATTAGCATGAGGGCGATGAGGACGGTGAATACGCCGTCTTTGGTAGCGATTACGGCTTTGAGGGTGTTGATGACCCGCAGAAACCAGTCGTAGGGTTGACACATGGATTTAGGGAATAGTTAAAAGTTTATGGGGGTTATTTGAGGGGACGGATGGTTACGGGGGTGTTTTGAGGGTGGGGACCGTAGGTGATGTGGCCTTCCTTGATGATGAGGCAGGTTCCCTCTTTACAGATGATGAAGCCGTCTTCCCGGGAGACGTCGATGGTGTGTCCGCAGCCGGTGAGGGTGAGCGATGTGAGCCATCCTGCGGCGGCGAGGGCGGCAGTTCCTAGGAGGGTCCAGAGGATATTTTTGCCTGAGGGGGTTGTTTCCTTGAGTTTGCGCCTGGTGTAGGCGGCGAGGTCGCCGGGTGCGTGCTGACCGAGGACGGGCAAGAGGTTGTCCGCTACTTTGATCCAGGCGCGTTGTTCTTCGGGAGCGAGCTCGTCCCAGTCAAGAACTGCGTTTGGGTAGAGGTCAGCCTGATACAGGGTGTAGATGTCCCTGGCAATGGCTTCTGTATGGGTGTATGTGGTGGTGTTCATGTCTTTTTGTTGTTTGTTGTTTGTTGTTGGTTGGGTTGCAGTGGATAGACTTGAAGTGATCAAGATGAAGTAAAGGGGGCGTTGATTATTTCATGCGAGTCGATCCTGCTTAGAAATTCCGCTGGGTGAGGTTGCTTTTGGGATCCTTGTGTGAGGGAAACCCTCCCCATTGTCAGGGTGACGAAAGCCCTGACATCAGTAACTGCCAGTGTTGAGGTGGGCGTAACGATGATGTATTGACTGGGGGTATCGATGGTGAGTATGTTGTCAGGATTCTTTGGTGATTTGGATGATACAAGCGTGAAGGGTGTAGCGGATGTCTCCATTGGAGATTCGTCTCAGGCCTTTGGTGAAATAGGCACGTGCTTTTGCGACGGGGAGTACGGGCGACAGGCGAGGTGTCGGGCTGGTTATCGCCTATGTCCATTTTGATTTCACAGAGATCGTCGCCGAGAAAGATTTTGCCAGTGAAGGTGAGGCCATCGAGCGGGATGGGCTCGCCTGTCCATATGTCCGAGAATATCCATGTCATCGAGTACGGGACGTTTTCGATGACGGCAAAGTTTTCAGTAATTCCGAGGAAGTTGAGCATGGGAGGATATTAGAAGAAACGGAGGTAAACGCTGTATTGTTGTAGAATTCACTACTTATAGAATGGAGGGCAGAAGCGAGAAGTGCAATTTTTAGAATGCATGGGATTTGCCCAGAAGGCGGCAAGCGGTAGTTATGAGCGCAGGGAATGTTCTAAAGAGTGAACCGTATTTGCGTGATCTCAAAAAGATGGCGAAGCGTTATCCTCGCGAAACGGTGCGAATGCTTTCCAATCTGGAGGATTATCTTCCTTTCCGAACATGATAATCCTCTGTCGATGGTTGAGTACTATTTTATCCATTGGAAAGAAGCAGGTTATCATACAATTACACCGCAACCTCTTTCTTCTGCAACGCAGACTCCTTTTTATGTGTACTGCCATGTTCAAGATTTTGATGTGTATTTGCTCTGTGTCGGTAACAAATCCACTCAAGCTCGTGATAATAAATTCTGCCAGCAATACGTTAAATACCTATAACCCCCTATCATGAAAGAAACAGACAGCAAGGAATATGTCAGCTCAGATGCCCCCCGTAGTATCGAGTTGAATGATTTGAGGGAAGAGGAGGATAGGTGATTTCTCCGAGAGAGAAACGCTATAAAATGTTTAATCCGCTGTTGGGAATTGTTTCTATGGTGGCGGTACTGAAAGCATGTTTCTGCATCCCCTCATTTTTTTTGAGGGAGAGAAGATCATTAATTCCCCTAAAACGTTAACACCATGATTAGATGGATTTCCTTTTTTCATCCACGCAGGAAAATAAACCAAGAGTTGCCTTTACCGATTTCTGGCTCTCGTTTAATTTGCAGGATAATATTTTTCAGGAGGTTTTAACGTCACATCTGGGGGTGGATGTCGTAGATGATGCAGCAGAGGCGGATGTGCTGATTTATTCTATACACGGGGATTCCCAAAAGGAGTTCAAGGGGACGAAGGTTTTTTATACGGGTGAATCGGTGACGGCCTGATAGGAGGAGTGTGATTATACGTTGTCGTTTTTGCGGTGTAGCAGACCAAAGCGGTATTTGCGCATGACCTATTGGCTTCAAGAGGATTATGTTCGACGGTCGGGGCGTATGGAACAATTTTCAGCTGATACCAAGGATGTTGTCGCTCAGCATTGGAAATTCTGCAATTTCGTATTTTCCAACGGGAATGCGTTGAAGAAGGTGCGTTGTCCCGCTACCGCTATGAGAGGCGGGCACGGATGTGATGTAGCCGTAATATGTATGATGCCATCAAAACAGTTAAAAACTGTTTACCACCAAGAGGATTTAAAAGTGCTAGGTACGATAGAGGTAAGGAGTTTTCTTGTTATAAATAAGTTAAAGAAAACCTAAATATTGATATCATTTTGCTGATCCTTATAAATCATGTCAAAGGGGAAGCAATGAAAATGCCAATGGATTATTAAAAGGGGTTTACCCAAAGGAACAGATTTAAACAAGGTACGTCAGGCTCAATTAGACAAAAATGTACTACTAATTAATTCTCGACCTAAAAATGACTTAACAGGAAAACATCATTGGACAAGTATTTTCACGAGCTGACTCTCTTGGTTTGACAATTCAGGATTTTAAAAAAGAAATTGGCGGAAAGAACGAGATTAAACAATCTTAATATTAAATAGTTACACCCCATATACAGCTAACTGTACAGCACCCTCTTTCTCGTTGAACAGACTTCTCCGTCTCAAGAACAAATATTACGTCTTGCAACGATCCTGCTCTCTCATTCCTTCCTCCCAAGTTTCTTTCGTTCCAAACAGAGATGTCCAGAATATAGGCGTCTACGTCCGCCACATTGTACCTCCTCATGCTTCCATTCGGTTGACAAGTTCGGATATTATGATTCGTTGTCCCAGCCATAAGCAACTGGCACATATTAGACTTCAACATATCGTACAGTTCGACAATCGTAGTCTGGATCGCCCATACCACCTCTCCGTAGCCGGAATCATCCAGTATGGAGCGAGCTTGCCCAAGGGAATCCAGTTTCAGATGAATCTTTTCCAGAGCATCCATCACATCCTCTACGGATAAAAAAGACCCTGATCCAGACTTCATTCCGGTTTTTCCTCCTTCCGGAAAACGCTTCTACTCCCCCTCGGAGGCCATCCGCCTTTCTTTGCGCTCACGCACCCATCCCCCACCTCTTCAAAAACGAAGAGAGGTTTGCTACCCCTGTCAGGACTTTGTACACTGCCCGTGTAAATCACCGGGCAGCCCGTTCTGGTCCACTTGGTTACACTTCGGGGCTCGTTCTGAACAAACGAGCGATCTCGATCTGTACTGTGTTTCACTCATAATAATGTATTGTTTTGGTTTAAGTAAAATTTTTCCTACCCCTTTCGTTTTCTGACGGAACCCTTTTTGAGCATTCCTGCCTTCTCGGGCGCGCATTCACCCTCATCCGAAATATTCTCGCCCTTTCTGCCGCTTTCTTTGGACTTCTCAGGCACTCTCGACTGCCCCTCCTTTACTCCCTCGCCACCCTCATACACGACGATCTTGAATCGGCTCATATCCCCCCATTGTAAATGCCTTATTATGCGCCGAATCGTCTTGATCCCCTGCGCTGTGATGTAGAAATGCCGAGGAAGGGAACGGTAATCATCCACCTTGGGGGATTCCCTGATAAACGTCAAATCTCCCACATTCACGAGATAGTTTAATATTCGTCCCACATTCTGCATACTGGTTCCAGTCAGATGCACCAGCCCTCCAGACGTAATTGTTGGATTTAATGCGACACACGTCAGTACCGCTACCTGCGACACAATAAGACGTTCATGCGTACAGCAGCATGCAATCTTGCTCAGCATCTCAATCGCATTTAGTTCTGCCTTCATAGTATCATCCTTCCACTCCTTACCTCTCTTTAACTCATTCTCAGCATAATCCTTCATAACTCAAAATCTCCATTCATGATTCTCTCCCTCTCTGCATTGCTGAGGGCAGTCCCATCCATCGGTGCCCTCAAATCCTCCAGCTTCTCGATCCGCTCCTTCGACAGAGCAAACTGCTCCGTTCTCTGCAACCCGGCAAAAGCTTGCTCCGCCGCCTTCTGCTCACGGGCATTGAGCTTCCCTACGTCCCAGCCAGGCCGCAAACTCTTCGCCCATGTGATGAACTCGACAAACTCCGACAACAGCTTCCCTTCAGTCCTCTTTACAACATCAGAAAGAATGGGGAGAGGGGGCGATATCGGCAGAGTTTTCTCAATAGACTGTTGAATTTCCGTCCCTCGTCGATTCGTCCCTAGCCTCTCATTCGTCGTCTCCCTATTAAAAACATCATCACTCATATCGATACCCTCGTATGAGCACTCAGATAAGCATTTAGCGACCGACGCTCTATCTGGTAGCGCTTAGGCCGTCCCGTCGTCTGGCTCCCGTTTACAAAGGGTAGCCGTATCGTCTGAATAGGCATTTCATTCCACTCTGCATCCTTTAGAATCGACTTTAGAAACTCATGGGAAATCCCGTAAACCAGCTCCACATCCCGCGGCGACATCCACTCCATCCATTGAGAATTATCCGCCGATGGCGACGGCGCATCGCAATAACGGGACAGATAGGCCATCAACGACTTCTTCTCTACCCGGATAAAGGGTCTTTCCCTCTTCAAAACAGGATGATTTGAGAAATCCAGCACTGTTACCCTGATCGGAACCCCCTTCTCGTCAGCATCCTTGAAAATAGCCGTAATGGCCTCTCGGGAAACACGGAAAATTTCACGAATATCGCGTAGCGAGTACCATTCGCGTTCCACAGATAGAGGAAGACTTTTACTCATTATTTTATTTCTCATTTCTAATCAATGTGTTAGGTGCGCCTCAAAATAAATCTCTAATGACTTACGAGAAATACGAACAAAAGGGCGCTTCCGCTCCGTCTTCGACCCATTCCTGAATGTCATTTCACTGACTTTTAGAGGAATATTTTTGCTCGCCGCATCCTTGCGAATCCATTCAAGAGACTTCCTTGAAAGACCATAAATTTCTTCAATATCGCGGGGGCTATACCACTCTCGTTTATCAGTCAGGGCAAGACGTCTGCTCATATTTTTTTTGTGTAACACAGGCATATATTTTGATTTATTGCTTTGGAATGTTTTGTCAGCATTTGCCATACAGGAATCCTGCACAAATTGGCGCACCAAATAATGAGATAAAAAAGCTATGGAACGCTCGTTCAAATACATGATGATACCATTGTCGATTCCGCCTATTTTCTTTTTGTTATAAGGAAGTGTAGATGACATAAACACCATTTTTCTCCCACCTTGAACTTATAGTCAATAGGACCAGAATATTATCGTTTTTAGACGCATTAAAACTTGATTTACATATTGGAAAATGCCAAGATTTTGAGGAGATATGAATTTTCGAATCACGTCGGAATCTTTGAAAAATTGGATGAAAACACAGGGCATCTCGCGAAGGGAACTTGCCGACATACTCATGGTCACCAAAGACACCATTAACGGCTGGTGCTCCAAACGTCCCATTAGCCCCCGCAAGCAGGAAATACTCCGCCGCCTCATGATGGAATACCGCATCAGCGACCCTGTCGATTCTATTCACAATCAGAATCAAGGTTTCCCCGTAACTCCATCCATCTTCACCGACGAACAATGGGATCGCATTTGCAGGGCAGCCAGACTCAAAAACATGAGTCCGGCAACCTTTGTCAAAATGAGCGTCTTTACCGACTGCAACAGAATCATCGAAGAAACACGTCGAAACAACAAATAACCCCGCGCCACCCTCCCCGGAGCCTTCATTCCATAAGAACCCAATTCCGCGAGGAGTAACAACGTTTGAGCTCATTTATTACCTTGTCCAATCATGTACAAGGTAACACTCTTTGAACAGGACCTCCACCCTAGCCCCCTCTCGGGCAAGGGACTGGGACTCCCCTACATTTTCGACAATAACAAACGCACCGCTGCGACTAACGTGCGGTAGCAAGGTAGCCTCACCATGATGCCGGACGACGCCCAGTCAACCTCAGTCAGACCGACACCCCAGAGTCATTGCACCTCCGGCCTCGCAAATTAGGCCGTCCAGCAATCCATCCAGAGCGGATCCCTGACCCTCGATGCTCCCATCGACAAATTCACAAAAATACAAGACTTCGGCGAAAACCAGCGGATCGAACAACTCCTCAACGAAACCACATCCCAATTCGATCAGTACTACACTCGCTGCACCAACCTCCTACCGGAAAAGGAAGACTTCCTCTACAACTTTAACGAACTCCAACAAACTTCAGACAGCCATCCACCAGCTCACCTACACCGAACAAGAAGGCAAAACAATAGGGCAGGGCAGAGCAGTACGCCCCCGACTTCCGCCCACTGCTGGACGCTGCTCTGGAGCCTACCTCTTCAAAGCTGACTACAAACCCGCCTCACACGCAGAGCCCTCCACAACCATCTTGGCAAAATAGGGTGCATCGACCCCTTAGAAATCCGCTTCCTCAAAGATAAAAACAGAAAAAACACCTCAACCTCTCTCGCCGCCAACAAGCAGATGCCACATTTCTGCCGCCCCGTACGGGACAACACGGTCTCACTAACGACGGCCACCTCCCCCTCGGCGACGCCTGAAAAAACATACCCGCACCCCAGTACTACACCACAAACACCCAGCTACCCCTCACCATATTCCACAGAGCAAGGGGTACCAACCCCCAAATCCCTTTTCGATCCCCCCTCCAGAATCCGAGCATCTGTTAAAAAATCCACCGTTCCTCGCAAAAAAGACCCCGGTGTTATTCACACTGGAGCCTTGGCCGTCTTGATATCCAATCCACTAAATCAATCGCTATCTTTGGCTAACTCTTTCAAAATCTCTTTGGCATCTTCGTATCCCTGATCTGCCGCTCGTTTTAGCCAGATACGAGCCTCCGGAATGTTTTGCTCGATACCTTTACCTCGAGCATACATAAGCCCTATGGAATATAGAGCAAGGGGATCATTCTGGTCCGCTGCAAGGGAAAACCATTTGATCGCTTCCGACCCATTTTGGGGGATACCCTGACCATCCCGGTATATGACGCCAAGATTGAATTGTGCGTCCGAACGGCCTTGATTAGCCGCGAGGGAAAGCCATCTGATCGCTTCCTGCGAATCCATAGGAACTCCATCTCCCGTCAAGGACATTACCCCTAGATTATATTGAGCTGATGCATAGCCTCCTTCTGCTGCCTGCTTATACAATTTGATGGCCTTTTGACTATCTTTCTGAACGCCTCTTCCTTCATCATAAATGAGCGCCAGATGAAATTTCGCGTCCAAATTACCTTGTTCGGCCGCAAGGGAAAACCATTTAATAGCCTCCTCGCCATTTTTTTGCACACCAGATCCATTAAGATACATAACACCAAGATCAAACTGCGCATCTGAAAACCCTTGTTCGGCCGCAAGGGAAATCAATGTGAACCCTCTCTTCAAATCTTCTTCGAGATAAATCCCGTTTGCATATATCAATCCCAGATTGTATAGTCCGCTCGGATCTCCTTGCAAGGCGCACTGAGTGTACAATTCGAACGCTTTTTCCAAATTTTGAGAAACTCCTAATCCTTCTTGATAACATGCGCCCAAATCATTTTGGGCACTCAGATATCCTTGTTGAGCTGAAAGTTCAAGCCACTTGAAGGCCTCCTTATAGTCCTTTTTACCAATATATATAGAGCCAAGATTAAACTGAGCCGCGGCGTCTCCCTGCTTGGCTGCTAGAAAAAACCACTTCAATGCTTCGTGTTCACTCCGATGAGTCCCCTTTCCTTGATGATAGCAGTATCCAAGCACGTTTTGTCCGTTTGCATTTCCTTGTTGGGCGGACTTCCATGCCCATTGAAAAGTTTTGCCAAAATCCTGCTCCACTCCGTTGCCTTGGTAATAATGAAGAGCCAGTTGATATTGAGCTTGGGAATCTCCTCGGTTGGAAGAAGAGATAAGTTCTTGAACGACTTCACTCGTTTTTTCCTTCATCAGTTCAAGCTTTTTGTCAGAAGACTGTATTGCAGCATGAGAAACGGGGAGACCGCTTGCAACGATCAGGAAAAACATGAAAAGAAGAGCTTTTCCTGATGTTATTACACCATTTGCCAACTCCTTAATTCCAGACCGAGAAAATGCCTCGGATTCAGATCGCCTCTCGAAGCTCTTGCCATTCACTTCGGTGTTGCACTTACTCATTGAATGTGGGTAGTCTATCGTTTTTGACACAAAAAACTGCTTCACTTATTTATGATGTGACACTATCAGTATTTTTTCATTATTCGGGAAGCAAGAACACAACTCAATATTTTGTTAATCTGAAAAAGCATCCCCTTTAATGCGAAAAATGTAACAATAAAATAATCTATTAATAATGATGGAATCAATAATTTATTTGACAAAACGAAAAGTGTTTTATCGCAATCTCCAAACCTTGAACAGTAAAGAAAAGCAGTTATACATGTACATGTTTGAAATAGAATAATAAAAAAAGATAGTAGAAATGCGCAAAAAACGAAAAAAAGATTAATGTACGAGTTTTTTGATTTATTTGAAATAATTAAAAAAAATACAAAAATGGAATTATTGTTGAATTTTTCAAGATGAATTTCTTCTTTGTTCCTTTCATTAAATGAAATACCTTTATTTTTCAGTCTTTCTATAAGTGAAAACGTTTGATTTTTTAAAGAAATTAAAAAGAGAAAAAGTAACGTAAAAAAAGGAATTGCTATAATGAAAGATATTCCTAAAGCCCTATCATCTTTGGACCAGGAAAGAAGAAAATCAAACAAATCCGTTTCAAAAATGAAAAAATGGAAAGATGCAGAAATGATGTCAAATAAAACAGGGGATATCAATATTATGATACTAATATAAATAACTCCTATTAGCCTTATTGCAAATACAGACCACATCTTTCCATTATGCATAACGAGTAATTATTTTATGAATAATTCAAAGGATATATGCCTTGCATTCTATTTGAAAGGCCTAAATCTGTTCTCGTTATAATTTTCCATTTCATCGGTCATTTCTGCGCCAGCATCAATAATGGCATTCCCAAGACCTGCCGTAACATTGGTAGTGAGCTCAGTGGCAATATCGCCGGACTTCGCACCAAATCCAGCCTTTGGAAATACTGGACAAATTGCTCCAGCAGCACCACCACAACCTGCTGATACCAAGATTTTACCCACCCCCTTCAGGGAAGCAGGATTTTCACCATTAAGTAATTGACCAACAGCGGAACTTGTCGCGCCTCCAGCGGCTCCTGCTGCTCCCATCGACAAATTCACAAAAATACAAGACTTCGGCGAAAACCAGCGGATCGAACAACTCCTCTAAAACTCCAACGAATTTCAGACAGCCACCCACCAGCTCCCCTACACCGAACAAAAACGCAAAAAATAGGGTAGGGCGGAGCAGTATGTCCCGCTACGACAGCCAGCCCAGAAACACAAAACAAATACTCAAATGGCGCGAGACAAAAAACAACGGCCTCATCCACCAGCACCAGCCAGAAATCGACGCCGACAGGAAAAACAACCTCCACAAAATCTGGAGCGACGAAAAAACAGGTTTCGGAGTCACTCCCGAAACTTTTGCCAGCGACCAGCTCGACGCCTTCAGCTATCATGGCTACCGACTTCCGCCCACGGCCGGACGCCGCCCCCCGGAACCTACCTCTCCAAAGCTGACTACGAAACCCTCCTCACACGCAGAGCCCGCCACAACCATCTCGACAAAACAAGGTGCATCGACACCTTAGAAATCCGCTTCCTCAAAGATAAAAACGGCAAAAACCTCATCCCTGAACAACGCAAAAACACCTCAACTCCTCCTGCCACCAATAAGCAGACGCCATATTTCACAGAGCAAGCAGTACCACCCCCCTCCAGAACCCGACCATCTGTTAAAAAATCCACCACTCTCTCCAAAGCGTCGCCTCTGAACCAAATTATGGTACTCGCTTCGTGCTTTGAGAAAACACATTCCACCATTCCTCGTAAACAGCCCCCCCTTCATCGAAAAAAAACCCAGTGTTATCCACACTGGGGCCTTGGCTATTTTGAGGGGCTTTTATCTCACTCAGATTTATTCAATGTTCTCTGAAAATAGAATCCCAGTTAAATAACGTCCAGCTTCACCTCTGAGCTCTGAGCTCTCCGGTAAATAGCTAGTCTATCGTTTCTGACACGTAAAAACTGCTTCTCTTATTTATGATGCGGCACTATCAGTTTTTTTCATTATTCGGAAAGCAAGAACATAAGTCAATATACGATCAACCTTGAAAAGAATTCCCTTCAATATAAAAAACGTGACCATAAAATAATCTATCAATAATGATACTATTAATACACTATTTGACGATGTAAAAAATGATTCATCAAAATCCCCTATAATAGAGTAGTAAATAAAAGCCGTGGCGCACGTATACATCTGAAATAAAACAACAATAACAGCACCAATAAATAAAAAAAATATCAATAGAAATTTCACGTGTATTTTTTTTGATTTATTTGAAATTCTCCTTAAAGAAGAAGCTATGGAATAATCATAAGATATCTTTTTTTTATGATTTATATTGTTTTCTTTTACTTCTAATATAATGTTTTTTCTCTCCAATATTCTATATATTGATGCCAATTGATTACGCCATGCAAGTGCAAATGCATATACTATTCCAAAAAAAGGAATCCATAAAATAAAAAAATCACAAAAATTTATCCCGAGTTGAATATCAGAGAAAGAGAAAGACGCTGCAAGAATACGCGGAAGCATATAAACAACATATATTTGGATTGCAATAAAAATTATTGCAATAGAATATCTTACGAATTCAGACAGCATCTTTCTAGTGTTCATAATAAGTATGATTTATCTACGATTGTAGCAAATTATAAATCTTTTGCGTATTATTTAAAAGGCGCAAATCTATTTTTATTATGATTTTCGACGCCATTGGCTGATCCTGAGCCTAAATCAATAATAGCATTTCCAAGAGCGGCCTGAATAGTAGTTGTGGCATCTACGATGATGTCAGTAAGAAGGCGGCCAAATCCATTCTCAGGGAATGTTGAGCAAAGCAACCCGGTACCAGCACCGCATGCTGTTGAAACTGCTATTTTACCCAATCCTTCCGGAGATACAATATCTTCATCATTCAAGTATTGGCTGACAGCTGAACTTGTCGCGCCTCCAGCGGCTCCTGCTAATGCAGGATTAGCGGTTCCAGCAAGAACTGCTCCGGCAGCAGCTCCCCCGGCAGCACCTGAAACAACGCCCTTTAGAACATCTCCTCCGCTTACTGCGGCCATCACTCCTCCCCCAATTGCTCCGACTACGCCTCCTACAAGTGCACCAATACCAATGTGTATCCAAAACCCGAGACAATCAACCATCAATCTGTTTTTTACAAAACGATAAAGGTTTACGTCCTCTCCTTCTCCGATGATATCTCTTCCTATCCACCTGCCATCACTAGTATTGAGGTAGCGATAGTTGTAGTAAACAAGCCCGAGTTCATCGTCCGAATACTCGCAGGAGAAACGGAAAGGGTTTATCTCTGCCCCGTCTCCCTCGATTTTCAGAATATTCCCGTATGGCCCGTATTCGTACAGACCTCGTCGCCCGCCCTTGATACCAAAGAGGGCAATCGTGTTTTTCAACTGATCGTGCGAATAATACAGATCTTCCGAATAGGCTCCCGACTCGTCGAAAAGACTCATCGCCAGAACGTGTGTAGCCTGTGTCTCCATCGGATCCCACAAATAGGTTTTGCGGAGAATAGGCGGTATTTCTTCCGTCGCCTTGCTCGCATCAAGTTCGGCGATTTGCAGAAATCCGCTGTAAACGAAACGCTTTTTCGAAAGCAGCGTGTTCCCTTCGTAAACGGCTTTTTCCACACGTCGGCTCATGCAATCGTAACGGCACACAATATACATGGTTCCTTGAGTAAAGCTCGTTGCCTGGTTAAGAGCATTGTAGGTTACAATCCATTCTCCCGTTGAAGTTTTGACCTTCGTCTGATTCCCGTCAGCATCGTATTCTGGAGCAAAAGTACTTTCTTCCCCTTTCGCAATGTCCGTGTACTGATTGAGGTCATTGCTGGCATAGGTCTTGGTTGCTTCCGCACCTTCCTGCGAATGTTCCCGGTTGCCGATATTATCGTAACCGTAGCTGTAGGTTCCGCCCCGGCTCATGGCGGCGATAATCAGTTCACCCCTGTCATTGTAACTGTAGGCATGGGTGAGATCGGGGTTGGGTGCGTTGAAGATATCCTTTTTCGTCACCGGACGTCCCAGAGCATCGTAACTGTAATCGACCTTGGCTGGATAATTGGTGGATCCCGGACGCAAGTAATCAATCTTAACGATCAGGTCTCGCTTGTCTTCTCGGGTATACCATCTCGTAAACGAATTGGGATAAGCCAATGTATTGAGCAAACCGTGGGAGGCATTATACCCATACTTGAACGGAGTTGCTGACTGGTTGAGATATATAGTGGAGTATCGCCCATTGGAATCATATTCAAGCGTACTTTGCTGGACTGTTTTACCACCGTACTTCAAAGTATACCCGGAGGAACGTCCCAGACTGTCCCGAGTGTAGTCAAGCTCACTTGCAGCCAAACCTGCAGTGGTTTCCTTCACCACTTCGTTGAACTCGTTGTAGGTCAGGGTACGTGTGCCGGAATCGTCCGTGATTTGAGTCGGTAAACCGAGGTGATTGTAAGCGTAGCTGACGGAAGGCGTTCCATCGTTATGTGTAATGGAAAGCAGATTCCCTGTCTGTTGATCGTAGGCATAGGTGGAGGTCAGGCGAGTTGCTCCTTCATTCACTGTTCGGGACTGTTGCTTTGTGGCGATCCTGTTCCAGCTATCGTAGGTATAACGCTCCTCCTTGCCGTCGGCATAGCGTTTCGATAGGAGAAGACCGGAAGCCTCATCATAAGCCCAGGTAGTCGTGTCTCCGTCGCTGCGTTCCGTCGGATCGGTCTCAATGACTTCTCCAGTCGCACGGAAGGACGTGAGAGAAATAAGTCGGTCCGCATCGTCGTACCCGTACATGGCAGGCTGAATGCCCGTTCCCCATTCGGCAATCTTGCGTTTCCGTTGGTCATAGGTATAACGCATTGTCTTGCCGAGAGCATCAGTCATGCAGGCAAGATTGCCGGAGGCAGGATCGTATTCCATGGAAGAGACATTTCCTGCGGCATCGGTTATTTTTTCCGTCCAGCCGATAATGTTCTTGTCGGTAAGAATGGTATTGCCGCGAGCATCGGTTTGTTTCAGGTGAATTCCCGTCACATTAATGGTTCGTTCGTGAATAACAGAAATTCCCGCTGTATCGGTTTCTCTGGTAATAAAACCATCAACTTGATGAGTAACCGCTGTCATTTCCGACGCTGGAATTTTTTCTTTAATCAGTCGAACACAAGGCTCGTCGTATTCCGTCCATCGTATCATTTCGTTACCTCTTGGATCAGTCGTAACAGTCTTTTTTAGTAGAATGGGAGACAGAGACGAAATTAGTTCGCACACTCGCTCCTGATAAGTAGTTCCCTGAGCATTGTTTTTCGTCGTGGTAATACTTGTATAAATACCGTCGTCTTCTTTTTTCAGAATATACTCATAAGTAGTAATTCGAGAATTGGAAAAAGTAGGGCTAGTAGATAATTTCAAAATTTCTTGAGTAATATTTCCAAAGAAATCGTATTCATATACCGTAGGAGCCATTCCTTCGATTTTCTTTTCTGTAATCCATCCATTTTCATTGTAGTTGAAATATTCGAAGAGAAATCCATTGGACATGTGAGCTTTACCTTCACGCAAAACTTCATTAACGGCATTAGTCACGTTTTGTCTTATGGGATAAATATTATTTCCATTTACAGCATTTTTAGTCATGCGGATTCCGTCGGCAACAATATCCATCTCGTAACGGATATGCCGCTGCCCTGTGCCGGAGCGTTCCAGAATCGTCCCGTCTTTATGACGCTTCGTAACGAGGGTGGCTCCCGTTGGTGTGATTTCCGTCGTTGTCAGACCGTCATCGCTGTATTCCCATGTCGTAACTCGTCCCAATTCGTCCGTTTGAGAGGTCTTGCGCCCCATCAAGTCGTAGGAAGTTTTGACACTCTTCGAGAGAGATCCAATATCCGTTCGCAATTCCAACACGCGGTCCATGGCGTCGCGAGTGTAGGAAATGATCGTTTCTGGCATTGTTTCCGTTGCCGAGCGGATGACCTCCACAAGCTGGCGAGCCGTATTGTAACCGTAAGTTGTCAGCACGCCATCTTCGTCCTTCTCCCACAGCGGACCTCTGCACATCATGGATCGCTCCGTGACACGACCATTGGCACGGGTACGTTTGATCCAGTTGTTTTCTCGGTCGTACTCATAGTCCGCCGCGTCCGTCAGCTCCCATATACCATTTGTCAGAAGGGCGTATTCTTCGACGCGCATATCGTTGCCTTCAGCAGAAACATGGTGCACCTTGCGCGAGCTTCGGCCGGGAACGACCTGTCCATCAACTCGGACCTCTTCCGTCTGCTTGTACAAAGCCCCGTGATTCGTAGACGCCTCGTACTCGTAATGCGTCTGGATACCGTCGATACCCTGCTTCATCTTCACTCGACCCTGTGCGTGCGGATTGGGGGCTGTTCCCTGCCATGTTTCAGTGATCTCAAGACGGGAACCGCTGACGCCTAGACCCGTGGTTCTTTTCTCAACCCTGCGCACATGATTGACCTCCGAGTATTTGTAATCTTCCCTCAAATACTCGGTTGCATGACCATTGCGCTCAATGACCACACGGCGGAAGTCGATGTCAGAATCATAGAACTGACCATCCTTGTAATAGGTATAAATGATCTTTCTCTCGCCGCCAGCCCACGGTTCAAAGGTAACATTCTGACGATTGCGGTTATCGTAAGCTCTGGCAGAAGAAAACGTTCCAACACCTGCCATGGCCAAACGGTTTTCGGTACGAAGTCCCTGACTGTTGTATTGGTAGTTGCTCTTAATCGATTTACCAGGATTCACTCCAAACGGAGCCGTGCTGAACTTTGCGCTCGAGTGCTTGAGAGTCCCCTGATTGGTGCTTGTGAAAATTTCTTCACTTTGAGACACCGCCTCCCCATCCAGCCCACGCTGGACGGTCGTGACGATCTTGTACTGGCCTCCTGCCATATTGACCTTTTCGCGTAGCGTAACGATCTCATCGTCACCCGTACCACGAGACGTACACCAGGCGCCATCCTTCTGCCACCAGGTGCAGACATAAGCTTGACGTCCTTCGGTGCGCTCGGTGACGACCAGTCTGTTCCTCGCATCATTGGTGCCAATGACAAAAGTCTTGAAAGGAGTGCCGGTCACGGAGTAACGCCCGGTAGAGGCATCTTTGGCCCCTACCTGTTCGGGCAGATAAAAGGCGATGGTATAGCCAGACGAACTGACATTCTCGATATTGGCAAGCCCGTCCCATAAATTCCATACCTGCTGGATGCTTCCATCCGTCGCACGCACGAGATCGAGGTAGCGAGCAAACTCAGACGAGGAAATAAGACGCCCAGACCATGTTGAAAAACCGGCCGTTTTCCCGGTTGTTCCAGAGTAGAAGACGGACGACTTCTGCGCAGAGCGCAATTCAATGACCGGTGCGATTCCCGCTCTTGCTCCCTGTGTAAACTCACCCATCAAAGGAGCAACACGAGCTGCCTTGTTTGTCTTGCCCGTGACACCAACGCCGAAGACAGACTGACCGTCCCCGCTGGTCATATAATTTTCCACCTTTGCCCCTCTCATCACCTTAAACATGCTATTGGGAGCGGCAAGCGTCGTCCCCCCCTCGGGCAGCAAGGCCACACTTGTCATAGGGTGTTTATAAGTCAGCGACTTGACCGACCAGAGAGAGGGGGAAAAATCGGCAACCGCAATTTCCAGCATACCGCCAGGTACGCCGCCCAAGCCACGGAACGTTCCGAAATTCACCTGCCAGAGCATATTGACCTTGTTCGCGCTGGCCGTAACACTCCGACCTGCGGAAGAAGTTTTAAAGACAGCGGCATTGCCCGCCCTGCGAGTAGCTTCGCTGCCGCTTCCGCCGGGCTCGGTACTGCCGCATTCGTCATCCTCGTCCTGACAATCGCAGTCATCTTGATCGCAAGGATCGTCTGGGTTCTCGTCTGGCACAACTTCGACTTCCCCCGCGTTCAACGTGAAGTCCAGCATCGCCTTGTTATACTCTTTCTTGAAATTGATATTTTCGTATGTCAGTTTTGCCGAATAAATACCGGGCGGCAAATCCGCCTCGGCGGAACCGTCCTGACCGGAACTGCCCCCATGGGGTCCGGTACCTGGCAAATCAATCGTCATCAAGCCCATGGAAAAGAACGCATTATCGTCTACGCTGATATTGGCAGACACATGCTCCGTACCGGGATTGGGACTGTCAGGAGCGGGGATTTCACCCACTTTAACAACCCATGAATAATTTTCGCTTTTTGCATCCGCGGGAGGTCCTTCGTTGAAATTGACACTGATGGATGGTCCGCCGTCCCTCGTCATTTTGCGACGAGAATACAGCTTGAAGCCGGGGTATTGTCCGGCAAGAACCATGTTGGAGGAACCCGCCGCTTCGGGGCGGGAAGTATTATTAGAATCAGAGAATGTATTCATGATTTCCGTTATTTGGTTTGTTTATTTTGTGGGCAGTCCGTGACTTCACACGTTCCGCACAGCCTCATAATTCCTATATTATAGACTCGATCGCAATGGCTAACATCTCATTAACCATGTTATAGCTCGGACTCCCTCAACAAACATCATTTTCTCGCCTCATTTGCCCTCTAGGGAATGAGCCTCCCTCATCGCACCTGCCGAAAAATCACCCTTCAAGGGAGAATAATGTCTTCAAATCCTATTTTGTTTCCTGAATTGTCAAACCAAGAGAGTCAGCTCGTGAAAATACTTGTCCAATGATGTTTTCCTGTTAAGTCATTTTTAGGTCGAGAATTAATTAGTAGTACATTTTTGTCTAATTGAGCCTGACGTACCTTGTTTAAATCTGTTCCTTTGGGTAAAACCCTTTTAATAATCCATTGGCATTTTCATTGCTTCCCCTTTGACATGATTTATAAGGATCAGCAAAATGACATCAATATCTAGTTTTCTTTAACTTATTTATAACAAGCAAACTCCTTACCTCTATCGTAGGTAGCACTTTTAAATCCTCTTGGTAGTAAACAGTTTTTAACTGCTTTGATGGCATCATACATATTACGGCTACTTCTATCATCCATGCTCACCGCATTATACATTCTCGTAGAACGTTCCAAAAAGTAGCAAAGCATCCCTTACTTTCTCCTCTTGGCGAGACCACGGTATCAAGTTCCCTGTGACCAAACTTGCAACGATTATTAATCTCTTGCGCTCGTTGATGAATACTAGCACATCATGATAAGCCCCTTTAGTTCCCTCTTTTCCTCGTCTTATCCCTTTATGTCTTAAATATTTATAACTAACATTTAGCATATAACATATTGAACGCCAACGATAAATACTCTTGAAACTCACTCGTCCCTTGCGAGCTCTATGTTCTATTTACTCGGAAGACCATTTGGTTCTCTTGATTCGATTTCCAACAGGTTGATAAGATAACGTGTTAGTTTTTTAGGTCCTCTCTCTTGTTTTTTTAGCATTAATGATTCTTGTGCATCAATGGCTTGATAGAAAGTCCTGCCTCCATTGGCTGCAATTTCCTTGTTAATGCAAGATTTACTAAACCCTAAGTCTTGTGCTATTTGTTTGCCTGATTTACTGCATCGTATAAAAGTTTCTATCTTTATGCGTACAGTTAAGGTAAGGCACTAGTAGCTCATGTTATTGATTCGTGTTTTGTGTTTCAAATTTCGATTATACGAACTTAATGACATGGGATATTTTTATCCAGGACATCGGCTACGTTGATATTACAATTCAGATGTTAAAAAATTGAATATTACATGTAAAAATTGCAGAACAAATTCCATTATTAGACAATCTATTTTGAATCATTTCCAAGATAAATTGAATTGCAAAACCGGCTAGTGTAAAATTCTTTCTGTGAATCTTATTAATTCTTCACTATATCATAATACAAGTAGTTTCAAAATTTTAACAAGTAAAATCATATAAAAAATGATGGATATCTATAGGAAGGCAGGTTTTTTTTTCATATATATCATAGCGAGTATGCACTGATTTAAAATAATGCGTTAATTCAGAATTCTGATGCACGTTATCAATCAATTCTCCATAATAAATGTCGCCGCAAGGCAATTTAATATCTACAAGTCTGTCAATTATTGATTTTGTAATGCTGCAAGTATTACCACTTTGAATAAATCCAATCATACCTCCAAAAGATTTATCTTTTGCGTATTTATTAATGAGAAACCTATAAACACCTCCATCAGGGTAAGCTTGCTTATTTTTTTCCTTTTTAGCATTATAGACATATTCAGAAATTGACTTAGAGGTAGCAGTTAAGCATTTGCATTCAAATGCAAAATAATTATTCCAAAGACTGCTTCTTATTTTGATATCGTAAAAACCTAATAGATTAGGATGGCTGTTCTGTGGTTCCAATTCTACTATTAAAAAATGGCTTTGTCCAAAATTTTCATTTGTTTCCAATTTTCTTCGAATAAATTCTTTTATACAACGTTCATTTTGATTTTTTAAAATCGTTTTTTCTTGCTGAGAAATTTCTGAATACAAACCATTAATGTAATCTAATAT
Source organism: Akkermansiaceae bacterium UBA7331 (assembly GCA_002471255.1). Taxonomy (GTDB): domain Bacteria; phylum Verrucomicrobiota; class Verrucomicrobiia; order Verrucomicrobiales; family Akkermansiaceae; genus Akkermansia. Next base: position 18,478 of record DKPP01000010.1, on the reverse strand, counting down.
TAAATTTACCCAAAATTGATCATCAGAACCCAATTGGACATGACTGACAGATTTCTTAAAATTCTCCAAATAATCTAATGTAGATTTAGAACTTGCGACAACATGTAAAAAACTAATACTCATTATTTCACAAATAATTTCATTAAAAAGTTTTGCGCATCTTCATATGCTTTTGAAATAGACCAATTTTTTATATCATTCTCTCTGATAAAAAATAAGCTATTTTTACCTATAATCATATTTTTCATTGTATATATATTTACATTACCAACTTCTTGTAATAATTCTAATAAAGAACTATTGACGACTTGATCAATATTAGGATTAGGCGTAATATCTTCTGCAATAAATTCAAATTTAACACCAACAAAACTAGAAATCATTTTACGGTCTATATATTTAGTTCCGTATATTTCTATATCCTTTGAAAAATAAGGTTGTATTGTGGAAATAAATGAATCTATATAAGTCTGCAAATCACAATTATTTATTTTTTTTGATTTTAAAAAAAAGTCGTTTACTTTTTGACAATCGTATTTATTTAATCCATATAATTTATATACTAATTGATTTATTTCCTCTATTAAACAATTTGAATTTAATTGACTATTTATTAATTCAGATGACAGTTTAGTTATAGACATTTGAATTTCATCATTATATAAAATAGGAATTGGTATTTTCTTAACATCTTCCATTGTTATTTTAGGATACGAGTCTAATATTCTTTTTCTGTGCCTAATCATTATGTAATAATTAATAAGATTAGAATTTAAAATAGCAACAATCAATGGGTATAAATTTGAAACTTTTAACTGGATTGAGTAAATATCAAAACAATAATAGGTTGTATTGTTTGTATATATAGCCTTTAATTTAGCACCAGTTCTTGGAAATAATATTCGCTCTCCTTCAAAGTCTTTATTAGTACGTACTCTCTCAAAAATATTTTTGTATGACTCGATATTTGGCTTTAAATATCTATATTTTCCAGTAATAGCAAATGGTTCTATATTTGCGCATTCCAGGAAAGGAATGACATACTCTTTGCTTTTAGTCCAGTGACTATATTTTGAAAAGAACTCTTCCCTATACTGATTTTTTTCTTCTTTACTTAAAGTTTTCCAATTAGAAGACTGATTTCCAGAACCTAATATTTGTATACCATTATTAATGGCCAAGCGGGTTGCATTAACTGAATTTACATCTAAATATTCGGCTAAAGAATCGCACTGCGAACGAATTTTAGCGGTTAAACTTAAATCATGCTCATCTCCAACAAAAAACTCTTTTAAAGATTTATTATTATTAATTAATTCACATTGATCGATTTCTATAGAATCATCAGCTCTTAAAATTACAATTTTAAATAGCTTAGAAAATTCAGTGAGTTTTGGAGTTAAAAAAATAAATTTATTGTTGCTATGAGTCTTTACAGTAAATAAAATTACAGCTGTGCTTTCTTTAGCGTTCTCAAACAAGATGCCTTTTATTTTAGCTAAATTGTAAAATTTTTTAATATTATAGAACTTGTAAAAAAAATGCTGAAATTTGTCGGAAGCATCACTATTAAAATTGGACAAATTAGATACAAATCCTAATTTTGTTTTATTTGTACACCAATTCAAAATTTTCACAAAAAAACATTGGGACAGTTGTTTATTGCAAATTTTTGTTTTGTGCTTTTTCCAAAATGCTTCCTCTTTTTCCCCTTCTTTGATCGTTAAGAAGGGCGGATTCCCTACAACATAGTCAAATGAACTTTTATTTACTATAGAAGTAACTTCTAACGCATTTCCATGTACAATATTTTCTGTAAAATCATACGGAAATATTTTTAAATTTTCTTCAAGACTTATTTTGTCTTTAATAAAATTTTGTAATTCTGTGGAATCAATTCCGTCCAATAATTCTAAATATAAAGACAAAATTGCTAAACGACGAGCATTTTCTTGTTTTTCAATTCCAAAAATATTCTCTACTAAAATTTTATTTCGTTTTTTAATATCATGGACAGAAACATTAGTTCTTAGATTTTCATTATCGAATAATTTTCGTAACCCCACAACTAAAAACATGCCAGATCCACAAGATGGATCCAAAATACTTCCTGTTTCGTCAATTGTTTCTTCAATAATTAAACTAGCCAAGCCTTCAGGCGTATAAAAAATACCTTCATCGGCTTGATTGTCATCAAAAAACATTTCATAAACATGTCCTATGAACTCTGTAGGAATAACATCAAATCTATAACTAAAAAGATATAGTTGCCCTGTTTCAAAATTTTTCTGGTCTAAAGCATCAGCCAACAAGATTAATGCTTCATCAAATAATTTTTCTGCAGGAATAACAGGATTTACAAAAAGTGTATTATTAAATAAATTATTAATTATCTCAAATAATCTATTTATATCATCTTTTCTTTGAGATCTTAACAATTGGATATAAGAAACATCTGAATCATAATAAAACTCATAAAAAAATGAATTTATAATAAGTTTATCTTCTAAGAATTTAATAAACAAAGTTCTATCAATCAGTGCTTGCACTATTTCATTAAGTTCTTCTCTGTTTTTTATATAATTCGAATATAATACTTGTAATTTTTGCCTTAATAACCTCAGGGTTTTGATTAATCCCCTATCTACAGTTAACCTTTTTTTTCTAATATCCGCTTGAATATTTTGATAAACATCCCAAAAAATACCTGTATCAAAATTCGACTTTGATATTTTTCTTAGTAAAACTCTATCTTCTTCTTTTCCTGTGAAAGAGTCAATAATGATAGGAGATTTTAAAGGGTCTGAAAATGAATAGAGTAAACATAATTTGTCTTGTATTTTTATAAATAACAAGTCACTTTTGTTTTCATTCCATATATGTTTTCGTATTTCGAATATCTCGTTTTCATTTAAAACAGAAATATCAAATAATGTAAATACACATTGTGTTTTATCATTAATTGGTGTATATCTAAATGCTTTACCTGTCAATTTTTGAGAAAGCTCTGTGTTATTAGCAATGGCGATGTTGATTGGTTTTAATTCTTTGTCAAAATCAAAATCTACTTGCTCAAAAAAAGTTTTGCTATTTATCATATTCTGAAATTCATATACGGGTTATGTTACTCTTATTTTCAATTAAAGCAACTTTTTTACAACTAAAGATGTGAAATTGTTGTTTATTCTATTCATCAACTTACTGTAAAATTCTATTTATAAATAAACTATATTTTATAATTTTATATTAAATAATACGCGTGGGTTTAAATAATCCGATCTTAAACTTTAATAAAAAATAACTCGTCCAACGCATTGAAATTTAGTATATTAAATCTACTAAAACAAAAAAAACCAAACCAATAGTATGAACGAGTTATATGCACATTTTAAGCGATTTGTTACTCTTTGCACAGATTTTTGTGCACCATTTTTTGGCATTGACGGCAACTTGATTAAACCGGGGCCTAAGCCCAAATTTTCAGATCTTCATGTTGTTGCTTTAGCTCTGGCTGCAGAATCTCTAGGTTATGATAGTGAGCGAAATTTATTCACTACTATTCGGCAGTGCCTCGAGGCTTCTATTGTCCAATTCATTTCTCGCAGATGCTTCAACAGAAGGCGAAAATTACTCTATCCTGTCATGTTAAAATTACGTAAGAATGCAGCTGATTTCTTAAGCCGGGATACCACTCATTTCTGTATTGATTCCATGCCTATTGCTGTGTGCCGTATGGCTCGCTCCTCGCGTTGCAAAATGATGGATAAAGATAAAACCCTTTGCCCTGATTATGGATATTGTGCTTCTCAGAAAACATACTACTTTGGATATAAGTTACCAGTGTATGTGATATGAATGGGGTAATATTTGATTATAAAATTACTCCAGCATCCTCACATGATATCAATTACCTCAAGGAGTATGATAGATTTAAGCAAGGTGTTTCAATTATTGGTGATCGTGGATACATCAGCAAGCAATGCCAATTGGATTTATTCACTCATTATGATATTGTATTAGAGACGCCTTTGAGAAAAAATCAGCATCAAAGTCAGATATTATCTCCCTCATATAATAAGGATAGAAAACGTATCGAGACGGTATTTTCACAACTCAACGACCAGTTTATGATTGCACGAAATTACTCAAAATACGTAGAGGGTTTTTTATGCAGGATAGCGACAAAAATTACGGCAATGACGATGATACAGCTCAATAATTTCTATAAAAAACAGCCAATCGGTCAACTGAAAGCGCGGTTAGTTAATTGAACCCACGCATTAAATAATATAACGCGTGTATTTGATTTATCTATCTTGATTGTGAGATATTACAACGTGGTGTTAATTAACCAAACAAGATTGTAGTTTATTGATTATCTGCATTTTATAGAAATTACTAAGTTATATTATCGTGATTATCATCATTTTGTTGCTATCACTAAATACATTCTCTCATTTTGAAGCACCATTTAATCCTTTGCTTATCATAATCTTACAAATATCTTTCAAAATGAAATCATAGGTAAGTGGAGTGGGAACACCCTTAACCAATGATCTAATATCTTCTACAGCAATTTGTTGCTTACCTAAAATTTTTATGGCTTGTCGTAAAACTATCAAGTAGGAAGCATAGGAATGGCATGAATGAATACTATCCATTAAGCCTTGAAGCTTACTTCTCATCAAGAACTCCTTAGTAATATGGATATTTAGAGAGCACCCTTCCTGTCTCAAAAAAGAAAGAAATTTGGATAAGTTGGCATACTGCCCTGGGTGTTTACTTAGAAATGATTTGATATGGCTTACTTTGGGGATTGCTTGCCTTGATAATGCAAAATCCCTATAAATCGATACGACCGGTTGAAGGTATAACTTTATTGTCCTGAGCTTAATAGCCTGTGTATTCAAACAATCATAATAGCGTTGAATGTAATAAGGCACGCATTCAAAACTTTTTAAAAGATTATCTATACCTTTTTGCATACTAGATTGAGCTTTTGCTTGGTCATCTATGGATATTAAGTGATTTTTAATTAACCAATCTTTGATAAGCCGAACGGTTCTCAAACGATTAGGACCAAAGTGGGATACCAATTCTTCATAGCAAGGTAAACATCCCCAAGTCACTTCGCACTCTTGAACAAACTTACCTATTCGGTCCATTTTCAGAAAGCACTTGCGATTAGATTGAGCTTTTCGGTAAAATTCAATCCAATTTAAATAAAGATCTCTAAGTGAAATCACTTTCAAATTCGTAAGAATCATATTGACCTTTCTTTCAACTTTCTCTTTATAATAACAAGAAACACACTTATTTCCTCTTCCAGCCGGCATTACCTCACCACATAGTCCGCAAGAGATAAACCCCAATGTAGCACATTTCTGGCATATTTGGCCATGAGCTGTAGCTATGAGCTTCCGATACCTTTTACATAAGGGGCATACTTTGTTTTGATAATGGCTATAGCATTTAGCGCAAATGCGCTTATTATGATCAGCAAACCCGCATTTTGACAAAACAGCCAATTTTCCGCATTCAAAGCATATTTCTTTTTTTCTGTAATGATTGGCACAGGATTTACATAAACATCCTGTTTCGCTGATTTTACCAAGTTTATAACCAATTTGACCACACTTTGTACAGGGTTGTTTTTTCATACAATCCACACACATATGCTTATACTCGCCCATATAAAATCTTTTAGTCACACCGCAAGTGGAGCACTGATCAGGTTTAAACCATTTATAATAGCACGAGGTGCAGAAAATTTTCTCTTTATACCTTCTATGAGGTATAATACCCTTAGTTTTACAACAATCACATGTTTGTTGCTGTATTTCCCTGATTACCATATTGTCTAACGATTCGTGCCCATTTTCGTTTTATGTAACGCTCAGTTAATTTTGGCTTTCCTCCTGCAGGCATACACTTTGGAGTACGATTATCGGGCAATGATTGAATAAGCTGCACCAAAGATTGAGGTAATGCTCTTCTAACGTTTATAAAAGTTTGCTTCTTGCATGCACATTGGCTCAATGCTTTAAACCAAAGCGATTTAGGCTTAATAATCAATTTATATGCCTCACTAAGCAATACACGTCGTTCATCACAAGTTAAATATTCGAAGGCAAGTCCGGATTTAATTTGAGCAATATCTTCAAGATCAATTTGCATGTAATCCAAAAAATCTCGTTGAGGTTTCGTACCATGCTCAATTGCATTTCGAAGAAACATCTGCAAATACCTTAAAAGACTAAACCATTGTTGTGCTGAGACTGATTCTCCCCACAACCTGCTTTTGCCCTTTTGAAAAACACCGTCAATATCATTTTGAATTCTAATAAATTGCCAGTCTTGGCGAGTATCAAGTTCCTGACCCAGACTGCGTTTACAGACATGACAGGTATTGATATATTTATCCCTAGCGTGCAATAAATGGGGTTGATATGGAGTATGGCAGTAAGGACACTGATTAACCAAGATAGAACCATGTGTAGGACAAACTAGATGCCAAGCAAACCGCCATGAAATAGGAAAATAGCAAGATTTTCCATATTCCAAGCATTGTGGACAATAATATTGTCCAGTCTTATGCGTTCTGTTTCGATTAGAAATAGGTATAATCCACTTGATCGCTTCTTTGGGATTTATGCACTCGAATAATAATGACATTAGACTATAAAGGGAAACGCCCATGACTGATTCCAAACGACATCGAGATAATTTAGCTATTTCCTGATGGACAAAGGGATCAATGTACTGAAATCCTCGGTCTACATCTTTTGTCCAAACTCTCAATTTTTCCCAATAATATTGACTAAAATCAAAGGGACTACATCCATGTCTTAACGCAGCTCTAATCATCCATGAACTTAAACTTTCATCGACATGCAGTCTTACAGGAATAGGAAGTGTCAACCTTTCCATTGATTTGGATGATCTTAAGTACACAAAATTTCTAAATATGAGAATAGATGCTGATGTGACATTTCATAGTCATATCCTTAATCTGCGGCACATTTGGCAATGATCTCGTTAGAGATATTATCAGTATGATTATTTACCGCATAACGAGCACATTTAGCAATAAATTGGCTCGTATGGCCTAAATTCCCTTTTGTTACTTGATATATTAATTGAGTATTATTTCGATTATTTAATTCCGAAGGTAGAGAAAAAGGAAGAATACCTTCAAACTGAGTCAACAACTTACGATACTCCTTATCACATTTCCATAAAGGTAAAGTTTCAATAGGAAATCGACTAGAATACTGTTCGTCCAATCGAGTCAATTCTTGAGCTTTGCATACACCAACTCCCACGATAGAAATAGGTAAAGTATTTGTGATGTTTCTTAACGTATTCATAATTTCCTCTTTTTGTCGTATGGTTCCTACATTAAGAGATTGAAATTCATCTATTACCAAAACCCGCACATGACAAGCCTCTAATGCTGTAATTGTTTCGTAATATAAATCATCAACAGTAGCGGATTGACGGTAAGGAGCTGCAAGCTTATGCAATATTTCCTTATACAAAGCTTTGGTTCGTGAGGTAGGTGGTGCCTGAATGGTAAGTATAGGCCTTATAGGTTCATTATCGGCAGTAATACCCTGTATATCATAATCATGACAAAATTTTTTGATTAAAGTAGTCTTCCCATTATTTGAATTACCTATGATCAGTAAATTATCCATTCGATCTCTATTTGATATTTTTACTAACCTCTTCAACTTTTCCATTATTTTATGAGCTAGAGGGTAATCTAACCAATATTGATAAATTTCATCAATGTGTTTTAGCTTTTCTTCCATACTTAATTCAGGAAGATGTTGACAGCTAAGTAAAAGGTGTGGATATTTTTTCTCTTCCATAATGTTATAACTTAACGGCACCTGTTTCATCTAATTCGATATTATCATCCCACTCTTCTTCAATAGGTGCTGAAGGAGGTTGGTAAGGAAGCTTTCTTTTTGCTTTTCTTCGCTGTTCATCGCGTCTCGCTTTTTTAGTTTTGGCAATAGAATCTTGAGGAATTTGATTCATTTCTTGAATTGCTTCCAATACAGCAAATTTATTATCATTTTTCCCAGTTTTGGCTTTTACGCTATCTTGTAACTGTCTGAGTTGAGAAACACTTATACCGTCCAATTCTTTACTTAGAGATTTTATCTTATAATATTTTTGTTCGACTGGATTATAAAACCAAATATGTCCTATATTATGAATATCGTAGGCAAAACTAAACAACTTATTTTTCCCGTTAGAATGCTTTTTATTGATGAATTCATCTAATTCCTTATCATAATATTTATACCCAAACATAGAAATACCCTCGCGCTGGATTGTACGCTCATTGTAAGGGAGCAAATCTAAATAAAATGTTCTCATATCTGCGGGAATACTACGAAATGTCCCTGTATTTCGTTTAACCAAAGACGTATACTGGCACCAAGCATCTAAGGGGGACCTTTTTAATGAAGAATGTGTATCGTTATGATATTTTTGAACAATCCAGGTTACTAACCATTTTTCGAATTCTTTCAATGTCATTGCCGCATTAGCTTCGGCATTGTATTCTTTGCGTTGACCGGTATTGGAAAATGTTTTACCAGGAAGACTTTTAATTTCTTCGGCAAGGGTCCTAAATACACGTTCGACACATCCACCAAATTCTGGAAGCTGAATAGGTCTGTATTCAAACGAAATTCGATATTTGGCACAAGTTTTGCTTAAATGATCAGCTCTAAAGTCGGCACCGTTATCCGTATGAATCTTTTTCATCAAGCCATTGACAGGCCATGATGAATTCGTAATTTCGAAGTTAGAAAGCACTTCTTCTTTCGATGCCACACAGTTATATATACACATACCAACAGATGTTTGCGATGGTGGCTCTAAGGTTAAATAATAACCTGCAATCATGCGGGTTTTGACATCAATGGCGATTGTTAAATAAGCTCTACCTATATGTTTTCTGTGAACTTCATCAACCAATAAAATATCTAAAGGAGTATGGTCTATTTGAATCACATCCAATGGTGAACAAACTTCAGGGTATGAATTAGGAACGGCTCTGTATTTTTGTCGAGCACTTTTCTTTTGTCCTCTTTTAATCAATTGCTCATCTTCCGGTATTTTATCAATCTTTCTTCGTATGGATGTTGTATGAGGAATTTTATAATTGCATCCCTCTTTGTTTTTGGCATATATGTCAGATTGTATACGCCTAATAACCACAGATTTAGGAAGGCGTTCAGGAGTGAGATAATATTCGACAATTTTTGATTGAATAAACACTTCCAGTTCAGGATTACAACGAAATGAATAAGTCGAACTCTCCCTACGTTTTCTAAGAAACGATAGAGCTGAATTAGTTTGTCTATACCGTTTCAACCAACGATAAATGGTTCTTTCAGTTACATTATGTTGTTGAGCAAATTTTTTAACTTGATGCGTAATTTCCCCGGGTCCGCATTCTTGTATAGATCTAATAATGTTAAGACGCTCCTCAATTTTTTTATGAACTTTATCCGTTAGTTCAAAAAGAGCAGGTTCACTAAAACATGTAGATTGCTCTGTTGGATTTAATAAATCCATTAGGGGAACCATCTTCATAAATGACTCACCCTCTATATTAATAAATCCTTTATACCCATCTTCGGAAATATCTCGAAGAATGCATAATTTTTGAGATTTTTTCTCTAAATAGGTTTTCCCTACGCTTATATCAACTATTGAGCGATTGAGAGAGACCCCAAGTTGTTCTTCCATAAAAGTGTTGAGTCAGTTAATGGTTCACGCAAATCCGTTTTGATATAATGATTTGCTAATCCTTGTTTAATAGTTAAGTCAGCTTCTTCTTTGCCTATTCCTAGCTTTTGTAAATAATCACAAAGGCGACCCCATGTCGAAGGCTGATGCTGCGCTAAATACTTATAACATCCTTTGAGAGCATCTTTTGCAACAACCGCGTGAATTTCACTGTCAAATCGTGTAATATTGCATATAACTTCTTCCAAAATGCGCGATTCATCCCAAATATGAAAAGTCATCCCTTCTTGTTTGCAATATTTGATGGCGGCCTTCCATTTTATTTTCCACTCTTTCCAATGTTTCTTCCACTTTATTTTAGGTTTTACTTCCACTAAAATAGGCTTTTTATTTGCATATTTTACCAAATAATCTGGCGTATAAACATAAGATCTACCTTCCAATTTAAAAGGGAGAGTGATTGGTTGCGAAATTATTTCTACAACCTGTTCTTGATAGATTTGATATAAAACAAAATTACGTTCCAACATTGATTCATAAGGTACTGGCTTTTGTTGATACGACAAAAAACCAGATACGCTATGCCTAGTTGGTTTAATTTTTCTTCGTTTTATTGAGTTGTTTTTCCCTCGTTTCATAACTCATAAGTTCGTAGATTATTATCTACTACTTATTCTAAATATCCGCTTATTCCTTTCAAGACAAATTTTAATTATATGACGAACAAAACATATAACTATAAATAAGATAAGTATATTTACAATATAATAAAAACACACTTAATTTTAGTATATATGTAATAATAAAGCCAAAATTATATCCATATTGTAACACTATCTCTACAAAATTAATAAAATATTTACAAGTATTTACTAATTAAACATAGAGTATTTCTGTTTGTTTAGCCAGTTTTACATAATTAATATCACTTTATATATAGAGTGAAGTATAAAAATATAAATAAACCAATATTCATACATATTTTTAAATGTCACAATCTGAAAATTTCATAATAATCATCATTTATCTTCAATTTTCGGAATAACAGACCAATAAAATGCTTAATGTGTTAGCATTCATAAACTTACACACTATCCCCCATAGGAATAATTGCATTTGGAGATTTAGCAACAGAGTACTATTTTTTATGTAGTACGTTTAGTAAGTATTGACACTCTCGACGTAACAGAGAATCTTAGTATTCTAATCTCAACAAGCACATTAGATCATGGATTTAAGTTTAGAAACAGGGATCTGAACCGTCCTCCCTTCTTCAATATCTTGTAACGCCTCGCTTAGTTGTTTCACTTGTTCAGGAGTAGACAATACATACACAGTTTCTACTAAACTGCTATAATCGTTTTCAGAGATCATAACAACACGCCTGTTATCCTTTTCAATCATTATAGGAATAGAATCATCTGTAACAGTCTTCATTATTATTGACAAATTCTGCTGAACTTCCTCATAAGGTATAGTTTTTAAAGTCATGACTCTACAGTGTGAAAAATCTATTTTTGAGTCAATCTAAAGATGGGACATTTCATCCTTACTCTTTTTAAACTCAGTACTCTCCTATAATAACTATTAAGTTTTCAGATTTGTATTTGGCATCTCCAATTTGAGGTTTCCTAAAATAACTTAGTTTTCAACGTTTGTTCTTCATGATGAAATAAATGTGTTAAGTGCTGACATTTTATGCACTATCTTACATCTATCAAGCAAAGGAGCCACTGAAGCTTTACTTATGGCTATATTCACAATTCGGTCAAAAACAGAATTGATACATCATTCCGATAGAGGACTTCAGTACTGTTGTGATGAATATCAAAACGTGTTAAAGAAACATGGGATAAAATTAGCATGACTGAAAGTTACGACCCATACGCTAATGCAGTTGCGGAACGTATCAATGGTATATTGAAACAGGAATTTATGCTTGATTAACACCATCAATCATTGCCATTAATGAAAAAATTGTCGAAGAAAGCGAGCCTGAAGCGTCAAATCAGAGTAGGCGCATATGAGTAAACAAAAAATCAGACCGAGTTCACTAATAGTGAAACGTATCGGGTATCCAACACTCTCAATCTGCAAGAAAATGCTAACATCCGTATGGAGTAGAGTCAAGAAAAATTATATGCTTTTTCTTTGTAGCTCTGAAAGTTAGAGAAGTTAATTTGTGATGAGAATTTTGTTTGATGCTAAGAATAAGGCTACTTCCTTGATTTTTCCTTTGTTTTTTGATCAAAAAATAAGGTCATAGCTTTCTACATATTGAAATCCGTTATGCAGGTGGCCAGTTTAATTTGAAATTTAGTCATCTGCTGAACTTCCTCATTAGGTATAGGTTTTAAAATCACGGTTTTACAGTGTGAAAAATCTATTTTCAGCCAATCTAAAGATAAGATATTTCTTCCTTATGCTTTTTAAATTCAGTACGCTCCTATAATAACTATTAAGTTTTCAGATTTGTATTTGGCATATCCAATTTGAGGTTTCCTCAAATAACTTAGTTTTCAACGTTTGTTCTTCATGAGGAAATAAATGCGTTAAGTGCTGACATTTTATAAGCAAATTCTGCCAACTACTGACATTTTATGATAAGAAAATCAAAGCTACTGACATTTCATAAGCGAATTATTGATCTTAAAAATCTCAATGATTCTTAGAAAGTCACTGACATTTTATGCGCTATCTTACAGTGGCTCGACTATTACCCCCGGAGAGATATCTTTAGCCCATCATGGAGTGTTATTTTTAGATGAGTTACCCGAGTTTAAGCGAGCAACTTTAGAAACACTGAGACAACCGATCGAATCGGGGCAAATTATCATTTCTCGAGCATCCGGTACGATGACTTTCCCCTCTCGATTTATGTTAGCTGCAGCGATGAATCCATGCCCTTGTGGATATTTGGGCGATGCTCGGCGCCGATGCTCGTGTAGTCCATCTCAGATTGCACGCTATAAGCAAAAAATCTCAGGCCCATTGCTTGACCGTTTTGACTTAATGATGGAAGTACCTGCCGTCGATCCCAAATTACTCACTGCGGCACCTACGGGTGAATCTTCCGCCACCATTAGGGAAAGGGTCGAACAGGCAAGAAACATCCAAACTCAACGTTACGAAGATACCACGATCAAATACAATGCCATGCTTTCGGGTAAATCTTTAAAGCAATTTTGCCCTTTATCGACTTCTTGTCAGGAGATTATTTCTCAAGCCGTCGATCAATTAAGCTTATCGGCGCGAGCCTTTGACCGGATTATCAAAGTAGCTCGCACCATTGCAGACCTAGCCGGTGAAGTCGATATCTTAGAACATCATCTCTATGAGGCTATCCAATACAGGAGCTTTGAGACAAAACTAAGAACCTAATCACCCCACCCTATTGAGCTGCAGGAGTCACTTGATTGGTTTTAATGGTACCTCCGGCATTCTTGATAGAACCCTCTTTTGACATCAACTTATTAGATGTATCAACCTTACGTACCTTTCCGGTTTGAGGATGGAGATAATAACCATATTCACGATAGTGGTGTTTACTTGCTTCTTCTTTAATCGGGAAGAAGAACTCACCATCAACAACGTAAACTTTTTCAACTAGCGCAGGTTTTTCGTCTAATTGTTGTTTAAGTTGTTCATAAGCTTGTTGATAGGTCATGTTATTCTTTCTCATGAATTCGTTGGCATCTCCTTCCGAATAAGCCAATAATCCGGATACGGAATTTCCGATGCTAAAACCGAATACAACTAACAAAACGGCGAGTATCAATGCTGAAAAAAATTTGAGGACTTTCATATTTTTAATGGATCAGTAATTATAGCATTAGAGTATTCAACCCCGCTTTCTATTCATTCTTTCTTTTCCAAACAAAGAAAAAACGGTTTGGAGTACATCCAAACCGTTTGATTAATTTATTTTAAAAGCTGTTTAAAAGGCCCATTTTGCCTGAATACATGCGGTACCATGAATATGTCGTTGCGTATGGTATTCTTTCGTCTCAAAGGTCCAACCAACATCAAGGAATAAATCTTTATAACGAGTACCTACGCCAAATGACCAAGAAGCGACAAATGGGAACTTTTGCACATATTTGGGGTAAGAATGGAAAGCAGGGCCATCCAAATACAAATTACGGCCTACATATTTCACCTCACCGCCGATAAAGCCATAAAGGCTCCAATTGGATGAATAGGCTTTGTTATAGATAAATGGACTCGAGATAGGTGTAATGGAGCGAGCGGAATTACTAAATCCGGTATTTGGTAAGTTTTTCCCGAAGCGAAGCATAAAGCCGCCACCACCTTGTATAGCTATCGTGCCGGCTTGAGCAAACCAATAAGCGAGGCCATCTGTCTCTAAGCCGCATACTGAGTTTGATTCCAAAAATCTCAAACGATATTGACGGATGAAATTGAAGTTAAAAATACATTCCCCCGGCATTTGATTAGCCCAACCGGGCCATTGCTCCATCTTTAACATCGTATGAATCATGCGTTGGCATTGCTTAGATAGAGAACTAGGACCAGTCCAACCAACTTGCACATTAAAAACATTAGATCTATCCTCGGATTTTACGACAGAAGTGAGTGCTAAACACAAAGACCCTACATAAGGATGCTGACCCCACAAGGGTCTGCGAGATTTTAGTTCAGGGGTGAATATTAATTGAGTAAGACTAACTCCCCATTGTTGAGTTAATAATTCACTATTTCCCATCCCCATGAAACGACGCCAAGATGAAGAGGCATTGGTGCCCCCCATCAATGTACCCAAACAAGCGTTGAAACTATTTGGGTCTTCATCAGTTGAAGACATCCATTCGATACGAGCCCCATTTGTATAATTATTATCAGTGCCGGCGAATACATCATTTTCCAGCATGGCTCCTATCATTTGTTTTTCTTTTGGTACACCGGAATATTGCGTAAGGGAAGATTCCTGACCAGCTATGGATAAATTTAACCCAATGCAGCAAATTGAGGTCAAAGATAGGAAAAATTTCATGTGACAAGTTTGACAATTTTTAACCCTCAAACAAGCTAATTATTGGCTTAGCAGAATATGTATAAAAAAACTGACATGATTTAGTCATGCTATGATACCGCAATCATCCTAACCTTTGTCGAACTTCCAATATTATGCTGATTGATACCCATTGCCATTTAGCCTCGCATCAATACGACCAATTAGATGCTAATCAACGAGCCGAGCTGATCAAACGAGCCCAGGCACAAGGTATAAATCAAATGATCACGTTAGGAGCCCACACATCGGATTGGATCAAAAATTTACAGTGGGCAGAGCAATATCCGAATATCGTTTTTGCTGCTCTTGGCGTACATCCCAATGATGCCGCCTTGGAAGATAGCGATTGGTATGAACGATTAGATGCTATAGCTCAAGAATTTCCTTTAGCGGCGATCGGAGAAACAGGCTTAGATTATTTTCACTCAGCTCCCAAAGGAATTGATGAGAAGGCCAATAAACAAATTCAATGGGCTACATTAGAAAAGCACTTTGAATTGGCAAAAAAACACAAACTTAATATCGTTTTACATACGAGAGATAGACAAGGGAGCGCAAGCTTTGACGATACGATGGCCATTGCTAAACAATTTGCCGGAGTAGTGAGACCGGTATTTCACTGTTTCATTGGCACAGGTAATCAAGCAACACAAATCTTTGATGAATTAGATGGACTAGTTTCCTTTACGGGAGTTGTCACATTTTCTAACGCTAGTAATGTAGCGGATGTCGCTCGATGGTGCCCATTAGATAAATTGATGGTAGAAACAGACTCACCCTACCTGAGTCCAGTACCATTACGAGGCAAGCAAAATGAGCCCTCACATATGATTCATACAGCGCAGTTTATCGCAAATGAAAAAAACATTTCATTTGATAAATTTGCCGATCAAACGACGAAGACGGCGCAAGATTTTTTTCGTCTATCCCCAATAAAGTAAAATTTCGACTACTAAGATACTCAAATCGCTCAATAATTGGCTGTTATTGCAGTTTAACTACTTGATTCTCACTTAGTGAAATTGTAGAAATTACGTCAGACATGAAATCAACGCAAATTTTCACCTGTGCAGGGCTTGGTTTAGCCTTGTTATTCACTTCTTGCTCGCAAAGCCCAACCTCCGGCTATGATAGTGGCACGGAAACAGCTCAAGCCGTAGCCGATGATGTGATCCCGGCTTGGATGGCAGAAACTTCTGACCCTGTTTACGACAGCAATTACAAAGCCGTCAAAGAGGATAGCTATGCATACAACCCACCAAGCAAATCAAGCATCGGTGGTTCCAAGTCGACATCTTCTGCCAAATCTTCTAAATCCGGCAAAAGTAGCACAGCTAAAAAGACTACTTCTAAGCCTCGCACCACAACCTACACTGTTAAAAAAGGTGATACACTCGGAGCCATCGCTCGTCGTAACGGCTCAAGTGTCAAGGCAATCAAGTCTGCCAACAACTTGAAATCTGATTTAATCAGAATCAATCAAAAGCTCGTTATCCCACGTAAGAAGTAATTTTCTTTAGAGAGATCACGTTTCATACACATATGAAATCTCTACATACTTTGGTGATCCTCCCCGTACTTTGTGCGGGGTGGATTTCCTGTTCCCCAAAAACTCCACTATTGCCGAACCCTCATACGGTTAATAAGGCTGACCCTCAATATAAAAACCCATTTAACCCTGAGACTTTTGCCCACTTTGTGGCTTCCAAGGACTACCCTTCGACTTACTATATCTTTAAGAGACCAGATTTGTTGAACAAACCTAACCCGCAGTCTCAGAAAATTGTTATTTGTATTGATCAACAACGCGGTAGATATTACATCAATGACCAGGTAGCGATGGATTTCCCTACTTCGACCGGTGTTAAAAGTTTTCCGACAAAATTAGGAGATTACAAGGTGATTTCTAAAAAAGTCGATCATCATTCCAACTTATATGGAAGAATGTATGATGCTGATGGCAAATGCATCGATGGAGATGCCGAATCATCAGACGCCATACCTGAAGGAGGTAAATTTGTACCTTCCCCTATGCCTTACTGGCAACGATTAACCAATGCAGGATTAGGTTTACATGTTGGCAAAGTAGGAAGACGTCCCCTTTCACATGGTTGCATAAGACTTAACAGAGAAGTAGCCGAAGTACTTTACAAAAAAACCACTTTAGGCACGCCTGTTAAAATCATTCAGCATCCGGAACCTGTAACAGATGCCGATAAGCAACCCTATACTAAACCGAAATCCAAATAAATTGATGAGCTCATCCTATAGATTTTTTAGCCTTAGTTTGGGCTCACTCCTTATTTTAAGCGCATGTACTCAACCGTACATGCCGCCTACACATTATCCGGACCACCAATCTTTTGTCCAATCACCCAAGTATCTTACTACTCGCGATGCCTACGTTAACCCTCATTTTTTAGGGAAAACACAGGCAAAAAAACGCATTATTATTCATTTGGCGCAACAACGCGGTATTTTGAATGTTGATGGACAAGTGGCGATGGATTTCCCTATTAACATAGGCACCCCATCAGGCATTAAACTCATGCCGGGGAATTATCGCATCTCACAAAAGATCGAACAAACAGCCTCCACCCATTTTGGTAACATCTATAAGCAAAAACCTTCTGAAACAACAGGTATTTGTGTGAAAGAAAACGTGTTGCCGAACGCAAAAACAAATCAACATGAGTTTTTCCAGTATCAAAAACTCATCAAATGGCTTCGCATCGGAGACACCCCCTACGGATTCCATATCAGCGATATTAAAGAAAAGAATACACCTTATCTAGAATACCTAGGAATCTCCCCAGGCACCGCTGACACCCTATTTACGGAAGTAAAAGAAGGAACACCGGTGGAAGTGATATAATGCCTTCTAGGAGCATTTAAAAGATCAATAGGGCCCTTTCTTTTACCTCTTTAAAATTACCCCAAACATTTGAGGAGGGGTAAGAATATAATTTGTTCTCAAAAAAGAAATAAAACCCACACCATTTGTCAAAAGATCATAAATTTGGATATTGATCATAATAATAAAAGGCGGTTCTCCTCCCCGAAGGTCTGTTGTCGTTTGGTTCCGGCTTGTTTGCTCGTCCATAGGACATCTAATGACGTGCTGTGAATATGATTTGTTCGCCGATGGGGAATAAATCCCCCATCACTCACAAAATAATCATAATCACGGTTCTTCCACGGGTAGCGTCTTTCAGCCGCAACCCGAGGCTACTACTATCCTCTTTTGACAAACGAGGGTAACCCGCCAAAGGCGAGTAATGCATACTAGTAGATGCAAAGGAAAAATAGGTAGCCTAGTAGTTATCGTTTGTTTGAGGCATATTCAAACAGTCGAAGTCGAAAGATAAAGATAAACAGTTTTTTTTGCATTATTGCAGATTAATTTCATGCCTTCACCCTCGATCAATGAATACAAGGCAATTTTTGAGTTCATCTGCTCGTTTCATTCATGCACCAAAAACTATAAACAAATACCCGCTATGCGGGTTACCCAAACTCGTCAGAGTTTGGATAATAGCCTCGGTGTTGCGACTGAAAGTCGCTACCCGTGGACAAAGCCAATAATAACAGAAGCCGGATGTTGGCTTCGAAGGCGGGTCGTCGTTTGGTTCCGGCTTGTTTTTTCGTCTTTTGGGTTTTTCGGCG
>DKPP01000009.1 GCA_002471255.1 Akkermansiaceae bacterium UBA7331 | reverse complement strand
GATAAGAGCTTCGGTTTTGAATATCTGGCAGGTACCCATTTGCGATCACGCCTTAATATGCCTAACGGGATGAACGTGCGTCACCTCTACGAGGCAAATCGCAACCTTGCCTCGCACATCAATGATTATCGAGGCGATACGGGAGTTTCTTTGAGAGAATACACCTACGATGCGCTCAATCGCCCTGCCACGAGAAAATACTCTCGCCAAGGAAGTGTCAGAAATGACGTGTTGAGTTATAATTCAAGAAACGAGTTGGTCGGTGCCACCCTGGGGGCGGATGCCTATGCTTACGACTTTGATAACATCGGCAACCGTAAAAGTGCTGCCGAGCAGGGAGAGGATTGGTCATATCTAAGCAACGAGCTTAATCAATACGCCCGCATCACTCAGGACGGAACTCCGCCTGCCGAGTCGGTCTTGTTTACGCCTCAATACGATGCCGATGGTAATCAAACTCTTCTGCAAACTCAAACGGGTATTTGGAGCGTCACCTACGATGCCTTCAACCGCCCGATACGATTCACCTCGCAAGATGAGACCGTCATCATCGAA
This sequence comes from Akkermansiaceae bacterium UBA7331, assembly GCA_002471255.1. Classification (GTDB taxonomy): domain Bacteria; phylum Verrucomicrobiota; class Verrucomicrobiia; order Verrucomicrobiales; family Akkermansiaceae; genus Akkermansia. The sequence goes on along the minus strand of DKPP01000009.1, from coordinate 4,555 downwards.
TCAAGCTACGACAGCATGGGCAGACGAGTGAATAAGAAAGTCACTCAAAACGGAGCCGTGACTTTACATCAAAGATACCTCTACCGAGGCTATCTGCAAATCGCCTGCATCGATATGACCCGAAGTGGACTCAACGGAATGTGGATGATTACGTGGGATCCGACCCAAGCAAGCGCCACCCGACCGCTCGCCCTACAAAAAGACGGCACATGGTACTGCTACGGAACAGATTTGAGCAAAAACGTCACCGAAGTCTATAAAAACAACGGAACAATCGCCACCGCCTACACCTACGCCCCATTCGGTCAAGTAGTAGCCTCCGGTTCCACTACGCAACCCTTGCAATGGAGCAGTGAATACTACGACACCGAACTAGGCCTAGTTTACTACAACTACCGCCACTACAACCCGAAAGACGGCCGCTGGATCAACCGCGACCCAATCGGAATTGAAGGTGGGTATAACTTGTATGCTTATGTAGGGAATAGCGCGGAGTGGCTGTGGGATATGTTGGGAGAAAAAGTAAGTCTCGGTCGTCCATCCATATCTGCAGGGGGAGTAGGTAACGCTGCTGATGCGGCTGTTGAAATTGCAGGAGCTGTTGGGGTTATGACATCGAAGAATCCGGGTCAAATTTTTAGGGAGTGTTTACAACTTTGTAATCAGGCATTAGTGAAATCTAAGAAGAAATGTGGATGTTGCTCTTGTCTTTACCATGTGCGTGAAGGTGGTGCTTGGGGGAATGTCAAAGTATTGAGTTATTCACTATGTCAAGCAAAAATAACAATAGGATTTTCATGTGAATATATGAGTAAAAATGCAGGTTACTATGGTGTTAATATACTCTTTGAAAACGAAGATCCTAATGCAACAGAGTACCCTAAATGCGCTAGCGTTCCCGACCCTTTTACTGGAAAGTGCATGGGTAAGCCTGGAGATTATATGTCCATCTATAATTTTGTATGAAACACAAATATATTTTTACATTAATATTAAGAGTATTAGTCATTTATGAAGGATTAGGGGATAATAATCCTGTTCTTTCCGAAAACGCTGCCAATGTGAATTCTTCGGATATTAACGATGCCTTTAGTCGTTTATCCGAATTACGTCCCACTCAGGAGGATATGGTATTTTTTAGCAAGTATGAAAAAGAGAATAAGGAGTTATCGTTAGAATACGTTGGTATAGTGAATTCTCTAAAAATACTCGTTAACCAAGAGCCTGATGTAGCGATTAGGAAAATCCGAGCGATTTATGAAAAATTGGGTGTTTCTCAAGCAACGATTGATTATGCCATCTATCAACACTTGAAGCAAAATGCGACACAAAATGTATACCGGCAAATCAAGCCTCAGCTTTTCGAGTTTTTGTATAAATCAGCCGTAGCCGGATCAAAGTTCGCTCTTTATGACTGGTGTCAAGCTTGGTTAGACTATGATCTATGTAGTGAGGAGAAACTGCAGGAGTTGATCCGATTATTAAAAAAGGTTCCGAATGATCCAAACGATCTTGAATCATTATTGTGTTTATGCCGTTTGAATATGATTTTTGAAAAAGAAGAAGAAATCGGTATGTCCGTCGAAGAATCTGCAGATGTTGTTTATCGGAATTTACAACAATGGTCTGTAGAGCATCGGTATATGAATCTAGCTTTGCGAAAGGCCCTCTATGAAACGGGCGTAGCCTATTTATTTATGAAGGGAGATCCGGTGTATGAAGAAAGAGCGCTTGAATTGTTAGCAAAGGATTTTAAATATTCCCCTGATATGCCTCGAATGATCGTGTTTAAGAATATTCAATTGGTTGATAAGGATTTATCAGCTGAAGTGAATCGATTGGCCAAAATGAGATTGGATTTAGTAGTTAATCCTAATTCGTTCGATGGGATGTGTATAATGGATTTTTTAAAATGGTTTGGGCGGGCTACGGAGAAGGATATAGAACAATGGAATCGAGAGAAATTTTCCGTGAATGATCTGGTGAATCTATGCTCCGAAATTATTGATGAAAAGATTGGTAAAGAAATATATAGCAGTCGAAAGTTTTTGATGAATTTATATAACTCTCTCTCCCGCTACAGGACTGACAAAAAAGAAGAATAAAGGTTGATTTTTTAGGGCGAGGCAAACATGTTATTGTATAGGAGAAGGTATGGATATCACTACCGATCATGATTATCATCGAAATCGTGTTTTGTTGGTCGTAGATAGAGTATGCATCGAGCCGGTCATATTTACGCCTCAATACGATGCCGATGGTAATCAAACTCTTCTGCAAACTCAAACGGGTATTTGGAGTGTCACCTACGACGCCTTCAACCGCCCGATACGATTCACCTCGCAAGATGAGACCATCATCATCGAATCAAACTACGACAGCATGGGCAGACGAGTGAATAAAAAAGTCACTCAAAACGGAGCCGTGACTTTACATCAAAGATACCTCTACCGAGGCTATCTACAGATCGCCTGCATTGATATGACCCGAAGCGGACTCAACGGAATGTGGATGATTACTTGGGATCCGACCCAAGCAAGCGCCACCCGACCTCTCGCCCTACAAAAAGACGGCACATGGTACTGCTACGGTACTGATTTGAGCAAAAACGTCACCGAAGTCTATAAAAACAACGGAACAATCGCCACCGCCTATACCTACACCCCATTCGGGCAGGTAGTAGCCTCCGGTTCCACCACGCAACCCTTGCAATGGAGCAGTGAATACTACGACACCGAACTAGGCCTAGTTTATTACAACTACCGCCACTACAACCCGAAAGACGGTCGCTGGATCAACCGCGACCCAATCGGGATTGAAGGTGGGTATAATTTGTATGCTTATGTGGGGAATAGCGCGGAGTGGCTGTGGGATGTGTTGGGGCTGGCTTATTTAGCGGTGCGACCATTACATAGATTAATGATAATAAGTGAAGATGGTACGAAATGTTATGCGCTTATGGGTAAGATATATAGCGCAAAGGGGTTATCGTTGCAACACTCTCATTTCTTTTTTGAAGATGGAACAAATATTGGTTATTTTGATGATGGAACTTTAAGGGAAGATGATGTTTCAGATGTTGAAAAGAAAACATATATGAAGGTTAGAGGTAATTTAAATGATTGTGTATTAAGGGAAGCAATTAAACTTACACCACCTAAGCCATACTCAACCACAAGAGTGCAATTACGATTTCAATTTGAACAAATTAAAGTTCCTTTTAGGATAACCCTTTATGGACCAATAGGTGGTGGATCAACAGTACTTAAAGATGTCTGGATAATAAGTCCTGATCTTGATAACTGTAATTCATGGGCAGATAGGGTTTTGAAAAAATATGATGAACTTATAATGAAAAGTAAATAAAATGAAAGCCCTTTATTTTTGCCTTCTCGGCTATCTGATAATCATTATTTTCTTTTTTACTTGTGCCGGTGCCTTTTTTTATAAATCAAACACCACGGAATCTATTATAGGATTATTGATGGTCTTATCGTCATTGATTATGTTTATTTTATCTTTTATATTCAGTTTTATTAATTTGACTAATTGTAAACATATAACAATCAGTATTATTAGCTTATTGCTTGTAATGGGTCCTATTATCCTTATGGCTGCAGGTGGATTGTGATGCTGGAATCTAATCTAAAAGTGATAGACTCCTTGATGGTAACCACTCAACTTAATTGGAATTCGATGTGGGTAATGCTATTTTTCAGAAGCACCTTTGCAGAATGGAGTAAAGGGGCTCCTATTATTATCAATATTCGGATTTTAATGCGGAAATTTGGTGCGTTCGATGCGATGGAGGCTCTTATGGAAAATAAAATGAACAAGATAAGGTAAGATAAGATGAAAATGATTTTTAATTTGATAGTGGCTGTGGTGGTGTTATCTATTAGCTCTGTTTTTGGAGAGGAGAAAAAGGGGGTACTAGAAAAATACGGAAGGGGTGAAAAAGATGATTTTTTGTTTTTTATTAGTGAAAAATCAATTTACCAGATTACAAATAATGTAGATAAGAATAATTTTGGGAAATTAGTTGTTGTTGACGGTAGTTTTGATGATTCAAAAAAAACTTGTTCTGTAGATAGCATTAAATTAGAAAAACAGGATAAAGAGTTTACCGCTGTTATTGATGGCGTAGTACTTTCGCATGAAAAAATGAAAGCGCCTCCATTGTTTGTTTATACTTTTCCATCCGGTAAAAAAATGTTTTTTAACGTAAGATTTAAACAGGTCAAAAATAAAATGATATTTGATAAATTATGTGAATTTACTGTGAAGTTGATTGTTTTTAAACGACCTCCGGATATGTCTGATCCAGTTATAGATGATTCAAACATACCTCAGATGACAGAGGCTGATGCTAGTAATCGGATTGCGTTTGAGATTATGGATGTGCAAGAAATATGATTTCCCGTGAAAATTCTAGTATTAAAATGATTTATGCTATCACCGACTTTAAGCTTGAGGAACAGTATGATGCTCAGGGTCGCATCAGCTCGGCAATCTTCCGTCACGCAGGCGAAGATAAGAGCTTCGGTTTTGAATA
>DKPP01000004.1:52464-170405 GCA_002471255.1 Akkermansiaceae bacterium UBA7331 | reverse complement strand
ACTTTAGCTCAAGGCGGATTAAGTGATTCGGATACTGCCGTTTATAATGGTAAGATTGACGGTTCCGCCGGTATTGATAAAACAGGTGCTTTCACCCAAAAATTAGGTGGCACGGTTAATGCTTCTTCAGTAACCGTATCACAAGGTAAACTTGTTTTTACCTCTCCAAGTGGTAATTCAACCATTAGTGGCAATATCAATGTGGCAAACGGAGCTACCTTAGGCGTAAGCGGATCGGGCACGACTTTGACCGGTCAATCTCTTACCTCTAATGCCGGATCTACGATTGATCTCGGTAGCGGCTCTACTCTTAATATTAGCGGTACGGGTGCAACGACACTTAATGGTAATGTTACAGGCAGCGGTACCTTAGAAGTCAATGGAGCCTTATCCGTCGGTACGGGAGGATTCACCCCGTCAGGTAGTGATACTTATAATACCACTACGGTAAAATTAAATAATACCAGCTCGCTCAATTTGGACAAAAATGTACAAGTGGGTGCTCTTGCCGGCAACGGCACGGTCAACTTAGCGGACAACACCCTTACATTAGGGGGTGCTAATGGCGTATTTGACGGCACCATCAATGGTACCAATGGTTCTACGATCGCTATGGACGGTAGCACCTCGGCTACTCAAGTATTAAATGGAGCCGGCAATGCCAATACCGGATTAAACGTTTCTAAAGGCACACTTGTCTTGCAAAATAAGGAAGGTGCTAGCGCTACTTACGGTGCGGCTAGTGTGGCCTCCGGTGCTACCTTGCAAATCGGCGGGTATCCGGGTGGTTCCTCTACTCTACAACCTCATTCAACCAATGTGCATTTGAGCTCGCTCACCATGGCATCAGGTTCCACCTTGAACCTATATTATGGTAATAATGCTAGCGGTGATTTGATTCCACCTGCCTTAACGACCACTACGGCCGCCAATATCGGCTCCGGAGTAAAAATTAAGGTTAGTAGCTACATTTCGGAAAATGATATTGCTCTGAAAGGAGGTAGCGATGTATCACTCACGCTCATTCATGGCGAAAGTGGCACGGCTTCCATCGCCGCTGATAGCGCCAATCCTTTAATGGGCTTCTTAACAGCCATGTACGAATGGAAACTCAAGGCGGAAGGTTCCGACATCGTGTTGGATGGTACGACACGCCAGGGTAATTACTACGATCAAGCGGGATTAACTCATAACTCCTCCGCCGTAGCCAACTTACTCTACAACGCATCCAATGCCATTGCGTCCGCTCCGGGTAGCACCTTAAGAGATTTGGCTGATTATGTCGCCGATAGCATCAACTTGGGTAACATCGAAGATGCCGCTCACGCCATGTCGGCAGCATCCGGGTCATCCATTACCGGTTTGATTATGGCTCAAAATAATCAAATGTATGGTCAAATGGAATCGATTCGCAACCGCACCGTAACCATGGGAGCCAATCCAAGCATGGATAACAGCGATGCTCCTTACTACCACTTCTGGGTACAAGGCAATGGCGGCTACAATGATCTAAATACATCCCGAGATGAAAGCGGTTATAAGCTTACCACTTGGGGCGGTACCGTAGGGATGGATGTGGATTTCAACGATCGTTGGAGCGGAGGTGTTGCCTTTAGTGCCAGCTTTGGAGATTTGAAAGCACATGCGGCGGATTCAGGCTCGGGAGATATGGATTCCTACTATTTAAGCCTCTTTGCACGCTATCAACGCAAGGCATGGGCTCATACGCTCATTCTTACTGGTGGATGGAATGATATGAAGCTCAATCGTAGCGTGAACTATGGTGGTGGTTCCTACATGGGACACGGTAAGACTCATGGTGGCGGCTTTGGCTCCATGTATGAGTTAACCTATGACATCATGCTCAATGAAGATGCCACATCCATCTTCCAACCACTCTTTAATATCGCCGTATCGGATACATCGGTGAAGGGATATGATGAAACGGGAGCGGGCAATGCAGGCTTACGCGTTAATAAGATGGACATGACCACAACGACCCTAGGATTAGGTGGACGTTGGATTGGCCTATTTGGTTCCAACTTATTTGGTCGTGAATCGGTAGGTCAATTCCGCGCAAACGTGTCTCAAGAATTGGGCGACAACCGTGGTAAGGCAAATGTGGCCTTCTTAGGCAATCCGGGCTACAGCCAACAAGTCATCGGAGCTAAAGCCGGAACGACGGCATTACAACTCGGAGCCTCAATCACCACTCCGCTCAACCAAAACAGTTCAGTGTTCTTGGAAGCAAATGCGGATTTCCGCACTAAGCAAAATAGCGTAGGTGGTAGCATCGGTTATCGCTACGATTTCTAAGCATTTACAACATCAAATCATCAAAAAACCTCGCTTGATTCATATCAAGCGAGGTTTTTCGGAGGCAAATGGAGTAATGACAATTTTGCCATACAATCTCAGCTTGTTTATCAATATGATGTAAATGAATCCTTTTCCACCCTTCCCTACTTCGGATTACAATGGCAATATCTTAACAGCAAACAATGGAATAGTTATACCGGATACGGAATTTCCACATCCAGCCGCAACGTCAACCAAAGCTTCAGAGTCGGAGCCTCATACGCATTCTAAAACAAATAATTGACTATCATCATTTTGACAAATAATGATGATAGTCAAAGTGTGGATAAATCAATATTTTTATTAGCCTTAGCCATATCGGCACCTAATTTATGCGCATTACGAAAAAGATCGTAATGCGTTTGATATTTTAGATCAGGTTTTTTCTCACGAGCCACACTTTGATAATGATCCATCTTGTTGAGTGCTGCTTGACGATATCCTAGATAAAATTGATAAAAATCTTTATCATTTGAATATTCATAAGATTCCGCTTCTGTACGAATTTCATGTTTTTTCTTAGAAACCAAATCTACGATATATTTTTTGTTTTTAGATTTATCCGGATATGGCTGTTTGGAAGGTAAATTTTCAAACCACATTTCTCCATGCATCATCCCCATGATAAAGGCTTGTTGATGCATTGAAGTAATGACCGGATTTTCTCCCTTAGCCAACATAAGAGTGCCTGCAAAAAAGGTTAAGATGAGAATAAGCAACTTTTTCATTACCAATCATTATTATTCATCTCCAATGGTTTTTTCAAGCCAATAATTGTTGAAACAACTTACTTACCAAAAAGATCACGCCCAAGCTCTCTAGCGAACTTGGGCGTGTGAAAACAAATCAGTGCTTTTATATACTATAACGACGGTTTAGAGCCGGGTTGTCTCAAATTGGTATTTACACGTTTCAAGAATTCTTTTTGATGGTGTACTTCAAAGTTCATCAATGAATATGTAATATGTTTGATCAAATCAGCGATAAACATAGCAATAATGTTATAAATCCAAACAACGGCAATTAAAATCCAAGGTAATGTTGGTACTAACCAACCGAACCCTGCCATCAAAGCAGCAAAGATTTGCGTACCAAAGATTGCACCTAACAAGATCCAACTAGGATATGGAGGTCTAAAGAATGCTTTATGGCTTCTGGTAACGAAGAGAAGTAAGTGACCGCCCACTACCAATTGTAAGAAGACCATTGTTTGTAAAATACCTTCCGTCATTTCCACACCAAAGAAGGTATGCCCATTTTGCAACAGATAATATCCGACACAGAATAAAACAAAGGTTTGGCACAACGAAAATAGTCCTAAAACTGAGGAAATCGACAAAACCCTACCCATCCGCCAGCGAAGAGGTTTGGCTGAAATCGGTGTGTTATCATAAGCGATAGTCATGATAGGAATATCATCTAATAAAGCTAAAGCAATAATCATGATTGCGCTTAGAGGCTCGACCCCGGGGAATATAATCATACATAGCACGACAAAGAACATAATGTCCATACTCATCGCTACGCGATAAACGACATAGCTATACATGCGCATGAAAATCTGGCGTGCTACCTGTATGGCTTTAATAATAACACTCAAACCCGGTTCGATAAGGATCAATGCCGCAGCGGCTCGAGCTGCAGCGACTGCTCCGGATACGGCAATACCGGCATCCGCCTGTTTCAAAGCAGGAGCATCGTTTACACCGTCACCGGTCATGGCTACAATATGACCACGTTGTTGCAATGCTTTAACGATACCGTATTTGTCCTCTGGGAATACTCGTCCGAAACCATCGGCTTTTTCCACGTTTTGTGCTACTGCGTCTGAAATATGATCCATGTCGGAGGATGTAAACACATCGGAAGCTTTAACAATATGAGTGCCCATACCAAGCTTGCCTGCGATTTCCGAGGCAATAGCAATATCATCACCTGTTACCATTTTAACGGATAAACCATAAGCTTTAGCCTGTGCAATCATTTCTGCCGAATCATCACGTGGGGGGTCAAACATTGGTAATAATCCCAATAATTGCCATGTTTTGCCATCATCTAAGGACTGAGCGACACCAAGCATACGATAGCCCTTCGCTGCAAAGTCGGCGACACAATTAGTAGCTTTAGTTTTCGTCGCGTCATCCGCATCACTCATACCAATGATGACTTGAGGAGCACCCTTGGCATATTGTGTCGTTTTCCCATCAGGTCCGACAATAGTACTTTCCGTGCGTTTTGATACAGGATCAAAAGGCACGAAATTGGTCATTTTGTATTGTGATAATGCCGATTGATCTTTCAGACCACGTAAGACGGTTTGGTCTATGGGGTCGTCGCTATTCTGTTTCGTAGCTAAGGCACCTGCCAAAATACAGGCATCGGCATTTGCTGCGCCAAACAGTTGAGCATCTCCCAGCGTTAATTGATTTTTCGTCAAGGTACCTGTCTTATCCGAGCAAAGAATATCAACACTAGCGATTTCTTCAATCGATTGTAATTTAGCGACAATAGCCTTATACCGTGACATATTCAAGGCACCTAAAGCCATGGCAATAGACAACACTGCCGGCATCGCCACAGGAATCGAAGCCACAGCTAAAATTAAGATAAACTTAACTAATTCCAATACTTTATGCACGGTGATACCACCGGGTTCGGCATAGTCACGGCAGAGAACGACAAATGATAAAATAATACATAATACGGCGGCAACAATGATCAAGAAGTTACCGACCAACATAACCGTTCTTTGAAAGTGCGACACATTACCGGCAGCTGAAACCAATTGAGCGGTTTTCCCAAAAAATGAATACGAACCCGTGGCAGTTACAATGGCATTCATCTCACCTTCTTTAACGATGGAACTGGAATATCCCACGTCTCCGATTTTTTTACTTACCGGAAGCGATTCTCCGGTCAAAGCTGCTTGATCGACACTCAAATATTGACCTGATATCAATTTTACGTCTGCGGGAATCACATCACCAAGTTTGACGTCAATGACATCGCCCGGCACCAACGTGGCGGCCGGCACAGTAATCCATTTACCGTCACGCAAAACATTTGCATTGAATGCTAAGCCTTTTTTTAATGAGGCTAAAGCGTTACCTGCCTTAAATTCTTCCCAAAAACCGATTACCGCATTCAAAATGAGCATAACCATAATGACGATAAAATCGCGCAAATCACCTGCAATAATTGACAAGATAGCCGCTGCTTCAATCATCCAAGGAATAGGTCCCCAGAACATCTTGAGCAGTTTCATAATCATACTGTCTTTTACCTCGGGTAATGCATTTTGACCGCATTGCTGTAGTCGTTTATCCGCTTCTTGAGAAGTAAGACCCTGATCAGTCGCATTTAAATGCTGATAGACATCTGCTATCGGCACTTTAGCAATAGTCTCAGAATCCATCATATAAGGAGCCTGAGTTTTTGTTGTCGTTTGAGTATTCATTGTTCTTATTGTTAAAATATTGATATCCAGCCTAATAATATGAGTACACTGCCTATGGCCGTAGGTGCCCCATATTTGAAAAATTCACGAAATCCGATTTTTAATTGAAAGCTTTCCGCACATTGCACGGCAATAATGTTTGCCAAACTACCAACGATAATCAAATTACCGGCAAAGGCATTAGACAAAGCCAAAGCATAGCAGTTCATAGGATTACTCAGATCTACCACTTTAACTAATAACATCACGGTAGCCGAATTGTTAATACAGTTACTTAATCCTGCTGAAATCAAGGTAAGTTGGAAGGGGTCATTGATATTCACCCCATAAGAAGATAGCACTTGTAACATATCAGCCGATAAGCCGGATTGTACAAAAGCTCCCACTACTACAAATAATCCTATGAATAAGACCAATAATTGCCAGTTCACCAAACTTAAAACTTTTTTACTAGGTAAACGGTGACTGCATAACAACAGGCCGGCGGCAGTTAAAGCAACAAGATATCGAGGCAAATCCGTAGAAACAAATAACACGACTATGATGGCGAGCATGCCCACGCCTTTAACCGTTCGCCAAGTATCAAAAGGCATATCTTGTTGAAATAGGGTGTCCTGCGGCCCCGCTTGTACTGGGAGTGAAAATGTCTTACGACCAAGAAAATAGACAACTACATAACACAAAATAAGTGAAAGAGTCACAGGCACTACGGCAAAAAGCATATATTCACCAAAGCCAAGCCCACCCATTTCCCCAACAAGCACGTTTTGAGCATTACCAATAATAGTAAGGGCACAGCCAATGTTGCTCGAAAGAGCTAAAGCAATCAAAAAAGGAATGGGATTCATCTTCCTGTTTAACACAGATAAGGTCACAACAGGAGCCATCGCGATAACGACCACATCGTTATTTAAAAAGGCGGATAAAAGCCCACTTAAAAGGATCAAACCAGCTAAAAAAATGGCAGGTCTATCTAGCAAAGGATTTAAAATACGTTTTGCAACCCAACCATAAAATCCTGAAAAATGCAATTGAGCGGCAACTACCATTAAAGAAAAAAGCAGTAGAATGGATTTCATATCTACTGCTGCTTCGGCTTGGGCTAAGGTCAAACACCCACAGGCTAACATGGCAATAGAGCCAAGTAGCGCAATTCCTGATCGATCTACTTTTAAATAAAACCAATGACCAACTGCTAATCCCAAATAAGTGACTAAGAAAATAATTAGTGTCGTAATATCTAAGATATTTAATGAGATAGAAGCTAGGTTGATCATGGTTTTATTTTTTAAATCTTCAGATTATGATCATTTAGAATGCTTTTTTTTCTTCTTTTTGGCTTTTTTGCCTGCCTCTGAGTCAGCATTGTCAGAGTCGTTATCCGAAGCCCCTTCAATTTTTTCATCAATCTTCTCGGTTTTTTGGAGAGCTTTTTTATCTACTTTATCCAAGCTCCCTTTTTTCATTTTTTCATCTTGAGATTCCTCTGTCTTGGCATCTTGATGATATTTTTCTTTGATGTAATTGATGTCCACACTAACGGCAGGTAATTTAGGACTCATTTTTTCCAAAGTTTGCAATAATATCTCCGAAACAACTAAATCTCTAAATGTCTTGTTATTGGAAGGAATGACAAACCATGGGGCATCCTTAGTAGAACAATGGTTTATAGCAGCTTCAAAGGCCTTTATATAATCATCCCAATAAGCTCGTTCTTTATAATCCCCTTCAGAAATTTTCCATTGTTTACTTGGGTTTGCTAATCGCTCACCAAATCTCATTAGCTGTTCTTCCTTACTGATATGTAGGAAAAATTTAACAATTTTCGTATTGTTGTTGTTTAGAATTTCTTCAAAATAATTGATATAGTCCAAATGTTTCTTTAAATCATTTTTACTAATCATTTGATGAACCCTACGAACCAAAACATCCTCATAATGAGATCTATTAAAGATAACAACTTCACCACAGTGAGGAGCTACCATATGCTCGCGCCATAAAAAATCATGTGAGTTTTCAATTGGAGTAGGAATTTTAAAAGATTGAGAGCGACAACCTTGAGGATTCATCACGGAAATAACATGATTGATCGTGCCATCTTTACCGGCAGCATCCAAAGCCTGTAAAACAATAAGTAAAGATTGCTTATTTTCCGCATAGAGACGATATTGAAGATCGAAAAGCTTTTTTCCGTTTTCTTGGATGATTTTCAGCATCTTTTTTTCATCATCCCAACCATAATCACTCGAATCGGGAGAATATTTTTTCAGATTGACCTTCTGCGATCCATCTATCAGAAATTTGTTATAAAGATTCATATCAGTTTCACTTATTTGGCATTGTGTATACACATATTTAGCTTTTTTGAACTAAAAGGTGCGAATTCATTGATTAAGCTCAAAGCCATATCGTTCAATATTCATAATAAGCAACTTCAAATATTAGAATTTATCCATTTTCTAGCTCTTGACCTGCAAATTATATAATCAAATAATATGACCTGAGAACGAACTTGAGACTGGATTTTGGGTATTCAAATAGATTATTTTACTGGAGGTTTACCCAATCCCATTATGAAGAAAACCATCCTTTCCCTACTGCTCCCATTATTAGCTTTATCTCCATTGACTTGGGCATGGCAAAGCTCAAATGAACAAGTACCTCTTACTCCTCAAGAGTTTCGAGCCGTATGGATAGCTTCGGTTCATAACCTCGATTGGCCATCCAAACCCGGATTATCATCCCGAGCACAACAATCAGAGCTACTCTCCATATTAAACAAATGTGCTCAATTAAAAATCAATGCTATTTTCTTACAAGTAAGACCAAATGCCGATGCTCTCTACTCATCCAGATATGAGCCGTGGAGCCAATGGCTCAATGGTTCGGGAGTGAACCCCGGCTATGATCCTCTAGCGTTTGCCATCACACAAGCCCACGCTCGTGGCATCGAGGTGCATGCATGGTTCAACCCATTCCGTGCTAAGGCAAACGTCAACCACCACATGGCTTCAAATCATATTTCTTTAAGACGACCTGATCTGATGAAAAGAAGTGGCTCCGTCTTATTAAGCGATCCCGGTAAATCTGCTACCAGACAACATACGATGAATGTAATCATGGATGTAGTAAAACGCTACAATATCGATGGTGTACATCTAGATGACTATTTTTATCCGTATCCTGCTGCAGGACGTGCTTGGTCAGCCAGATCATTTCCTGATGGTCTCACTCCATCCCAAAGACGGGACAAAATCAATGATTTCGTCTCAGAATTATATAGTAATGTTAAATCCGAAAAGCCATGGGTACGAGTAGGCATTAGTCCGTTTGGTATTTGGAGACCGGGCGTACCTAACGGTATTGAGGCCGGAGTTGATGCTTATGAACACCTTGCGTGTGATGCTAAAAAATGGATTGAAAAAGGATGGGTAGATTATCTCGCTCCGCAGCTTTACTGGAGATGCCAGCCACAAAAACAAAGTTTCCCTCTTTTAATGAAATGGTGGGCAGCTCAAAATACGAGAAGACCCATTTGGCCCGGAATCGCTACGGCACGTATTCAAAGCTCAGAAGATCCGGGACGCCCTGCTTCCGAGATTGCCAGACAAATTCAATATTCTCGTTCCTTGGCACAGTGCCCACCGGGACAATGTTTTTGGAGTGTTAATTCTATCCTAAAAAACAAAGGTGGCATACAAAGTCAATTACAACAGCTTTATCCATCTATGGCAGTACCACCGCCCATGCCTTGGTCAGGTAAAGCTATCCCGGCCAGACCTACATCTTTAAATGCTAAAAACGGTGCTAACGGAGTCACTATTAATTGGCAAGCTGCAGACAAGGCTGCGCGTAAATGGGTCGTTATGGCTCGTAATGGTAGATTATGGACTGCTCTATGTATTTTGCCCGGAAATCAAACGACAGTGACCCTACCCCATAGTTTCTTAAAAAATGCCCAATCTATAGGCGTACGAGCTGTTGGCGTATTCGGCGACCAAGGCCCCGCAGCAACAGTCACACAATAATGTCATTCATTTTCCATTCATAGTCTTACTGTTGCGATATTTTTTAGAATAATAATTATAATTATTATAATTATTTCTTGCTTTCTAATTGAACGATTCTACAATGAGCGCATCAAACCCATAATAGAATGATGAAGCCCCTCGGATCAACAAGGAGAGAATTTATAGCAGTTACCGGAATGGCAACGCTAGGTTTTCTGTTATCTGAAAAGGCTCATTCTCAACAATCAACGAAAATCAACAATATGAATAATGCTTCTTATATCGGATATGTAGATGGAAAATATGTTTTACCTCCATTACCTTATGCATACGATGCATTGGAACCACTTATGGACGAAGCAACCGTAAGATTGCACCATGATAAGCACCACGCAGCTTATGTAGCAGGAGCAAATGCAGCTGCCGAAAAACTTCAAGAAATCGCAGACGGCAAATTGGATGCTTCAGCCACCACTCCTAACGTAAGAAACTTATCATTCCATGCTTCCGGTCATGCTTTGCACACCATCTTCTGGACAAATATGACCCCTACTCCAAAAGCAGGTCCTGAAGGTCCATTGAAAGAAGCCATCATCAAAAAATTTGGCTCGGTAGATAACATGATTAAGGTCTTTAAGGCAGCAACAATCGGTGTGGAAGGCTCCGGCTGGGGTATTTTAGGTCTTGATCCGATAAGTAAGACTTTGGTTATCTGCGGTGCGGAAAAACACCAAAACATTGAGATTCCCGGTCTTGTTCCATTACTTGTCTGTGACGTATGGGAGCACGCTTACTATCTCAAGCATCAAAATAATCGTGCCGCCTTTGTGGAAGATTTCATGAAATTGGTTAATTGGGATGATGTAGAGCAGCGCTATCTCGCAGCAATCGGCAAATAAAGTTTTAAACCATACATAAGCGCAAAAAAAGAGGAGTGTAGGCAACTAGCCGACATTCCTCTTTTTATGATTAAATATAACTACTATTGTAGATTAGAATCCGAATTAGTCATCATAAGGGCAGCTCAACATACTCTATTCGCCTATTTTATTCTTGCGAATGATGAATAAAAATAGAAAATAAAATGATATCTATGCAAGAAAACACTATTCGTACACGTTGCCCTTATTGCTCATCAATCAACAAGAAGCCGGAGTCACTTAAAGGAAATTTTGGAAAATGCAATATATGTAAAAAAGAGTTTGTTATTATCCCGGTAGAATATCGAGAATACAAGGTATTAAATGAAAGACCTCTCCCCGGCTACATTAAGACTGCAATTACTTTGGGTAAAATATGTATTGTGGGCACTTTCTTGTGTGCAATCATTGTTCTAATTGCCGTACCATGTTGGGTTTCAGCAAGTATTCAAGCATTCCATTATCTGATTGTCGGAATGTTTATCGCCCTACTTTCAGCAATTTTAAAAGCTGTTTGGCAATCCAACGCAGACAAACAAATGGCCACTAAAAATTTACCTCAAGACACGAAATAAATAAGCTATAAAAAACAAAAAATCAACTATCGGCCATTCCTACATGTAATAAAACATTAATTGGCAAAACTTTTTCTTTGCTTTGTGAATAGAATAATAACTCACCCTTTTGATCATCCGTGAAGCGATCAAATAGCATATATTTAATGTGTACGCTTTTTTCTTCAGGCAAAAGGGAACTGTGAAACGCATTAATTTTATTCTCATCGGCGTTATCAAGCTTCAAACCTGCAAAAGGCAAATCCTCATCCATCGTTATATAGATATACTTCAAATCAGGGCCAACTGAGTTGCCATTGGTTAAAACAGATTTGAATTTTCCACCTGCAATTTCAGACGTTTTCTCCTCTTTCGTAAATACGAAAGGAATCGATTCTATATCCCACATCTCTTTCACTGAGATAAAACCGGTAATAGTCCACTCCCCCTCAGGAAGAATCAGCTTCATCTTGCATTCATATGCCCATTTTTTTGGAACTTTTATCATTAATGGCTTAACAGAACATATATTTTGGTTTAGGACTATCTGCTGACCATTTTTTTCTGTAGCAATGAAATTAATAGATTGTTTTCCACCATATAAATACCGATTTGGATTTGTAGGAATTAATAAATTTAAATCAATATCATATTGCTTGATTGATTTAGGATCATGCTTTTTATATTGATACACAGAATATTCTTTTACGAAAATAGGAAATTTAGCAACTTCATCTTGGGAACGTGCTTGGTTACCAAGCAGCAAATTCGCTAGAGTTGCTACGCCAAAACATTTTGCGTAATAACACAATTTTTCTCCCATTCTTAAAGATTTTTTTAGATTAAGCTTCATTAACTACGGTTTTCTGCTTGTTTTCTAATTGCACATTTATTTGACAATCAATCGACAGAATAACTTCTTCATCTAGATTAATAATCTTGAAGTGTAGCTGCAAATCATCGAATGAATCTGTCACTAATGTTCTAGTTTCCATGAATCCATCTTTTGTTGGCCGTGCTGATACTTCTTTAATTCGCAAAGAATTACCGTCTTTATCAACAATTTCAAATGATGTTTTAAATGGTTCGTCAACAAATCTCATTGAAATGTGTTTTTCACCTGCCGTTTCAAAAACCGAGAAAGTTAGTTTTTTACCGTTAATTTCGATTTCTTTATCTACAATGTCTTTAAGAAAATAAATTTTCGGTTCCTTTTCATAACGAAGGACTCTTATTGATTTTTGCCCTTTTATAAGCAATATTCCGGGAGGAACATCTTTGTTAGGTGTTAATGTGAGACGAAAGTTGGTACAATCCGCCTCTTGGCATAACCATGAATCGAAAGATGCAACACCGCTAAGCACGTTACCATTTTCATCCAAAATTTGGAGCAATTCTTCTTTCTTATCTTTATATTCAAAATTTAAATTTGCGACAGGGAAATTGACTTTCAAGACGATAGACAAGGGTTCGGTTTTATTTCGACGTTCACGAAACATATTGCCGACTTGATCATCTTCATCATCGATTGCAAAATCAGAAGGAATTGCTTTTTTTAATTCATACGAATAGATTGATATATCATAATTTTCAAGAGCCTGTTTCAATTCATCGGATGAATATCCTGTTAAGGTCATCCACATGAAAAGAAATGTTGAGCATAGTAAGCATTTTTTCATAAATCTCATTTCAAATAACGCTAGTGTTCCTCCTCCAGACCGACTTGTAACGTTGCATCAATGGGTACTGATATTTGTTCTACGTTAATGCGAGACTTAAAGGAAAAACTCGCTTCATCAAACTTTTCTTTGGGCACAGTCGTTTCATAGTCATCATACCCATCTTCAACATATTCATGGTCCCATACACCATTGATAGTGTCATGATTTTTATCCACTACGCGATAATCCAGATCACTAGCTTCTTCGGGTACTCTTAACACCACTCGTGTTTCACCATCAACCTCTTTGGTGTACATATATAGTTTTAGCCCACCGTATTCGAAGGTTTTTCCAATATAATCCACAACCGGGTATTCTTCACCTTTTTCAGGATCTTCATAAAGAAGAATACCTACCGAACCGGATACTTTTAAGGTTCCTTTTGGGGGGCATCCTTTAACAATCAAAGAACTATTATATATCACATTTCCATCATAGTGACCAGAGTATGAATATCTTGAATCGACATCAAATTCATATTCTACACCTTCAGAATCAATAATTTGAAGGTTAAACATATCGATATCGCCGTTCATTATATTTTTATTTGTAAAGGAAACATCAATTTCATAAGGGATGATAAAACAATTTGTTTTATCTTTGTTAAAAAGAAAATCGGATTTCTCGGCAAACTCCTTTTCACTTTCATCAATTTGATTAAACTCTGAGGGTATATCATTAACCATCGTATAAGACCTTACAATAGCTTCTGGATGCTTTGAGTATTGATTCTCTTGACTATAACTAGCAGTCAAGCTCAATACCATTAAACATAACAATATCATTTTCATACGATATAAATTGGTCGTTTTATAAATTTTTTATCAGATTGTAACTTATTTATTTCCATTTTTGAGTTCTTCCTGTTTCTCTGCCTGAGCACGCAGATAATGTGTTGGAGGATCAGGAGTCACACCAACAGAAACGGATAATTTGAAAGGAAACTTTTTTGTATCAAATTTTGACCATGCCAATATTTCCCCCGGAGTACCTTCTTCAATTGGTTCCGAAAATGCATGAAAACTTAAAATCGTATAAGAATTACGCACCCGAGATCCCAAAAAAAGCACATTAACGAATTTAGCTTCCGAATTCTTATATCGTATTTGATGAAACGATGGAGAGTCCGTCCAAGATACAAAAATAGTGTCAATTTTGTTTTTATCAGCACGACTCATATGACTGGAAACGTGAAATTGATACATTCCTTCCGTTACTGTTGTCTTTTGTTTAGAAAAGATAAAAGGGATGGTTTTGAGATCGGTACCATAGCGAACAAACAAATCTCCTTCTATACAAAAAGTACCCTTCGGTAAGCTCACATCAAAAGAAACTTCATATACTAATCGGCCTAATTTTTTAATTGGATAGGTTCTGTTATATATACTATCGAGATTCAATAAGGTTTTTTCTCCTTTTTGATTTACCGCAATCAATGAAGAATCTTTGGTAATCTCACAAACACCTTGTCCCGGTCTCACTTTGAAAAGTAGCGTTATCGTAACATCAAAATCTTTATCTCTTTTGCTATATTTTGCCACTTTATACTGAGAAACCATAAAAAGCTTCTCATTCTCAGGTTTCTTTTCTTCTCCAAACGAATTCGCCCCACTTAATAGCAGCATAAGCAAGGAAAGAGAGCCTACATATTTCAACATTTT
This sequence comes from Akkermansiaceae bacterium UBA7331, assembly GCA_002471255.1. Lineage (GTDB taxonomy): Bacteria > Verrucomicrobiota > Verrucomicrobiia > Verrucomicrobiales > Akkermansiaceae > Akkermansia. The sequence continues at coordinate 155,724 of DKPP01000004.1, read as the reverse complement.
CGTTTTCATCAGGTTTTCAAACAAGAATTAGTATCTCACAGCTTCAATTCATTTTAATTATTTACACTTATTTACGAGCACATCCAACGAGAAGAAATGTTTTTTTAATCACATGTATAAATGTTTACTGCTTCTCATCTAGCCCGATTTGTAATGTTACATCGATGGGTACTGATATTTGTTCGACGTTAACAGGTGCTTTCAATGATAAAATAAGTTCATCAAGGCTTTCTTTGGGTACGACTGTTTCATAATCAATAAAACCATCCTTGATATCTTCGCCAACAAACGAATTACTCACCACATTTTTATTCTTATCTTTGATGCAAAATTGTATTTCGTCATTATTCTCAGGTAGTCTCAATACTACTAGAGTCGAGCCATTGACCTCTTTAGTATATAAATGCAATTGTACGTCACCGTAGTCGAAAGTTTTACCATTATAATCTTTCACTGAATATTCTTCGCTCTTCTCAGGATAATTATACAGCACAAAACAGACCGTACCCTGAATTTTCAATGGGCCATTTGCCGGCACACCATTAATGATTAAAGAATTATCGTATATTCTTTCATCCTCGCCAAGCATGGAATAAGAATAACTTGTAGGTTGTTCAAATTCATATTCTTTACCTTGAGAGTCGGTAATTTTTAAGTTAAACATATCGGTTTCACCCCTAGTAATCTCTTTATCAGTAAAAGAAATATCGATTTCATAAGGAATGATCACACAATTATTATCCTCTTTGTTAACAATATGATAATATTGATCAACGAATTCCTGCTCACTCTCATCGACATTTTTAAATTCCGCAGGTACATCCATGGCAACCGTATACGAGTCCACAATAACTCCTAGACTCTTTGGAATTTGATTTGTCTGACCATAACTAGAGGAGAGACTCAGAATCATTAAAAGTAGGGATATTTTTTTCATACAATATATGTTTTCAATTTTTAAGCTGTTGATTAAGTTGATGCTTATTTCTTTTCATCGTTGAGTTTTTCCTCTTCCTCTTTTTGTGACGGCAAATGGTGAATGCGAGAATTTTGAGTTATACCAACCGAAACATCCAGTTTAAATGGTAACTTTTTCGTATCAAATTTCGACCACGCCAATATTTCACCGGGGGAACCTTCCTCAATTGGTTTTCTGGTTGTTAAAAAAGTTAAAATTGTTGCTGAATTACGTACCTGTGAGTAAAAACAGTCTAAAGGAACAAATTTGTCTTGCTGATTTTTATAACGAATTTGATAGAATGATGTTGAGTCTGTCCATGAAACATGAATTTGTTCAAACATTTTATCCGACTCATTATTACCATCACCGGAAACATTAAATTGGTACATTCCTTCTGTTACCTTTGTATTATTTTTAGAAAAGGTAAAAGGGATAGTTTTAAGGTCGGTACCGTAGCGGACAAACAAATCGCCTTCTATACAAAAAGTACCCTTGGGTAAGCTCGCATCGAAAGAGGCTTCATAAATTAATATGCCTAATTTTTTAAGCGGGTGGGCTTTGTTATAAAGCTTATCGAGATTTAACAAGATTTTTTCTCCATTTTTATTTACGGCGACTAATGAAGAATCTTTGGTAATCTCACAAACACCTTGCCCGGGTTCGACCTTTAAAAGCAACGTTATCTTAACATCATAATTTTTATTTTTTTTGTTAAACTTTGATACTTCATACTTAGAAACCATAAAAAGCTTCTCATTCTCAGGTTTCTTTTCTTCTCCAAATGAATGGACCCCACTTAAGAGTACCATAAACATGGAAAGAGCGCCGACATGTTTCAATATTTTTATTTTCATTAGTTTTTTAATAATAATTAGTATCTCAAGGATTCAATTTGATTTTAAAGTTAATACAATCATTAAAAGGTACGTCAAATGGAAATTCAGCGATTTTTTTAGAAAACAATAAGGACATATTTTCTATTGGCACTTCATTGTCATATTTAATCGTAAAAACTCCTTTTTTCATATATTGTCCGTAAGAATTTTGCTTCTCAGATGGTCCTGTCTCGGAAGAGGGATGAACAATACGAATATCGTATTCAGCCCCTGTTGGTAGTTTAATATCGATAAACTTTTTTCCTCTACTTTCTCTCGTGACCACTTCACAATGCGATCCATCTATCTCAATCCCTTCTTTTAATATATCGGATATTAAAAACTTTTCACCATCCGATTCATAAACAGAGACCATTCCTAACAATCTGCCGTTTATGACCAAGTAACCCTGATGAGGTATTCCTTTTACAACCCCTAATGTCTGTAGCTTTCTATCTTTATCAATCCTTGTGTTGTCATTCCAAATAGGACTATTAAACATCGGCCACTCAACACCGCCTCCATCAATAATTTTTATATAGCTACAATCGAGATAATCAATATAAGCACTACCCTCAAAATTTGGAAAACTAAGATCAAATAGAATTTCAGTGCAATTGTGAGTAAAGATATTGAACCTCTTCATATTGAAAACTTGCACCAAATCATGATTTTCTTCATTTTCTAAGCGCATATCTTTAGTCGGCAACTTAAAATTATAACCATTTAAAGAGACAATAGGCACAAGATCTTTCCTCAGCACATCCTCACCAAACCCACAATTAACTATCACGCCTAATAAAACAATCGATGTCTTAATATAACTTAATATTTTCATATAATAATTTACATACAATCTGTCGCAATATCCACAGTGATATTAATAGGGAGAACCGATTTCGATAATTTACTCCAATAAACAAAATTAATATCAAATAATAATTCTTCACCTAAAAAAATATCAAAGACTTTTTTATTATCTGGCGGAGTTGTTTCACATACATTCGGATAAATAATTTGAGAAATTCCACCCTTGTAACTTTGTAATTCAAGACTTTTCATCTCAATATCACTCTCTGTTGTAACGATAATATTGTTATAAAATTCATTTTTCGAATTATACGGCACGATATGATAAGTAATACTAGAATCTCGAATATCGTAGATTTGCTTCTCTGCTTGAGGTTTGAGTATTTTCTTTTTCTCTTCGGAACCGATATGATATACGAGATCACCAACTATATTCCATTCTCCCGGCATTAAATCGAGTTTGATGCTTATGTTATAAGCTAGGCTCTCAGGCTCCTTGTTGACACATACTTTGGGGTCTACGCTTTTCATATCCAAAGGATATGGCACACCTTTGCCATCGGTAATTTTAATGTTTTCAAACCTAATCGGATTACATATACCATTGCCTTCTTTTACAGGCATCATAAACATCAGGGATGCATTGTATATCTTCTCTTTTTTGGGATGTTTATAGACGGAATACCCTGAAACATAAATTTTAGGAACATCGTCTTTCGGCAAACCATTATTTCCATAAACTAGATTGGAAAGCAAGATTCCGCCTACCAATAGACTGCGATACATAGAATTCATTAAAGCTTTCATAATGAACTAATTAGAATGAAAATGACCAAATTTTATAACGAGAACACTTATTTGGTCCTTATAATAATCAAGAGTAAGAGAGTGTACGAATTTCAGCATACTTGAAAGGGAGTAGTAATTGAATTAACTTACTCTCTATCATCCCTACATCATTTGGGCAAGTAAAAAATGGACGAGTTTTTTCGTTCACGACAGAATAATCAATCTCATAGATTGAACGTTCATTTTCCCTTATGCATCAAACAAACATAACCAAAAATTGATGATATGAACTTTTCGAAATTGATTAAATTTACCTTAATTGCAGTAGGCGCATTAAGCCTAACTCAATGTAGTGATTTCTTTGATACATCTTCGTTAGTGCAACCTCAAGCCGTCGATGCACAACCTGCAGATATACCTGAAGGACCTCAATTAGCTCAAAGATAAGGTAATTTGAAGGATGAGGATCTTACGAGACCTTACATCCTTAGGGCTAATACAGATTAAGGCCGTTTCCAGCATAACTGAAAACGGCCTCTTAATTTTAAAATGTTATTGAAACTTATTTTAGCAGCTCAATTCACGAGAAAGGGCTAAAATGTCTTGGTTAACGGAATACTTTTGTCCAACTACGGCATCAAGAGAAGTATGACCATGGGAACCATCACGATAAACCATAATCTGATTATTTCTGCCTTCGCACAAAGCGTCAACGGCGCGTGTAGCAAAACGCGTAGCCATCATTCTATCACGAGCGGTAGGAGAACCACCACGCTGCAAATGGCCTAATACTGTTAAGCGGGTGTCCATACCCATGCGCTCTTCCAACCAACGGGTCAAATACTGAGCAACCTTGGTACCTTCTGCAACAACAGCGATTACACAACCACCTTGTTGTTTACGAGCACTCAAACGCTTGCTTACTGATTCTAAATCGTAAGGGATTTCAGGAACGATACAAATATCGGCACCACTACAGATAGCTGTCGTCATGGCAAGATAACCGCAGTCACGGCCCATGGTTTCCACCACGAATGCACGTTGATGAGATTGAGCTGTATCGCGAATGGAATCGATGCAGTTTAAAATCATGTTTTGTGCGGTATCAACACCTAAACAGTAATCAGTACCGGCAATATCGTTATCGATCGTTGCAGGAATACCGGCAAAAGGAACTTGAAAATCGTTGAAAAAGTCATTTAATGCGCGGAAAGATCCATCACCGCCCATAATGATCAATTTGTTGATGCCTTTAGCTTTCAGATGATCATAAGCTTGTTTACGGAAAGCATGATCAAAAAATCTTTTAGAGCGTGAGGAGCGAAGTAATGTACCTCCGCGGAACATCATATCTTGGGTCAACTCGCGAGTCGCCTCTTGAATCTTGCCGTCAATTAAACCTTCCAATCCATCATATACAACATAAGGCTTCATGCCCAAATTGCTTGCATGCTCCACTGCTGCACGAACGGCTGGGTTCATCCCGGCGGCATCGCCGCCCGATGTCATAATGGCTATTCCACTCATATATATACTAAGTCTAATTTTTGACCGAGGAAGACATTACTTGTATCTGCGAATAATGCAAGCCCATAGTTTTTTACTGGCACATTTTCATGTTTGGGTTCATTCTATGGCTATGTCTTCCATTGCTCAGGAAATATTGAATGATAGCAAACAATTCATTACAGATTTGTCTCATGTCAATTTTCACACTCCGGTGGCGTTTACCTATAACCCTTTGGAATATGCTTGGTCACCTTATGCTGATTACATTACAAAATTTGCACAAACGACTAAAAAGCACCTTTTCCTAGGGATGAATCCCGGACCATATGGCATGACTCAAACCGGAGTACCCTTTGGAGAAATCGATGCAGTAAAAAATTGGTTACACATCAATAATCAAGTTTCGATACCATCATCCATGCACCCAAAACGCCCAATTCAGGGTTTTGATTGTCCTAAATCAGAAGTGAGCGGAAGAAGATTGTGGGGATTATTCGCCGATTGTTTTGGAACGGCCGAGCACTTTTTCCAAGATAATTTTGTCGCCAATTTTTGTCCATTGGTATGGATGACTGAAACGGGAGCCAACATCACACCGGACAAATTACCGGCTCAGAAGCGTAAGCAGGTTGACGAAATATGCCTCAAGCACCTCATTACCCTATTAGACATTCTACAACCACACACTCTCATTGGCGTAGGAGCCTATGCCACCAAACAATTAACTACGGTAGCTACTAGGCTTAATCGTGATTATAAAATCGGCACTTTGCTACATCCGAGTCCGGCAAGCCCGATAGCTAATAAAAATTGGCCGGCTTTACCGGAAAAACAATTGAGGGAACTAGGTATCATCCCGTCCCCTCAATAAGATTATTGGTACATTCCTAAGCGACAGAGCCGTCAGAGATGGTAATGATACGATCACCTCGCTGAGCAATATGCTCATCGTGAGTTACGATCACTAAGGTCTTACGATCTTCATCAGCTAAACCAAACAACAGATCTAAAACTTCCATACCATTTTTGCGATCCAAATTACCGGTAGGCTCATCAGCAAAAATAATAGGGGCATCATTAGCTAAGGCGCGAGCAATAGCAACACGCTGTTGCTCACCACCACTTAATTCACCCGGTAGGTGGTTTAACCGATGATTTAGGCCCACGCGATCCATCAGCTCAAGTACTCTCTTACGATCTACTTTTTTACCGATTGAGGCAGCCAGACAAGCATTCTCCAATGCTGTCAATTCCGGCATCAGTAAATAATTCTGAAAAATAAACCCCATCATCTTATTACGAAACAGAGAACGTTTCGTAGCGGAAAGAGAATAAATATCTACCCCATCTATTTCTACACAACCACCTTGCGGAGTTTCCAAACCGGCTAGTGTGTACATCAAAGTCGTTTTACCGGCACCACTAGGACCACACAAAAAAGTTTTTTCTCCACGCATGATTTGCAAATCGACACCATGCAAAACTTCTACAGATTTTTTCCCTATGGAATAACTTCTGTGTAAATCAATCGCCTTAATCACAACAAATCCGTTCTATAATTCGATATTATCAATTAAGCGGACGTCACCGTAGAAAACGGCTAAGGCCATCAACAAAGGCTCTTCCTTAGATTGAGGCTCTTGCATCGTTTCACGATTCACGATTTCCAAATAATCAATTTTGGTCGCACCGCTATCCATGATTTTCGATTCGGCGATTTGTTTAATCTCATCAAGAGATTTACCCTCTGCAAATTGTTGTTTTGCCTCAAGCAAAGTTTGATATAGCACCGGAGCAGCGGCACGATTCTCTTCACTCAAACGAACATTTCGGGAAGAATAAGCCAAACCATCTTCATGTCTCACAATTTCCGCGCCGTGAATGCGAATTGGGAAATCCAAATCACGAACCATGCGGCGAATAATAGCGAGTTGTTGATAATCTTTTTTGCCAAATACGGCATCAGTTGGTTGCACTAAATTAAACAACTTCGCTACGACGGTACATACACCGGCAAAATGCCCCGGACGAGAAGCCCCACATAATTTACCGGAAAGGCTTGTTTCATCAATGATGATGCTACGCTGATCTGCATACATATCTTGAGCGGAAGGAGTAAATACGTAATTAACACCTTCATTGGCACAAATAGCCAAATCTTGCTCCATAGTACGAGGATAAGATGACAAATCGGAAGGATTATCAAACTGAATGGGATTAACAAAAATACTGGCTACGACCACGCCGTCTTCTCCGGCGATCTGACGAGCTTTTGCCATCAAGGTACGATGACCTTCATGGAGTGCGCCCATAGTCGGCACGAAGACGACAGTTTGATGACTACCGCGGTATTTTGATAAAGCACCCCGCAGTAAATCCTTTGATGTTACGATTTGCATAAAGTTAAATTGCCGTGATAATGACAAAAATTCAATCTTGAAATTTCATTCGTAGAGTTGACGGATGATATATTCCATGTAGAATGTGAGGGTCAAACACGTTATATAAATATGACATTCTTAAAAAAAGCATTAACTATTTCCGCTGCGTTAGCTTGCTGCGCTACGGCTCAAGCAGAATTGAAAGTGGCTACCGTCAACGTGCAGAAACTTTTCGCAGACTACTACAAAACTCATGAAGCACAAAAGACCGTAGACGCTAATACAGCTAAACTTAAAGAAGAAAACGATCGTCGTACAGCTGAAGTTAAAGCGGCAGAAGCAGCTTTCCAAGAACTTGCTAAAAAACTTCAAGAGCCAATTGGCAACGAAAAAGAAAAAGCAGCTTTAACTCAAAGCGCTGAACTTAAAAAGCAAGAAGTAATCGCTTTGGAAAACACTCGTCGTGATTTCATGAACCGTCAATTGAAATCTCTTCAAGAAACAATGAAGAGACGCTCTGCTCAATTGATGGGTGACATCACCGAAATCACCAAAAAGCACGCTGAAAAAGCAGGCTATGATATGGTGGTAGATAGCAGCGCTCAATCCGCTAAATCCAATGATGTATTCATGTACACCAAACCAAGCATGGACATCACACCTCTTCTTATTAAGGAATTAAACAAGGAAGCTCCTGCAGGATTCGATCCAAGCAAGCCAGCAACCCCGGCTCCGGCTCCTGAAACAACTCCTGAAGCTAGCAAATAACCTTTTACTCCCACCCCACCACGAATGAACATCAATCTTGATACCGTGGCGGAACTTACGGGGGGAAAAATCATCAAGGGCGACCCATCACTAGTGATTAGTGGGGTCGCCTCACTTCTTGATGCCACTCCTTCCGAGGCTTCCTTCTTAGGTAATGAAAAATACTTTCAAGACTTCCTTACCACTAAGGCAGGCCTCGTTTTAGTACCGCCTCAATTACCACAATATCCCGAAGGGACTGCTTTTGTCGAAGTGGAAAATCCTTCCATGGCGTTTAATGCCTTGGTTAAGCATTTTCATACATCGGTGCAACAATTTGTTCCGGGCATCCACCCAAGTGCATCTATCGATCCATCAGCCAAGTTTAATGCTGACAAAGTACAAATCTTTGCCAACGTAAGTATTGGCCCGAATGTGGTAATAGGTGATGGAGCTCAAATTGGAGCAAATACCGTCATCTATGGTGGTGTTAAAATGGGTAACGATTGTAAAATTCATGCTAACGTGACCATTCGCGAACGCTGTGAATTAGGCAATCGCGTGATCATCCAACCCGGAGCAGTCATCGGCGCAGATGGCTTTGGCTTTTTAATGGGACCGGAAGGTAAATACGTTGGTATCGATCAAGTTGGCATCGTAGAATTAAAAGACGATGTTGATGTAGGTGCCAACTCTTGCATCGACCGAGCTAGATTTGGTCGTACCATTATCGGCGAAGGCACAAAAATCGATAATTTGGTACAAATCGGTCACAATGTCGTAGTCGGCAAGCACTGCATTATCGTTGCTCAAACCGGTATTGCCGGCAGCTCAGTTATCGAAGACTACTGCACAATTGCGGCTCAAGTAGGTATTGCAGGACATTTACGCATTGGTAAAAAAGCAGTAGTAGGCGCTAAAACAGGAGTTATTAGCAGCCTAGAAGGTGGAAAAATGTATTGGGGTATGCCGGCATCACCTTACCGTGATGCTTGCCGTGAACTTTCCGCACTTAAAAAACTTCCTGCTTTGATCAAAGAATTAAAGGAGTTGAAGAAAACCTTGTTTTCCGAGGAATAATCATATCTCATAGATCCTTTTCAAAAGGCAGACTTTGTCTGCCTTTTTTCGTATTACAAACAAAACTGATCTTTTGACTCTTTGTGATTGATGCCTACAAGCACCTATTATAAAATCCGGCACGATTTCCACCATGGCAGATATCCAAAAATCAGACTCAAATAAACCATTTCAAAGCTTTCAAAAAAACAATAAGAAAGAAGGAAATGAAGAAGGCATGCGCCAGGTCCCTCAGGCATTGGGCCCTGAAAAAAGCATTTTAAGCCTTTTGACTCTTGATTCCGCCACATACATCAGCCGTTGCATCGGTCTTGGTGTATCTGAGGATTATTTTTATCTACCGGCGCACCAAATTCTCTGGAACATATTCTCAAGTAGATATTCCGCCAACCTCCCTACCGATATTGTTTCGGTAGCCCAAGCATTAAGCGATCAAAACCAGCTCGAAGCAGTTGGTGGTCACGCAGGCTTGACCGAAATTTACAACTATACCACGACAGGTGCTTATTTCGAGCACCACATTGAGATATTACGAGATAAGTTTATCCTACGCTCGATTATCTCCACCACTACCGAGGCGGCAACTCGTGCCTTTGATTCGGAAGAGGAAGTGGCATCTCTACTCGATACCATCGAAAAAGATATTTTCTCCATTCGTGAGCGTTCGTCAAAGTCCGAAGATGATGCATCTTTTACCGCCATCTTAAACCAAGCGATCGCAAACTTCGAAGACACCTTAAAACGCGCTGAAAAAGGCACAGGTGTTCTTGGTTTGACTACAGGGTATGAAGAGCTTGATAAACGATGCAACGGCCTAAAAGCGGGCGATATGTTTGTTATTGCAGCACGTCCGTCCATGGGTAAGACCTCGTTTTTGCTCAACATCATCGAGCACATTGCCCTTGATGTCAAAAAACCGGCATTGATGTTCTCTTGCGAAATGCCTGCCCCCCAAATTGCCGAGCGTTTACTCTTTGCTCGTGCCGGCATCAGCCGAAATGAAATCTTACGACGCAAAACGCTTACCAAAAACGAGATGGGCCACTTCGGAAAAGCCATCAAAGAATTACGTGAAGCAAAACTGATCATTGACGACACGGCAGGTATTTCCATCAACGAACTAAGAGCCAAAGCTCGACGTGTAGTTCGAGAATTAGGTCAACTTTCCGTTATAGGTATTGATTACCTTCAGCTGATGAAGTCCAATACCAAACAAGCTCAAAATAGCCGTGAACGTGAAGTGGCTGAAATCTCTGCCGGCTTAAAGGCTTTAGCCAAAGAATTAAAAATCCCGGTCATTGTACTCGCTCAGCTTAACCGTGGTCCTGAAAGCAGAACCGGCTCAAGCATGGGTAAACCGATGATGTCCGACCTTCGTGAATCCGGTGCTATCGAACAAGATGCCGATATGATCGGACTACTTTATCGCCCGGGCTATTACGCAAAAGACGAAGAAGAACGCCAAGCTCTGGCCGACAAAGCTGTCTTAACACTTGCAAAAAACCGTAACGGTGCCGTAGGTAACATACCACTTAGCTTTACTCCTGAGCTGATGAAGTTTGCATCACGCGAACGAGACGAAAATGAAATGGATGAAGATTAAGGACTAGATATCTGGTTTCCATTAATATCATAGGTGATTTTTTTGCAAATTTGGCCTTTATCGTCATAACGAATAATGATGGATGAAATACCGCTATGCGTAGCTGCAGGTTGATCATTTACATCAAAGACCGAAATTGATTGAGTACGACCAAGAGAATCATACTGAATCCTCATCACAGCAAAACCCAAATCATTTGTTTTTCGAGTTCCGTTAGTATCCAATGTAGTGATCTCGACGAGATTATTCATATCATCATATTCACCCTTTAATATATGAGATCCATAAAATGAGGTAGGTAAGAGAGGGCCCCTCCAAAATGATTGCTCAATCATATTACCCTGATCATCATAAATCATTTCTATCGTAGCAAAAGCCGAGTTAGGAGGAACAATAAGTTCACCATATTTACCTAAAGTTGAATAAGACAGCTGTTTTTCGTTTTGATCATAATCTGCAATCCACCCATAAAAAAAACCACCACAGTTCGCAGGCTCACCGTCAATTCCATAAAATTTAGCAATGGTAATATTTGAATTAATATACTCAAATTTCACCTCAAAAACACCAAGATTTGAAAGACAAGGTTGATCATTTGTATCAAAAGTTCGCAAATTTATCGGGTAACCGAATTCATTATATTCATTACGCAGAATGGAAAATTGATAGCCCGATTGGCATAATTGATTGTTTATATCTCGATGTGCACAGTAAATGGCATTACCAACATCGTCTTGCTTCATCTCTCGTATTGCCCAATTTTGATTATTTAAACACAAATGACCTTTTAAATCATAACACTCCATTCTTATAGGAAATCCTGATTTATCATAAATAATTTTGCGTTGAGCGATCTCTTGAGCATCAAGTATATTAGAACCATTTTCACCTAGATATAATTCTTCGCAAATACGTCCTAAGTCATCACATTGGTATCGTAGACCATATCTACCCATATCATCTGCTACAGGATATTTATTACCCGATTCAGTATGATAAAACCGTTTTGATACTACGTGTCCTTTATCATTTCGCTCAAGCTCATATCGATTTAATAATTGCTCAGGCTTTGTCACTTTCTCTTTACAATAGTAATTATCCAATAATTCAAAAAGCGACAACAAGCGATCTTTCAAAACGGGGCCATTTGTCGATAAAACATCAATAATAGTAGATTTATCATCTAAAAATGTTTCCTTACGAACAAATTGTCCCAACTCATTTTTAGCTACGATAAAAGGGCGTTCAAGCTCTTTCGGATGATGAAACTCATAGATCGAATCACGCGGTAAATATACCTCTAAAGGCTGACTCATTGCATTACCTCTAGAATCTGAATACACCACTCGTTTTAATAAGTCATCTTCATATTCAAATCGGTAGTGGTAATATCTTTTGGAAATTTGCTCTTTTGTCAAACGAGAAAGACCTTTAGGCAACCAAGCATTTCCATATTCGACAAAATTGGCATAATATTCGCATCTTACAGATGGTTTATCATCGGCAAAGACAACTAAACTCGAAAATGAGAACAGGAAAAATAAAAGACAAATCGGGGAAAAAATAAATTGTAAACCTTTCATCACAAGTAGAATTGATTACCAATCTACCACTCAAGGTTTTCAAGTCAATAGTTAAGCCCAACTAGAGCCAAACTCTTCAACTAAAGGCTCTTGATAGCTAAACATTAGAGCTCTATCTGCCGGATCGGCATCCAGATACCCATGTAAGTGCAATAAACCATGCACCATGTATCGAAATAATTCCTGCAAAGGAGCAATATGTAATTCTTCAGCTTGTCGCTTAGCCGTATCGATGCTCACCAAAATCTCACCCAACCCATCACCATGAGGAAAGGTAATCACATCCGTAGGCGTCGGGTCATTTAAAAATCGATCATGAACATCACAAATAACATCATCATCCACCACGGAGATTTCCACAAGAGATAGATCGCTTAAAACGTGAGCAGGACCTTGCGGCAAAGTCAAAATTTTAGCCAGACAAGCTTCCAAAGCCGTCAAAAACTGCTCCGAAGTTGCTTCAGTATATAAGGCGTCTTCTACGTTATTGTAAATCTCCAGAACAGGAATCATGATGTCAAAAATTAGATGGTACCATCCTTTTGTTTTTGTTCGACGATTTCTTGAATCGTTTTAGGGATAGGTTGAGTAGCCGTAGGCTTGGGTTTCTCTTCTTCGCCCAAAAAAGGAGCTACAGGCTGCACCGATAATTCAGTGAGCGATTTTGGCAATGGAGTTTCCACCTTGATAGATTGCGAGGCCGTTGGTGAAACCTCAGGTTTAGGCTTCGCTTCTTCCTCATCCTTCGGATAAGCAATACGTTGGTGATGGATATTTTTAAGAGAATTTAAAAAGCTTTCCTGTATTCTCTTAACATCATGCAATGTAAGTTCACAATCATCCAAATGACCTTCCACCACACGCTTTTTAATAACGGAATCAACCATTTTAGCCATGTCCTCTAAGGTCGTATTACCTAATGAACGAGTGGCACTTTCCACCACATCGGCAAGACTAACGATACCGACTTCCTTACTTTGAGGACGTGGTCCGGGGTATCTGAAATTCGACTCTACCACTTCAGGCACATCGTCCATCGTAGCAAGACCCTGCTCAACTTTCTCGAGTACACTTTTACGGTAATCCATAGCCTTACGATAAAAGACATAGGCTAAAGATTGTCCATGGTGTTGCTGAATAGCATCAATAATGAGTTGAGGTAAATTATAACTCTTAGCTAGCTCCAGACCATCGGAAACGTGACCGATGATAATGCGAGCACTCATACTAGGAGTCAAAGAATCGTGCACGTTTTCAGAATCACGAACGTTTTCAATGAAATATTGAGGATTTTTGATTTTACCTATATCGTGATAATAAGCAGCCACACGACATTCTACAGGATTGGCACCTATTGCTTCCGCAGCAGCCTCAGCCAACTGAGCAACCATCAAACAATGGTGGAAAGTTCCGGGGGCTTCCATTTGTAATCGCTTCATCAATGGGCGATTCATATCAGCCATTTCCAACCAAGAAATAGGAGTTAAAATATTAAAGATACCTTCTATAACCGGGAAAATACCACCTAATAAAACACTTAAAACGATGCTTACGCCAACAGCCATCGCCACATTCCAACCAATAATATGCGGTGTCTCATAAGAATCAGTCAACGGAATTAACCCAAAAGCAAGTGATGTAACCAAGACTAACGCACCAACTAAAAAGCCCGCACGCAAAATCTGAGAGCGACTTCTCAAATTATTCATGATGAGAACAGTCAACATACCACTGAGCATGCTCATCACCCAATATTCCTCCAATGCGTCGGCACTAATCAAAGGACACCCAAGCATACTTACGGCAACAACCGAAAACATGCCCAATAAAGGCCCTAGCAGAGCCGTAACAAGCAAAGGCGCTAAAATATAGGGTAAGCAACATAAAGGCTGCAAATACGTAAAATTAGGCATTGCATCCAGTATATGAAAAATAAGATAGCTAATGCCTAATTGAATAAACACGCCACCCCAGGTAACTACAAAAACTTTGTTTTTAATAGTAGACTGCCCCGCACATATCCAATACATGGGCAAAAGGGCTACGATAACCCCAAAAGTGATCAGCATTGTCGATCCCTGCGCCTCGCGCCAGGCATGACCATGGCTACTTAACCATTCAAATAAAATAAAAACCAAACACCATAGAGCCACTTTCACCGTCCGGCTATTGTCCAGAAATGAAGTGAATCCACGCGATGAGCGAGAACCTCCGCTCCTCTTGGATGTCTGGTTATGGATCTTATCAAAAAATTTCCACATAATGTTATTTGTTTGCTAGATCGGAGGCATTAGGTATCTCACCTAATTGCTCCATGGCTTCCTCAATGAGAGGATTCACTCTAGCTCGTAACATTTCTGACGCCACACGTAAAGCATTTCGTATAGCAACAGCATTAGACCCACCATGAGCGATAATGGAAACCCCATTAACACCCAATAAAGGACTACCACCTACAGCATCATAACCTAAGCGCTGTTTCATAGCACCAAAAGCGCCTTTTGACATCATCGCTCCGGTCATACGCAAAGGATTTTTCTTTAATTCCACTTTAAGCCATTTACCAAAAGCTTTGGCTGTCGCTTCGCAAGTTTTTAATAAAACGTTGCCGGTAAAACCATCGGTCAATACGACGTCCATTTCATGCTCAAACAAGTCGTGACCTTCCACATTACCCACAAAATCAAACGGCAATCGCCCTTGAGAAGCTAAATGCTTCAAAATGGTAAATGTTTCTTTGGTAAA
The DNA here is from genome assembly GCA_002471255.1 of Akkermansiaceae bacterium UBA7331. Classification (GTDB taxonomy): domain Bacteria; phylum Verrucomicrobiota; class Verrucomicrobiia; order Verrucomicrobiales; family Akkermansiaceae; genus Akkermansia. Next base: position 140,641 of record DKPP01000004.1, on the reverse strand, counting down.
ATCATTTCCTTTTTCATCCTCAGAGCCATTACTCATGACCCCAACCTTAGGCATCTGCTTACCGTAGATATATTTAGCCAAAATACTGGCCATCATGGCATAACCCACAAGGTGCCTTGGCTTGGCATCAGGATTAGCTCCCGTATCGGTTACATTGCATACACCAAATTCATTGGGTAATTGAGTAACGATACCGGCACGTTCAACGCCACGCAATAAACGTAATTTAATAGTTGAAGCAGCTACTGCCGCCCCTGTGTTGCCGGCACTCACTACTGCGTGAGCATCACCCGACTTCACTAAATCGACCGCTACCGACATCGAAGAATTTTTCTTCTGACGAACGGCCATCAATCCCGATTCATGCATTTCCACCACCTCTGAAGCAGGTACAATCTCAATACGACTACCTGTCAGACCAAAACGATCACATGAGGCCTTCACCTCATCCTCTCGCCCTACCAAATAGATTTTCTCAATATCGGAAAAATCGGCAAGGGCGCGCTTTGCTCCGTCGATGTTTATATCGGGAGCAAAATCTCCTCCCATAGCGTCTAAAGCAATTTTCATACGACGATGTTATTACAAATGGATAAATGAAGTGTGATCTTAAAACAACACGAGCCGCTTTGCAAGGCAAGAGCGGCTACGAGAGTCTCATCGAGCCTGATGATGGGCTCAGAATCTAGATATAAAAACTAATGTTTAGGCTTCTGCCTTCACAATGATTTCCTTACCGGAACGAGTGGTATATGTACCGCAAGAAGCACAAGCGGTGTGACCAGGAACGCTACCACCACATTTTGGGCATTGGCGAAGTTTCGGGGCACGCCATGCGATAGCGGCGAGACGAGAGCGTTGCTTCATTTTGGAAGTTCTACGTTTTGGTGCTGCCATAACTTTACTAAATTAAAAAGATGATTATTGATTCTCTCCGAAACCGTCCAAGGCGTTCCACACGCCGTTTTGGTCACTCGGGGCAGAAGTGTTTACACCTAAACTACCCTTTTTGTCCACTCTAAAATGAGAAGTTTTCGCCATACATTCATTTTCTTCTCCGCCATCTTCACATTTCGGATAAGCAGGGAAATCTATAACAATCTCTTCTCTAAGCACTTGCGTCAAGTCAATAGCAGATTGCCCATCAATTTCAATTGAAGTGGCAAATGTATTATTTTCTATGACATAGTCAAACATATCGAGACATCTAACACAGCGAAATTGAAATGGAGCTGAAATTTTTCCTTGTACAAACAGCTCACCTTCGAATCTTTGAACCTTCAAATCAAACTCAAGGGGCCCCGTACAGATCAACTCATCATCATCGACGCCAAAAATTTCCTGATCTAGCTCATCACAATATCGTTTACCCTCTTCAGGCAAATGATCGAGCTCTATTAACAGTTTTTTCATAGGTTCAGGCTAACAACAAAAAAGAATGATGGCAAGATTGCATCCTGACACCATTCTTAAGTAAAAGATGAAAATATTGTCATCAATAGGCTAACCCGGAGGCCAGCCTAAATGGCGTCCACCAAGTATGTGGATATGCAAATGAGGAACTACCTCTCCGGCATCAGGACCATTATTAATGACCAATCTGAATCCTGAATCCGCAATACCGACCAATCGAGCGATTTCACCGGCTTTAAGCATCAAATGACCCAACAAGCAAGCTTGATCCTCTTGAGCCAAAGCTATGCGAGTGATGACTTGCCTAGGCACTAGCAGCAAATGAACAGGTGCCTGAGGGCTTATATCCTTAAAGCAGACACACAAATCGTCCTGATAGACAATATCGGCAGGAATTTCACCCTCACAGATTTTTTCAAATAAGGTTTTTTCCATAACAGTGACGGTTTTTAAAATTAACGTTTAACGCTGGCGCGGCGCAAACGATCCATAATCGCATGACCTAAGCCGGCAGCCGATACGGGCTCAGCGACGATAACATCAAATGACTCATCTTCATCCATTTCACGCATCAAGGCGAATAATCGAACAGCAGCTTCTGCTAAACGACCTTTACCCGGGCTCATAGGAACAACCTTTACCCAGTCACCTTCTTCAGCCAAAGCAGATGTACCCTCGTAAGAGAGCAAAGCATATTTTACACCCTCTTCCGGCTCAAAAGTTTGACCATCTTCAATCAAAATTAACGGCTTTCTAGGAGCATAATGGCTTTCAAGCATACCCGGTGCAGGCTTTGCTTCATCAGAAGCAGGGGCACTCGTAGGTTTTTTACGAATCACCTTCGCCACACCACGGAATTGCTCACGAGTCACAGGCCCTTCACGTAATAGCTCTAATACCGGTTTACCACGCTCATCAACATAAGGGCGCACAATAGTGCTTTCCAAGCCTTCCGAACAAGCACCTGCATCAAGAACCATATCAATCTTACCACCTAATTCTTTCATCACAGCCGAAGCGGATGTAGGACTGATACGACCAAAAAGATTAGCACTAGGAGCAGCTACAGGATGACCCAACGCTTTAACCACGCCACGCATCGCAGGGTGAGCACTCACACGCACAGCAACCGTAGGCAAGCCACTTGTTACAATATCCGGCACCACATCGGCTTTAGGCAAAACCATCGTTAAAGGTCCCGGCCAAAACAACTTACCCAATTGATACACTAAATCCTTTAATTCATCAGGAATAACAGCAACTTTGGATAATTCCTTACCATGATGTAAATGAATGATTAACGGATCGAAGCTAGGACGACCTTTTACTTCAAAAATTTTCGCTACAGCCTCAGCATTAAAAGCATCGGCTCCCAAACCATACACAGTTTCGGTAGGCAAAGCAACCAAAGCACCTTCAGCCATTGCTTCGGCAGCTTTGACATACAGTTTTTTATTATCCGATAAAGGATCAACTTCGTATAATTCAGTTTGCATTCCTTATCCATGCCCTAAGGTCACGTTTTCGTCAAGGCTGTAACGAGAACTATTTTCAATATTTCGAAAAATCACTCTAAAATCATATTCTTGCTATCACAAATTAGTGATCCAAGGCATCAACATCATCTTTTGATTGGTATGATAAAATTTCAGTTTTCATCTATCACTAGATTAGATAGAATGCTTGCGTGATCGACAACAACCCATCTACAGACTGCTACCCCAACATTATCCTTATAGGAGCAATGGGGTGTGGGAAGTCAACGATAGGTAAAGAATTATCACGAGATAAGCAACTTACCCTTATTGATACTGATTCTCTTATCGAAAGTCAGGAACAACGCTCTATTAGCGACATTTTCGCGAGCGAGGGAGAAGAATATTTCCGACAACTTGAGACTCAAACTTTGGAATGCTTATTAACACAATGCCCGGGTAATCATATTATCTCCACGGGAGGCGGCATCATCATGAGACCCGAGAACCGAGAGATTTTACAGCAACTTGGATTTGTCGTTTGGCTTAACGCAACCGTAGATACACTCTACCAACGTATATGCCATTGCACAGGCAGACCTCTCCTACAAACCGAGAATCCGAAGGCTACTCTGACCGACATCATCTCAAACAGATTGAATCATTACAAGGAAACGGCAGATCTTTGCATCGACACCGATAATCTGCACATTCATGAAATCTCATTTGGCATTTTAGAGTCCGCCAAACTTTTCATCCCGAGACGATAACTCAATCTACGTCTAAATAAGAAAGCATCAGCAAGCCAATGAGGATTTGCTGATTTTTTGTGTAAAGTTAAATAAAAAAAGCGCATCCCTCTGCCTAAACAAAGGGTGCGCTTGATGTAAAAACTGTAAGTAACGACTAGCGAGACTTGCGAATAATGGAGTTAACAGTCTCAGAAGGCTGAGCACCGTTAGCAAGCCACTTATCAACCTTCTCGAGGTCGATCGTATAGTTAACACCTGCTTGCATTGGGTCATATGTGCCCACTTGCTCGATGTAACGACCGTCGCGACGCTTGCGGCTGTCTACAACAACAATTTTGTAATAAGGACGGTCTTTGGAACCTTGACGGTTGAGTCTAATTGCTACTGCCATATCAATTGTATGTAAAAGATGTTAAGGGAGAGAGTCACGCAAAATCATTCTGTGCACGACCCACTTCCAATAGCGGGTGCAAATGTATCCTATATTATCGGGCTTTTGTCAAGGATTGAGTGATTTTTTCCTCATTATGGGCGATTTTTCTTCAAAAAATGCTCCACAAGCCTGTTTATCACACCTTCGCTATGACTAAATTCCACCAAATGGATAATCCGAATATCGTTAGAGCCACAGCAAAGAAACGATCAATCCAGCCGGCATCATTAGCATAAAAGCGTCGAATCCACTTCCATTGGAAAGCATATGCCCAGATACTCCATCCGACAAAAGCCGTTATGACGATTAGGAACCCGACAAAAAACAAATATGGAATAGATGGTTGATCCTTTAATAAAGGAGCGCATAAGGAAACAAGGAACAAGGTACACTTCGCATTCAGCAAATTACAAATGAGTGCTTCCGTAAAAATGGAGCGCATTTTTTTCGCTTTAGCCAACCCCTTCAACGATATTTCTTCTCCCTCAATTTTTTTAGGCCAGATCTTCCAACCTAAATAAATCATCCATCCACCGGCTAGAGTTAAAAAAACATCACCGACAAGGCCTTCAAATAAGAAGGATCCTACCGTACAAACCAAAATGGCATGAAAAACAAGACCGGCAGCAATACCGGCGGAAGCAACAATCCCACCTCTTAATCCATAAGCTAGGCTAGAGCGTACGACATAAGCTTGATCGGGCCCGGGAGATGCCTGCGAAAGAAATAAAAGGAATACAAACCAAAACTCTTGAGGCAGCAATGGATAAATAACGTTATAATACCAGTCTATCATGCTCGTGGATGTGTGTTATAATACACTTCTGCTAGCTTAGCCCTCGTTACATGAGTATAAATCTGTGTAGTCGATAAGGAAACGTGACCTAATAGCTCTTGCACAGCTCTTAAATCAGCTCCGGCATCCAGCATGTGAGTCGCAAAAGTGTGACGTATTTTGTGCGGAGAAATTTTAAAAGGGATGCTTGAATGCCTCACATACTTTTCAAACATTAGTTGGACGGAGCGCGAGCTAAGCCTACTACCAAGTCTTGAACGAAATAAGGCATGCTTCCCTTCTTCTATTCCGGCACGAGTTTTATACTCCTCTATTGCACCAAATGCAACCGGACTTATAGGTAAAAATCGCTCTTTACGCCCCTTACCATAAACAATCACACCTTCATGGCTAACATCACTAACATTAAGCCCGACCAATTCGCTCAAACGTAAGCCACCTGAATAAAATAATTCCATCATCGCACCATCTCGATATGGCAACCAAGACGGGGCATTGCGAGGCAATTTTACTTGATAAGGCAATTCCAGTAATTCCAACATTTGAGGAAAGCTGAGAAAAACAGGCAACTTTTGACTAGCCTTTGGCAAAGACACACCAATAAGAGGGTTGTCTTTTAATCCATGACGTTTACACAAAAAGCGATAAAAACTCCGCAGCGCTGCGAATCGCAATCTAATAGTCGATTTACTCAACTCTAATTTGAGCAACTCAAACAACCAATCACGCATTTGTTCGGAGGTACATTGCTCCCAAGTAACAAATGATTCACCCAACCAATTTTTAAACTGAAATAAGGTTCGCAAGTAAACTTCAACCGTATGATCTGAAGCCATACGCTCACCTTGTAAATACGATTCAAAGGACTCAATGAATGAATCATCAGTCATATAAATAATTTAATGGGTCGGACGATGACTAGGTCTAACCGTCGGAGCAACCGGAACAGCCGGAACAGCCGGAACAGCCGGATGAGCCGGAGCAGGAGGTAATTGATGACATCCAGCGTCTAACATTGCTTGAATATTGGAACGTATCAACATATCGATATCATCACCCATATCTTGTTCCACACCCGACTCTTCATTTAGGATGTAAAGAGCACGCTCTTTCTCCATACGACTTAATAAGCCATCACCATTTAAATCAAAACGTTCTACAGACTCTTTCTTGGTTTTTTCATAAAGGTCATGAGCCATTTTTGTCATGATCATACGCTCTTTATTATCCAATTTACCGTCTTTATTTAAATCGAAACGTTCTAAAATCAATTCATGCACTAACATGAAAATATGAGGTCGGATAGGCACTGCCTTCTTTTTAGGTGGGCAGGGTTTATTGCAAAAAGGAGAAGCAACCGTAGCGGCGTTCATCATTTGCACAGCAGGACTAACTTGAGCGGAAGGGATTGCCGGAATAGGCATTTGACGGGTTTCAGTTACCGTCACTACCGCAGAAACCTTACCTGTTTGATTCGAAAATACTACCTTTTGAGTCTGCTTAACGGAACGCAATTTACGACGTTCCATAGCTTGTTTAAATTTGGCATACTCTTCTGCAGAGAGTTTACCATCCTTATCCTCATCAAAGCGCATCATTAATTCCAATTTAGCGCGCTTATGAGCAGCAAAGGCATCCTGTTCTAATGTGGCACGTTCTTCACGGCTTAACTTGCCGTCCTTATTGAGATCATATCGATCTAACAATAGCTCCCGGACTAACAAATGAAAACAATGAGACTCTACAACATGAGGAGGTAAAACCGGAGCATCGCAGCCCTGTTTTACCGGTTCTACTACCGGCGGTGGTTGATTAACCATCCCGGCAAACAAAGTTATAGAAGTCATCACGCAAATCATATCTTAAACAAGTACTTTAGTGATAACACCTGAATAACAGAATAGTTGCAGAAAAAGTGAATCCCGCTCGAATCATGACAAATCCGAGCGGGATGGGAAACTTACTTCTCAACGTGTACGATCACGTTCTTTTCAACTTCGATGATCACGCCTTCTGCAATCTTAAGCATAACGGTTTTTTCATCGATTTTTTCGATACGACCATGGATGCCGGCATTGGTCACCACTTTATCACCCTTTTCTAAAGAGCTAATGCGGTTTTGTTGCTCTTTTTGTGCCTTTCTTTGAGGACGAATCAACATCACCCAAAAAAGAACGGCGATGATAACCATCATAAAAATAGGATTACCAAAAATGCCGGAGAGGCCACCTGGAGCTGCTTGCTCGGCTTGTGCTAGAAGATTATTCATTTATACAATATTGTTTGAGTTGTAACGCGCGATGAAGGCATCTTTAAAAGAGCCGAATGTTCCTGTGGCAATGGCTTCGCGCGCTTGTGCCATCAACCTCAGATAGAATTCCAAATTTTGGAAAGAAAGCAATCTTAAAGAGAGTATTTCACCAGCTTTAAACAAATGTCTTATATAAGCACGTGAAAATTGGGTAACATGAGGATGCCCTGCTTCATCAATCGGACGGTCATCTTTCGCCCAACGAAGGTTTTTAATATGCATCGGACCATCAGGTGTTAAGGCAACTCCATGACGGGCCAAACGAGTCGGCATCACACAGTCAAACATATCGACACCACGTGCAATCATCTCTAAAAGCTGAGGCGGTGTACCCAAGCCCATTGCATATCGAGGTTTATCTTTCGGTAAAAATGGTACGGCATGATCAATGGCACGTAACATTTCCTCTTCAGGCTCACCTACCGATACACCACCAACTGCATAACCATCAAAATCTAACGCAGCCAACTCTTCAGCACAACGGCGTCTTAAATCGGCATAAACGGAACCTTGCACGATACCAAAATGATGCTGACGGCCTTCCCCCGAACGTGGCTGATGTGTTTTCACCCAATCTTTACAACGCTGAGCCCAGCGCAAGGTTAATCCCAATGATTTTTCCGCGTAAGCACGATCACAAGGATAAGGAGGGCATTCATCAAACAACATCGCTATATCACTACCGAGCTGAGCCTGTATCTCCATGGAGCGCTCAGGGCTCAACATCATATAGGAGCCATCCAAGTGATTAGAAAATCTTACACCTTCTTCGGTAATTTTACGAAGTTTAGCCAAAGACCAAACCTGAAAACCGCCTGAATCGGTCAAAATAGGCTTATCCCAATTACTAAAACGGTGTAAACCACCCATTTCCTGAATTAAATCGGCCCCAGGGCGAATCGACAGGTGGTAGGTGTTACCTAAAATGATTTGAGCACCCAAATCTTTTAAATCATTCGGATGCAAAGTTTTTACCGTACCTTGCGTACCTACCGGCATAAAAATCGGCGTTTGGATTTTACCATGTGGCAATTCCAAGGTACCCAAGCGGGCATCAGTCTGCTTATCAACTGTATGAAGAGTAAATGACATGTGAATAATGCTATTTTTTAACGAATCGGGCACGATACATTACTTTGCCCATAGATTCCCACAATAATTGGAAATCAGTTTTTGGATAATAAAATTGGTCGTCTTCCCATTCCAAGCGCTCGAAAAGACCACTTCTACCGACATGATCAAGCACCCATTCATAGTACTCTTCGTGATCGGTTTTAAATAAAAATTCTCCGTTTTCCGCTAAAGCTTGATGAAGGATAGGCATAAACTCATCTTGCACCAATCGATTTTTATGATGTCTTGCCTTAGGCCAAGGATCCGGGCACAAATAATGTAATCGACTCATCGACCCGGGTTGCACAAACCATTCTAAAAAATATTGGCTTTCCATGCGCAAAACTTGCACATTTTCCAATTTTTCTTGTTTTGCTTTGGAACAAACACCACGCACACGACCCAACAAACGCTCAATACCTAAAAACCGGCGTTCGGGATAATGATTAGCCATCTGCAAAAGGAATCCTCCATCGCCACAGCCTAAATCAACTTCAAAAGGTTGATCAACTCCCGTAATCTCCAACGCGGAATGTCGGCTAAAATAGTCATCTGGAATATATGCTGGATCCTTCATATCGGTGAGCGCATACAATGCTGAACTTTTTTCTCTCTGTCAAACCCGAACCGATTCCTAATTCTCATCTTTTAGCAACTGGCTTATAGGACAGATTGCCAACTTGTCGCCACAACCAAGACAATTCAAGCACAATCCATGAAAAACAGACTAATATCAAAAACTGTATCGGTCTATCTCCACTAATAATATCAAGCGGCACAAACAGCCATTTAAGAATATTGGCACATATATAAGCGCATATCACTTTTTTAAGCCTGTCAGTGCCGTGTCCGTTCACAGTTTGCAAAACACGAGATTGTTCCCAAGCCATCGCAGATAAAATCAAGGGTGAGGCAATAGCCGGTACGGCAGACCAGATATTCATCACATAATAATCAAGCCCCAAAAAATACCCAATACTTACAAACAAATAAAAAACTAAGCACAACAGCGTGTAACAGATAAAAAACAATTTAGGAGACCAAAAAAGACTCTTATCATGTTGGAATGCTAAGAGGCAAACCTTATGACCCCATACTAAAAAGGAGCCTCCCATACTCAAAAGCAGCACCCCGACAAAACAACCCACACCCCACGTACGCCATTCTAATGCATGACCATAATCCAGACCATACCCTCCGGTCGCTTTAAACAATGGTTCGATAATAAAAAGTAAAGCCGCCCATGAAATCCAAGTCAAACAAACTAAAGTGAGACCCCATCTTATTACCCCCTTACAAGAGGCGGATGTTTTCATATCAGGCAAGGATTCCATATAAGTAGAGATGGTAAACTAAAACTCTTTGTTTAAAAAATCATTTCTTATACATAACAAAACAAACCCGAAGAAATCATTTCTTCGGGTTTGTGACAAAAAATCAATCGGTACGCTTTATTACAAGCTATCGCCGAAGTCTTGACGGAACTTAGCCAAAAGTTTTTCAGGCCAGTCTGACTTAGGCTGTAATTTACCCATGAAGAAGCGAAGCACAGGAGGTTCTTCTACGAACTCTAGGCCACCAACCAATTCACGATTATCATATAACCATTTCATACGGTCAGCTACGTACTTCACTTGTGATAAGGTAAATACGCGACGTGGGAAGGCAAGACGAAGTAATTCGGCATCAGCTAAAATATCATTGCCATGTTCATCACGCACACTGGAAACGGTACCACGTTCCATACCTCGCACACCGGAAATAATATAAAATGCGGCGGCTAATGCACCGGCTGTATAATCCTGCTGAGGCACGTGAGATAAAAATGAACCGGCGTCAATGTGAGCACCTAAACCACCGGAAGGAGTTACGCAAGGAATGCCTAAACGCACCATTTCATCAATGAAATACTTAATGAATGATGGGCTTTGAGAAATTACTGACAAATCAGTTGTTTCATACAAACCTACTGCCATGGCTTCAATTTCACGAACGGAAATACCACCATAAGTCAAAAAGCCTTCAAACAATGGAATCAAATGTTCCATTTTCTTAGCAATTTCCTTATTATTGGTGCAAATACCACCACCGCGTGAAGAGGACACCTTACGTGCTGAGAAATAGACCAAATCAGCATAGGAACACATTTCACGAAGAATATCGCCACAACTTACGTCCTTAAACTCAGGCTCACGTACTTTAATAAAGTAAGCGTTTTCACCGATCAAAGAGGCATCTAACACCAACATGATGCCATATTCCTCACAAATCTCACGGATCTCTCTCAAGTTAGCCATGGAAAAAGGCTGACCACCAATCAAGTTGGTAGAAGCTTCCATGCGAACAAATGGAATGTTTTCTTTGCCATTACGCTTAATGGATTCGCGTAATTTTTGTGGATCTAAATTACCTTTAAACGGATGATCACTAGCAAGATTTAAAGCCTCGTCAGCTACTAATTCCTCGATTTTACCACCATTTAAATCAATGTGGGCATGAGTTGTGGTAAAGTGATAGTTCATCGGAACTACATCACCAGGCTTCACAAAAGTGCGGGCAATGATGTTTTCACAAGCACGACCTTGGTGAGTAGGTAAAAGATACTTTTTACCAAATACATCCTCAACAGCTGTACGAAGACGATCAAAACTCTGGGATCCGGCATACGCATCATCCGCACGGAACATGGCTGCAATTTGGTTATCACTCATTGCATTCACGCCGGAATCAGTAAGCATATCTAAATATACATCATTGGTGCTTAATAAAAATGTATTAAAGCCAGCTTCTTGAGCTGCTTGCACACGGCGCTCAATAGGCACCAAATTTAACTTTTGAACGACGCGAACTTTATGCAATTCCAATGGAATCTGCTCGCCACTGTAAAACTTAACTGTATTAGTTGCTTGTTGTGACATAATTGTAAAAATACCATGGCGTTTCTACCATATTCCTACTCAGACGCAACCCATAAATAAAATTCAACCAATAAATTGTTCCCATTATATTAAGCTGAAAACATAAAATAATCCAAATCCTCACATTATCTCATGAGGACACAAAATCGGCTCGCTTACAGGTTTTGTTGCGTTTACAGTTATTTAAAATATATAAGACTATAGCATCATCATGAACACGGAAAATGTGATTATTATTGGAGCCGGTTGTGCCGGTTATACCGCAGCTATTTATACTTCCCGAGCCAACTTTTCTCCTTTGTTAATTACAGGAGGTCAAATAGGAGGACAGCTCACCACAACTACTGAAGTCGAAAACTTCCCTGGTTTTCCTGAAGGAATTATGGGGCCTGACTTGATGTACATGATGCAGCAACAAGCCGAAAAATTCGGTACTCGCATGGCTTACGAAAGTGTTGTCGAAGTAACAAAAGATAAAGAAACTCATCTTTTTACCGTAAAAACATCAGGCGGCAGCTATAAAGCTAAGTCCGTAATCGTAGCAACCGGAGCCACAGCCCGTTATTTAGGTATCTTGGGCGAAGAAGGCTTGGTTGGTCGTGGATTAACAGCTTGCGCCACCTGTGACGGAGCTTTCTATCGTAATGTGCCAGTTTGTGTTGTAGGTGGTGGCGATAGTGCTTGTGAAGAAGCGGCGTTCTTGACAAAATTTGCTTCCAAAGTGTATCTCATCCATCGTCGTGATACTCTTCGCGCTTCAAAAATCATGGTTGAGCGCACCTTAGCTAATGAAAAAATCGAACCTATTTGGGACTCGACAATTGTTGCCTATCATACCGATGACAATGGTGATGTAGAAGGCGTCATGTTACAAAATACAATCACCGGAGAACGCACTCCATTACCGGTAAAATGTGTCTTTATGGCTATCGGTCACACGCCTAACAGCTCATTCCTTGGTGATTTGGTCGATCGTGATGATGCCGGTTACATCAGAAGAATTCCAGGCTTGCAAGCAACAAAAACCGTAGGTTTATTCGCAGCAGGAGACGTAACCGACCCTAATTACCGTCAGGCGATTTCTTCTGCCGGCATGGGTTGCGCCGCAGCTATTGAAGCAGAACGTTATTTATTGGAAATAGGAGAATAATTATTCCAATTCAGCCACTTATTACCATGCACCACTATAGCGTTTTTGATTTATTCAAAATTGGCATAGGACCTTCTTCGTCTCATACGGTAGGTCCTATGAAGGCAGCTTTGCACTTCGTTAATCAAGTGGCTGAATCTCCCCATTTAGCAGATATAGCTAATATTAAATGTACATGTTATGGTTCATTGGCGGCAACAGGCAGAGGCCACGCCACCGATTCTGCCATCATGCTTGGCTTAATGGGATATGACCCTGAAACGGTCATCCCGTCTGAAGTTCCTAAATTGATTGCTTTATTACACCAAACGGAACAAATCACGACGGAAAATGGACATAGCATTCATTTTTCACCTCGTACGGACTTAGATTTGACTCATTTTGAGCCTTTACCACTCCACCCTAATGGCATGCATTTCGTCGCCATTGATAACGATGGTAATGTGCTTGAAGAATCAGTCATTTATTCTACCGGAGGCGGCTTTATCGCCACCGAGCAAGAAATGACTGCCCATCTCCCTGATGAAGCATATCACCAATATCCTTATCCGTATGAATCGGCAGACCAATTATTGCAATGGTGCGATCAAAGTGCCTGTGATATCTCACACATCGTCAAATTAAATGAGTTAAGCCTCCATACGGAAGATGAATTGAATGAAAAATTGGATCGCATTTGGCGCACAATGCAACAATCCATTCAAACCGGGTTATCTGCCACAGGCACTCTACCCGGCATTTTACGAGTACCTAGACGTGCAAAAAAATTAAGAAAATCACTTATAGCAAAAGGTGAATCAGCTTTAAAGGATCCACTTTCCATTATGGACTGGATCAATCTTTACGCTATTGCTGTCAATGAAGAGAATGCGGCCGGTGGACGAATCGTGACAGCCCCTACAAATGGAGCAGCCGGTATTATTCCCGCCGTATTGAATTACGCTGTGAAATTTTGTACTTCTCCACATAAGGATGCGGTTCATCGCTTTTTACTCACCGCAGGTGGCATAGCTATTCTTTACAAGAAGAATGCCTCTATCTCGGGAGCCGATGTAGGTTGCCAAGGGGAAGTAGGCGTTGCCTGTTCTATGGCGGCTGCAGCATTAACCGAATATTTAGGTGGCACACCTCACCAAGTAGAAAATGCCGGTGAAATCGGTATGGAACACAACTTGGGTCTTACATGTGACCCTATTGGCGGTTTGGTGCAAATACCATGCATCGAGCGTAACGCCATTGCCGCTATTAAGGCAATCAATGCAGCTCGTATTGCCCTAGGAGGATCAGGTACTCACTTTGTACCTTTGGATAAGGTCATTCGCACCATGCTTGATACAGGGCGCGATATGCAATCCAAATATAAAGAAACCGCCCAAGGCGGCTTGGCTGTGAACGTCGTTAACTGCTAACGAACCCATTTTCCACCACCACTAGGCAATTGACCATTTGAAACAGGGGCGTAATGCGTAGATTTCGTATTCCCCCACAAATGGACACCAAGATATTTCTTCCACCAATAGCTCATGCTTAATCCTGTATAGCAACCAAAGCTCCAACAATCGGATTGGGGACGAAAAATTCCAGGAGAGATTTTATTCAAATCGGTTTCGTGAATCCATTGTGTCGATGCAGCCATAATTTCACTGCCATAATCCAACATCAACGCATTCGGATTGGAATGCCCAAAATAATAAAATGTTTCCACAAAATCGTTTTGATGACGTGGGCTACGGTTTAAAGCTTTAATTGCTTCATCGGCATTATTAACCCAAACCAATTTGATTCGATATTTCTTACCTAAGTCAGAAATCCATTGAACATAAGGTTTTTGGTCTTCCTTACCTCTCATTACATAGCCGGGTCGATAAACGATCCACGTAATTTTAGCATTGGGATCTTGAGCCAAAATTTGACCTATTCTTACGGTAGAGCCACGCACAAAATTGGCCCACCAGTTATCATGACGATCAGGCTGAATACGTAAACCTTCCCAGCTTTTCAGCGCAGGCCCCCCACACATGACTACATGCACAGCAGCAGCTTCTTGCATAAAAAAACAGCCGGTTAAAAAGCTTAAGCCTAAAAACAATCGTCGCAACATGCCACACACACTACCGATTCTACATATACATTGTCAATCATAAGACAAGTATTCTCATTAAGAAATAGATAAACCGTATTAATAGAAATCCGCTAACAAACTTAATTGCTTGTTAGCGGATTGATTTAACGTCGTAAAATTGAATTATTTCTTATCTTGTAAAACACCTAATTCGGCGATCGTTACATGATTACTTTCGATCACGGACGGCACAACAAATTTCATATAACGTGCAGAAATAGGCTTAGCTAAATCAATTTGTTGGCGAATCGGATGATTTTTTATATTGGAAAACTCGCCTTGAGCAACGGGTTGTCCCCAAGATTTACCATCCTCACTGAGATATACCTCATATTTATTGGCAATTCCATGGAAGTGGCCGTCCTGTCTAGGGGTATATAAAACAGATTGAACCGGCACGGTTTTACCCATATCGATTTCAATTGATTGAGGCGGAGCTTGCTCACCATTTTGATGAGAGGTATGCCATAATGTAGCTTCATTACCATCAAACAAAAGGTGATTATCTACCGCAGCACCCGGAGCGCTTACTACTTTCCAATCATTGGTTGCCATAGGCATTATTTCAGTAAGAGTAGCCGAGCTTGTACCTTTTAAATAACTCTTCGCTTTGAGTTCTCCACCATTGACCATTGAGATAGGCTGGTCATATTGCGTTGAATTTTCGTTAGGTTCACTTCCATCTAAAGTATATCGAATCACGGCAGAAGGAGCACCTTGTAATACCACTTTACCCGATGCTTCGCGAACTGCTTTAGGAGCCATCACGGCAAATGGTTTCGTCCACAATGAGATTTCAGACAAAGCAGGAGAGGCATCAGACTTTAAGATGTTAATACGTATTTCATCGGTTGTTACCTCGTCTCCAGGTAAAATGACACGAGCACCTACGCTTTCTCCAGATAACCATGGAATCCATTTACCATCTTTTTTTACCTCAACGTTGAATGAGCGAATTCGTTGTCCATTCTGAATAGGTTCAGCTAAGCGAATCACATCAAATGTGCGAACTTCGGGTAATTTTAAACAAACTTGAGCTTGTTTATCATCGTCATTAGCCATCCAAAACGTCGTTCTTTTGCGATCTAAAACCGAATCTTTTGACGTATTCGGATGAACGCTTGAAACGGACACTTGGGCATTATCCGCATAATTTTTAGAATACATACGATTGAGCATTCTTGAAAATTCTTGCAGTGATTCGACATCGTTTTCATGAATTCGCCCTCTCTTATCCGGTGGTACGTTTAAATTTAAATTGGCACCGCGACCTACACTTTCGAAATAAATGGACAACAATCTTTCCGGAGACTTAACTTGATTGTTTTGCTCTTGGTGCCAAAACCAACCTGGGCGAATTGATACATCGACTTCAGCCGGTATCCATTCCTTACCATTAGGGGTACCTACTTCATTGACCTTTTCATCTAACAATCCGGGTGCCGGAGGACGACCATTTAAGCCTACCGGAGTAATAGTTGACCAATGTGGATATCGAGCATAACCACGCTCATTACCAACCCATCTTACATCAGGGCCAATATCTGAAAAGATGCAAGCATCAGGTACTAAAGTTTTCACATAATCCCAAGTTTCACGCCATTTATAATAATCGACCTTATCAACCTCACGTTTTTCTAATTTGTCTCCACCATAGAATCCGTCACCACCACAGGCACCATCTTGCCAAACAATAAAGATATCATCTTTGTACTTCGTTAAGATTTCTTCTAATTGTTTACGGAAGACCTTAATATACTCCGGAGTTCCATAGGTAGAATGGTTTCTATCCCATGGGGAAATATACACCCCAAATTTGATACCATATTTACGGCAGGCCTTTACCATATCGTCCACTACGTTACCTTGACCATTTTTCCACGGGGCTGAAGCAATATCGTGAGTAGTGGTTTCGGTTGGCCACATGCAAAAACCATCATGGTGTTTACAAGTAAAGACAATGCCCTTAAGACCTGCATCGGCTATAGTTTTAACGATTTGTTCAGGATCATAATGAGTGGGTTGAAATAATTCGGGTTTTTCATCACCCATCCCCCATTCTTTCCCGGTATAAGTATTTAATGTATAATGTACAAAAGCATACATCTCCATATCATGCCATTTCAATTGTTGCTGATTTGGCACAACGCCGTATGAAGGCACGTTATAATCAGTTGCGGCAAATGTCTTATATCCTAAGCAACTAGTCATCGTTGCGGCAAGAGCCCATCTGTATATTGTTTTTGAAAATTCCATATTCGAAATAGGGTGTTACAATATTACAGATGTGTGCCTTTATTTCTTTCTAGAAAAAACGAAAAAACCTATTGTGTTAGGAAGAAAGATGTAGAGCCAAAGTAAAGCAAGTACCTTCCTTAGACGATCGACATAAAGTCAAACGTCCTCCCATAGCCTTAGCTAATTCATAACATAGAGCTAACCCCAAACCTACTCCCGGTTGTTTACCGGCGGCTTCTTCAGCCGAACGAGAAAAAGGTGTGAAGATTTTCTTCTTCATGGCTTGAGGTATTCCTTGTCCATGATCGGAGACATCAATGCAAACATAAGAACCTGAAAGATAAACGGAAAATTCTAGCGTATCATTATCTAATGAGCCATATTTAACGGCATTATCTGCCAAATTATAGAAAATTTGTTCCACCGCAGTTTCATCAGCCCTTACTTTGATTGCGTGAATGTCGGAGGAAAAAGACACTAACGAATCAGCATTTACTTCGGAAAGTCTCGGCTGAATACGATCTATCACACGCCCCATCAAGTCTCTTATATCCAAGGCTTCCATTTGTGGCATTTTTACTTTTTTCTCCACACGAGCATAATTAAGTACATTATCTACCAAATGGCATAACCGAGAAGCTTCTTTTTTCATGGTACGCATATAATCTCCTTTTTTAGCGTCCGGTACCAAACCGGCATCCATCATGTCGGTGTACATATGAAATGTAGTCAAAGGAGTCCGTAATTCATGAGTAACGGCTGAAACAAAAACGGCTCTTTTACGACTTAGTTTAGATATTCCCCATAAGAAAAAGACAATGACTAATAAACAAATCAAAGCAACTCCCACACCGAAATAAACAGACTGAACTACCTCGGAGTTATCCGGCTTCACCGGTTGATAATTGGAATTTAAAATAAAAGGCAAAGACGCCATCATCATATAATTCTCCGAACCGGTATTTTTAAGTAACAACTGAGCTTTAGGTAATATATCACTAATAGAATTTTGCAGATAAGCACTTATTTTTTGAGCATTTATCCACATTCCTTGTACAAATGTCGTCTCTCCATCTTGTACGGTTCTAACGAGAAATAATTGGTCATTGGAAAAATATGGAATGAGAGAAGAAGCCAGTAATTGTTGCTGCACTATTTCTGTTGGCTCATAGATTGGTGCAGCGGAAGCATTATCATCATTGATGTTCGAATCTAACAAAGTCTGTACGGATTCATTTTGAAACAAATCCTCAGCACCATCATTATCAATATGTGCCGATTTTTGAAGAGCACCACTCACCCTCGCATTTTTTTTCGTCTGCCCCAAAACATGACTTTGAGATGCTCTTTTAGCAGCCGCAGGCATTTCAACCTGTTCAGAGACAACTTGAGTATATTGAAACGAGTTTGAAGCAACAACATTCTTCTTACGCTCTACAAAATCAACATTACTTTGTTTACCCGCAGCATGATTATCTGCAACAGACTCCTTGGAAACCGATACTTCCTCAACTTCCTTCTTGGCAGCAAGTTCTTGATTTAGATCAACTATATGACCTATATCAGAATTATGTGATTTTTTAGCATTGGAAACCAAAGTCGTTTTTAGAGCACTTGTATAATTTTGTAATTGACTCAAGTTTAATATAGAACTCACTCCCGAACGAGGTAAGGAATATTCCCCCATAGCATCAATTTGAAAATAAGCGTTAACAAAAGGTTCCCAAGACGTTTCTTGCCATGGCTCAGTCTTTTGGCCCCCCGACATATAATCCGTGATTAGTCGATCATTTTCAGTGGCCAACATTGATGCAATAAGAGAATCTAATCTCCACAAAGCTAAACGAGATTGTTCAATTTCTCTTACTCGTTCCAATTCATTAGTTTTTTCTTCATGAGATTGGATAACATTTTTACCAAACCACACTAAAACAAACATCAATGAGAGTAAACTGACGATGAATAACAAGTAAGACAAGAACCGTTTCATAACATCTCCTTCCAATAATAACCTTGTCCGCGCACTGTTTGAATCACTTCACTATTTTGATCGCCTAGTTTTTCGCGTAAACGAGCCAAGGTCGTATCCACACTACGTGTTTCCACCATTCGAGGATCCACTTGCCACACGCGAGTAAGAATCTCCTCTTTACTGATGATGCGCCCGACATGTGTAGCTAAATGTTTTGCCAGTTCAAATTCTTTAGTTGTCAACGCGACCGATTGGTCATTAAGTAAGACACATCGGTGTTGTAAATCAAGACACCCTTTAGGTAAATTCACTTTGCTTAATAAACGAGGTCGTTCAGGAGAGCGCCTCAAGACAGCCTCTATACGAGCCAATACTTCCAAAATACCGAAGGGCTTTACTATATAATCATCTGCACCCAATTTGAGACCACGGACTTTATCGGTTTCAGCTCCTTTTGCCGTTAACATCATAATCGGAACCGTAGGTCTATCTTGACGAATTTTTTTCAAGATGTCTAATCCGCTTACAAAAGGCAAAACTATATCTAATAAAGCCAAATCAAACTCTTCAAGATGAATCAGAGACAAAGCCTCTTGCCCGTCTTTTGCACTTAACACTTCGTATCCGGACATCACTAAAGAGTCCGTCAATCCATGTCGAATGGCGGTGTCATCTTCTACGACCAATATACGATAACGTTGCATTTTCAATTATCCTACCAAAAAATTATAACAATCAAATGTCTATTTGTTTAATTCCGGCTTGAGGGGATACAATGATCCCTCCAAGCCGGATGTATCATATCATTTAGCCTACTCTTTTGGCTTTTCAAACACAAAATTTTTCTTGATTGCTTGATTTTTGGCTGAATCCAAGATTGCTTGATCTAGTGTATTTTCTTTCACTTTGTCAGGATTATCTTTTTTCCATTGGGCTAACCAAGCATCTCTTTTGCTGTTAATTTCACCAATTTGTTTTTGGATTCCTTCCCGTTCTTTAGCTTTTTCTTGTACGTATGCTTTGATTTCTTCTGTCGTCTTACCTTTCAACTCATCCGGTAATACCGAATCTTCCATTTGCGCGATAATGAGTTCACCTTTATCTTGTTCTAGAACATCTACCATGTCCCATGATGCGTTTTTATAAGCCAGTTTATTAGACTTAGCGACCGTTCGTCCTACAGCAACAGACGGTGCCATGTTCATTGCTTCAGCATCATTACTTGCTTGAGCTTGTGACTTGAGCATTCTTTGCTCTTGGTTTCCGTAGGCCACATAAGTATCATTTAATTTAGTACCTAAACCGACTAATTCCTTATCAAAAGGTGTTTCCGGATCCGGAGGGGTAAGATTATGATCGATAACCAAATAGGAACCGTCTCCCAATATGGCCCCTTCCTTCCAACCGGGACCATCATGACCACTATACCCGGCACCACATAAAATAGTATTTACCGTAATTCCCTTTTTCACACACTCGGGAATAACTTTTTTGTAATCTACAGATCCTTGATTAAATTCTTCATTACCGGCAATATAAATCATTTTAAGCGCTTCGGGATTTTTATCATCCCACTTTAATTGATTTAAAGCATCATTGATAACGGCACCACAACATTCGACACCGCCATTCGTTTTTAAACCGAATAAAGCTGTTGAAATAGCATCCAAATCATCAGTTAAAGGCATTACTTGTCTTATCCATTGATTTTCTGATTTTAATGAATCATTACCATATTCATACAAAGCAATTTGTATATGAGGCAATTTCCCATTTTGTCGAGCTAATGTCATTTCATTGACGATTTTCCACAAATATGATCTGGCTTGATTAATTAATCCATCCATACTGCCGGATGTATCTAGTAATAAAGCAATTTGAATGGATGCTCTATCATTTTCGGATTTGGCAACGTCTGATACGTTGGCTTCTGTTTTGGTAGCTTCAGCTAATGATGAAGCACTTAATAGACCAAACAGACCTAATGTGCATAATGTATGTATTTTCATATATGTATTATTTTTAATTGTTAATTAATTGAGTTCTGAAGAAGAATGTTTTTACCATCAAGCTCAATAAGCACATCTCCATCTAGGGAGAACACGGCTTGGCGGTTAAGTTGAATGATGCGATTGGCAATACTTGCGTATTCGGGAGAACCTATTTGTATCGTTTGATCAATTTTGGGATTTGCTCCTTGTTTCATGATTCGATGATCACGCCATACATTTTTCTCATGATAAAATGAATCTTGGTTTTGAGTAACGATTTTATCATTTTTGGTTATCTCTCCTTTTACATTTACTTGAGCATATTGTTGGTCAATTGATCGGCTATTACTTTTTTGCGTTGTATTCATTTCCATAGCAACGGCACCCATCCCTGAGCGGGCCTCCACCAATTCATCAATTTGGGTTGCTCGTCCCATATCAACATTGCCTCGATGACCATCATCTGCAAAAAATGAAGAAAAATTACTCATGATCCCAAACTCTTGAGAAAGATTCATCACCTCGTCCATCAACTCCTTAACCTTCGGATCTTTGCTCCAATCGTTTAAAGATATATGTTGTGCCTTTAAATCAACTAGGGCAGATTCTAAACCGGCTATTTTTCTCATTGCCCATATACGAGACGCAAAGTCATTTTTGACGGTTGAATGCTCTTTTGGGTTAATTGGAATGTTCATTTTAACAGGAGAACCTTCATCATTGATGCAAGACACTTCAATAACAAAGGCTTGATCAGACAAAGCACGGCCGGCTAGTATGATCGGTTGACCAACGTACAAATCACCAAGTTTAGATTCAGGAACCACATCTTGTATTAGGGATGGTCTTGGCTGTCCGTCACTATTGACTATTTGATAAGTGAAATCTTTAAAAACAGGCCCTTTCAATTGATCAAAAAACGGTAAAAGAGCCGATTTTAAATCACGACCGGGCATGACATAGGTAGCTAGCCCTCCACTTTTGGTTGCCATCTGACGAAGCAATGGAGCATTTAAGTCAACGCCCAATCCAACAGAATACACTCGTTTGGAATAGGGATTTTTATCTGTAATGAGAGAAGAGATTTCTTTTTCAGAGGTTTTACCGATAGTAGGTATGCCATCGGTAATGAATAACACGATAGGTACTTGAGCCGTATTGGGTTTCGTTTGTAGAGAGGTTTCGAGTGCATCATAGATATTAGTACCGCCACGAACAAAAATCTTATCTAACCATTGATAGGCAGATTGTTGATCATTTACATTCGCAGGCAAATTGTCATTATAGGTAGAAATTCCTTCATTGTATGTGATGAGACTAAAATGGTCGTTTTTACCTAATTGACCGATTATGGATGCACATACTTCTTTAGCCTGTTTCATTTTTTCCCCTCTCATGCTACCCGATCGATCTAGAGCGATGGTTAAATTGAGTGGAATGTTTTTTTGTCGATTAGTCATCCGGTCTGCAGAAATGACAGCCAACCAATAATGTTCACCCTTATTATGCACCAAATCGGGCGTCACATAAGTACTAAATATAGGAGCTCCATCCGGTATGTTCTTCCCATCTTTCCAGAACAATTTAAAACTGCCCGGTGCCATTTCTTTTTGCTCTAAAGTCAAGACGGCACTACCATCTGCTCTCGTTGTCAATTGTGAAGAATGAGTCGGAGAATAAATTGATTGATATGAATTGGCATCGGATATCATCTCCACTCGAATCGTCCAGGGCACACCTTGTTTCAGAGAGGATGAACAAGGTAATTCATAACCATATTGTCCATGATGCGGAGTCAATAATTCATCATAGGAAATCACCATTTTTACCGAAGATTTCGCAGGAACGGGAAAAACGGAAGATTTCAGTAGCCCCATACCGGCAAACTCCAATAAAGCCGGGTCTAAACGACGTGCCACGATGCGATCAAATAACAAACGTGCTTCCTGAGCCGGCAAAATAGAGGCCTTATAAGATTTTTTATCATCTCCATACGAGAATGATTTAACAATAGCACCTTCCGGCACCGGAATCATTAACTCACCCATCGTATCACGTGCAGAATCATTCTTAACCCAAAGATTAAGAGTTGTTTCTGACGCGTTACATTTAATTACGACCGAGGCATTCACTTTCTCCAAAGTAACAGGGGTCCATGCCGTCGGTGATGGTCTTGGCACGATTACTCGTCTTTGAGGAATAATGATGTTAGCCGAAAATTCTCCCATTTGCGAATCGTCCACTACTTGACCCAGTCCCGTCATGGGACAAACAAAAGCCAGAATAGGTATTAACAAGGTTTTCATCATTCCTTTATACCATCTATTTACCTTCCTTGTGTTACAAGTAGGTTACAAAATATAATATGACAAAAGCTCAAATTTAGTTTGATCTTTTATAAAGACATTCACTAATGAAGCTTAGGGTTGAAAGATGAAAATTGTCTGGTAGAATACGTGCCATGTCTGACTTGCCCAAAGCATACGAACCAACACAAGTAGAAGAAAAGTGGCAATCTCGTTGGGTTGCTGAAAAATGTTTTTCAGCCGATCCAGCTTCAACAAAGCCCGCTTATTCTGTCGTCATTCCTCCTCCAAACGTAACGGGAGTTTTGCACTTGGGCCACGTCTTGAACAACACCATTCAAGATATTTTAGTACGTCGCGCGCGCCAAAAAGGCTATGAGGCCCTATGGTTGCCAGGTACCGACCACGCGGGTATTGCTACCCAAGTCAGAGTGGAAAAAGAATTACGCGAAACCACCGGAAAAACTCGCCACGACTTAGGTCGTGAGGCATTTCTCGAAAAAGTATGGGAATGGAAAGAAAAACATGGTGGCATCATTATCAAGCAATTAAAAAAATTAGGTTGCTCCTGCGACTGGGATCGTGAACGTTTCACGATGGATGAAGATTACACTCAAGCAGTAAGTCGCGTATTCATTGATCTTTTCAAAGAAGGGCTTATTTACCGTGGACGTCGCATGGTAAACTGGTGTCCGGTATCGTTAACGGCACTTTCTGATGAAGAAGTGATCATGACCGAGCAACAAAGCAAGCTTTACACCATTTTATATAAATTGGAAGACGGCTCGGATTCATTAAAAGTAGCTACCACTCGTCCTGAGACCATTATGGCTGACGTGGCAGTTGCCGTAAATCCAAACGATCCTCGTTTTGCCCACTTGATTGGCAAGAATGTGATGCGCCCGTTAAATGCCAAACCTATCCCGATCATCGCTGATGAATATGTGGATATGGAATTTGGAACCGGTGCGCTCAAAATCACCCCTGCACACGACAAAGCAGACTTTGAAATCGGTCAAAAGTTTAATCTCGAAATTATCGACATTCTCACTCCTGATGGCTTCATCAATTGTGAAGATGTACCTGAATTGCATGGTATGGAGCGCTTTGCCGCTCGTGATGCCTCAGTGAAGATGCTCGAAGATTTAGGTTTAATCGTAAGCATTGAGGAATATGCCAATAAAGTAGGCTTCTCAGAACGTGCAAACGTACCGATTGAACCTCGCTTGTCCATGCAATGGTTCTTACACTACCCATGTGTAAAGGAAGCTGCTGACGCTGTAGCCGATGGAGATATTACTTTCCGTCCTGCACGTTGGGCTAAGACATACGCTCATTGGCTTGAAAACATCCAAGACTGGTGTATCTCTCGTCAATTATGGTGGGGACACCGCATTCCGGTTTGGTATCGTAAAGATAAGGCGGAAGCACTTCGCTCCGCACCGGCTCTCAATTCCGAAGCGTTAGAAGATGGTTCTCTCTATGTAGGAACTACTCCGCCGTCTGATCCTGAAAATTGGGTACAAGATACCGACGTGATGGATACTTGGTTCTCCTCATGGTTATGGCCATTTGACACGATGGATGAAACTACTCGTGCCAAGTTCTACCCAACAACAGACCTCGTAACAGGTCCGGATATTATTTTCTTCTGGGTGGCACGTATGATTATGGCCGGTTATCGCTTTGAAGGTAAAAAACCATTTAGCAATGTATTTTTCACCTCCATTATTCGCGATAAAATTGGCCGTAAAATGAGTAAATCCTTAGGAAACTCACCCGATCCATTAGATTTAATGTTAGATTACGGTGCTGATGGTTTACGTTTTGGCTTAATGAGAATTGCGCCTACAGGTACGGACGTGAAGTTTGACGAAGAGCAAATTAGCGAAGGCAGAAACTTTGCCAATAAGCTTTATAATGCAGCTCGTTTCCGCATGATGCAAGGTGAAGCCGATACCGGCATTGCTCCTGAATTTACACCGGTACATATCAATATTTTAAATAAGCTTAAAGAATTGCATGCAAACGTTGATGAAGCCTTAGCAGACTATGAGTTCAACAATCTTATTCAAAGTCTCTATCAATTCTTCTGGAACGATTATTGCTCCCTCTTCTTGGAGGCAATCAAGGGCGATTTAAGAGAAGGGGCCAAACCTAGTTTACGTGCCGCCACATTGCTTACCATGGATACTGTGTTGAAACACTATCTTGCCCTTCTTCATCCGGTTATGCCTCACATCACCGAAGAACTTTGGGCATCATTAGGTTTCGCTAAGGCTTACAATGATCAGCCTTTGATGACCACGACACTTCCTGATCCATCAGGTTTACTCAATGGTCTTGACAAAGTGACGATTTCTAAAGCAATCTTGACTGCTTCGGCGTTGTACGAAACGGCCAATAGAGCAAGAAACCTCAAAGCGGAGTACAATTTATCCACCAATAAAAATGTCAACTTTGTGATTAAGCCAAGCATGGAACTTGATCAAGACACCTTAATCAGATTATCTATTTTGGTAGGTGCCGCAAGTACTACGGCTGACGCTGATTATGATGCACCGAAAGGTACACCGGCAACATTGACACCATTAGGTGAATTATTCCTTCCTCTTGATGGTTTAATTGATGTGGAAGCTGAACGCTCAAGACTTCAAAAAGAAATCGATAAAGTTTCCAAAGAAATCCAAAAAGCACAAAGTAAACTAAGCAACTCTAGCTTTGTTGACCGAGCTCCGGCTGAAGTTGTAGCTCAAGAAAAAGAGCGCTTGGAACAATGGAATCAAAAACTAAGTCAACTACAGACCATGATTTTGGCTTTAGTATAGAGTTAAACTTAATACTATGGAAAAACTCAATTTGTACCTCACCAAATATCCGGAGCTCGTTGAGCTCCTGGATGTAATTGGGATTAAGACTCTTGAGGATTTTGCACATGCGAATCCTCGGGTCATTTTACCTGATTTACACAAAGCTAAACGTTATTTTAAAAGTGCAGCTACTATCCCTAACGCAGCACAGCTTCAATACTGGATTGAAGAGGCCTCTACTCAACCAATAGCGACTCCTTTAGAAGAAATTCAAATCGCCATTGCTGATATTAACTTGGCATCTACACCAAAACTCAAAAAGGATGATGATACTGCACGTCGAGAAGAAAAATGTAGAGCAGCCAAAAACAATTTCAATACAGGTACATTCTTAGAGCCAACAGAAAAAAAGAAATCATATTTAACACAGCGAGGCATTTCCCATATGCATGGCACTAGCACTTATGCGGTCTCCCTGTTTTTGATTTTGTCTTACATTGTGGGCGCGATTATGTTTTCGTATGCAGTTTGGTCAATGCTAGATGGGAAACAAAACTGGCTTTTATGGGGCTTATTGATAGCTTTTATTGCCATTTATTTTATTTATTTAGGCTTGAGAAAAAGATCTAGATGTAGCGTATGTGGTATGCAAATCTTTTCCTTTGGACTTAAAGAAATTAACTACAACCATAAAGCTCACCATATAGTATTGCTAGGTCACAACATCCCTACGGCACTACATGTCCTGCTTTTTAAATGGTTCAGATGCCCGGCCTGCGGAACCTCACAAAGAATAGGTTCCAAAGATTAAATCTATAAAGATCATCTCATTTCACAAAAAAACACCACAAACAAATGAAACATGTTTGTGGTGTTTTTACAAAATTATCTATTCATATTCATCAATCGGTCATAAACCTGATTAGCATAGTGATGATTTGGATGATTATATTTCATGTAAGCTTCATGGAGTGGATGAGATGCATCATTTTCCATACGGCGAGCTTCATCTTGGCTGCTTAATTGTATATTATCATTTTGATGTAATGGAGCTTCACCTAATAAATGTGATACTTCGTACATGATTTTCACAATTTCAGGATTAGATGAAATAGTAGGATCATTGATAATACTTTCGGCATCTACTCCGGCACGTTTAGATAAAACAGAGAGCGAATGAGTAGCTTTTTGAATGTTGGTTTCGTAATCATGCCCCCAAGCATTTTTTAATTCCTTTTCAGCTTCATCCAAGCCGGACTGTCTTTCTTGCTCCCAACGTTCATTGGCTTCTTTATAGGATTTAACCCAGACATCTTGTAAGGCATTCATGGCCTCGGCAGGCACACCGTATTGATAGGCGGCTCGAGCAATATCTTTTGCCAACGTATCACTCCAAACGCCTTCATCAATATCATCAGGTCGCTTTAACTGAAAATCTTCCATATTATCAGGGAGACCAACCATAGATCGGAAGGCATTCATTGCATCTTGATCATCTACTTGAGGGTAACATCTTTGTTTATCCAACTCCGAGTATCCCTTGGCTAGCTCTTCGGGAGAACGAAATTGAGCTAAAACGCCGGCTGAATCTTGCAATGATTCAAATTTTGAATGCCAATCAGGCATAAATGCTCCGGTTTCATCAACAATATTCATAACGGATGTATTGATATTGGACGATTCATTGATTTTCTCGGGCTCCACATCTTGAGGAGCCATCTCATTATTATTGATTATCATCTTGTTGTATTATCTTTATTTGGTTTCTAATATAGAGGAAAACTTCGCGATAAGCATCACGACGCATGGCATCCAGAGGATCAAAATGACCAGCACTTCCTTGAAAAACAGGAAAATTCACTTGGAAGTGTTCTTCCAAATCATTTAGGATTTCTTGTCCATTTGTATCTAACCACCATTTGGCAAATCGCCTTTTTTTGGCTAGGATGGACTCTACTAATTGTAATTCTTGTTTATTCACGTTCGGTTTGTGTTAATTGAGCTATTAAAGGGTGGAGCTTTTGTTGTGTTTGAGCAGTTTCTGCTATTTGTTGCTCCATTTGTAATTTTTGTTCATCAATATCATTTTGAGATTTTAATGCAGCTTCCGGTAAGCCTTCTGCCCTCGCAGTGAGTCTAAAACATTTATCCCAATCAATGTGATTGGCCAAATCGGGAGCCCATTGACTCATCATGGCAAGACGTTGCAAGCTGCGATCTACACCTTCGTTTTGCAATCTTCTTAATATTAAAGCTATCTTTGATTGATAAACAACCTGCGGTTCATTCACCAACATTTCGCCCGCCGCATTTTGTCGAATAACACAAGGTGGCGGCTCGGGAAATTTCCCCAAACGAAACAATAAGGAAAACAACCGAGTCATTGCTTGAAATAAATCACTGACAAATAAAGTAAATGAAGGGGAAAATAACAAGACACGCTCATTTTCCCTAGCCATGACTTCCGTAGCGGTTACTCCGCCCGATCGAGATCCCCATAATTCCAACATGGGAACAAAAAATGCCTTTTTAATAGCCTCTTGCTTATGCTCCAAACGATTTAACCCAATATCATATCGGCCTTGTGTTGCCCATTCCCGAGGTAAATGTAAGGCTGCGGCTTCTGCGGTAATTATCGTACGACCACCTGCTCTCAAATCGACTTCACCGATTTGATTAGCTAACTCTAAAATACGTGGAAATGCGGCTACTTCGCCAAGAGTATCTAAAATTTTATTGAGAAATTGAGCTTGTTTAATGGCAGGAAAAACCAACCGTCCGGGAGCTATGCCGTATGGACCATCTCCCCATTTTAAAAAACGTGTCACTAAATACGGAAACTCCTCATAAGACCCCTCTTCTATGATGATCTCGTCGTCGAGAGATAAATAAACACTCTCATACTTTGGCGTATGCTTATTGAGTTTTTTCCTTGGTCTAACGACATGCAAAAAACGAAAACTGATACCATAAGGATTTTTCGCATCTTGAATAGATTTTTTAAGTTTCTCGCCCAATCGTTCTAAACCGAATTTACGCACAGCTTGATATCCGGACAAAGTAAACTCGCGAATATAAGTGTCAACTTGAGATTCATCATTTTCTGCGCAAACAAATTGTCCACATGGAATATTTGAAAAAGTTAATCGACCTTCCTTATTCGTTCCGATAAACATGCTACCGGTACCAAACGCTACACGATCTAAAAAGCATTCATGTATTTCCGTGTAAAAATTTGATGCGGTTAATTCTTTTAATGCGATTTCCGAACAAGTGTTGTACCAAGATTCGGCTTCATCTCCACCTAAATGATCCGGTGCAGACCATTTAAACCATACATCATGGCTTGGCGTGATATAACTCATATGAGCACTAGCCAATTTTTGGCATGATTCCACAGCCGTCGTATCTAAAAGCTCATCGACATCTTGCGGAAACTGTTGATTTTGAAAAATGTCCGTAGAACTAGGTCGATTAGGTAGAACATAACGCCTTAAACTCCGCCACCACGAATCCCATGGTTCTCGTTGAGATTTGAGAGACCGATATATCCGAAGCAACTCTTGAGTTTTATTTTGCTTCATTTTATCCAAGTGTTTTATTAAGCAAGCTTTGGGTCTTACCTATTGTATTCGCATCATAAGATTTACGATTTGTTAATAAGGTGGACATCATGCCTTGTTTTTGTTTTTCACGACTCAACATATTGGTTTTGATTTCTTGAGTCATATCTACCTCCTTTACTGGTAAGGGAGCCGGTTCAGGTGTGGGTGCTGCCACTACTTTTGGTTTTGAAAAGCCCATAACAATTATTACTGGTTCATTTCATCCGCAGATGAGGCGAATGAGTCTATTTACCTTAACGTGATGCAAGTGATCATCATCACGTCTGCCACGTTGAAACGAAACCATTTGGTATCTACTAATTGTTTCCGATAGGTAAGCTAGCTGAGATATGGAACCTGCCATAAAATGAACATGCCACATATCAGAACATAACAGATCAAAAGCTATAGCAGGATTAACTATATCGGCAAAAGAGGCATGAGAATTTACAGGCCGAGCAAATAAAACAAGATCCTCTTGTAAAATAACCACTCCTTTTGCTTTCACATGTAAAGCAACATCATACTCCCAACTCCGTTTCCCCCACAGATAATATGCTTCCATCATTGAGAAAGCAGACCTCTTACATTTATTCATCGAGTAATTTTGTACTCCTTTCTTTAACTATTATAGAGAAAACGCACTCCAAAAAACCTCTGCCACAGCTGGCACGTATTATTTGGGGGTAAGTCTCTATAGCCCAAATCCATTTTTCTAATTAAACATGAGTGATGACATATCCATCATCACTACAACCCGACACGCCAGGAGCCTTAGATATCTGTAATGCCGCCTTGGCAAAAATAGGTGAAGCCCCTCTAGAAAACTTAATTGTCAACCAATCGACAGCATCGCAACTTTGCGTCTTATTCTACCATCCATCACGCCGTGAAGTACTAAGTCTGGCACGATGGACGTTTGCGACAAAAGAAAAGAGACTAACCTCAGCTGCAGAAATGAAAGAACAACCCGGTATTAGAAATTGTTATTCCTTTTCCTTACCTATCGATTGCTTGAGAGTCTTAAATGTACATACACATTATTGGAAACTTCAGGGAAAGACTATTTATGCGTGGGAACCTAACATTCGTTTAACCTATTTAGCCGATGTCGAAGATGTAGAATTATTCGATCCATTATTCATGGATGCTCTTGCTACCAAATTGGCTGAAAAGATAGCAGTCCCTCTTACCGGTTCACACTCTTTGAGGAGTGCATTACAGCAAGAATTTCATAAAGTGATACTTCCTCAAGCTTCAGCTACGAATCTATACCAAGCGTATTCCAATGATGAAACGCCTTTAAACCAAATTTTGAAAAAACATTTGCGTTAATCTTTTATAATGAAAGCACTGGATTTTATTCAACTTTTTGCCAAAAACATCCGAATTTGCCAGTTTACGCTTAGCAGTTCACAAGTGATCATGGCGATTGTACGTGGTTATCGTCGACACTCTACCATCACGGAACACACGGACTTACATCCCAACACAGTAACAAATATCTTAAAAGATTTGATTGATCAAAATTATATTTATCGAGTTGGCGATCAACGCCCTTATGTTTACCGACCTACACCACTAGGAATCAATTTAGCGGCAAAATTATGCCACCCATTTATGCTCCCCCATGAAGAATAAACCATTATTAAGCATCGAGGAAAAAAGGATTTGGTTAGCAAAAATCTTTCGAGATGAAACAGGTGAATTTACCCAAGCAGATAAATTCAAAGCTCTTATCGAAGATACGAAACTCGCTTCATTAGAAGAAGTAACAACACAAGAGGAAATACCGCAGCAAGACCCCTTACTTGATCTACTCAAAGCCTTGCCACCTGCCGAGTTACCCATCCAACCATGCACAGGTTAAGGCTTTCTTTTTAAATCATTGCCTATTATAACTATCAAAAGATTTGATTCTGCGATGTTCACCGATTATCACACACATACACCTCTTTGTTTACATGCTGCCGGCACTCCGGAAGAATTTGTCGAACAAGCGGTTAAACTGGGCTTAGCCGAATATGGAATAGCCGATCATGCTCCTATGCCCAATGAACCATTTGACGATTGGCGCATGAAATGGGCTGACTTACCTCAATATGAGGAATGGATCTCCAGAGCGCAAAATGCGGCACAACCCCATCATTTGGCTATAAGAACAGGTTTGGAATGCGATTGGATCCCTGGTATCGAACCTTGGATAGCTCATTTGAAAACCATCCGCCCTTGGGATTATTTGATCGGTTCCTTACACTATTTAGATGATTTGGCTGAATTTGACAATCCTTTGAAAAAAGACTTTTGGAATCATGTCGACATTCATCAAGCATGGAAACGCTATTGGGAAATGTATGCTGATATGGCGAAATCAGGCTTATTCCAAATCATGGGGCATCCCGACTTAATTAAAAAGTTTAAGTTTTATCCTAAAAGCGACCTTCGCACATATTATGAACCTGCTATAGAAGCAATCGCCAAAAGCGGATCAGCCATAGAAATCAACACTGCAGGTTGGTTTAAAGAATGTGAAGAGCAATATCCGGCGCTTGATTTTCTAATCATGGCAAATCAAGCAGGCATTCCTTTAGTCATCAATTCTGATGCTCATGCTCCACAAGAATTGGGCAGAAACTTTACTGAAGCCAAAAACCTAGCATTGCAAGCAGGCTTCACACATCTAACAAGATTCTGCCAATATGAGCAAACTCGTGTAGCTTTAGTTTAAACACAAAAAAGCCGGATATGATCTCAATACTTATTGAGCAATATCCGGCTTTTAAAAATTAATTCACTATTTTAGCACCACGTTCAGGGATCACATTTGAAGGGCGATTAGGTGGATTCACCGGATGAGGCCGTGGGCAAGGTCGTGGTACGGGGACATACACAGGAGAAGGATAATTCCAGGGACCACTAATAATCGGTCCGGAAATAATAACTCTTTTTTCTTTCTCCTCATTCTTTTTTACCTCGGAACTAAGTGTATTGACATCACTTTTTAACTTAGCAATTTGTTGATTCGTCTTTTTTTGCAAATCTTCATAATCTTTACTAAGTTTTTCCCAATATTTAGCAGCAGATTCACGTTCTTCTCTAACCTTTTTCATCGCATCATCATAGCGAGCTATCTGCGATTTAAACATTTCCGCTTCATGGGATAGACCGGCTTTTAATGCTTCGGTCGTATTCCAATTTAAAGCCATAACTTCCGCTTCCACGGCAGAAATATCACCCATGGCGACAAACATCTTTTGAATTTCCTGTCCAGTCAGATATCGAGGTTGCTTTTGGGAAGCTTCTAAAGCATCTCTTAACTGCTTATTGGCTTCTAGTTTCAACTTCTGTTGAGCCAAATCATATTCCTTTTTCTTTTTATCATCCTGATTTTTTTTGAGTAGCCTATCTTCCACTACATCCGGAGTCATATCATAAGCCTTCTGTTGATCGGGAGATAATTTAGAAAACTTTACTTTAGCAACACCATCGGAATGACTTACGCTGATAAAATCCGCACCTTTTGATGTCACTTTGGCATCTTTATAAATAGTACCATCAGGCAAAATAAAATCCTCTGCCCATACCTGACTGCTAACAGCCATTATACTCAATGCCAATATAATCGGTTTCATATCTAGCGTCCTCTCTACCATAGGATAGACTATGATGAAAAGGAATATTTGAAATTTCATTTTGTCATTTCATACTCACCGGACAGGCAAAGTAATTAACAACAAAATGACGATGAGTATATTACGTATTTCTTTTACTCTGTTTTGATGAATGGCGATAAAGTTGCCATGCATTCCACAAATTTTGCCAAAAAACATAAAAAGTAGGCCCCAACGCAGCTAGAGGAGATGCATAAACTAAGGCCAAATACATACAAAACGTCGTATTTTTTTGTCCTAATGCCTGACTACATTCATGTTTTAAATTTCCTCGTGTCAAAAATCTACCTAACCAAAAATTCACAATGCACAAAAGCAAAGAAACAATGCCAATTTGCCAAATAATCGCATCACCTTGGTTAGATTGTTGCTGAATATCATGAAATGCATGAGCCGAAATAATAAATAAAGCAAAGACCCACAACCCAAAAGAGAAATCCTTTAATTTAGCCGGCCAGGTAATCGATTGAGGATGGATACGCCTTACTAGCCACGCCACAATAAATGGTAATCCCATCACCAAAAATATATTTTGAGCCATTTGCCAAGAAATCTCCCAGCCTGCAGACTGACCAATCACTATGGGCATCAAAAAAGGCAAGACGGCACAAATCACCGCACTACCTAATAATAAACTCACCAACATAAAGGCAACATTACCACCCATCAAGCTAATGATTACAGGTGAGGACGTAGCTGTAGGCATAATTCCTACAAAAAACGCGGCTTCGGACAACTCCATACCGCCCCATTGTCTGCAAACTAACCACGCGATCAATGCAACAGCCAAATTGACTAATACAATATAGATATTGGCAGTCCGAAGAGTGAATTCCTTCCATCTAATCCCCAAAAAAGTGATAAAGACCATTACGATCAAACACCACTTAATCAACCATGTCCAAGAATTGCATTCCGGGAAAAAAGCACCCAAAACTAAAGGAGTCACCATCGCAATGGTGCGTAAAAACGGTTTGAACATCGTCGAAAAAAATTAGCAATCTCTCCCACCTATGAGAGAGATTGCCAAAAAAGGTTATTTTACACGCTCAGCGCGCACTTGCATAGAATGATTGTGAGCGTCTAAGCCCTCAACTCTAGCAAACTCAGCCACGTAAGGAGCCGATTTGAGTACCGATTCACGATCCATACGGACAATGCTCGTTCTACGTTGGAACTGATCGGCACGTAAACCGGAAAATGATTTACCCGCCCCACCTGTTGGTAATGTATGACTAGGGCCTGCAATGAAATCTCCACAAGCTACCGTAGAAAGAGCACCTGCATAAATCGCACCGGCTGTACGAATGCCATCAATAACGGCATCTTCATCGTTAACGACCAAAACCAAGTGTTCAGGAGCAAAAGCATTAACTAAATCAACACCTTCTTGTATGTCATCCACCAAGAATCCATAAGCATTATCATCTAATACTTTACGAATGATTTCACCACGGCTCAACAAAGCTGCTTGGCGTTCTACCTCGGCTTCCACGCGTTGTAACAACTCTTCAGAAGTTGTTACAAACACGACAATACTATCACCGCCGTGTTCGCCTTGAGCCAATAAATCAGCGGCTAAAAACTCCGCATCGGCAGAATCATCAGCTAAGACCATCACTTCACTCGGGCCAGGCAAGAGATCGATAGAAACGGCACCTACTAATTGGCGCTTAGCCTCAACCACGAACTTATTGCCGGGACCAAAAATCTTTTCAACAGGCTCCACGGATTCCGTACCTAATGCTAATGCAGCGATGCCTTGAGCACCACCTACTTTAATAATCTCCGTAGCACCGGCAGACTTCAACGCATAAAGTAAAGACGGGTTCACTTTACCATCAGGACCACATGGCGTAGCGGCAACAATTTGAGGCACACCAATCGATTTAGCAAAACCTGCGGTCATAATCGAAGTAGAAACCAAAGGAGCTTTACCACCCGGAATATACACGCCCACGCGATCAAATGGAACGAAACGCTCTGCCACACTCACGCCTTGATGATTGACTCCTTGCCAATCACGACGTTTGCTCATCTCGGTAAAATAAGCGATATTGGCTAATGAAACGGCAATGGCTTCCTTCACGGAATCGGCAACTAATGCTTCTGCTTCCGCAAGCTCAGCATCGGTAACTTTTAAAGTTTCCGAGGTTAATACAACCTTATCAAAACGCTCAGCCAAATCAAATAAAGCCTGATCGCCACGATCAGCTACATCAGACACGATATTTGTAACGATATCTCGCACCCCATGTTCAGGAAGGGCACGACGATTCATTTCTTTCTTCATCTGCTCATAACAACAATCTGCGGGACGGTATATCTTCATTATATTAATAGGAAAAGTGAAAAGGAATCATCTCACTATGATAAACATAGTCAAGCCCATGGTAATTCATCTTTAAAAGAAGCACTACAAAGATCCTTGCTCAATATCTTGATGAGCTCGGATATCTTGAATGGTGATGGAAAGCGAGGTACGACCACGATAAACATTGCGATCGATCGTAAAAGCTATATCCCACGGTGGCTCCGGCAACTGCAAATGAGCTGCATTAAAGTAAATAGCATCTCTACCGGACATACCTTGTCTTAGAGCTAACTTCAAATGGTTAGTACCAACACATCGAGGGCATTCACTCGGATAAACCTGAGACGACATGAATAGAGGCTGAGGGTTTGAATTTCCGAATGGTTCGAGTTTTTCGTAACCGTCAAGCAATTCAAGATTCAAATCCGCAAAACTGACTTCCATATCTACCATCAAAATGGCAGAACGTTCTTCTTCCGACGTAGTTCTTTCGACAAAGGCATTAAAAGCATCACGAAAATCGCTAAGCTTATCTTCTTCGATGACTAATCCGGCAGCCATATCATGACCTCCCCCTGAGACCAAATAATTAGAGCATTGATGAATCGCCTGTACTAACGATACACCGGGGATAGACCGACCTGAACCTTTACCGACACCTGTTTCATCAAATGCAATGACAAAGGTAGGCTTATGATAACGTCTCATTAATTGAGAAGCAACGATACCAACGACACCGGGATGCCAAGAACGAGAACCTAAAACGATTACGTGGTCTTTTTCAGGGTCAAACTCACCCTGTAACATCGTTACCGCTTCATTTCTTATGGATTCCTCTTCTTCCTGCCTTTTTTTATTGTGAGTATCGAGCTTTAATGCCAATTGTTGCGCTTTGCCAATATCCATGGTCAATAACAACTCCAGGGCATCTAAAGGAGAATCCATGCGCCCTGCAGCATTAATACGAGGGCCAATTCTAAACCCAACATGCGCAGCACTCAAATTCGTATCATGGTGAGAAATACCAGCTACGTCCTTTAAAATTTGTAGCCCCATGTGGGCACTACTCGATAGACGGGATAACCCATGTCTCACCAACAAACGATTTTCCTGAACAAGAGGCACAATATCTGCCACCGTAGCGACGGCAACTAAATCCAGATAATTTTTTAAATCAAACTTTGAAGTAGGTAAACGTCTCTCAATCAATAAAGCGTGTGCCAATTTAAATACGACCCCGGCACTACACAAGTACGTGTATTCACTAGCGTCTTCGATTTTTGGATTCACTACGGCCACGGCATCGGGACGACCGTCAGGACCGGCTTCATGGTGATCTAAGATGATGACATCAATACCCTGTTCCTTTAACCATTTTACCTCATCAAGTGAAGAAGTTCCGCAGTCTACGGTAATAATTAAGCTAGGACGTTCAGTACATTCTTCCAAACAACGCTTAATACCTGCATGGCTTAATCCATAACCTTCTCTAGATCGAACCGGTATAAAATATTGAGGTTCTAAGTCGTAGGCCATCAAAATAGCTCTCAATAACGCTACGGAAGTCACTCCATCTACATCATAATCACCATAAATACAGACGACTTCATCTTGGTCAACAGCCTCAAAAATCCTTTCTACAGCCAAATCAACTTCTCGAATGAGATAAGGACTGGAAAGATGGGATAATTTTGGCTCTAAAAAACGATCACAAACATCGCCTGCCGTATAGCCTCGCTGTAATAATAATCTACGTACAAGAACGGGTAAATGGTCGGCAAACAAAGACACATTTGGATCATCTTCCCTAACTTGGGGACGCAGAATCCAATGAAAATTTGTTGCCATAACATAGATAGTACATCTCGAAAAAATAGAATCAAGGCGTTTTAAAGAAAAACTTGGCTTACAAATAAATGCCAAACATAACCGAAAGACAAAGCACCATGATCAACAATCATATATGACTTTTATTACTAAAAATGGACTATTAAAAACTAAAAGAAGGGCAATCTTTTGGAATCCTAATGATACATCTATTCAATCCATCATTTGATGGTTCGCAAAGCTCAATAAAATCTTCAGTTTGTCGCGTTTCTAATTTATCCCATGGAATAGAATACAAATCGTCAGAACATTCAGTATATGACCAGCCATTATAACGTATGGTAACTTCCATATAAGCAAATGAAATTTCCCACAATGGCACTACGCTACATACAAATCCTAATATTGGCACAAACTCACCAATACCAACTTTGGGTAAACTTAACTCAATCGTTATATTATCTTTGGTGTACTTCTCATAAACTTTCCAATAAGCAAAAACGAATAATAAAATCTGAAATATGTAAATTATTCCAAAAAATTTTAATAATTTGTATAACAAAATCTTAGCATTGTGTAATTTCATATCATTCAAAAGTGATGAAAAAGTCGCACCAAACCGAATTGGTGCGACTTTTTCAAATTTATTGTTTTACTGACTATTTAGATGATTTAAAAATCACTTCATTAATCATTTCACCCTTTTGTGGCTTGTCGCTCACTAATTTAACGGCACCACATTTGGCAGGAAGTTTGAACGTTGCGATTCCCTTGCCACCTAATGGCTTCTTGCCGATGTTAACCCAGCCATTACCGGATTGGGCAAATACGTTACAAGCAGCACTACCAATAACGGTTACCGTAGTCGGATTAGCCACGTCAAGGTTTGGAACAATCACATTAAGAGGTTCATCCGCAGCATAGAAAGTCTTCAAATTCGCATCGCTCAAAGAAGCTTCATTTCTGGTAGGATCGTCTGCCGGAGCATCAAACTTGAACATATCGACAGATATCTCTTGATCTTGATTACCCTTGTTTGTCAAACGAAGCCCTTTAACTCCCTTTAACTTGGCGGCGTCTTTCACGGCTACACCCTTTTCATAGTTCACTACGTCAATGGCTACCGGCTTTTCTTGCCCGTCACGGATAAGGCTGATTTCACCCCAATTTTTCACATCAGGATTTCTCACATCGATTTCCAACCAAGTGGCATCGATAGGCTGAGGTAATACTAACTCAATGAATTGCTGAGGCTTCATTGTATGAGTTTCCATCACACGATTGATATTTACCATCTTATCATTACGAGCGGCACTCATGCCTTTTAATGAATCAATGTTGGTATTCACTCGTGGACCGGAAGGAGCATTGATCGCGATTTCACGTACGGCCAACCAAGAAGGACGACCATCAATTTGACTTTGATCTATGGTACGATAACGTACGCCACGTGCTTGGATTGACTTATCACCTTTCCATTCAACTTCGGTACCTACTGTTTCAGAACCCAAAGGCACCCATTTTTGCATGTCTTGGCTTACTTCAATCTGACCTTTAGCAACATAATCGGACTTATCGTCAGATTTACGTCCTGTGGCAATGCTGATAGAGCGAATAGGAACTTGTGCTCCATAATCTACACCAACCCAATCACCGGCTTTACCTGCTACACCGGAATGCCAGAAAGAAGATTTATTGCCATCACAAATTTTAATTAAACCATCTTTATTTCCAACACTGGAAATAGGCTGAGGATTCACCATTGCACTACCCTTGATGTCGGAATATACCTTGTTACCAACGAATGTTACAATATCGTCAACGGCAGGAGTCATCACCAAAGAGCCGGTCTTTACACCAGGCTGATAAGGATTCTTATTATTGGCTTTGCTTAATACATCCATGCGATGAAGAGCTCGTGTAGCTTCCACCAAAGGAGTCACGGCAGAACCTTTACTTTTATTTACCTGACTTAAAGCAAGCAAGGCTTGATCACCGGCCACACCTAATTGTTCAAAGGCATCCAACCATGGACCAACCTCTGCCAAGAACATATCATTATTGGCATTTGCCTTAATCACAGGAATGGATGCTGACATCTTTTGGTATTCTTTCTTCAGTTGATCTACTTTTGCTTGATCAACTTTACCGGATTTCATTTCTTCCAGAATAGATTTAACCAATGGGGCGATTGCAACTGATTCTTCTCTGCGATAGCCATGACCATTAGGGCCTTGGTCGGAGTTGTGATTGACAAAAGTCTGCATCGCATCTGACGCTTTAGGGAAAATGCGTTTAATACCGTCTTTCCATGCTTTATCAGACTTAAAGCCATCAATATTCCATGTGTAATCGGCTACACCAAATAAAGCGATTTTAGAAGCTTCAGGTTTATCCATCGGGTTGGAAACTAAGCCGCTCATAGCATCCTTAGCCCCTGGCTCCTGTGGTAAACCGTAAATGCGACCTAAGCAAAGGTGATCGCGCACATAATCAGTTACAGGGAAGTTCCACCAAATATAAGAAGGGCGCTTCAATCTCTTATTTACCCAATCTTGACCTTCCATCGTAATGTCGGCACACACACTATTGCCTGTCCACATTACATTGGTTTCCTTATGCAAATTATCACCTAACACATCGAGATAATCACCACTAGACCATCCGCGATTGTATTGAGTCGGGCACATTACCAATGGAGTCACATCACCTTTAACTTTGACGAACTCATCATTGATCATGTTTAAAAGCTTTGCTTGCATGTCTCCTCTTGTACCTTCACCACCGATATCGTCAAAAAATACGGAAAATGAGCGTACTCCCAAATCATACATCAATTGGAACTTTTTAATTACATTGTGCATGTCTTCATCAGTCCACTTGATATTGTGTCCAGGGTGAATGGCCCAAACAAAGTCCACATGATTATCCTTGGCAACCTTCACCAATTCACGGATCTGCTCTTCTTCCTTTGCAGGATAGGGTTCACGCCATCTTGCTGAATGGTAAGGGTCGTCTTTCGGACCGTAAATATAAGTATTCATCTTATATTTACCATAAAACTTGAGCTGATTAAGACGAGCTTGGTGGCTCCAAGGTGTTCCATAGAAACCTTCTACCGAACCACGGAATGCAAGATCAGGCCAGTCGAGAATCTCTACTACCGGTACAGTATTTTTAGCATCTTTTAATTGTGCCAAAGTCTGCTCAGCATAAAATACGCCACGTTTGTCGTGACCTGCAATCAAGATTGCCTCAGGAGTAATTTTTAAACGATAAGCACCTGACAATTCAGGAACATCCTTCAATAGTTTGTTAGAGGATTGTTTTTTGTCTGAACGATCAATACGTAAAATTTTCTTGGGAATTTCCACTCGGGAACCGGCATACTCAGCTTTTTGAGGAGTCGGATAAACCACGGAAGATTCACCTAAACAATATGATGCACTTAGGCCCAGACCCAATCCGCATGCAAGAATAGAGTTAATTTTCATAATACACGATAGAAACTATCAAAAAACTCACCTTCAACAAGAAAAAAACGCTCCATTCGTTCTTTTTAATTAAACCATTTATCACTAACTATCAAAGAACTAAGAAAAATATCCGTCAAAACAAAAATGTGATACTATTCTAATACTGCAATTTGATACTAAGTCTTTCACCTATGACACTTTCTTGAGAAAATAATTAGGCTCGAAGAACATTAGTCCTTCGAGCCTAAAAATAAACAGATTTAAAACGTATTATTTCTTAGCTGGCATCATGTCGAAAACAAGAACTTCAAATGGTTCTAATTTCAACTTAACCGGCTTACCTTGTTCCAAATCTAAAGATTTAACGCGTTGGTCAGGATATGAAGCCTTTAAAGAAAATACTTTTGGAGCATCTTTAGTCGGTTCAAACACGGTTGCAGCGTCCAACTCGATTTCCTTAGCTTGGTCATCAGGGTTACGAAGAGCTAATGTAGCGCCACCTTTATTGTAAGCACCATAGCCATATACGTCCAACTGCTTAGGATCTCCACCTACCCAGTGTACGTCTACAAGCACAGGGGCAAACTTTCTAGCCCACTTAGCACTTTCAGCCACATCGTCCCAAGCCTTCTTATCCATCATAGAGGTGGTAAGATAGAGTTCTTGTAAGTTCGCACCGGAACCAAAGTAAATGCGAGAATCATTCTTCAAGTCATTATTATTGGCCTTGCCGTCTTCACCCATAGAAACTCTCTTAGCTTGGAATTCCTTACCATGTACCAATCCATGGTGCATCATGGAGTTCAATGGATACAATGGACCAGGCTTAACGATAACGTTGTAGCAAGCACCGTCACGGAAAGTGATCCACTTTTCACGATCATCGCCTTTACCTTCCCAGAATACGTCTGCGGTACCATCACGCCAAGTACTATCAACGTGATTAAGCCAGAATGGTGATGGCCAAGTACCTACGGTAGCATTCAAGAACACTTTAGGATTGATCTTGCGAAGCTCCTTGGAAACATCCAACAATGCCATGAAGTGAGGGCTCACACCTTGACCGGCACGGTCCCATTTGAAATAGTTTACACCATCTTTTTTCATCAATTCACCACAACGTTTGGTGTACCAATTGAAATAGTTAGGGTAAGAAAGGTCAAAAACATTGCTGTCTTTGGCAATCAAATCATGCTTTTTGGCATATTCTTTACGGTTATCAAGACCGGAGTACTCATACCCGCCTAATGGAGAAATCCAGATACCGAAATTGGAAGGTAATGCACGAATTGCTTCAGCAGTCTTCTTAAATCCATTTGGGAACTTCTTAGGATGTGGCAACCAAAGATCGGTACTTGGATCGTCCCAACCGTCGTCAATCACAAAGGAGTCCATCTGAACACCACGACCAACCAATTCTTTTTTATAATCGGCGATAGTCTTTAATAAGGTTTCTTCCGTTGGATTCAAACCATCATCATACCAACCATTATAGTGCAAGAATGGAGCATATGGTTGAGCACGTTCATTTTCAACATAATGTAAAAATGCACGACGCAATTGACCTTCAGGATATACACCAAGAACAGCACCAAATGTATTTTGGCTACCGGCCTTCATTGGCAATTGGCAATTAAAACCGATTGTGGCTTGGTCACCTTCTACGGCTGCTTGAGCCATCGGTAACTCTACACCGGCATAAAAACCTTGCTTGTTCACTAATGGGCTACCGGGTACCGTACCTGCTACATAAAAATCTTTACCCTTCAAATCTACCAAACGGATCTTTTTCAGATCAATCGGTTTAGTAGCTTTAACAACAAAAGTCTCTTGCACGTATGCTTTACCGGGCTTAAGAACAGCCTTCCAAGATACTTTTACACCTGACTGTGGTTCGATAAAATTAGCAGTTAAAGTACTAACGCCTTTTTCCGAAGTCATCTTAGGCGCACCTTCAACAGTAAATTTGGATGAAGGCAAATTAAAGGAAGCTTCATCCGTAGAAAGAGAAAACATCAAAGGAGCTTCACCTTCCACTGTATTTTCAGTAGATGTTACTTCTTTGTTTTTGATACCCAAAGGCACCATCTGTCCTTTTTCAAAAGACCAACTGGCCTCAAGCACCTGATTACTTAAACGATAAACAGTTGCCTTATTCTCACCTACTACTACCGATTGAGTAGCAGCGCCGGGTTGAGCATTAGGATAGTCAACCGTTGCTTGTTGTCCATGGCTGACGGAAAATCCCGCACTTAATGCCATCAAACCGCAGTATAAAAATCGTGACATAGACTTCAGTGAAACATATTTTTTTTCACATTTCAACCACCATCAATGCCCTAAAACACAACAATACACACAATTAACTTAGAATAATATAATTATAGATTAAAAAAATCTACAATCACTCCAATATCACAAAAAAAATTAAGCGCCCCACAACAATGATGGAGCGCTTAATATAAATCAGTTAAACAAATAACTATGATTTCATAACAGATTCCAAGACTTTCAGGCAACGAGCATTCTCTTCCGGAGTCCCAATGCTGATACGCACCCATTCAGGTAAGCCATAGCTACTTTGGTCACGAGTAATAATCCCCTGTTGAAGCATTTTCTTAAATACGGCAACACCGTCACCGACTTTTACTAAGATAAAATTACCTTGGCTAGGAATGTATTCCAAACCCATACGATCAAAAGCTTTCGCAAAAAATTCTAATC
The DNA here is from genome assembly GCA_002471255.1 of Akkermansiaceae bacterium UBA7331. Classification (GTDB taxonomy): domain Bacteria; phylum Verrucomicrobiota; class Verrucomicrobiia; order Verrucomicrobiales; family Akkermansiaceae; genus Akkermansia. Next base: position 97,224 of record DKPP01000004.1, on the reverse strand, counting down.
CAATGCGGTTGTTTTCAACTGTTTTAGATAAATGCTCTTCATCTTTTAATGCAGCAAATGCAGCTTCTTGGGCTACCAAATTTAAATTAAACGGAGTACGCACCTTGTGAAGCATGCCTGTAATTTGTGTTGGAGCCAAACCATATCCTACACGCAAACCGGCTAAGCCATAAACTTTCGAAAACGTACGTAGTACAATCACATTTCTTCCATCTCTAACGTACTTAATCGTTTCAGCAGGATTAGTAGCAAACTCATGATATGCCTCATCAAAAGCCACGACCACATGATCAGGCACTTTGCTCATGAACTCATCAATTTCTTCTTGAGAAACAACCGTACCCAAAGGATTAGTCGGGTTAGTAATGAAAATAATACGGGTTTGAGGAGTCACTGCATCAAGCATCGCTTGTAAATCATGAGTCCAATCTCCTTTGTTATCGATTTCCACATACTTGGCGCCAAATACTTTGGCCATAATGGGGTACATGGAAAAAGCATGCTTTGCGGCGATCACTTCGGATTCAGGATTTAATAAAGCATGGCATAAAAGCTCAATAATTTCGCTACTGCCGGCACCCACAACGGTCTGATCAAAATCAACACCCAAATTGGAAGCTAAGGCATTACGCAAATTAAAAGACGCGCCATCAGGATAAATATGCACACCCGATGCAATACGTGCGATTGCTTCTTGTGCTTTTGGCGATGGTCCCAGAGGATTTTCATTAGAAGCCAACTTTACAATTTGGTCAGGCTCTAAGCCTAACTCACGAGCTGTTTCATCAATAGGCTTGCCCGGCTTATAAGCGACAAGATCCAAAATATGCTGATTGGCAAACGTCTCAATACTCATAACGCGGAAAAACATACGCCCAGTTCCCTCTTTTGACAATGCCGATTTACGATTTATAATTTCATCTACAAATTTCAATCCCATCATTATGCTTTATCATTTCGGTTTTCTTATTATGATGCGGGCATGCGTATAGTAGTTAAAGTGGGAACCGGCGTTTTAACGCAGGAACACAACGGACAATTGGATGGTAGCTCAATCATCCACCTCGTGACTGCTTTGGCCGATTTAATTCAACAAGGTCATTCCGTCATATTAGTTAGCTCAGGTGCCGTTGGTGCCGGTGTTTCAACATTACAATTGACTGAATACCCGCAAACATTACCTCTTAAACAAGCTTGCGCATCCGTAGGTCAAGCGAAGCTCATTCACACCTACGATAACCTTTTTAGGCACTTTAATATCGCAGTAGCCCAATTGCTTTTAACCGCGGATGATCTCAAACACCGTAAAACAAATGTCGAAGCAACATTACGCCAACTCGACACACAAAGAAACATCATCCCTATCATTAACGAAAACGACACTGTTTCCGTACAAGAATTGAAATTTGGGGATAATGATATCTTATCCATGCATATGGCGAAACTTATTAAAGCCGATAAATTATTTATCTTAACCAGCGTTGATGGTTTGTATGCGGATCCAAATACTAAAACGGAAATCATTAAAACAGTATCGGATGTCCAATCTGTTATGGGTTCCGCGTCCGATTCTAAGGGTAAATTTGCCATGGGTGGCATGGGCTCTAAATTACAAGCTATTCAACAAGCCGTTGAAGCAGGCATTGATACTTATATGATTCATGGCAGAAAGCCTGAGCGTATAGCTGATTGGTTAGACAACAATCAAAATGCCATCGGCACTCATTTTATCGCAAAGGTATAACATGAATACTAGCAATCCTCTTGAATCCATCGGAGCCCAAGCAAAACAAGCTGCTCTAACCTTACAGAATGTATCAAATGAAGATAAAAACAATTTTCTTCTTCATTTGGCAGATTCCATTGAGCTTCATTCTAATGAAATTTTGCAAGCTAACGCACTTGATTTAGATTTAATCCGAACTTTGGACAAAAATGATGCCTTCATCGATCGATTAACTCTCACGGATGATCGAGTAAAACTCATGGCTCAAGGAATACGTCAAGTCGCATCATTACCCGATCCGGTTGGACAAGTCATGGATGAATGGTCACGCCCGAATGGATTAAAGATCAAGCAAGTCAGAGTACCCTTAGGCGTGATCGGTTTTATCTATGAAAGCCGAGCAACCGTGACTTGTGATGCCACAGCTCTGTGTATCAAATCAGGAAACGCCGTTATCTTGCGTGGAGGAAAAGAGGCTAAAGAAACAAATCGTTATTTGGCACAACTGATTCATGCATCTTTAATCGCAAGCGGATTACCGGAATATGCAGTACAATTACTCTCTTCCGGCAACAGGGAAGAAGTAACGTGGTTGGCCCAATTAGACCAATTTGTGAATGTCATTATCCCTCGCGGAGGAAAAGGACTTATTAAAGCAATCATGGAATGTACGAAAATCCCCGTATTGAAACATCTCGACGGGGTTTGTCATGCTTATGTTGATGCCGATTGTGATTTACAATTAGCCGTAAACATCATCGATGATGGGAAAACCCAACGTCCGGGTGTTTGTAATGCATTAGAGACCATTTTAGTACATCAAGACATTGCCGAGCAATTCCTGCCTCTACTTGCCCAGCGCTTGAATAAAAGAAATGTCGAATGCCGAGTCGATGCTCAATGTAAGAAAATCATCCCGGATTGGCATATTGAAGCACAAGAAGAAGACTGGTCAACCGAATATGAAGATTTAATCGTCTCCATTAAAATTGTCAAAAACATCCAAGCAGCGATCGATCATATCAACCATTATGGTTCCCATCATAGTGAAGTCATCATTTCAAATAATGAATCGCATGCTACGCAATTTTTGCAACAAATAGACAGCGCATGCGTATATCATAATGCATCGACACGATTCAGCGATGGGAACGAATTTGGTTTTGGCGCTGAAATCGGTATTGGTACTGATAAATTGCACGCTAGAGGTCCTATGGCATTACGTGAACTAACAAGTTACAAATACATTATTTCAGGTGATGGTCAGACTAAAGATCCATCACGCCTTAGCATATAATTCCATCATCACTCAAACAATCATGGCACCAAATAAAGATGTAAGTCGCCTTTCTTTTTTTAATGATGGGGCTTTCCCTCTATTTTTAGCACCTATGGCAGGTGTTACGGATCCGATTTTTCGTAGTATTTGTAAAGAATTAGGAGCCGATGTGTTAGTGACGGAATTTGTATCTGCAGAAGGAATTTTACAAGCATGGGAGCGTAATAAAAGATACATCCAAATCAAAGAAGACCATCGTCCTGTCGGCATTCAATTATTTGGTTCCAATGGCGATCATATGGGACGCGCGGCACAAATCATTTTGGACCATCAAGCACCTGAGTTTATCGACATTAATTTTGGGTGCCCCGTACCAAAAGTTGTTGGAAAGAATGGAGGCTCTTCTTTACTTAAAGATCTTGATCTATTGCGATCAGTCATTCATGGCGTGGTCAAACATGTCGGAGACCAAATTCCGGTCACTGCAAAAATTCGCATAGGATGGGATGCCCAATCAATATGTGCAGATGAAGTGTGCCATATATTACAAGAGGAAGGCGCATCAATGATTACGATTCATGGACGTACGCGAGCACAACAATACGGAGGCCAAGCCGATTGGGAAATAATCAATGACTGCGCACAAAAAATTCACATCCCGGTTATCGGTAACGGAGATATTAATTCTGTAACAAGAATTGCCGAAATTATAAACAATACTGCCGTTAAAGGAGCTATGATCGGTAGAGCGGCTATGGAAAACCCATGGATCTTTCAAGATGCGAAAACATATTTAAATGAAGGGATCATACCGCAGCCCCGACCATTTTCCGATAAAATAACATTAATTCTTAAACATACCGAGATGGCTCTCGAATCGGGACATTACGGGCAAGAACAAACTACCATGCAGCATATGCGATCACGATTCTTAGCCTATACAAAGGGATTCTCAGGGGCTAAAGAAATGCGAAGCCGTTTAGTTCGAATTAAAACTTTCCAAGAATTAAAGGAGGTTTTAAAAACAATTCCCGTGTAAAGGAATATTGGCATAGAGCCCTTTTACATTGACAGATAACACTTACTTTATACCATACCAAGCGAGCCATTTACTAAAATAGTTATGACATCTCCCATCCCAACATTACCACCTCGCTTTACCATCGACGGCTATACCATTATATCCGTTATCGAAACAGGTGGAAACTACGTTCTATATGAAGCATTATCCCCTAAGGGATTACAAGTAAAACTTCGTGAGTTTTACCCACAAGCCATTTGCTCTCGAGCTCCTCACTCTTTTGCTGTAGAATTTTCCACCAATTCTCAAGAAGAGCTCAATCAATACAAAGCCGCCTTCGATGTACAATTTTCTCAAGGTGCGTCAACAACCATTCAAGTTAATGGCACCTATTTTATGGTGTATGGTTTACCCGTAGCAAGTCCGGCAAGGGCACCATTAGCACCAATCAAAATGCCTAAAAAGAAATCCTCAGTAGGAGCCACTCCTTTTGTGATTCTAGGCCTTTTCGGCGGGTTGGCTTATTTGATGTACACTCTCCTTTATCAAGAACCACCGACTGCACCGGAAAAACCAAAACCTGTCGCGGTCGAGAATAAGCCAAAACCTAAACCAAAGCCACCTACAATCAAACCGGTCGCACCGGTAATCCCTGATGTGGTGATTGAAGATAATACTCCGGAGCCTGAAATCATCCCTGAAGAAGAGCCGGAAGTTGTTTCTCATGAGCCTAGTGATGACCTTATAGGGTTAAAGAAAAAGGCCATTGAAGAAATACAAAAATGTAGCTCCGGCATTACTAAACGTGCAACTGATGCCTATACTGCTTATGCTGAAAAAGCAGTGCGTGAATACATCACACAACGTGGAGGAGCTCTTTCCCCTGCATTTGAAGCTTGGCTCAAAGCAACCAAATTAAATAAAGAAGTTTTTGCATCGGTGTATCCACCTGATCCAAGCGTTGCTACGAATGTTGCCATGCTTGTTGAAGAATTTGGAGAAAAGGCCAAAGAATACAATCAACTAGTCTTAGCTATGGCTGTTGCCCGTAGAAGCTTCGGTATGGGTAGTTTCGATATTGGGAGACAAGGTAGATTTGGTGATGGAAAAGGCACTTTAAATAACCTACGTAGTGCCGGCACCATTCCTCTTCCTTGCGATTTATATATTGCCGGTAAAGATCCCGTAAACTATTTTGGTCCAAATCCTGCTATTGTTGATGAAGAAACATATTTAAGAGTTGAAAAATATCTTCAAGATAACAAATTGACTCCTAAGCAAGTTTGGAATGATAGCCGTAAAGCGCTTTATGCCGTAGGCAATGGCAACATGGAAAAACGAGACCAACTCAAACCATACTTGTATGAATACATGTACAGAAATGGTATGCTCAAGCGTAAGCGCGATTCTTATCCTACTGCTTTCGAATACTTTGCATTCCTAACTGACAAATACGAAAATTATAAAAGACTTAAAGATTCCGATCACAAACGTGTTTCTTGGCCGGGCGTAGCTTTGGATGTTACTCAATGGCCAATCATGATGGCTTTGGCTGAAACTCGCCCTTTGCGTGAAGCTGAAAGTGTCTGGTCACGTTACCTAGGTTTTGGTAAGGATAAGGAGGATTTCCCTACAACTCGTATCATCGGCTACGGACACTATCGCCGAGATGATGATAAAGAGGCTCCGGTTGACTTTTCCTTCGATCCGGATGGCGATTGGTCTTCGGATTCCTTTGAACGCATGGTTCACTGTGGTGGTGTTTGCGGCACGATGTCCTTAATCGCTCGTACTACATTTATTTCCTTAGGTGTACCGGCCGCTCCGGCAGGTCAACCCGGTCACGGTAATCTCATGACCACTGTTTACGATGGAAATGGTTGCCGCCTAGAAGTAGGCCATAGCGTTGATACGCTAAAAGTGACAAATGGTCCTTGGTATTTTGAAGATTCAAAAGCACCACGTACAGGAATGGCTGAGTATCAAACTGGTCTAGCCCTGTCAATGAACATGGATTACGAAGATTTCATCACAAGCCGAGTGGCTATGAATGCTTATAAACTTCTTAATGATGAATCATCTGACAACAGCGACTTGAACACAAAACTTCTCGACCGCATTATTAAGATTAATCCATTTAATGCTGAAGCTTGGCATCTAAGATACGAGCTTTCAGATAAAGATTTCTTAGCTACTATCAATCTTGTCGATGTTTTACGCAAAGCTATACCAAATAACAATTCAGTAGGTCGTTATTGGCAGCGTAAGGGATATCATAAAGAAGTAGGTAAAGCTTCTAAAAATGCTAAGGAAATCTTACAACGACAAGCATCTGAATACGTAAATGTCATTTCAGCCGCTTGGACGGAGCAAGCTCTTAAATCTGGCAAATCCTATGATAGAATCAAATGGAGCGATATCCGTAAATGGTATAAATCTGAGCAAAAAGATAACAGCTATGCTGAAACGACTGAAGCGTTACAAACAGCACTCGTAAAGGAGCGTGGCGTAGAAACCATCAAAGCTGAAGTCGATCGCGATTTCAAAAAAATGGTCCAAGCAGATAAAGATAGCCAGAAGAAAAACAAACGCAAAAAGAGAAAAGATCGTAACCCTATCAACCAAGAGGAGATGGGTATCAATCTAATCGCTTTAAGCAAAGAGATGCCTCAAAAGGAATTCAATGAATGGCTTAAATCGATGCTTGATGAAATACCTGATACTTTAAAATATTCTCCAAAGAATCCCGTAGAAAACAAAATTCAACCATTCTATGACGAATTAACGAAACAATATTTCGTTGTCGCTGATTCCTCTGAAAAAAATCGCATCAAGGAAGATATGAAGCGAGTTGATACGGAATTGATGGAAAAACTGAAAAAAACCACTTACAAACACACAACTGAACGAGATTAGTTTAGCTGATATGTTAAAGGGATGCTAATAGCATCCCTTTTTTATGATATTATGCATCTTTATATCCATATCCCTTTTTGCCATCGTATTTGCCCTTATTGTGCCTTTACGAAGCATACTCCGGCCAACACGAATATGAAACAATTCATCTCGGCCCTATTGGTCGAGGCTTCGTATCGTAGTGAGCACTTTCATTTTAGTAAAAATCAAAGCAATACTTTGTACTTTGGAGGAGGCACACCTTCTATGCTTTCAAATAAGCATTTAACTAATCTCGTAGAAGGTCTTCAACAACATATTCCGATCGATTCATTAGATGAATTTACTTTTGAAAGCAATCCTGCAACATTTACTCCGAAAAAAGTTCAATTATGGAAAAGTCTCGGGATATCACGAGTGTCATTAGGCATACAATCTTTCGATCCACATATTTTATCAGTCTTAGGTAGGGAACACACCCCAGACGAAGCAAAAGAATCTGTTCAAATGTTACAGGATGCCGGAATTCCCCAAGTCAATATTGATCTCATGTTTTCCATCCCTGGACAATCGTTGGAATCTTGGCAGGAAACGCTTCGACAAGCTTTATTATTATCCCCCGACCATATATCTGCTTATAATCTCACTTATGAAGAAGATACGGCATTTTTTGAGTCTCTACAATTAGGTGATTGGAAACAAGACGAAGAACGTGATGCCCAATTCTTCACTCTAACACACGATATACTCACTCGAGCTGGGATGAGGCATTATGAAACTTCCAACTTTGCTAAAGATGATAAAATATCACTTCATAATTTAGGCTATTGGCTTGGAGATGACTACATCGGGATCGGCCCTGGAGCTGTAAGCACGATTCAAGGAGTGAGATACCAAAATACAAGCGATACGACCGAATATATCGAATCGACTTTACGTGACGGATATCCCGCATCAACCCAAGAAATAATAAATGATGAAGATTTCCGTTTAGAAAGAATTGCTCTTTTACTACGAACGGATGTAGGTCTTCCTTTACATTATTTACCCGGCTCTGATCGACCTGCTTTACAACAAATTATAGATGAACAACTAGGAAATATTAGACAAGATAAATTATTTCTCAGCGATAAAGGAAGATTATTGGTCGATTCCATTGCACAGCATTTATGTTAATACTGTAAAATTCTTTTATAGTTTCATCTACTGTCACGCTTTTTTTGTCATACATGAACGTTATGACTATATGTGGTAGTCTATCCTCGCATGTACCATTCCCACTCTATTTACACAAAATTCATTACAAGTTCTATTTGCATGGTGGCATTTAGCGTAGCAGCAGCCCAGACACCAAAAGGGACTCCGGCGGCACCTCCACCTAGCCAATACTTAAATAACCAGAACGGGCATAGTTCGCAAATCTTACAAACTCACGAAATTTCTCCTAGTTTGCAAAAAGGTCTTCCGGCTGATAAACAGCTCACAAAGAGATCTAAAGGTTTACCTACACCGCAAGATGTCCTTAATCAACGTCAAATATTGGAACCTGGAGCTACTTGCCCATCAATTAATTGGTTTGCATCAAAACCCGTTAAATTAATGCCATATTTAGATGGTGCCTTCTTATTTGGTAATACATGCGTGGAGCCAAATGCTTTAATTAAGGAAGATCCTCTTTCAACAGGTGCTCAAAAACTAAAAACTGCTTTGTCTGATTATGGTCTGACTTATTTATTACAATATGGTTTTAACTTCTCCGATGTATCAGGTAGCACTCTACCCGGCACCAAGAGATCTATGACGTCTCACAATGGCATTTTACTGGCCAACTGGGATATATTCCGTAATAAAAAAACAGGTAGCGGATTATTCTTAGCCGTAGAAGTCGATTTTGGTGATGGATTTGGATATAACGAGGATGAACAAAGTATTCAAAATTCAATTGGTTCCTTAACTAGCCCATTTGGTGGTTATAAAGGTCCTAAAGGACACTTAGGCGATTTAAGCTTAGCTTATACATGCTGTGACGGTAAACTCCTCATTATGGGTGGTATGATCGATACAACGAACTATCTCGACCACAACACCTACGCCAATACGAACAACAATAATCTTGTTAATAGCGCATTTGTAAACAACATTGCATTGCCACTCACTTATGCATCATTGGGCGGTTTAGTCGCATGGCAGCCAAACAACAACTTCTACATGATGTTGTCCAGTGCTTCCAATTACTCCCCTGTTAACCATAATCCGTTCAAATATCTTCATATTAGTGATTGGAGTACCGTTTTGGAAGTAGGCTTCGTAGTTGATGATGTTTGTGGCTTAGGTCAAGGCGTCTATCGTTTCCAACCTTTCTTTGTAACAACAGACGGTCAAAATGGTGGTGGTATCGCAATGAACTTCCAACAAGCTTTAGGCAAAAACACTAATTTAGGTTGGTTTATGCGTGCCGGTTGGGCTGACAACACGGCGGCTAAAGTAAATGGCGTACAAGCCTCCGCTACTACAGGTATTGCTTGGTTATCCCCATTCTGCGGCAAAGGTGCAGCCAACTCCGGGTATTTAGGTCTTGGCCTAATCTGGGCAAAGGCTCCTGACTCAGGCGCAAATGTTAACAAAAACGAGTATGGCGTCGAGTTAACCTACGTCTATCAATTAACCCCTACCATGACGATCCAACCGGATATCCAGATCATCAAAGATCCAATCAATGGTAAGAAAAATGAAACCAATGTAGTCTTCCAAATCCAAAACGTTTGGACATTCTAAAATAAACATACAAAATCAAGATAAGAAAGGCCGATTCCTTGTTAGGAATCGGCCTTTCTATTATGGCAATAAATCTTGTTTTCTGTAATTTGCAGCACTACATAACTTAATCTATTTCCAAACAAATGTAGACAATATTAATCAATTATCGATCACTTAGGATAAACTATTTAAATTCCTATCATGATCGTGATTATTCAAGGCAAAGCCTATTTATCTTCAGATATCGCCTCGCTCTCAATAGCTTTTATCTCATCCAAAAGTACTGTTTGAAGTTCTTCTTTAGGTAGTAGTAGTTGATATTCTGCAACTCCAATTGGTTTCTGTATATCGTGCAAAGCTATTTCTACATCTAAATGATCTCTATCTGCACATAGGATAATACCGATTGATTGGTTTTCATTCTCTCCACGTTCTAAACGATCAAGCAGCGAAAGATACATATTCATTTTACCAACGTATTCAGGCTTGAATCCGCCAATTTTTAATTCAATAGCTACGAGCGAACGCAATCCCCTGTGAAAGAAAAGCATATCTACAAAATACTCTTTGTTGTTATACTCTAAACGGTATTGATTGCCAATAAATGTAAATCCTCTACCTAATTCTAAAATAAACGATTTGATTTTGGCTACTAAACGTTTTTCCAACACTAACTCTTTAATAGGTTCTGTTATTTCAAGAAAACCTAAATTATACGAATTTCTAAATATCTCATTAGCATAATCCGCTTGTACTTCGGGTAATGCAATATCAAAGTTATTGCTTTTGATTTGGGTCTGGTGATTGGCATAGGTATTCATTTTTATGGCGTTAAGCAATAAATCTTTTTTCCAACCTTTCCGAACTGCCTCTTGCGAATAAAAAAATATTTGCTCTAATGGTAGTTCCTTGCCCATGAGCAATATATTATGACCCCAAGGTAAAACTGCAACGCTTTGTTGCAGTTTTATATCAGCTTGATAATAAAGCTCATAGTACCGTTTCATATACCACAAATTACGAGGCGACAACCCCATATCCGGAAACTGCTTTTTAAGATCAATAGACAATCTATTAACTACACCACTACCATATCCACCTTCTAGCTTTTTCTCAAATAGCAACTTGCCTATATTCCAATATACAGAGTTTACAGTTGTGTTTATTTGGCGTGCAATAGTAGTCCGAGCAATTTGAATTTCTGCAACGGCTTGTTGCAGTATTTGCACGTACTCAATATCGTTTATTATCTTAATCTCCTTTGCCATATTTTCATCGCCCTTCTTTATAATAAACTTTGTAAAACTTGAGTTTACTATCCTCGCCTTGCTCGGTCCCTCTATAGTCTATCTACTGAGACATAAATCGACAAAACTTTTTTAAAAGAAATACCAACAAGGAATCGGCCTTTCTATTGAAGATTTTATAAGGACTGTTTATCAAATAGCTCCTTATATAAGTCACATTGGTTATACAGCTGCTCATGCGTGCCATCACCAATGATATGCCCATGTTCAAACACCAATATGCGAGTGGCTACTTTAATAGAACTAAAGCGGTGGGCAACAATAAGCGCCGTTCTACCTTCTACCAAATGGTCGAGTTCTTTTTGAATGATGGATTCGCTTTCAGCATCCAGTGAGGCAGTAGCTTCATCTAAAATAAGAATAGGGGCATTCTTTAAGAATGCTCTGGCAATGGTCACACGTTGTCTTTGACCACCCGACAATCCGCTACCACCATCACCTAGCTCAGTCTCATACCCATCAGGCATAGAAGTAATAAACTCATGAGCCGAGGCTTGTTTAGAAGCTTCGATTACTTCTAGATCCGTAGCACCGGGTTTCCCCATACGGATGTTTTCCATAATCGTACCACGGAATAAAACCGGATGCTGAGACACTAAAGAGATATTTTTACGAATATCATGGAAGGTCATGTCTCTTAAATCCAAACCATCCATTTTGATTGAGCCTGAACTTACATCATAAAATCTAGGCAACAAGCTGGCAAACGTTGTCTTACCGGCTCCACTAGGACCGACTAAACCAATGACTTCGCCAGGTTTGATTTCCACATTGATATCAGAAAGAACTTGGTGCTCGCCATTATAGCTAAAATCAACATGATTGTAGGAAATATGACCACTGGCGCGTCCAAGATTTTTCGGATTTTCAGGTTCGGGCAAATTATCGTCTGCCTTCAATATATAATTAAGACGATCCAAAGAAGCCTGGGCATTTTTAAGAGTGTTAAATGTAGAGCCCAGCCTTTTCAATGGGTCATAACACATAAACAAGGCCAAAGCCAAAGCATAAAAATCTTCATAAGTCATCCCCACATTCTGACCTCTAACAAGTAAAATCCCCAAACCGATAGCGGAGACAAGCTCCATTACCGGCACCAAAAACTGGCGATACTTGATCATTCTTAATTGAATGTGGAAGAACCTCATAGTCATGGCACGGAATAAGGAGACCTGTTGTTCCTGCATACCGTAAGAGCGTACTTCTCGCTGAGAAACAAGGTTCTCTTGAGCCACCGCAGTTAAGGTTCCCAATTGTTCTTGTAACAATTGTGCCTTTTTCATCAAACGATTACCAAAAAACTTAATCGGAATCAAAGACAAGGCAATAAAAAATAAGTTCAAAAGGAGCAATGAGCTATGCGGATTCACATAAGTTTGCCAAACTAAATAGGACAAACTAGCAATCAACGTCATCGGTTGTTTGATAATATCATTTGCAACAACGGTGACACAAGACTGGACGTTAGCCGTGTCATTCAACAAGCGGCTCATCAAATCACCTTTTTGTTGCTTTTCATGAAACGACAAAGGCAATGTTTGCAAGCGAGAAAAGGCATCTATACGAATCGCTTCTAAAACTTTTACACCTACGATGCTAGTTAAATAAACGTTAAAGAACATCCCCACCCCACGGAATAGGAAAATAAACGGTAAGAAACTACAGGTGAAAATTAATACAAACTCTCTCATGTTGTCAGGATGGAAGCATCTTATGATCCATTCACTGACTTCAGGGGGCAAAGGTTGATCATCAAATACGATCGGGAAAACAAACTTCACCAACAAAGGCAAACCGAATCCACTAGCCCAAGACGAGATGACACCTGCTAAAATAGCAAAAATCATCGTACCCAATTGAGGCTTCAAATATTTTCCGTAAGCAAAAACTTTTTTAAACATAATCACTCTAAATTGGGCTTAAACTGCTTCTTCATTATTAGCAGGCATAATCTGCCGCTCATATAAATCACGATACATCGGACAATTATCCATTAACTCCTCATGCGTGCCGTCTCCTATGATGCGCCCTTTTTCCATTACCAAAATACGATCAGCCATACGGATGGTGCTGAATCGGTGCGCAATAACAAATGTCGTACGACCTTGTGATAAAGTCTCAATCTCTTTTTGAATGAGTTCTTCACTCTTCATATCAAGAGATGCTGTCGCTTCATCCAAAATCAAGATAGGGGCATCTTTTAAAAATGCTCTAGCGATCGACACACGCTGGCGTTGTCCTCCGGATAATCCTTCACCCATTTCACCGATCAAACGGTCATATCCCTCTTTTTCTTCAAATACGAAACTATCTACGGCAGCTTTTTTCGATGCGTTGATCGCCATTTCTCTATCTGCACTTGGCTTACCGATTAAGATATTTTCTAAAATCGTACCGCGGAAAATAATAGAAAACTGAGAAACCAAAGCAATATGGCTCATCAAATCTTGTTTACCAAAATCACGTACATCCACACCATCGACAAAGATATTGCCACTTTGCACATCATAGAAACGACACAATAAATTGATCATGGTGGTTTTACCCGAACCACTTGGCCCCACTAAGGCAACGACCTGACCTGCCGGCACATCCAAGGAAACATTGTGGATAACCGGATGCTCAGGATCGTACGCAAAAGAAACATTGCGATACTCCACTCGTCCGTTCCACTTTTCCATCGTTTTAGGCTCTTTAGGCTCAGGAACCTCATCTTCAGTACTTAAAATCTCATCTACACGCTCAAAACTGGCCATCATTGTTTTCATCCTATTCTGCACCGCACCTAATTTTTTAACAGGTTCGTAGCACAGATACATAGCAGCGACCAAGGCACTAAAATCACCCAAAGTCATATGATTACGAGCACCTATGTATAAAGTCACGGCAATGGCTAAAGCACTCACCACTTCAATCATCGGGGTCAAGATACTCTTCCATCTTACAACCGATAGAGTAATCTCTAAAAATGATCTGATTTTTGTACGGAACATCCCAATTTGTTGAGATTCCAACTCAAAAGCTCGAATATCACGCTGCGAAGCAAGATTCTCTTGGATAGTTGAAGACAAATCCCCCATTTGGGCTTGTTGCACACGAGCTCGACTTAAAAGTTTGCGACCAATCTTTTGAATAGGAATCACACAAGCACCCACCAAAAGCATATTCAAGAGCAAAATCATAAACTGCTCACTGACAAACGAACGATAAATCAAATAAGCTAAAGCAGAAAGAAGAGTTAATGGTTGAATGATCAAATCATTCGTTACTTGGATCAAACCATCCTGTAAAGAAGCGGTATCACCCATTAAACGGCTTAACAAATCGCCTTTTTGTCGTTTATCATGAAAAGATAAAGATAAATTCTGAAAGCAACGATACATACTAAGACGCATTTTTTCCAATACGCCCAAACCGGCTTTCGTTAAATAATACACGTTCCCAAATCCGGCAACACCACGGATTAAAACAATCAAAGGGAAAAATGAGGCCGCCACCCAGATACTGATTACATGGATGTTATCCGCACCAAACCAAGAAATGAGAAGATTTTCACAAGCCTCAGGCATTTCAGCCCTGCCAAAAATAATTGGAAAAATGCTATTTAATAGAAAAGGCAAACCAAAACCACCGGCAATAGCTGATAGGGCACCTAAAAGACCGGCACCTAAAAGAGTCCATTTCTCATATCTCAAATACTCTCTCCATAGATACCCCATGCGTTTCATGAGAGATTCGGATTCTTGATTTCCCGATTCTAATTGATGCTTAGCCATAACTTTTCTCCCTCATTGCTGGACAATTAGCAATGAAGCGCGGTCATTATACATACCAAGCATAAAATGACAAGACACTTAAACAAGAAGCAGTAATGCATTTACACGCATAACAAAAGAAACATATGTCATTAACCTTGAGCTTTCTTCTTATTTTTTCAACGGTATACTATTATTAAGTATCTTAATAATATGTTCCAAGTGTGCTCAGATTATTTTCCAACGAATCAAGTAAAGCTTACAAATATGTCCTCTATGGCACGTTCGATGAGCACTTTTGTCTTAATTATCATTTTATCATTTTTTATGAATATCTCATTTGCGAATAATGCCCAACAAAAAGAAATATACCTAGCCGGAGGTTGTTTTTGGGGAGTGGAAAAATATTTTTCGGAAATTCCGGGCGTCACGTCTGTCACGGTTGGCTATGCCAACGGTAACACTCCGAATCCTGACTATAAAATGGTCTGCACAGGTAAATCCGGATATACCGAAGCAGTACATATTACTTACGATCCTAAAATAATCGGATTAAATCATTTGTTACAGCTTTATTTTAACATCGTTGACCCAACTTCACTCAATAAGCAAGGCAATGATCGTGGCACACAATATCGCACAGGTATTTATTATACCGATCCGGCAGAGGCAAAAACGATCAAAGATGCGATACAAGAATTACAAAAGAAATATAAAGAACCCATCGTAATCGAGGCAGAGCCATTAAAAAGCTATCATCTCGCCGAGGAATATCACCAAGATTATTTGGACAAAAATCCTAATGGATATTGTCACCTACCCAAAGCTTTATTTGAAACGGCAAAAACAGTCACACCCAAACCGGATCCAAACCCCTATAAACTTCCGTCTAAAGAGGAGTTAAAAAAATCACTCACACCCATCCAGTATCAAGTAACTCAGGAAGGAGCAACTGAAAGACCTTATGAAAACCCTTACTGGAATGAAAAACGCGAAGGTATCTATGTAGATGTTACCACCGGTGAACCTCTTTTCTCATCCCAAGACAAATTTGATGCCTGTGGCTGGCCTAGTTTTTCCCAACCGCTCAACAAATCTATCGTATCAGAGAAAAGGGATACTTCTCATGGCATGATTAGGCAGGAGGTTATCGCAACCAATAGCGACGCACATTTAGGACATGTCTTTAATGATGGCCCTACCGAAAAGGGAGGCTTGCGCTATTGCATCAACAGCGCTTCACTCAAATTCATCCCTAAAGACGACATGGAAAAAGCAGGATATGGCAAATACCTCTATCTTTTCCAAGCCAAAGACAAGGATTCGACAACTAACCCTGCTGACAAGACACAAAATAAAGAGCCATAAACACTCGAGGATCGACGCATTTGCCTGCCTTGATTTGCTCCATAGCCCAATTGGCAACATCCTTAATAGGGATCGTGTGTACGGTAATGTTTTCGTTTGCCACGCCACCACCCTCACCCACTTTCTCGAGATCCTTGGCCAAATAAAATGAAATCATCTCATTGGTCAAACCTGGCGAAGATGGTCCGGTAAATAAAAACTCTAAAGAATGGACGGCATACCCCGTTTCTTCTTCCAATTCACGTATTGCCGTTTGAGATATCTTTTCATTCTCCTTCCCCGGCTCATCGCCACTTATTCCCGCCGGCAACCCAATAGTCATAGTTTGTAGAGGATATCGATATTCTTCTACTAAAACCAACTCGTTATCGGCAGTCACGGGAATGATCATCACAGCACCATGGCTCCCCACGCGACCTACATATTCCCAGTGGGCATCACGAAAAACTTCTAAAAATTCCCCACGATAAAGCAATGAGACCTCTCGATGATTTCCTTGTACCGATTCCATCCTTAAAGGCTAGTTGCGTTTGAAAGACTTGTCAATATCCACGTATTCATAACCTTAAAAATCTATCAATATCATGTGAATAACACGGGAAAAAACTAAGAATAATTCGTAATTATCATAACTCACTAGTAATACAATAACCTACAAAAATATGCCCTACCCGCAAAACACAATTCACACAAAAACAATTCATTATAAATCGATTACAAAAACAGGAAAAACTGATATTCAGGAGAACTTAATTATTCACAGCATCAAGAAAAAAAATAAAAAATACGTGGAACTATTGTAGAACCTATAGATTAGGTATCCCAAAAAGATTTAAATCAAAAAAGATATTTTTTTTTAGGACGACAACAGCTACCTTGTTGTTCCCGCCTTGATGGACTCATCACTCGGAAGTAACCAAATCGGCCTACATATCATTTCGATAAGATTCGCTTTACTTCCACCCTACTCACCATAGGGGTGACCTGTGCCCGGAAAGAATGCCACATTAAAAAAAGCCCAACATAACAATAGAAAAACAATGACACCATCACCATCATACGATTCAATTTTTGCTCGCATCTTAGACGCATTACGCAATGACAAAGATGTGTGTGAAAATGCAATTGCAGACTGGTTTTCTACGTTCGTATTGGAAAAAATCACTGACGACACACTTTACATCGTCGGCACCGATATGATCGCCATTCAGTGGGCTGAAGTAAACTATGGTGAAAATTTCAAACGAGCCATTTCCTCAGTGATGGGAAAGGAAATGAAGTTCAAATTGGCACAAAGCTTTAGCGGTGACTTTTCTGACAACGAAGAAACGAAAGCACCCGTTAAGCAGGCAAAAGCTGTCGGTGAAAAAGTGGCAATGAAAAACATGAGCCCTTCTCGTCAAGAGACGCCAAACTCCACCAAAACAGCTAAACCATCATTAAAAGCGCAAAACCCGGGAATCAATCCATTCTTTACCTTTGAACAATTCGTTTCTTTTGAAGAATGTGAATTCGCCCGTGGAGCAGCTTTGGCAGTAGCTCAAAGCAAACAAACACTTTTTAATCCCCTTTTCTTGTATAGTAAGCCGGGCTTAGGCAAAACACACCTTTTGCACGCTATTGGTCATGAAGTTCACAAAAATGACCCTCAAGCCAACGTGGTTTACGTAACAGGAGAACAATTCACCAATGAATTCATCGAAGCATCGATGTCCAAGAACTACACCAAACTACGCCGTAAATATCGTAAGGCGGATGTACTCTTGGTTGACGACATCCAATTCATTTCCGGCAAAGATTACACCGTAGAAGAATTTTTGCATACTTTTGATGCCTTATTCAACGGACACAAATCCATCGTTATCTGCGCCAATAAACCGGCATGTGAAATTAACGGTTTAGATTCTCGTCTTGTTTCCAGATTTGAATCCGGTCTCACCATCGAAATCCCGGCACCAAGTTATGAAGCTCGTTTGTCGATCCTTCAAAACAAACGCACCCAAAGCCAAATCAACATCTCCGATGAAATATTGGAATTTTTGGCCGTGCGCATTCAAAAAAGCGTCAGACGCCTTGAAGGAGCCCTACTCCGCGTCGCCACATTTAGCTCCTTGTCCGGTATCACACCAAGCTTAGATAAAATCGAGCAACTCCTTCGTGACATCCTCACAGAAGAAAGCACTCGCGTTCTATCTATCGATACCATCCAAAAACATGTAGCCAGTCACTTCGAATTAAAACATTCGGACATGACCAGCAAGCGCCGCCCTAACAGCATCGCCTTCCCACGACAAATTGCCATGTACTTGAGCCGTAAGCTAACCAATAGCTCCCTGCAAGACATCGGCTACGCTTTTGGTGGACGCGACCACGGCACAGTTATTCATGCCAATAAACTCATCGAATCTAAAATGACTAACGATGAACAACTTCGCAATACCGTACAAAAATTAGCAAGCGCCTTAGCCAATTAAATCTAAAAAAAATCATCTTTTTTATCAAAAAATACTTGCCTTTTTTGAAATCTAAGGTATAAATCTTTCAGCACCTACCCAAACAAACAAAGCGGATGTAGCTCAGGGGTAGAGCGCAACCTTGCCAAGGTTGATGTCGTGGGTTCGAATCCCATCATCCGCTCCAACAATTTTCTAAAAAACCTGCTTAATCATTTAAGCAGGTTTTTATTTTGTCTTGAATTGGAGCAAATATAGAAGATCAATGCGACTCTACAGCCGGACAAGTTTGACCTTTCCTTTAAACGCATATCTTGTATAATAAACATATATATGCGAATAAGCCCTCTTACTTTAGACTAAGGCTATCTTATAGACATTTTACATACTAATCTCTTATTTATCATTATGGCAGATCAATCGGTTAACATAGGGTTTGAAAAACACATTTGGGATGCGGCATGTGAGCTGCGCGGCAATATTGATGCATCGGAATATAAACACGTAATCCTTGGCTTGATCTTTCTAAAATATGTGTCTGACAAGGCGAGCTCATTCGCCAATGAGTTAAGACTACACGAAGAAGCCGACCCTTATGATAAAGATGAATATCTCGCTGAAAACGTCTTTTACGTTCCTACCGAAGCTAGTTGGAATTACTTACAAAAGCACGCCCATACGGCAGAGATAGGTAAGAAAATCGATAATGCTATGGCACTTATCGAAAAAGAAAACCCACGATTAAAAGGCGTACTACCCAAAAATTTCGCACGCCCCGAATTGGATAAGCGTATTTTAGGTAATGTAGTAGATTTATTTACCAACGTTGAGATGCATGATCAGGCTCATAATAAAGACGTGCTGGGACGAGCCTATGAATATTGCTTGGCAATGTTTGCTCAGACGGAAGGTCGTCGTGGTGGAGAATACTACACGCCCGCCGGCATTGTGCAAACAATGGTAGAGATACTCGAACCCTATGAGGGCAGAGTCTATGACCCCGCTTGTGGATCTGGAGGCATGTTTGTGCAATCAGCCCGCTTTCTAGAAAACCACTCCGGCAATCTTCGCAATATTTCTATTTACGGACAAGATTCCAATGCAACGACTCGAAAATTAGCATTGATGAATTTGGCTATACGAGGAATTGATGCGGACTTAGGTCCCGAAGCGGCAGACACCTTCCACCGTGATTTACATCCAACTTTAAAGGCGGATTTCATCATGGCTAACCCACCCTTCAACCTAAAAGGCTGGGGTGCCAATGCATTAAAGAGCGATGTACGTTGGAAATATGGCGTACCAGCAGATGGTAATGCCAACTACGCTTGGATTCAGCACATGATTCACCACCTTTCAGACAAGGGTAAAATGGGGTTGGTGCTTGCCAATGGCGCTGTTTCCTCCAACACGAACAGTGAGGGCGATATGCGACGCCTCATCGTAGAAGATGATTTGGTAGAATGTATCATTTCCATGCCTGCCAATCTGTTCTATACTGTAACCATTCCGGTGACGATTTGGATTCTTAATAAGGATAAAAAACAGAAAGGAAAGACGCTCTTTATCGATGCCCGTAAACTGGGTCACATGGAGAGCCGAGTCCTAAGAAAACTCAGCCAAGAAGATATTGATAGGCTTGCCGGCACATATCATAACTTCACCAAGGGAGAGGATGTCAACGAATTGGGCTTTACCGCAGCCGTTGGTATAGATGAAATCGCAAAACATGATTTCGTTCTCACTCCCGGTAGATATGTCGGTATCGAAGAAGAAGAGGAATACGGGGAACCGTTTGAGGAAAAAATGGAAAGATTGAAGAGTGAATTGTTTGGGTTATTTGAGGAATCTAAAATATTAGAAGAAAGAATTCAGCAATCTTTAAAGGGAGTGTAATTTAAATATTTCTTGGCAAATGAAAAAAATACATCAAATAAAACTCAATAAGTTGTGTTTGAAAATAGGGAGTGGATCAACACCTCGAGGTGGCAGTAATGCATATAAAACCCATGGTGAAACTTTCGTGAGGAGTCAAAATGTTCTTGATCTATCCTTTAATTATAATGGTTTAGTACATGTAGATAAAGAGCAAGCATCAAAACTAAAAAACGTATGCGTCCAAGAATGTGATTTGCTTCTTAACATTACTGGTGATTCAGTTACTAGAATTTGTATGGTACCTCGTTCTATTTTACCCGCATATGTAAATCAGCACGTTTGTATTTTGAGAGCAGATTCTACAAAACTAAATCCATATTATCTTTTATATTTTCTAGTTTATCGGAAATCCAAATTGTTACTTTTGGCTTCAGCAGGCGCAACAAGAGCTGCCATAACAAAAAATATGCTAGATAATTTTGTCGTTGATATTCCTTCTATGTCTATACAAAACAAAATAGCCTCCATTCTGTCCACCTTTGACGACAAGATAGAAATTAACAACAAGATTATTGCTAATTTAGAAGAACAGGCACAGGCACTTTATAAAAGTTGGTTTATCGATTTTGATCCCTTCCAAGATGGAGAATTCGAGGAGTCGGAATTAGGGATGATTCCTAAGGGATGGAGAGCCGAACCTTTAGAAAATTTATTAGATATTAAGTATGGAAAGGCGCATAAAAAATTAAATGAAGGTTTAATTCCTGCCTATGGATCTGGAGGAATAATGCGTTTAGTTAATGTAGCTATACATGAAAACGAAAGCATCCTTATTCCGAGAAAAGGAACTTTAAATAATATTATATACGTAGATGAGCCTTTTTGGGTTGTTGATACTATGTTTTTTAGCATCCCCAAAATCGATCATATCGTGAAATATATATATTATGCACTTTTACAAATCGATTTCGCATCTTTGAACGTAGGATCAGCCGTACCTAGTATGACAATTCAGGTATTAAATTCATTAAAAATCATCATTCCTGACCGTAAGTGGATGATAAAATTTAATGATTTTATCACACCAATCTTGTCTAATAAATCTCTTTTATCCAGACAAAATCAAAAGCTAGCCGAGCTACGTGACACCTTACTACCCAAGTTGATGTCCGGAGAGATTGAATTGCCCGACGAGACTGAAGAATAAACAATCAAAACTCTCTACTGAGCACCATGAATGAAAACGATTATGAATATGCTATCCTCGAGCTTTTTCAGAAAGATCTGGGTTATGATTATACACTTGGATCCGAGCTGACAAGAAACACAAAAGACTCTTTGTTGGCGGATGAACTGGAAAAGACGTTACGCATATTAAACCCAAAGATGGCTGCTGAGGGCATAGAATACGCCATCAAAAAGTTGATGTCTCCGGAAGGGACGAGTCTTATTGGACGAAATCGCACGATAACGGATTATTTGCAAAATGGCATTAACGTCAATTATATAGAAGATGGTGAAGAGAAACACGATTTAGTTTACCTTATTGATTATAACAACACGAAAAGAAACAGCTTCCGCATTGTTAATCAATTCACTCAGGAAGAGAATGGAGAGACGAAGAGAGCGGATATAGTCGTATTCGTCAATGGTATTCCTCTAGCAGTCATGGAATTAAAATCTCCTGAGAAAGAAGATTCAGAAGCGGAATCGGCGTATAAGCAGATACGCAATTACATGAAGATAGTTCCATCTCTGTTTGATTACAATGTCCTATGTGTGATCAGTGATATGTTAGTAAACAAGGCAGGGACGATCACTTCCCCGCTCAATCGTTTCATGGAATGGAAAAGTGCAGATGGAAGTACTGAGGACCGTAAGATAGGGGCTTTTGATACCTTCTACAAAGGCATATTCCAAAAAGACAGGTTACTGGATATTGTAAAAAATTTCATACTCTTTTCAAGATCTCACGAAAAGGATGTGAAAATCATGGCCGGCTACCACCAATATTTTGCCGTACGCAAAGCAGTAAAACAGGCAGTAAGGGCAGCCGAAACGGACGGTAAAGGAGGTGTGATGTGGCATACACAGGGGAGTGGTAAGTCTTTTTCGATGGTGTTTTATACACACTTGCTTCAACAAGTGATGAATAGCCCTACAATTGTGGTGATGACGGATAGAATTGATCTGGATGACCAATTATACCGGCAATTTGCCCAATGTAGCGACTTTTTACGCCAAAAGCCTAAGCAAGCTGAAAGCAAAGAGGAACTACGCCGTATGCTGGAAGGCACGAAGGTAAACGGCATTATTTTTAGCACCATTTATAAGTTTGACGAAGTAAAAGAGCCTTTATCTAAAAGGAGAAACATTATCGTCTTAGCAGATGAAGCTCATCGTGGACAATACGGCTTAGATGACAAGGTGGTAATGCGCAAAGATGCCGGTGGCAACGATGAAGCTGTGATCGTACAGGGGCTTGCACGGCAAGTAAGAAATGCCCTACCCTACGCCACTTTTGTAGGCTTTACAGGTACGCCTGTATCTCTGAAAGATCGAAACACGAGGGAGGTTTTCGGAGATTATATTGATATTTATGATATGACCCAAGCGGTGGAGGATGGCGCCACGGTACCGGTTTACTACGAAAGCCGCGTGGTAAAACTCAAACTTAATCAAGAGACACTGACCTCTATAGATAAATTATATACCAAACTGGCAGACAACGCTACTGAGGCAGCGATAGCACAAAGTAAGCGAATGATGTCGGGAATGGAGGTAATCTTGGGAGAGAAATCAACGATTGATTCACTTTGCCGAGACATCTTGGATCACTATGAAAATAATCGAGCGGATCACCTAACCGGTAAGGCTATGATTGTAGCATACAATCGTGATATTGCCGTCAAGATTTACCACAAATTATTGGAACTACGCCCAAGCGACGGTGAGTGGCTAAAGGTGGTCATGACAGGAACTAATCAAGATCCTGAAGAATGGTATGACCTCTCCGGAAATAAAGCGTATAGAGATGAGCTCGCGGTAAAATTCAAAGATGAATCATCCGCACTGAAAATCGTGATTGTTGTGGATATGTGGTTGACGGGATTTGATTTACCATCCTTAGCGACCATGTATTTTTACAGGCCGATGCAGGGTTACGGTTTAATGCAAGCTATTACTCGAGTGAACCGCGTATATCCGGGCAAACAAGGTGGTTTGATTGTGGATTATGTAGGCATTGTACAGGCTCTTAAGATGGCAATGAACGAATATTCCAAACGTGATAAAAAGAAGTTTGGCGACCCCGACATAGGCAAGACTGCTTACAAAACGTTTAAAGAAAAATTGCAGGTTTGCCAAGATCTGATGCACGGCTTCCCTATGCCTACAGTAACGAAACTGAGTAAATACGAGTTAGCAAAGCTCATTACTTCCGCTGTGAATTATCTGCTCGACGTGGAACAACTGGACGTAAAGGATACTTTTTTAAGGGAAGCAAAACTACTTGCCAACGCCCATTCGCTTTGTTCAAGTTTGACAACTTCACAAGAGCGCCCTCTTGCCGCCTTTTTTGAAACAGTACGCTACATGATCATGAAATTCGAGACTAGCGGCGGTAACAAAGAAATATCTCTGCATGAAATTAACAGGCAAGTAAGCGAGTTGCTGTCTGCAGCTGTGGAAAGTGACGGAGTATTAAGTATATTCGATTGCTCATCCAACAAGTCTTTTAACTTATTTGATCCGGAAGTATTAAAAGAAATCGCTGCCATGAAACATAAAAACTTGGCACTGGAAACATTAAAGCGATTGATGCAGGAAAAACTAGGAGGCTTCAAAAAATCTAATTTAGTGAAAAGTGAGGAATTCTCGGAATTACTCAAGGGAATCATGAACAAATACTACAACGGCCATTTGACAAATAGCGAGGTAATTGAAGAACTGTTAAAACTGGCTCAAGAAATCCAAAAATTGGATCAAGTGGCAAATGATTTGGGACTAACCGATGAGGAGCTAGCCTTTTATTCCGCACTAACCAAACCTGCTGCCATCAAAGATTTCTACACCAATGATCAATTGATAGCTCTAACCCACGAGCTCACCGAGCTTTTGCGTAAAAGCCGCACTATTGACTGGCAACTCAAAGATACAGCACGTGCTGCTATGAGAGTAAGCGTCAAACGACTATTAAGAAAATACAAATACCCACCAGAGGGGTTAGACGAAGCCCTGCAAACCGTCATTTCCCAATGCGAACTCTGGGCAGATAAGAGTGAATAAAAAAGACAGATGAGTTTACCGGAACAAATATCAGCATCGGATATTGAATTTATTCAGCAATTTCTTGGCATGCAAAATGGATATATTTTGGATCTTCCAAAAAAACGATTTGTTGATCTAGTATCCAGATCAACAAATCGAGACTTAATGTCGGAAGAATTTGCAACGAAAGGGGATTCTGCAGCTAATAGATTCAGAGTATTTTGGGACAAGGAGCATCCACGTGTTGTAATGAAAGTCTTAAAAGAACTCATTTTGATATGGTCAAATGATAATGCTAATAAAGTTAAGGCTGAGGAATTTTGCAAAATTGCAAAAATTCACAATACTTATATAGAAACAGAATTTCATATTGAAATACCATCAATAAATGGTACTGAGCAAAATGAATCTGATGAAGAAACCTTTTTAATGCGCGAATATGGTAAAATATCTTTGGATGGTCTTGACTTAGATCATTTCTTAGAACAGAGCCTTTCAAATAGAATTAATGAAGTGCATAAAATCTTCCAATCAAGATGTTACTTTGCAACAGTCATTATGATAGGGGGAATACTGGAAGGATTGTTATTGCATGCGGTTGATAAACATTTTAATGTATTAGACAGTGTTAAAGGTGTCCCAAGAAATCAACAAAATGGTACTATAAAGAATATTGAAAACTGGAAATTATTTGAATTAATCGAAGTCTCAGTAGAATTAAAGCTAGTGAGACAAAATGTAAGTAAATTTAGTCATTCTTTACGTGAATTTAGAAATTACATTCATCCATCTTTGGAGAATAAAATGCAATTTTCTCCTGATGAGCGTACTGCAAAAATATGTATGCTTGTCTTAAAAGACGTTATAGATGGATTACGCAAAAGTTGAAATATTCAACAAACGAAATAAAACCATACGTATAAATTTTCTTGAATTACAACATAAAATAAATATTTTCATAACTAATAGAGCAAATTAAAAGTGATAATAACTTATTTAATAGGTAATGGATTTGATTTAAATCTTGGAATGAAAACATCATATAAAGATTTTTTACAATATTATTTAAAGCAACCAAATCAAAATAATCTAATCGCAAAGTTTAAAAATGATATTGATAAAAATATCGAAGCTTGGTCCGATGTAGAAATGGCACTAGGGGCCTATACTAATGAATTCTCAACTGATGAGGAGATGAAGTCATTCCAAATCTGCCACGAAGATATAGTTGAAAAGCTTAGAATCTATCTTACAAATGAAAATAAACAGTTTTTAGAGGATAATACATTAAATCTGGATCAATTTAAAAAGGATATTACTTTTGCAAACAGATCAGAATATTTGCGTACTAAACAAATAAAATCTCTAGATAGCACAAACTTACCAGGCAGCGGGTCATATCAATATAAATTCATAAATTTTAATTACACAAATACACTAGATTCATTAATATCAAATATTGGTAAAGAATTTGAGACACCTCATCCGTTTCAGACTCCTCAAATGCAATTAAAATCCAGCATTGATCAAGTATTACATATTCATGGATCAAATGTAGAATTGATACTCGGCGTCAATGATGTTGACCAAATAGCAAATGAAGAATGGAGAAAAAAATCTTTTATCAGATCTCAATTGATAAAACCTCTAATTAATTATGAGCTGGAACATGAAATAGATAATAAATGTGTAAATTATATTAATAGTGCTGATCTGATTTGCATTTATGGAATGTCAATAGGAGAAACTGATAAATTATGGTGGAAACACATAATATCAAGATTAATACTAAAAAGAAATTTATTTATTATTGTTTATCATTATGATAATAATTATGACAATATAAAGTGTCATTCTTTCCCTAGAAGTCAAAAAGATATTCGAAAAAAATTAATATCCATGCATGATACTGATGATGAAAATTTAATTTCAAGCATTGAAAATCGAATACTTGTAGTTCCAAATTCGAAGTCTCCTATTTTTAATCTAGCTCAGACAAAATCAATATAAACAAGATTGACATCGTGAATTCGAATTCCATCATCCGTTCCAACAATTTTCTGAAAACCGGCTTAATCATTTAAGTAGGTTTTTATTTTATCCTAAATTTAACCAAAAAATAAGGCTTACCAATCAAGGTAAGCCTTAAAATATAAATTTCTATCTTGTTATTACCAAGACCAGCGTAAGCTTGTTACGAATCCGATGCCCGGTTCATTTACACCGGAACCATGGATGCGGTATGATTGATCGGTAACGTTTTCTATGCCGGCAGTCCAAGCTAATTGTGGGGTTATGTTCCATCCGCCGTATATTGATAGGTTATAATATCCGGGGGTGCCGCCGGGGGGAATACGTGAGGTATCTCGGCTGTCGGACGAGTTTAACTTATCGGCTCTATCGGCAGCTGTTATACGTGTTTCAGCCCAATATTTACCGGATGGATGATTCCAACGTAGAGCTAAAGATCCCATCAATGGAGGGATTCGGGAAAGGTAAGACTCTCTCACTTGGTTAGGGTTGTTTGCGATAGGGTATTCATCGGATTTACCATAAATCCAACCGCCTTCTAATCGACAAACCCATTGTGGATGGAAATTCCAAGCGATTTGACCGTCTACACCATATACCCAACCATCGGAAGCATTGGAGGCTACACTCACTACGTCACCTGAAGATGTATATTCAGGTCTTTGCACGATCATATCTTTCATCTGGGTAAAGAAGAAGGAAACTTGACCGCTTACGGTTTCTTTTTTCATGTGAGAGCCTAATTCATAGGTCAGATATTTCTCAGGTTTCAATCCTTGACCACCGTTGACAAAGGTATTGGTCATGGCAGGAATACCATTAGCACCTAGGTCATCAATGTTGGGAGCTCTAAAAGCTTGAGATATCCCTGCAAAAAGATTCCAGTCGTCACTTGCATGATATAAGGCACGTCCGCTACCGAGGAAATTTGACCAAGAATCGGTTAAATTATTGGTGGCGGGATTCCCGGTGTCACCTAGTTCTGCTCTGGCGTAGGTAAAACGAGAGCCGGCTCGCAACTCCCATTTATTATTCGCTAAAGGAATCATCCCTTCTACAAAGGCTCCGAATAATTCGTAATCGGAACCATCGGGGAGGGATGGAGCTTTAATCACATTATTCGTTACACGTCGGGCATAAACTCGATCTACATAATAATCGACACCATAGAGCAAATTAAGCGTTTTCCATTTAGATTCCATCTGTAAATCAACGCCATAGCTATTTACCCAAATATTGGAATATGTTTCTTCCTTTGGTAATCGCGAGTTTTTCTGCACTTCTTTGGAATTCACATAAGACAAAGTCAATGAGTATGCTTTGATCACCCCATCCAAATCTTTGGCCGCCAAACGTGCATAATTAAGCATTTGTCGCTGATCATAATGGAAATCATCATCTTTACCGATGCTTGTACCATGCCAAGAGGGGGTCCACTTGGTTTTATGCGTTCTCCATACGTCATCTTGATATAAAGTACGACTGGCTAAGGTTAAAACGGTCTTTTTATTGATTTGATAATCAAAACGAGCATCATAATCATATTCATGATACCCCGTGTTTGGCCATTTATGACCATCGGAATGGATATCATTGAAGATTTTATCTGACAAACCTAAATGGAAACCCCATTTTCCACCTTCACCGATATTTGATTCCAAGCGACTAACGCTTGAAGAACCATTTGAGCCAAATCGATAATAGGCGCTGCCGTGAGAAAAGAACTTACCCTCTTCTTCTTGTAAATATTGAGCAGATTGGCTAATGACATTTAATGTACCACCGATAGAATCACTACCATACAATACGGATCCTTGCCCTTTTACCAATTCCATTTGTGACAAGGAAAGAGCGTCAATCGTATTCCAGTATTGCGCAGGCCCTGATCGCCAAGTCGAATTATTCATACGGACACCGTCAACTAACAACAAATTTTGACGTCCGGTAAAGCCTCGTACATACGGTGATCCATGTCCGTAGGCTGTTTTTTGAACCATTACACCGGGCGTATATTGTAAAGCCTCAGGAATAGTACGATAATTATAATCAAGAATATCCTTTTCCGTAATCTTATCGACTAAATACGGTACTAAAAAACTCGAACTTTCCGTACGTGACGCAGTAATGATCAACTCCTCCAATTCAGGAATGGATTCTGCCGATGCCTGACTCGATGAGGCATCTTGCCCCAATAAAGGATAGATTCCTAGCCCTGCACATAAAATCACGCCTATTGAACGATACGAATAATAAGACATAAGAGGTAAGTTACATTGTCGTAATAAATCGGCAAGAATTCAATGATAACATTTTAATAACGATTTTTTAAAAATCTAGCGAACATTAAATTCTCATTCAACCTTTTCATAAAAAGGATTGTCTATTATGCATGAGTTTTCATGTTTTTCCTCTTTATTTAACTTGCGGGCTGCTAAGCTTGGGAACATTGACTGTTTTATCGAGCTGTCATGATAACAAACAAAATAGAGTTGTTACTGATAATGTAGAAATTATATCGCCCACTATTGCTGATGTACCTGTTTATCGCGAATGGGTTGGTTTACTAACCGGCATTGATAATGCGACTATCATGCCCCAAATCTCAGGCTACCTTAAGGAGCAAAATTACACGAATGGTAGTTATGTAAAAAAAGGTGATGTGCTTTTTACGATTGATGACGGCACATTCCGAGACCAGCTCAATCAGGCAAAAGCTCAGTTAGAGCAAGCCAAATCAAACTTAAAGCTTCAAGAATACAACACGAGCCTCTACAAACCTCTCGCGGAGCAAGATGTCGTTTCGAAGCAACAATATATGGATTCGTTAATTAACGAACAAGCTGCAAAAAATTCGGTAGCACAAATGGAAGCCAATGTCGCCGTAGCCCAAAAAAACCTCGATTATACCATCATCACCTCTCCCATCAATGGTATAGCAGGCATCTCCTCCACCAACCGAGGTAATTTGGTAAGCCCCTCCGGTCAAGCTCTGGCAATTGTTTCCGAAATACATCCTATTAAAATTAGATTTTCAGTATCCCAAGCAGAATGGATCCAGCAAAGTGGTAACACTGAGAACGCCGGAATCGAGCCGGGCTTAGAAATGTCAGTCACCTTGCACAATGGAGTGCCTTATTCGGAAAAAGCAAAGGTTGTTTATACGGATAACACTTTCGATAATGATACCGGCAGCATTATGGTAGAAGCTCAGCTACCAAATGAAAAACTCATCTTACGCCCCGGTATGTTTGTACGTGTTAAGGCTTGCCTAGCTACGAATAAAAATGCACTAACGATTGATCCGAGATGCATTTATTCCACACAAGGCAAGTATTTCGTTGTAGCCCTTAACAATGACAACCAACCTGAAATGATTCCGGTAAATATAGGTGCGATTTATCAAGACAAACAAGTTATTACACCTATTAAGCCCAATTCCGTTACCACCAATAGCCGACTAGTCATCAAGGGCATCCAAAAAGCACTGATGGCAGTCAAAGATAAAGACATTAAGCTCAATCCCCTTCCTTTCAAGGCAGATTCAGCTGAATAACCCCTATTACACCATCCAATCATATGTACGAGTTTTTTATTAGGCGGCCCATTGTGGCCATTTGTACTGCCATCGTCATCATACTATTAGGGGCGTTTTCTATCAGCAAATTACCTGTAGCTGAGTATCCTAATGTATTACCACCTACTATTATGCTATCGGCTAGCTATCCCGGTGCCGATAGTGAGACCATCGTTAAATCAATAGCTTCACCTATTGAACAACAAATTTCGGGTGTAGAAGATATGTCTTATATGTCTTCTATGAGTTCCAATAGCGGTGATCTCTCGTTAACTGTCGTATTTGAAATCGGTTCTCAACCGAATATCGATGAGGTGATGACTTACCTTCGATACGGACAAGCTGTTTCTCAATTGCCATCGGAAGTACAGGCATTAGGACCCACGCTCAGAAAGTCCAGCGGTATGCCGACTTTGGTTTTCAGCCTTTATTCACCCGAAGATACCTATGATGGTTTGTGGCTATCAAATTATGCCTACATCAACTTGGTAGATCCTGTTAAGCGAATCAAAGGTGTGGGCGAAGTACAAGTTTTCGGTTCGGGTCAATATGCAATGAGAATATGGCTTAACCCTGAAAAACTATCAGCTTACAACATTACTGTTTCAGAAGTTAAACAAGCCATTTCGGCTCAAAACAACGTCAACCCTGCAGGTAAAATCGGGGCTCAACCATCTCCATCAAATCAACAATTTACCTATACGGTGAAAGCTCCGGGTAGATTAGTTACCGTAGAACAATTTGAAAACATTGTCGTAAGCGGAAATAACGATACTTCTGCTATCGTCAGATTAAAGGATGTCGCTCGAGTGGAACTTGGAGCCCAATCTTATGATTTCAATACGACAGTTAATGGTAGCACATCCGCAAGTGTTTGTGTTTATGTTTCCCCCGATGCCAACGCCATTGATATGGTGAATAAGGTTAAAGAGCTTCTTGATGCTGAACCATTCCCTCCCGGCATGGAATACTTGGTATCATTAGATGCGACACAATCGGTACGTGTCGGTATTAAAGAAATCGTACAGACACTCTTCACGGCATTAGGCTTGGTTGTTATCGTCGTATTTGTATTCTTACAAGGCTGGAGAGGTACTATTATCCCTGCGTTTGCCATTCCGGTATCTATCATAGGTGGTTTCATTATTTTCCCATTCATCGGATTTAATATCAACACCATCTGCTTGATGGGTATGGTATTGGCGATCGGTTTGGTAGTGGATGACGCCATTGTGGTGGTAGAAGCGGTACAAGCTCACATTCAGGAAGGCATGGCTCCGGTACCTGCTACCGTACAGGCGATGAAAGAAGTGGCAGGCCCTGTAGTAAGTACGGCTCTAGTTATTGCTTGCGTATTCTTACCTACACTATTACTCCCCGGTGTTACAGGTTTGCTATTTGAACAATTTGCCGTGACTATCGGCTTTTCCATCCTGATTTCCGCCTTATGTGCTTTATCATTAAGTCCTGCTTTATCATCAAGACTTTTGCATGATGAACACGCCAAAAAACGATTATTAGACCCGCTTTATGACGGTTTCAATAAGTTGTTTGATAAAGTGAGACAAGCTTATGTTGATATTTGCAGTTTCTTGATCAAACACATTTGGGTCCCATTCATTATTTTGGCAGGTATTCTTATCGCCTTATTCCCTATTCAAAAAGCAATCCCGGCAGGTTTCTTGCCTAATGAGGACCAAGGCTTTTTATTAGCCGGCATCCAGATGCCACCAAATACTTCATTGAACCAAACGGCGGAAGTTTCAGCTAAGACTGAAAAATTACTCAAAGACATCCCCGGAGTTGAAACGGTCACCACGGTGAATGGCTTTAACCTCATGTCCATGGTGCAAAACTCATACAACTGTGTGTTCTTCATCTCACTTAAACCATGGAGCGAACGCAATACACCTAGCATGACGGCTGCATCACTTTGTGGTCAAATGAATGAAAAAATGGGAGCAAATGTCATATCAGGTATTCCTTATGCCATCCAACCTCCACCTATCCCGGGCATCGGTACTTCCGGTGATATCTCATTCTTATTGGAAGATAGAAAAGGTATCGGTGAAAATTTCCTAACCGAAAATACGGATCAATTCATCATCGCTGCTCAAAAAAAACCTGAAATTGCTTCGATTACCAATTTCATGTCACCTTCCAACTTGCAGTACAACTTAAATGTTGATACGGCGCAAGCCACCCTACAAGGAGTCCCTATCAGTGATATTTACAATACGATCCAAGCTTACATGGGTAGTATGTATATCAATAACTTTAATATTTACGGCCAACAATGGCAGGTATATATGCAAGCAGATTCGGAGTTCCGCAATGACATTGATAAAATCAATCTTTACTATGTCAAAAACCAACAAGGCGACGCCGTACCATTAACCTCTGTCGTCGATGTGG
This sequence comes from Akkermansiaceae bacterium UBA7331, assembly GCA_002471255.1. Taxonomy (GTDB): domain Bacteria; phylum Verrucomicrobiota; class Verrucomicrobiia; order Verrucomicrobiales; family Akkermansiaceae; genus Akkermansia. The sequence continues at coordinate 64,496 of DKPP01000004.1, read as the reverse complement.
AGCATGGCTGGGCACCTGAGTTTTTAATGAGACAAAACCAATATAATTGCTCCATGCTCAATGTGACACCGGCAGCAGGTTGCTCTACAGGTCAAGTTATGGATGCCCTCGAAAGCACTTTCCAAGAAGTTTGTCCGACGGGGATGGGATATGACTATTCCGGCATGAGCTTCCAAGAAAGCCAAGCTCGCAAAGGGATTTCGATGACGACAATCTTCATTGCCTCAGCCATCTTTGTTTACCTTATCTTGGCATCTCTTTATGAAAGTTGGTCCCTCCCAATAGCCATTTTCATCACCGTTCCATTCGCCCTATTCGGATCTATGGTTGGTTTATATATGTTTGGCCAACAGATGAATATCTACTCTTCCATTGGTCTTTTGATGATCATTGCCTTGTCTGCCAAAAACGCGATTCTTATCGTTGAGTTCGCAGTACTGGAACTCAAGGCAGGTAAAAACCTTATGGAAGCCACTGTCAATGCATCGAGAATCCGTTTTCGTCCGATTCTCATGACTAGCTTCGCATTCATCTTCGGTTGTTTACCACTAGCTATCGCAACGGGAGCCGGAGCAGCGGCCAGACAAAGCGTAGGTATCTGCGTAATTGGCGGGATGATTAGTGCTATTACATTAGGCATTCTACTCATTCCTCCTTTCTTCTACTTTGTCGGCAAACGAGTCAATTTGGAAAAACGCCTTAATCCACCTCCGGGCACTAAGGTTGACGACACACCTATTTAACCTCTTGTCATATACCAAATAAGCAAAGGAATCATCCTTAGCTCATAGTCAAAAGAGAGCCGGTTATCTAATAGCCGGCTCTCTCATTTTATAATCTTAAATATAGAATAAAAAATTAAGGACGACGCACGATGGCACATTGCATACCGGCGCGCTCTGCCGCTTGGATACCGGGGATGGCATCTTCAAACACAATGCAACGATTAGGATCGGCACCAATCTTCTCCGCTGCTAATAAAAACATATCGGGAGCAGGTTTCCCGTTTTCTACATCATCAGGTGTAATGATAATATCAAAAAGTCCAGTTAAACCCGCTACTTCAAGCGTTTGTAACGCACCGGGTAACGCACTCCCCGTAGCAATGGCAATAGGAGGCTTTTCTCCTAGTGATGAAATAAAATCAATCACTTCTTGAATAGGAGCGGCACCTTGATCGGCTAGCATATCTAAATAAATGGCTCGTTTTTCATGAGCTACTTGAGTTGGCTCCATCGAGCAACCATATTTCTCATTTAAAAACAGCACAACATCTTGGGCGGATTTGCCACCACAACTATAAAATTCGTCTTCAAGAAAGGCTTCATAAGGCGCTCCGGCCCTCTTTAATGCCTCTCGCCAAGCATGATAATGCACCGGCATGCTATCGACTAAAGTACCATCCAAATCAAAGATGTATCCCTCAAACGTTGCTTCCGGCAAATCAACTCGTTTTTTCATGTCGGCATGCTTCATAACGTTTTTACTCGATAAACAAAAGCATTCCTTATGACTTATGCAAATTTTCCGGACATTTACCGCGAAAAAAGAAACCCTATGCTTGACAAATTCTTTGTATGCGTTAAAGTTTTCCGCACTCGAAACGAAAACCGAAACTTTTTTATAACATGGCTAATACAAAATCAGCACTCAAGCGTATCCGTCAAACGGCAACTCGTACAGCTCGTAACCGCGCAACGAACTCCCGCCTTAAGACCCTTCGTAAAAAAATCGCCGTAGCCGTTGAAACCGGAGACAAAGAATCCGCCGCTACAGCATATAACGTTTTCTCTTCAGCAATCGACAAAGCCGCTAAAACAGGTGTAATGCCAGCCAACCGTGCTGCTAATTACAAGAGCAAAGCTGCTAAATCCATCGCTAAAATCGCCTAAGTTTTAACTTCGGTTTTCAACGACTTTTATGACAAGCCGTTCTGTTTATCAGAGCGGCTTGTTTCGTTATCATTTGGCATATGGTAGACCCATCACGCATCGAGAAGGCTCAAACAATTATCGATAATCCCACTGATTTTAAAGTATGTGAATCATGTGGATCCATCGTGGGCCGCTGTACGGAAGTTTGCCAAAATTGCAATGCGTACCGCTTCGATGAAAACCCTGAATATGTAGTTGAGCAAGCCGTTTTACTTGCATCCAGAGCACAACGCTCTGTGACCCCTGAGGATTTAGCTTAAATCCTAATGATCTTTTATCGACACTAAAAAACGCAAGGAAAACCTCCTTGCGTTTTTTTGTATAATATCGCTGAAGCAATAACTACTACTTCCTTAAATCTGCGATACGGTTAATAACCGCCTCGATCAAATTGGCAGGACAAGAAGCACCTGCCGTAATACCCACTTTAATAGGTTTACCTAAATTTTGCACGACAGGAGGGGTGGACATACTTTCCACCTTCTTCGTCGTCGTATTAAATGAATCGATTGCATGCAAAGATTGAATGGAATCAGCCGATTCAATAAAGAAAGTAGGCACGATATTTTTTGCAATATCGACCAAATGAGTAGTATTGGAACTATTGTGACCACCAACAACAAAAAGGACGTCAAGATGCTCCGAGAGCAAATCTTTAAGGGCATCTTGCCTATCTTGGGTAGCACCACAAATCGTATCATAGACAAAATAATTATCATCATCACCATCACGATCAATGATGGCTTGTCTCACCATATTTTGAATATGCTGAGTTTCCGTTTTAAGCATGGTGGTCTGATTAGCCAATCCTAACTCCTCTAAATCTTCATCAGGATCAAATCCGGGAGAATAAGCACCTTTGAAATGCGCTAAAAACTCTTCTTTATTACCTTTGCCTAAAATGTAGTCACACAACATTCGGGCATCATTATCATCATAAATAACGAGATATTTCCCCGTACCGCGATCACCTAAAGCACGAGAGGCCGTAGCCGTAGTCTCTTCATGAGAAGCTTTTCCGTGAATAATGGATGTTACACCCATTTTGGCGTAATTTTTTACTCGCTTCCAAACTTTCATCACATCACCACAAGTCGTGTCTACCACATGCACGCCCTTTTCTTCAAGGCGATTCATTAAATCAATAGATACACCAAAAGCCGGCACGATCACTACATCATTTGCCTCAAGCTTTTCACAATTATTGACCATTTGCCCCCAAGGTAGTTTAACTACACCCATACCGATCAATTGACGGTTCACCTCGGGATTATGAATAATATCGCCAATAAGGAACATTCGCTCGGTAGGGAAAACCTTCCTTGCCGCATAAGCAATATCAATGGCACGTCTTACTCCATTGCAAAAACCAAATTCCTTTGCCAAATGAAACTCCGTATGGCCTAAATTATATACATTACCGGAGGCTCTGATATGGTTAATCAAATCACTTTGATAGTGATTTTCGATTTCCTTTTCCACTCGCTCCATGACTTCGGCTCGGCGTACGTTAACACGTGAAGAAGACGCTTTTTGAGACATAGCACTATCATTCATACTTTTTCTCTTAGGTCAAGCTAATCACCACTTGCCAAAACACCCGAATCAATGTATTCACAGGGCATGATTTTAGCGTTGGCACCCATGAAAGATATTACTGATCTGGCTTTCATTAAAACGCTTAATGATTTAAACACCTTACCGGACTATTTTATCACCGAATATTTTAGAACGGTTCCCCATCACAAAAAACTCGATCCCTACATCCTCCAATCGATCACCAAAAACCCGACAAATAAACCGGTCTGGGGGCAATTGGTAGGCACTGACGCGCCCTCACTCGTACGAGATGCGCTCAAATTATTACAAAACGGCGCTGCAGGCGTCGATTTAAACATGGGATGTCCTGCACCACTTGTTTGCCGTAAAAATGCAGGCGGGGGCATGCTACGCACGCTACATGAAATGGATCAAGTCTTAGGACAACTGCGTGATGCCTTACCTGAAGGAAAATTTTCCGTCAAATGCCGTATAGGCTTCGAATATCCGGAAGAATTTGAGCGAATCATCCCAATCATCGCCAAACATACCCCTGATCGACTCTGCATCCATGCTCGTACCGTTAAAGAAGGATATCGTAGCTCGGTACACCCTAAATGGGTAGCTTTTGCTAAGACCATCTATTCAGGTGAAATTATCGCCAATGGTAACATCGTCGATACCGAAACGGCACAATCATGGATTAATATCGCACAGCCTCACGGATTGATGATAGGAAGAGCTGCGCTAAGAAACCCTTGGATTTTTAATCAAATACGCGAAATGATATCGGGGGAGAAAATTACGTCTCACAAACTTTCAGATCTCCTCACCTATATTGAAAGATTATTAGAAAACATTAAACCACTACAAGACCCCTTGATTGAGGAAAAGCTTATTCATCGTATTAAAAAATACCTTGTTTACACGGTGCGAGGTCTAGATCCCCAACTAGACTATTACATGAAGCGCAGCAAAACCGAAAAAGACTTTCTGAATGTGTGCAAAGAATTTCTCAATAACGATGAAGCCTTTCCTATCTTACCTCCTGAAGATACACACTTATTTGCACACTTTGGTAGCTTGCTATGTGATTAAAAATAAGGTAAATAGTTATCTCCATTTCACCAATCACATGAAGAATATCCTTTTATCGCTTCTTTTCATCAGCATCACTCATGCTTCTGAAACTCCTAACGATTTAATCAAGGGAGTGGAATTTGTCATGCAACACATGCCAGCTCAAGATAAAGGAACCATCGATGAGACACGCATCACTCAAGATGTAAAATTAGCTTTAAAAGTAAAAGAAACTTATCCATGGGCCCAAAATACCCCTTGGGAAGTTTACCAAAATGATGTCTTACCCTATGCGGTAGTTAATGAAGATCGTTGCGATTGGCGTCAGCAATTCTTAGAAAAGTTTGCACCACATGTGGCAGATTGCAAAACCGGCACCGAGGCCACACTTAAAATAGCCTCAATCATTGGAGACACCCTCAAAGTAGGCTATTCCATTCAGAGAAACAAACCTCACCAAGGCGTAGATGAATCACTAAAGTCAGGCAAAGTGTCTTGCACGGGACAAAGCATTTTACTCGTTTGCGCATTAAGATCTATCGGCATACCGGCTCGCATGGCAGGTATTTTGTCTTGGAACCATATTCGAGGCAATCACTCATGGGTAGAGGCATGGTGTGATGGAGAATGGCAAATGATCGAGTACAATGAAAAAAACTTCAATACTCCGTGGGTCATGCACAATCTCACCATGATTGATGAAACCAAGCCCATGAATAACGTTATTGCCACCTCATGGTCTAAAAACTCACAAGAGCCCGAACTTTTCTTCCCCATGATTTGGGAAGCAAAAGTTAACACGAAAACATCATCAATTGTTTTTCCTCAAGAAGCTCGTAGCGTTCCGGGCATCAATGTAACCAAAAGATACGGCAAACTTGCAAAAGCATGGTATGAACAACAAGCGGACAAAACACCCGGCTCTGAACTGCTCATCGAATTAACCGAACTAAAGGATAACCAAACGCACAGAATCGAAGCAAAAGCGACGCTTAGTGACGAACAAGGGAAAACCATCGCAGAAGGCACTACACCATCATCCACGGCAGATATGAGACAATTTCTCATATTAAAACTACCGCAAGATGTACAAACAGCCACCCTCACCATCACGCATCCTGAGTCTGACCAAACATTCACCCAAACAGTCAAACACACGCAAGCTCCTTTACAAATCATTCGAGCCCAAATGCGTTAACCCATACATCTATCTCGCTATCTTCGATCACCCTACTAATCATCATGAAAAAAATCCCTCTTTTTTTCAACCCGACAGCTAAAAGCGCGAGAGCTGCAAACTTCCGTCGATGGTCAAAAAATCATGACGACATTCTTCACCACATTGAGCCATCCAGCGCCAATGAAATGGTCGAAATGCTTAAAGAAGAAGCAAAGAAAAACACTCCCGTTGTGGCCATTGCCGGTGGTGACGGCACATTATGCCATGCAGCCGCTGCCCTGCAGGGCACGGAAACACGTTTAGGGATCTTCCCTGCCGGTACTGTCAACGTCTTTTCAAAAGAAATAGGGCTTAACGGTTCCTATAACCAAGCTTTAAAAGCTATTACCCAAAAACAAAATAAACCGATCGATTTATTTTGCTTCAATGGCATACCTTTCATCCAAATGGCAGGAATAGGCCCTGACGCTCGTGCCGTAGAACTGACCACATGGGAAATGAAAAAAAGATTTTCAGTCCTATCCTACGGCATTTCCGCCTTAAAAATGATCAGGGAAACTCAACCCCAACTCACACTAACAACAGACGAGGGTAAAACTTATCAAGGAAATGCAATCCTATGTGGCAACGGTCGCAAATATGCAGGCCCTTTCACCTTATTTCGCCACGCCCAAATTGATGATGGGCTATTAGATGTCATCATCTACAAAGGCCCTATTAGCACCATAGCCCACACACTACTTAATCACTTTATTAAAGGTGGCGCAACTGAACCTGACGGCTTCCATTATGAATATATTCAAATAAAAGAAGCCCACATCAAGTCCAATATATCCGCCCCATTTGAATTAGATGGCGACCATCGAGGATCATCCCCCATTCATATATCAAAAACAGCCCCGGTACACATCATCGTACCCTAAAAAATATAAAGCGGTAAACCTATAACAAAAAAGCGATATGGAGAAAAATCTCAATATCGCTTTTTTAAAAAATGCTCTTTTTACCGGTGTGTATTAACTAGAATACAGGGAAACGGTTTGCATTTCTAATTTTGTCTTGAATCTGCGATAACAATAAAGGATATTATCATTTATTGCAATAATAAAATTAAAAACTATGTCTTCTCTTCAATTTTCCTTTGATATCGGTTATGCATCTATTGGTTGGTCTGTAATAAAATCATTAACTAACCAAGACAATCCTGAAATCATCGCAGCGGGTACCGTACTATTTCCTAAAGATGATTGTTTGGCATCTCATCGTCGCGATTATAGACGACTGAGAAGAAATACGAGATCCACTCGCCAGCGCATGGAAAGGATTAACAAACTATTGATATCGGTAGGAATACTACCAAACGATATCGATTTAGAGCAAGGGCACATGGCTCCATTCTTTTTAGCAACTCAAGTACTTAAAAAGGGAAAAATCCTTACAGCTGAAGAATTGTGGCAAGTACTCAAATGGTATGGACATAATAGAGGTTATGACGGCAATTCTCAATGGTCGAGGCAAGATGAAGACAATGAAGATGCTGAACGAGTAAAAGCAGCAAAAAATCTTATGCAACAATATGGCACTGATACCATGGCAGAAACTGTGTGTCGTATTCTACAACTTGATATTTCTAAAGACCAACCTAATTTTACAGATCAAACTCCTGCTTATAAAACTTTAAATATAGCCTTTCCTCGTAATGTTGTTGTGGAAGAAGCGACTCAAATCATCAAATCTCATATCAATCAAATACCGGGATTAAGCGAAGAAATCGCTAATTTATTGATCCAATCGGGCGATTTATCCTCGGAACAACGTGAATTTTTAAAAACGAAAGGAATCGCGTATCTCCCCAAACGCTACCGAGGAAATTTATTGTTTGGGCAACTCATACCTCGTTTTGATAATCGGATTATTAAACGATGCCCCCTTACTTGGGCTCAAATATATCAAACTGCGATCAGTGAAGGTAAAACAGAAAAAGTAGCAAAGGCACAAGCTGAGAAACTCTCCAAAGTAGCACAAGCAAACACTAAGTCTTTTTATGAGTACAGATTCGCCCGTCTTTTAGCAAATATAAGAGTCAAAGGATTACCTCTTAATGCTACTCTTAGGCGTAAGATATTTGAATTAGCCAAACAATTAGGCAAATTGACAGCTAAAGACATTATCGAGACAATTGAAAAAGATCATGAAAAAGGAGTAGATACAAACATTATCAATATGTTTACCCTACACCCTGATTCTGAAGAAGCCCTAGTATTATGCCCTGCAACAGCTTGTGCTAAATCTAATCAATTATTCAAAGAGGTCTATCCCCAATTACCTCATTTCATTCAAAAAATGATTCTTAAGACACTTAATAAAGGCAGTGTCACCACATTGGCGAAAATTAAGCAACTCTTAGAACATTACTCAGAAGATACCAATTGGCTGGAAAATCTAGTACTGCAAAAAGCGAAATCAGAGCTAAATAAATCCAAAAAATCAAAAAAGGAAAGCACACCTAACACATTAGAAGGAATAACTCAAACACTTTGGAATAAAACGATTAAAGCACCAACCGCATCAGGCAGGGCGCCATATTCTCAGACTATTTTAAGGCAAGTTTTAGATGAAGTATTGGAAGGGTATGACCCAAACTCACCTGCACATAGCGAACAACATCCACAGGGAGAAACAAAGGAAAAAGATGGAGTGCTCTATCCTCTACTCGATCCTAACTCGTCAGTTAGACAACTTCAAAACGAACGAGACCTAAGCGATTTAACAAACAATCACCTCATCCGACATCGTCTATTGATTATGGAACGCCTAATCAAAGACATGGTCAAAGAATTTGCTCAAGACGATCCAAACAAGGTTACTCATACAATCATAGAAGTAACCCGAGAAGTCAGCAAATTTTCCGGCATGACTGCTGAAGAAATCGCAACCGAACTCAATGCTAGAAATCGTGATTTCAAGAAAGCATCTGATTATCTGCAAAAAAACTATACGGGAGAAATTACAGGAGGACTAATACGAAAATGCCGTATTGCTATGGATATGAATTGGACATGTCCATTTACCGGGAAAAAATACGATGCTATTCATCTACCTCAGATGGAAAAAGAGCATATCGTACCATTCTCGAAAAGGAACACCCACTCTCTTTCGGCATTAGTATTAACTTATCCCGAAGTGAACAAAATGAAAGGGGCCCGTACCGCACTTGAATTCATCAAAGAATCACAAAACACCTCCGTCCCAGGAAAACCCGAACTATCTATCATGACCGAAAAACTCTACAAAGATTTGGTCAATAAACTAGATATTAAAGGTCACAAGGATGATGAAAAACGCAAAAAGGCAAGAAAACGCCTTCTTTTAATAGATAAAATCGCTAATAAAAAGAAATCAGCAACCGTTGAGGATAATGAAGATCAGGATTTAGGCTTTACAGAAGGGGCTTTAACCCAAAGTTCACATCTTATTAAACTAGCCATCAAATCACTTCAGACTCTCTTACCTTCTTCGCAATATTTAACCATACCTGGGGCTGTTACATCCGAAATCAAAAAAGCATGGAAGTTAACCGGCTGCTTAGCTCAGGCCTGTCCTGAAATCTTAGATGCCAATACAGGAAAACCTAAGCTCAAAGATGACATCCGTGGCATTACTGATTTGCACCATGCACTCGATGCTTTAACCATCGGTTTGACACAACATTACCTTTCAGCCGGTAACAATGGTACTGCTTGGAAAGCTATCCTTAAACGCTCCATGAAAAATTCGATTATCGACCCCGATGATCACATGAAAAAAGTCATCTATAAAGTGCGGTCAGGCAATAACCAACTTCAATTATTAGATTTGCCTTCCCAAGTCAAAAATACCATTGCGAAAGCGTTAAATGAAAAGAGAATCGTTCAACACATTCCGTCAGATCAAAGTGGCGCTAAATTAGATGAAACGATACGGAGAGTGATATCTACAGAAAGCAAAAATGGTAAAGTGATGATTTCATTAGCTCAAAAAAAATCAAGAGTTGAAAACGGCAAACGTATTAAAACTTTAAAAACTGATGAGAAAAAACCTAGCATGCTAATAGGCATTAATCCAACAGGTAAATCTAAACTCAAAAAAATCAAGGGGGCTATTGTTATCAATGAAAATTACGGTATCGCCCTTGATCCAACTCCAACGATGATTCCTCATTTTCAAGTTCATCAAAAGTTAATGGATTTAAAAGAAAAAAATGGAGGTAAACCTGTGAGAATTCTAAGAAAGGGTATGCAAATTAATATCAAGAATCCCAAAAAACCTGAAAAAGATGGCATTTGGGTTATTCGATCCATTAAAGATTCTTCCAGAGATGGACTATTAATAAATTTACAGCGTAAGGAGTTAAATATGAATATAGAAAACAAAAATATTAAAAATTGGAGGGATGTTAGAGTCTCTACTTTGTTAAATCATTTCTTTGAAATTCTTAATCAACCTTATACAGGAACCCCATCATGACATGTCATATCATATTTTGAGTATCAATTCACCTAACTGTACTATTACGTGCTCCAAAGGACAATTAATTTACATTGATTCATCACAACAAAAGAAAACTATCCCTTTAGAAGATGTAGCAAGCATTGTAATTGCTTCTTTTAATGCTCAACTAACTTCTTCTTTTCTCATCTCAGCCGCCTCACATAAAATATCGGTCATTTTATGTGAGGCCCATAAACCGGCAGCTATCTTGCTGCCGGCAGACCGTGCCAGCGATACGGAATTACTAATTAAATTATCTCAGCTCAGCTCAAACTTTAAAGCTAATTTATGGACAAAAACAGTACAGGCAAAATGTCTTAATCAATTGAATTTGGCTATTCAATGGGATGCATCTCACCCCCTTATCGATCAATTTAAAACCATAGCATCCAGACCTAATAACAATAAAGAGGCCTTATGTGCAAAAATGTTTTGGAATGTATTTGCCCATCATCATGATTCCACCTTTACAAGAAATCAAGATGAAGATGGGATCAATTCATTACTCAACTACGGATATGCGGTCCTACTTTCTTCCGTCTTACAAAAACTCTTCGCTTTAGGTATCGACCCAACTTTTGGCATATTTCATCGCCCTAGAGAACATGCTACACCTCTAGCTTATGATTTAATGGAACCTTTTAGGCCTATTATTGATGCAAATGTCTCACGTTGGATTTTTGCTCAAGAAAATCAATCACCTTTGCAAATAAACGAACAATTTAAACGCCATATCGTAGCTTCTCTACAAGCTTCTATCATATATGATTATAAATCCTTGACTCTGCAAGAAGCGATTGAGCAAGTTTGTAGATCCTTTAGGCAGGCAGTGATTCATCAAAGCCTTCTCAAATATAAACCATGGAAAACCTCAACTATAAAATGGGCTGGCTCGTTGTAATGTTTGATCTTCCCGTCACAACCAAAGAAGCACGACACGCATACACGAAATTTCATGATTTCTTGTTGGAAGATGGTTATATAATGATCCAGTTTAGTGTTTATGCTCGAGCTTGTGTAACCTATGCACGCCAAGAAACTCATCTTAGACGACTTAAACAATATACACCACCTGACGGCTCTATCAGAGCTTTTATTCTTACTAATGCTCAATGGGAAAAAATGATGATTTTCTATGGATCACCTTCAAAACAAATAAATCCTGAAGAACTTCCGGAACAACTCTTATTTTGGTAATTTTTTGTATGCTAAAATTTAAAAATCATTACGAAAAATTCTTAAAATTTATCAATAACCAACTAACCAATAAAAAATAAGCTGGGTATGGTTATACCCAGCCTGTTTTTAGATTCAAGGCAAAACACATGAAACAAGAAGAACTGAACGAAATTTGTTATACCCAGCCTGTTTTTAGATTCAAGGCAAAACACCCGAGGTACTAATACCCCGGGTGTGGGAGTTATACCCAGCCTGTTTTTAGATTCAAGGCAAAACGTATGGTAATGGTGGTCAAATGGTAGAACTGTTATACCCAGCCTGTTTTTAGATTCAAGGCAAAACTTTGTACAATGTTGGCGAATCGGCTAGAGTGTTATACCCAGCCTGTTTTTAGATTCAAGGCAAAACTGCTTTAGCTATGCCGTCTCGTCCTTCAAGGTTATACCCAGCCTGTTTTTAGATTCAAGGCAAAACCTTTTCGCTCATGCAAGCATTTTGAGCTACGTTATACCCAGCCTGTTTTTAGATTCAAGGCAAAACGAAATCCTTGCAAGTATCAAGGATGATTTTGTTATACCCAGCCTGTTTTT
>DKPP01000004.1:52074-52277 GCA_002471255.1 Akkermansiaceae bacterium UBA7331 | reverse complement strand
TTTTTAGATTCAAGGCAAAACGACGTTTCGCAACGTGAGGCGGTCGAATCAGTTATACCCAGCCTGTTTTTAGATTCAAGGCAAAACTTAAATATCTAATCATATGCTATTTCCAGTGTTATACCCAGCCTGTTTTTAGATTCAAGGCAAAACCTTGCTTAGGGAATGCGTAAATCTCACGCAGTTATACCCAGCCTGTTTTT
>DKPP01000004.1:51147-51878 GCA_002471255.1 Akkermansiaceae bacterium UBA7331 | reverse complement strand
TTTTTAGATTCAAGGCAAAACTCTCGGAATTGTTTAATATTTTCCGTAAATGTTATACCCAGCCTGTTTTTAGATTCAAGGCAAAACCCGATCTCGTCGTAACCATGTCTTTACAGTGTTATACCCAGCCTGTTTTTAGATTCAAGGCAAAACACGTTGTGAAACGTCATGGCGGTTTTTTCAGTTATACCCAGCCTGTTTTTAGATTCAAGGCAAAACGGAAACTATTAGCATTCCTGTCACAAAGATGTTATACCCAGCCTGTTTTTAGATTCAAGGCAAAACCGTCGCCTTCAAGCCAAGCTAAGTGCTTGGGTTATACCCAGCCTGTTTTTAGATTCAAGGCAAAACATTCGTGCGTGTATTTTGCAAGTGCTGCCTGTTATACCCAGCCTGTTTTTAGATTCAAGGCAAAACAAAATGAGTGCCACTCCACATGACCCCAACGTTATACCCAGCCTGTTTTTAGATTCAAGGCAAAACTTGTGACGGTGCCTCACCAAGCTTGCTACCGTTATACCCAGCCTGTTTTTAGATTCAAGGCAAAACAAGAAGCACAAGGCGTAACACTCGGTAAAAGTTATACCCAGCCTGTTTTTAGATTCAAGGCAAAACTTAAAAGCCTTGGTTCTCACTTGTAACCATGTTATACCCAGCCTGTTTTTAGATTCAAGGCAAAACAAGAATTACCATTCATTGATATAACGTATGGTTATACCCAGCCTGTTTTT
>DKPP01000004.1:50752-50955 GCA_002471255.1 Akkermansiaceae bacterium UBA7331 | reverse complement strand
TTTTTAGATTCAAGGCAAAACTCAGGTTGGTCACGTCGGAGTCGCCAATAAGTTATACCCAGCCTGTTTTTAGATTCAAGGCAAAACACGCCAACGCCAACAGGAACATGCCCGCATGTTATACCCAGCCTGTTTTTAGATTCAAGGCAAAACAGCCGTATTTGACTCAGACGCCGATAATAAGTTATACCCAGCCTGTTTTT
>DKPP01000004.1:50299-50567 GCA_002471255.1 Akkermansiaceae bacterium UBA7331 | reverse complement strand
TTTTAGATTCAAGGCAAAACAATATCGAGCTTGGCGAAAAATTTGACATTGTTATACCCAGCCTGTTTTTAGATTCAAGGCAAAACAAAGACAAATACCTGGCACCGCTTTTTTCAGTTATACCCAGCCTGTTTTTAGATTCAAGGCAAAACAAAAGGGCTAAGACAATGGCTCAGGCCAAAGTTATACCCAGCCTGTTTTTAGATTCAAGGCAAAACAAATACGGCAGTTGGTGCAAAAGACGTAGCGTTATACCCAGCCTGTTTTT
>DKPP01000004.1:49337-50001 GCA_002471255.1 Akkermansiaceae bacterium UBA7331 | reverse complement strand
TTTAGATTCAAGGCAAAACACGTAGAGCTATTAGTCGCTAACAATGATAGTTATACCCAGCCTGTTTTTAGATTCAAGGCAAAACGCTGTGAAAGTGTATAAGTCTCTTGTACTCGTTATACCCAGCCTGTTTTTAGATTCAAGGCAAAACACGGTGTAAAGTGTTATAATTGTGGTGAATGTTATACCCAGCCTGTTTTTAGATTCAAGGCAAAACGCCGATCCTGTTACTAAATACCAAAGCACCATTATACCCAGCCTGTTTTTAGATTCAAGGCAAAACTTTCCACGGAATATCATAAATAGCAAGTGCGTTATACCCAGCCTGTTTTTAGATTCAAGGCAAAACACCTTGATGAAGTTCCTTATGATGAGGATGGTTATACCCAGCCTGTTTTTAGATTCAAGGCAAAACAAAGGGCTGTAGGTCGGTCTTCGAGAGGGTGTTATACCCAGCCTGTTTTTAGATTCAAGGCAAAACTAAGGCGGTACAGGCTTCAACAGAATACAAGTTATACCCAGCCTGTTTTTAGATTCAAGGCAAAACTGGTAGGGGCAGACTTAAAAGTTTCAGTAAGTTATACCCAGCCTGTTTTTAGATTCAAGGCAAAACAATCGCAGGTAACTTACATGAAGTTCCTATGTTATACCCAGCCTGTTTTTA
>DKPP01000004.1:48642-48975 GCA_002471255.1 Akkermansiaceae bacterium UBA7331 | reverse complement strand
TTTTTAGATTCAAGGCAAAACCAGTTAGCCACATGTTTTCTTGCTCGTCAAGTTATACCCAGCCTGTTTTTAGACTCAAGGCAAAACACATAAATCCTTATAAGCCAACTACTTATAGTTATACCCAGCCTGTTTTTAGATTCAAGGCAAAACAAATCTACTTGTTTGCGTTGGTGCTATTCTGTTATACCCAGCCTGTTTTTAGATTCAAGGCAAAACACATAAATCCTTATAAGCCAACTACTTATAGTTATACCCAGCCTGTTTTTAGATTCAAGGCAAAACAGCTGCGTTCAGGAACTCAGCTAATTTAGTTATACCCAGCCTGTTTTT
>DKPP01000004.1:42351-48408 GCA_002471255.1 Akkermansiaceae bacterium UBA7331 | reverse complement strand
TTTTTAGATTCAAGGCAAAACAGAAAAAGACATCCCACTAACCCACGCCGAGTTATACCCAGCCTGTTTTTAGATTCAAGGCAAAACTGATTTTAGTGGTACTGCCAAAACAAATTAGTTATACCCAGCCTGTTTTTAGATTCAAGGCAAAACAGCAATTAGGAATGAAAACATATTGAAAACGTTATACCCAGCCTGTTTTTAGATTCAAGGCAAAACATACAACACCCCAATTACAAGAGTTTACTAGTTATACCCAGCCTGTTTTTAGATTCAAGGCAAAACACGTAGAGCTATTAGTCGCTAACAACGATAGTTATACCCAGCCTGTTTTTAAATTCAAGGCAAAACCAAACAAGATGTATTGGATTCCGTGGAAGCGTTATACCCAGCCTGTTTTTAGATTCAAGGCAAAACCACCGCCATGACGGCTATCTCGGATGTTCGGTTATACCCAGCCTGTTTTTAGATTCAAGGCAAAACCACGTGTATTCGTTATTGCTACCCGATGGCGTTATACCCAGCCTGTTTTTAGATTCAAGGCAAAACTAGACCCCAAACACCCTCGCCGATGACGGTGTTATACCCAGCCTGTTTTTAGATTCAAGGCAAAACATAACGCTCCGGAGGCTAGACCTCATGGGGGTTATACCCAGCCTGTTTTTAGATTCAAGGCAAAACCCGTAAAGCCAAAAGCCGTCAATGCCCCCAGTTATACCCAGCCTGTTTTTAGATTCAAGGCAAAACCGGTGCAGGTGTGATTAAAGTCGGAGCTGCGTTATACCCAGCCTGTTTTTAGATTCAAGGCAAAACATGACAATGACGAACCCTCTTTGCTGATCGGTTATCCCCAGCCTGCTTTTAGATTCAAGGTGAACATGTCTAGGCGAAATTATAAAATTCTGAATAAAAATGGTATAAACGTATAAAAGAATGGTTCATGAATGACTGTTTACTTAACCCCCATTTCCTTTAATGCATCTATAGCGCTCACTAGACCTTGACGGGCTGCTCGTTTAAACCATTTTTTTGCCTTTTTTTGGTTTTGGGGCACTCCAAAACCGTTTGAATGCATGAAGCCTAAATTATTTTGAGCACTATCAAGTCCTTGTTTGGCAGCTCTACGGTACCATTTTACTGCTAGCGAATCATTTTTCTCTACACCCTGCCCATCATAATAGGCAACAGCTAGATTATATTGGCCGATTGAATCGCCGTGTTTAGCAGATTTTTTGTACAATTTAAAGGCTTTTTGATAATCTAGATCAACACTCAACCCCTGGGCATAATAATAACCTAAACAAGCCTGGCCCTGAGCATTATTTTGTTTAGCAGATTTTTTAAAATATTTAAAAGCTTTTCCCGTATCTTGCTTTACACCAATACCTTCAGCATAACATCTCCCCAAATGTACTTGAGCAGATGAATTACCGGATAAAGCCGATTTACTATACCACTTAAATGCCTGTTTTTGATCTTTATCTATTCCTCTACCCGCTTCGTAGCATTCACCCAAAGCATCCATGGCATCATAGCCACCTCTAGACGCAGACTTTTTGTATAGTTTAAATGCTTTCTTTTTATCCAATTTAACACCAGTGCCTGTATTATAACAAATAGCCAAATTATACATTGCCTCGACATCACCTTGTTTGCCCGCTAGGCGAAACCACTTCGCAGCTTGATAATCATCCTTATTAGTTCCAACTCCATCAAAATAACAAACACCTAGATAAAACTGCCCTAACACATCGCCTTGCAGAGCAGCTCGGTGATACCATTTAAAAGCACGAAACACATCTACATAAGTACCGAGGCCATCCATGTAACAACGCCCCAATTTATATTGACTAACGGCATGACCTTGTTTTGCAGACTTTCGATACCATTTTATGGCTTCAACTTGATTTTCCTCAACCCCAAACCCTTCTTCATAACTTAAAGCTAAATTATATTGAGCTAGCATATGCCCCTGACAAGCCGCTTGATAAAACCATTTTACCGCTTTTAACTGATCTTTTTTTACACCTTCACCCTGGTCATAACAAACACCCAGGAGATATTGTGCCTCAGCACATTCTTGTTTAGCCGCTTGTTTATAGCATTTAGCCGCCTTTAATTGACTTTTGGTACAACCTTCCCCCTCAGAATAGGCGCGACCAAGATTCAATTGTGCTTTTGCATATCCTTGTTTAGCTGATTTACGATACCAATTAACTGCCTTAACTTGATCACTCTTTACACCACGACCCAGATCATAACTAATGGCTACATTGAATTGAGCCACCTGATGACCTTGTTTAGCTGCCCTTTTATACCATTCAAAGGCTTTCACCACATCTCGCTTAACGCCATCACCGGCATAATAATATAGGCCCACGATATACTGAGCTTCAACATCACCATCGTGAGCTAATTTAAGATATTTCTTAAATTTGAGATACTTCTTATTTTTTATCACGTCAGATGCATGTTGAGAAGAAGCTTCATCTATATGATTACTAATGGCCACACTCTAAAGCTATTACCATTGTAAAAAATCGTCAAGATAACATACCACAATGACAATAGTTTTATAGCCAATCTAACGAGGAAAACGTATGAACCGTTGTTAAAAAATATGAACTTGGCTCTTAATCTACCTACGTTCAAATAAAGCTACTATATCAAAATCGTGTTAAACAATTCCAATATAACAAATTACGCATGAAATTATTTATCTCATGCGTAATTGATTACAAAATATTCTATTTATACATTACGTACCTTGCGGCGCAGTAACATTCCCATTAGGCCTACAACGCTTAATAAAGCTGAGCTTGGTTCCGGGTTGTGGTGGATGGTCATGGAGATAGATGGGGAGATTGCATATCCGTTATCATTGCCATTGACTCCATTGACAAAAAATCCTTTATCCCCGGATAAGAGCTTATTGTAGTCATCAACTAGATTCCCATTTTCATCGTAGGAGCCTGAGCCATTATAATAAGTACTACAATGTAGGTTTGGGCTTGCCCATGAGTGGATATCATAAGAATCACTCCAAGTTAATAAGGAACCATTGGCTTGAGCCATATCAGCCATCAATTGATCATAGGTGCTTGTTCCTCCGCCCTGAGCATTGGCACCAGCAGATGTAGAAACGAAATGAACTGAATAAGATCCTTCTGTAGAAATCATCATATCTAAATCTAAAACAACAGATGAGTCGCTTAACTGAAAGCCATTGGCAGACATACCTTGAATCACACCGGAAGAATCAACTACAACAGCATAGTAAGTACCTGCATTGACGCTGTCATTAATTGAGATCGGATTTAGATTTAGAGAAATAGCGCTTAAACCCACAGTGGAGTGAGTACTCATCCACGAGTCTTTTTCAGGTCCTTCTAAGCGAATAGAAGTTAGAGCAAAGGTAAAAGCTGACATTTGTTTGTAGGCTGTTTCATTATGAGTATTTACAGCCGTGTTTAAAATGGTTTCGGTATGAAAAGAGTCTTCAAATGATCTATCCGCACCTCGCGACGCAGAAAAACCATTTGCAATACTTGCAGATGTCATTAAAAAGAAACAGGCTAATGAGTACAATAAAACGCTAAAGGAATTTTTCATGACGCCATGGCTTATACAGGAATTTATTTAAGAGTCAAATTCGTCACAAAAATGCGATTTTCGAGAATTTAGAATGGGTTATCTAAATAATAGAACAAAATCACATAATTCTTTTACAAAAAGATATTTCTAAAAAATATATTTTTTAGAAATTGAGCGTTCAAAATTAACTCAGGAATAGTGTCATACTATACCACCTAACACCCAAACAAGATAAAACGTTTATTACGTGATTATTACAAAATTTACACACGTTATTTAATGTATGTAATCATGCCGTATGATGGTATAAAAAAAACCCTGACACATCGAAATGGTCAGGGCTATAAAAAGTGAATGCAAAAGTTATTAAACTTTTGGTTTGTCTTCAGAATTAGGAGCAGGAGCTGTCTGTTCTGACTGGGTATAAGGAGCAGTATTCGGCGGAGCAATCGGGGTGGATGCTACCGTCGGAGTTTTAGGTTGCTCTTTTGTTTGATCGGAATTCATCAATTCGGTTTCAAACTCATTTTTTGCCTTTTTAAATTCACCTAAGCTTTTGCCGATGCCACGAGCTAGCTCAGGCAACTTCTTAGCGCCAAATAGCAAAAAGACAACCACCAGAATTGCGATAATTTCCGGAGTACCTAAAGATCCTAAAAAAGCTAACATATAATTCATCTACGTATTAAGTTAAGGGATTCTTACGTATAAGCAATTATTTACTATGCCATTACTTTGTCTTATCTTTTTCCATTGCGTCCATTTCAGCCGATTTACGTTTCGCAAATCGATGAAAACGCCAAACAAGCAATGCGCAAATTAAAACGATAAAGCCTACTCCGCCATATAGGAGTAAATTGGCGTACAATTTGGCATCAGGATCGCCTAATTCATCAGCCGCTTCTAAGTAATAATAAGAAACGACCGGATTCCATGTAAAGGAGCTAAACGGATTCAGATGGCCTTTTGCCACTTCATAAATGGCTGGTACATATCCCATATTAGCAGCACGCTTCATTAAGCTATCGCCCTGCTCCTCTTCGTCCTTAGCATAACATAGGGTGGCTAATTGCACGATGGCTTTAGGATGAGGATTGGAGCTTGTGTCGACCATCCTACGTAAGATGGCATAAGCCTTATCGCTATCTTGCTCACCGGCTTTGCCTGTTTCATAAAGCTCCGCCAATAAAAGACTACCTTCAATCTCGCCTATATCGGAAACTTTTTGTAAGAGATTGATGGCTTTGCCCATATTTTCGGGTTGCGAATCATCTGCTACGTAAAGCTTTGCCAAAGCAGTCATTGCGTAGGGATCGCCTAATTTAGCACCTTGCTCAAACCACGATTGTGCTTTAGCTAAGTCTTTATCTACGCCTAAGCCATCCCTATAGGCAAGCCCTACTTCCATAATAGCACCCATATCTTTCTGATTGGCTGCTTTTTCGAACCATTTAACCGCCTCTGTTAAATTTTGAGCTAATTGAGGGGTTCCTTCCTTGTATTTTAGAGCCAGAAGTGTTTGAGCCTGTAGGTCATTTAACTCAGCCGCTTTGACCAAAAAAGGAAATGCAACAATTGAGTTTTGTTGTCCTGTAAGACCTTTTTCATGAATAAGGAACACCCACAATGCTGCTTGTCCATCGCCATTATCAGCTCGTTTTTCATACGTCTCTAAAGCTTTACTTGCCCATTCGTATGATTTAGTCAGATTAGAATCTCCACCTATTCCGGATGACAGCATCTTCGCAAGCATAAGCTGAGCGGCCGGATCTCCGGCTTCTGCCGCTTTGGCATACCAAGAGCGAGATGTTTCGAGATTCTTTGGGTATAAAGAGCTACCTAAGTAATATAACTTTCCTAGCTCAATCATGCTATTAATGTCCCCGTCCTCTGCTTTTTTAGTCAAAGACGAAACATATCGATGTCCCCAAAAACTTGATTGTTCGGCATTTTGGCGAGCATCATAACGCATCCATAGCTCGCACATTGCTTGTAAATCGCCTTGTTCGGCAGATTCTTTTAAAGAAGCCAATTTATCTTGCACTTCTTTTTCCATAGAGGGTAACTCTACGGGTTGATTCTGTATCTCTTGACCATTGGTGGCAGGAGGAGTGGAATCAGACTCTTGGGCATAAAGCGGCGATGCTCCTAAGAGCATCGCCAACATTCCCGATATGAAAGATTGAGTAACTCGCGTTTTCATGTCCGGGTGATAATAATTAAATAAGTTTAGAAAGAACGTCTTGGTTTACCGAAGCCACCGCTACGACGCTGATCACCACCATTACGGCGATCACCAAAGCCACCTTCGCGACGACCACCACCAAATCCGCCTTCACGGCGTTGGAAGCCACCCTCACGACGTTCTCCGCGTTCACCACCGAAACCGCCTTCACGACGACCGCCACCAAATCCGCCTTCACGGCGTTGGAAGCCACCCTCGCGACGTTCTCCACGATTACC
>DKPP01000004.1:41812-42063 GCA_002471255.1 Akkermansiaceae bacterium UBA7331 | reverse complement strand
CGACCGCCACCAAATCCACCTTCGCGGCGTTGGAAGCCACCCTCGCGACGCTCTCCACGATTACCGCCGAAACCGCCTTCGCGACGACCACCACCAAATCCGCCTTCACGACGTTGGAAGCCACCTTCGCGACGTTCTCCGCGCTCACCGCCGAAACCACCTTCACGACGACCGCCACCAAATCCGCCTTCACGGCGTTGGAAGCCACCTTCGCGACGTTCTCCGCGCTCACCGCCGAAACCGCCTTCACG
>DKPP01000004.1:0-41435 GCA_002471255.1 Akkermansiaceae bacterium UBA7331 | reverse complement strand
CCTTCACGGCGTTGGAAGCCACCCTCGCGGCGTTCTCCACGATTACCGCCGAAACCACCTTCGCGACGACCACCACCAAATCCGCCTTCACGACGTTGGAAGCCACCTTCACGGCGTTCTCTGCGCTCACCGCCGAAACCGGATTCTTTATTAAAGCTTTCGCGACGCACGGAGGAGCGATCAAACTCTCTACGACGTGGTGCTTCAAACTCGTCATCGCTCTCTTCACCAAAATCGGCAAATTGAGTTTTCATTTCAGGAGACAATTCATAAGAGTCGCCTTGTTCGAAATCAGCAGGATTGAACTCGTAGGAATCATCATCTTCAGTCTTGGCAGCAGGAGCTTCACCTTGATCAGGACGATTCACGGTCAAATCACGAGCAGCAAGGTACTTACGTTGACGAGGAGGATTCTTGGCCATCAAAGCCATGTCATTATCATCCAAGAAACGCCATGCGCCTACTTCCAAATCACCGCCCCAAAGAGAGCCGATGCGTACGCGCACAAGTTTACGTACACGCAAACCTAAGCACTGGAACATTTGGCGAATTTGACGCTTGAGACCTTGCTCTAAAACGACATGAGCGCGACGAGCAGAAGCACGGCAAACGTACTTAGCCTTAGCATTACCCTCAGGAATGCGCACTCCGCGTAAAAATTGTAATAAAACGGAATTATCAAAGTTTTGATCAACCGTTACCCAATATTCTTTTTCAGTACCATTGGTAGGGTGACTCAATTGTTGAGTCAATTCACCTTTATTGGTCATTACAAGTAAGCCTTCTGAATCGGCATCTAATCGACCAACATAATTTAAATGGTGTAAACGTGGAGGTAATAAGTCATAAACAGTACCGATAGCTCCTTGAGCTTCACGACTGCATACATAACCACGTGGTTTGTTCAATAACACGACCACTTCTTCCATTGGGGTCATGTGACGTCCATCCACTTTGACAAAATCGGTAGAAGAAACCTTCATACCAGGAGCGGTAACAACTTTACCGTTAACTTCCACTCGACCTTCTTCGATAAGTCTATCGGCCACACGGCGAGAGTCTACACCGCAGGAAGCTAAAAATTTATTAATGCGGATTCCTCCATTTTCGGAGGTATTTTGTTCTTGTTCGTTCATATTATATAATGGTCGCTTCTCAGCGACAGGTTGTGTTTGGTTTAATCCGGCGAAAGTCCTGCTACGGGAACTTTCTCGATTAGTTTTTTTGAGACAAAAAGCCCCTCGGTATTTAGACATCCGAGAGGCTTATTTTGTGAAAATTAACTTACACAAGCATCTTCCTCCTTATAAGAAAATAAGAGGCAAGAATACCTAATGTATGAAATTAAGCTTCGTGCTTGGTTTTAGGCAAACCTACAGGGCTTTGACCTTTTTTCCATTCGCCACGCTCTTTGAGAAGCTTAACGCGTTCGAAACGCTTCAAGACGGAACGCTTACCACCTACAGTACCGGTAGCTTTAAGACTGGAATGCTTAGACATAATATTGTTATTCGTAAAGGTTCAGAAAAAGAATTTCACCCCCTTCGCGGCGGTGAGGTGCGACTTTTTACACCACACAGCCGACTTTAGCAAGACAAATTTTATCATTATTAAGAATTGTTAATAAACGACTCAACTTTGTCATGCCTGATCGTCTATTTTTTATCAGATGAAGGCGGCATGTGTTTGCGAGTTTTTTTCGCTTTCACCACGGGAGGATTCTCTCGAACCCATGCCTCATACAAATCAGGGCGATTAATTTTTGTTCTCTGTAGTGATTGTTCATGCTTCCATTTACCTATGGCTACATGATTACCACTCAATAAGATGTCAGGAACTCTTAATCCACGATAATCATTTGGCTTTGTATAGGCAGGAGGTTCCAACAAACCATTGGAAAATGATTCTTCCTCGTGCGAACGCTGATCTCCTAGCACACCCGGGATAAGGCGTGAAATAGCATCAATAACCACGACCGCGGCAATAGCTCCATTGGTCAAAATGTAATCACCAATCGATAATTCCACATCGACCAATTCTTCTACCACACGATAGTCCACTCCCTCGTAATGACCACAAAGGATGATTAAATGACCACCGGCTTGAGCTAAATCCTCAGCAATGTGTTGTTTAAAAACCCGCCCTTGAGGGGTCATTAAAATCACTACCGTATTTTCTCGGCGCAATTCTTCTATAGCCTCGAAGATCGGCTCGGGTTTTAGCAACATACCTTGTCCGCCACCGCAAAGATAATCATCAGTCTTGTGGTGACGATCATGAGTCCAATCTCTGATATTATGACAACGCACTTTTACCCTACCGGCATCTCGGGCTCGCCCCAAGATGCTTTCCTGTAAAGGAGCCTCGACCATTTCGGGGAAAAGAGTCAATACGTCAATTTCCAAAGCAGGTACGATTTGATCGGAATTATCGGTCACGTTTTTGCCCTCTTAACATAGCTTCGATAAATGGATCTATATTACCATCCATGACTTCTTGGATATTGCCCGATTCTACACCGGTACGTAAATCTTTGGCCATTTGGTATGGTTGGAAGACATAAGAGCGAATCTGATTACCCCATCCAATATCTCCTTTTTCATTGTATTGACGATCTGCCTCGGCCTTTTTTTTATCTTCTTCAATTTGGTACAATTTGGCCTTGAGCATTTTCATAGCCTCTTCCTTATTTCGAAGTTGGCTTCGCTCATTTTGACAGGCGACAATCACGCCGGAAGGCATGTGAGTAATTCGCACGGCGGTTTCGACCTTATTAACGTTTTGACCACCCTTACCACCGGAACGATAGGTATCGATTCTCAAATCTTTATCCAGTACTTCGATATCGATGGCTTCCGATACTTCAGGTGTCGCATCTAATGATGCAAACGAAGTATGGCGTTTACCTGCCGAATCAAATGGTGAAATACGTACCAATCGATGAATACCACGCTCATTCTTTAAATAACCATAAGCATATTCTCCATCGATTTTTAAGGTTACGGAACGAAAACCGGCATCATCACCATCGGTGCTTTCTAAGTAAGTCACCGCAAAACCACGGCGCTCACACCATCTCGTGTACATACGTAAAAGCATGGCAGCCCAGTCACAAGCCTCCGTACCACCTGCTCCGGCATGGATAGTAATATAGCAATTTGACTGATCATGAGCTCCGTTGAGCAATGTGAGCAATTCAAATGAGGCTAATTTCTCTTCCCATTTCGGCAATTCGGTCAAAGCTTCACGAGCCATGTCATCATCGTCCGCCTCGACGGCAAATTCTTTGAGGGCGTCAATATCTTCCAAACTTTGCTTCAGTTTAAGAAAAGCTTCCATTTTTTGTTTTAAGGGATTGACCTCCGCCATTAAAGATCTGGCAGCATTCGGATCATCCCAAAAATCAGGGGCGCTCATCTTTTCATCCATTTCGGCTACGCGCCGTTGTATACCATCCAAGTCAAAGATAGCTCCCGAGCTCGGAAAGACGACTATGTAATATAGTCGTGTCGAGCAACGAGAGATCTGCAGCTAAATGTGCGTCCATGCACCCGTATGTACACTAATTTGCTCAACACGAAAAGCCTAAATACACTCAAAATCTTAAAGTGCCTTGATTGTTTACTTCAAAAATGATAATTCTGAAATTCCCATGCATATCAGACTATCCATTCTCTCTATCGGTATCTTGGTTACATCGTGTACTCCAAAACCAATAGAGATTTCAAATAACTTAGCGCCTATTGACGCGCTAAATCCGTTGGATAGCACACCGATGGCTCAGGCTTGGTGTGATGATTCGCAAATTACGATGGCTGTTGATACAGGAGCCATCCAACGCTCTTTATTATTTTCACCTACCGTAAAAAAATTAGGTGGTAGATTGAGAGGTAGTGGGAGCATGAGAACGACTAATTTAGATGTCATGCTCAAAAATGGAGATCAGCCCCTAGAACAAAAACAGGCTGTGGTCATGGTAGAACAAGCACCTTATGACGGCATCCTTGGTTGGGATGTTATTAAGGATAATGTTTGGCGCATCAATTATCCCAATCGAGAGCACCAATTCACCACTGACTTACCAAAACAGGTTAAAAATTGGAAGAATATCTCCTTAGTCAAAGGCTCGGAATATGCGCAAATTAAAGATCCGAACGGTAAACAAGTCATCTTGGATACGGGAGCTCAATATGCGGTATATATAGCAAAAAAAGACTGGGAAGCATTTAAACTCTCATACCCTGATGCTTTTGTAAGCGTTTATAATGGATATAGTCCGGCTGCAGGAGGTTTTTATGCCCTCGAATGCATGTATATTAAAAATTACAATGTTGGTAATCTAACTTTTAACAATATCGTAGCATGTGAGAGCTTTGCCGATCCAAAAACAATGGGATTATCAAAGGAAATTGACGTTATTCTTGGAATTGAAGCTCTTTTTCAGCGTGAGTTCTGGATTGATGGCAAAAATCATAAAATCTACTTTAGTAAAGAGCGACATAATGCGCCCTTAGCTCCGGCATTTAATTTAATTGGTGGCACCTTCACCCTAGATAAATCAGGTAAACCCCCATATCGAGCCGTTGTCGCTCAATGGTCGCCTGCATGGGTTGCCGGATTGAGAAATGGCGACATATTACTTAGCATTAACGGTCAAAAAAATCAGTTACAGCACATGATTGAGTATGTAACGACCCAAGAAGGAGCTAAGGCCAATGTCAAAGTTTTAAGAAAAAATAAACTCGCAACCATTCATTGGATCGTTCCCAAAGCGCCCGAACCCGGAGAATACTATCCTACAACACCGGCACTAACGGATGAAGAATTTGAAATACAACAAAAAGAATGGGAACGAAAACAAGAAGAAAAAGCCAAGCAAGCTTTAGAAAACGCTACACCTCACCTTCAACCAAACACTGAACAACCCCAAACTCATGCCGAATAAAAAACGTTTCGGAGCTACCGCCTTCCAACTGAAAACTTGTTGGTCAGCTCTTACCGGACTTTCCATCTATACTCTCATTGCCCTAGCCTGTCTGGGTATTTATATTGTTATCCGATTTATCGGATTTATGGAGCCTGTTCTTATCCCTATAGTTATTTCAGGGGTTTTAGCTTACCTTTTAGAACCGGTCGTTGTTTGGTTATGTAAAAAGAAAATTCCACGCCCCCTCTCTGTCGTTATCGTTATGGTTTTATTGGTGGGAGGGATTACTGCGCTGTGCTGGACTATCATCCCACCATTAGTGGAACAGATTAATCAGCTGATAGCCGATCGAATGAGAATATGGACTACGGCGACACAGTGGTTTGACTCAACTATTAATAATGATGCGGCATCTCGTGTCATTGATGAATTATTCAAGCAAAGCATCGGTTATGCAAAATCCAGTAATTTTTCTCCTCAAGAAATTGAAGTATTTAAGGTAGCAGCTACTCCTCAAGATAAGTTATCGGTCTATTTGGATATCAATTCATCCAAATTTACCAACCATATATTCAACTGGATCAGCTCAAGCGGATCATTCATATTTAGCACATTAGGACTCATCTTAAGCGCATGTATCATCCCTTTATTTGTTTTCTTCTTTTTACAATTAGGCGATCGAATAGCATTGCATTGGCACGAGGTATTACCTATTAGAGACTCTAAATTTAAAGATGAGGTTGTTGCCACCATCAAGGAAATTAACGGCTATCTCATCTCATTCTTCCGAGGCCAACTATTGGTAAGTATTATCGAAGGCATATTAATTGGTACGGCACTTAAACTATATGGCCTTCCTTATGCTTTTACCATTGGTGTATTCATCGCCATTCTTGGTATCATCCCTTACCTTGGGATTGTGCTCAGCAGTATTCCCGCCCTAATTATTGCAGGCGTTACTTGGGGTGATTTTCACCATGTATTTGTTGTAGCCCTTATCATTACTTGTATTAACCAGTTTGATAACTGGATTGTACACCCAAAGATTGTTGGCGATTCAGTAGGTTTACATCCTTTCACCGTGATCGTCTCCGCGTTGATATGGTCAATGTTCTTTGGCGGTTTACTAGGGGCTTTACTAGCGGTACCACTTACTGCGTCCATCAAAGTACTCTTCAGCCGGTACATTTGGCAGTCGATGAAATATAAAAAGACCTATCCATCACAGGCGGCAATTTCGGCTCCTACTGAAGCACAGGAAAAGGCTTAACAATTCAAATAGAAAAGACCGTGTTATTTCACACGGTCTCTTTTAATACGTCGATAAGCACGATATCGATCAAAGGCAGGACGCCCGACATATCTACCTAATTTAAACAAGAATTGTTGAGTTCCGGTGCGACGAATGGTTCGTTGCTGAAAAATCTTTTCAAACCTTTTCATATATCGTTGCTCATCCAAATAAGGACTCAATCTTGATTCAAAACATGGAGCATTGAGGTATTGGAGTAGCAAATCATCATCTTGATCCACCTGTATAATAAAATCGATCAAATCGTCTTCCGAATCGAAATCAAAATAATTAATAAAAGATTTACTGTTAAAATCTTCTACTACATTTTTATTCCCCCAATAAATAGGCACGGAACGACCTAATAATGGATGTGTAATTTTTTCTGTCGTATAGCCCAAATGACTGTCGTTTTCAAAGCTTATGGTGAATTTATACTGAGAAGCAAAAATCCTATTGTTCTTAAAACCTTTGGGCACCATATACCCATTCATGTTATTTAAAAAAGGACCGGCCGAATCAATAGATTTATATTTTGAAAGTTTTTCAAAAAATCGATTACGGACACTTCCCACATGGTTTCGATACACAAAATTACAGAACTTTCGTGGATGTTTCTCCAGATCTTCATGGGTAATCATCGGGCGACTCTGAAGCAACGAAAGACTTGCCGGATCATTCAACAAGACATGAGCATAATAAGGCATACGCATGTGCCTCTCAGAATCCTCCAGCTCATGGGTAAAAGCATAATCACAAGCATTCCAATATGTTTGATGGTTTTCACCTGTAAAAAATACCTTAGTCCCTTTGAAATCGTGATGCCGAACGCCAAAATCGCCATAGAACAAAACATCGGCATCCTCAAGTTTTGTTAACTTAATATCAAAATTTCGTTTTAAAACCTTGATAAGTGGATATAACATACCCAAACCATAATCACTATTACCTGCATCAGTAATAGCTAATTTGATGGGTAACTGACTTGTCTTAACGTTTGAGAGATTCATTAATTACGTTAGTTCATGATCGATAAAACTAAGATGGCCGATTTGTAATCGGCCATCTTTGCTCATGATCAAAATTATTATTTTTTACCAAATAAACCACCAAGGCTACCTAATTTACCCAAACCTTTTGGTAAACCGCCCATTCCACTTAAAGCGTCCATCATAGAACCACCTCCGGGAGCACCTTTGCCACCCTTACCTTGCATAGCAGCCATTTGTTTCATCATACCACCCATCTTGCCTTTGCCGGACATCATCTTCTTCATTTCCATGAAGTTTTTAATGAGCTTATTGACTTCTAACAATGGACGACCTGAGCCTGATGCAATACGACGACGACGAGAAGGATTCATCAAATTAGGATTCTTTCTTTCTTTCGAGGTCATAGAAAGCACAATAGCTTCCATATGTTTAATGCGTTTCGGATCTAAAGCCTGGGCCGGTAATTGTTTTTTGATTTTACTAAAGCCCGGTAGCAATCCTAAAAGACCTTCGAGCGGTCCTAGATTTTGCATCATCTTCATTTGACCTAAGAAATCATTAAAATCAAATTGCCCGGACATCATTCGAGACATGGACTTGGTAGCTTGCTCTTCATCAATACGAGCAGCAGCATGTTCCACTAAACCGACGATATCACCCATGCCTAAAATACGATCGGCCATGCGGCTTGGCACAAATGGACCAAATTGATCTAGCTTTTCACCTTCACCGGAGAATTTGATTGGTTTACCGGTAACGGTACGCATCGATAAAGCGGCACCACCTCGAGCGTCACCATCTAACTTGGTCAAAACGAAACCGGTAACATCGACAGCCTTATCAAATGTTTCGGCTACCTTCACCGCTTGCTGACCGGTAGCGGCATCAACAACTAAAAGTGTTTCTTTTGGTGATAAAAAGGCATGCAAACGACGCAATTCATCAACTAAGGCTTCATCGACCTCTTGACGACCCGCCGTATCAAAAATCATGACGGTACCGTTTTGCGTTTTAGCCCATTCTAAAGAGGCCTTCGCTACAGCAATCACGTCCTTGGTACCTTCTGCCGGAGTATAGACAGGCACATCAATCTGCTTGGCTAAAGTAGCAAGCTGGTCGATAGCGGCAGGACGTATCAAGTCACAAGCCACTAATAAAGGTCGGCGACCTTCATTTTTAAGTCTTAATGCTAATTTTGCACTTGTCGTCGTTTTACCTGCACCATTTAAACCCACAATCATAATGCGAGCAGGATCGGTCAAATCCAACCCTTCGGCATCTCCACCAAGTAGAGATTCTATTTCATCGTGGAAAATTTTAACAATTTGCTCACCGGGCTTAACGGATTTTAGGACTTCTTGTCCCATAGCCCGCTCTTTCACTCTGGCGATAAAATCTTTTGCTACAGTAAACTCAACATCCGCCTCTAACAAAGCTAAACGAATGTCACGCAAGGCATCAGCAATATTCTTTTCGGAAATTTTCCCAAGACCGCGCAATTTGCGGAAGGTATTATCTAACTTATCTGCTAATAAAGAAAACATAATCTGATGTACTAAAGCACCAATTTGCCATAAATTTCATTAATGGTCAACATATGCCCTGTAAATAATAGTTCATAAAACTTAACCTACTTTTTGATGCTGTTTTTCTTTGAGTTATTTTCGTCAGCGTCATAGACGTTTTTTCCTTTGAAAACTGTTCTTAAAACTTTAGCGTTTCCGATCTTTTCAATGGGAATGTCCAAAATATTTTGATCAATTATAATAAAATCTGCACTTTTCCCTACGGTAATACTACCGGTCACTTCGTCAACACCAAGTTGTTTAGCTGCATTAATAGTATAAGTGTCAATTGCCTGAGGCACACTTATTCCTTCATTCATCGGAGGCATCACTTTGGTTTTGTCTCCTAGAGTTCTTAATGCTGCATATTTGATATTTTCCAGCGGATTCATGCCATATTCACCGTCACTCGCAGGACAATCACTCCCAAAACTCAATAAAACACCCTTATCAACTAATGATTTCAAAGGCATTTGACGCAAATACCTCTCCGAACCTAAAACCGATTCCGTAAAATCATCCACTCCTAACCAAACCGGCGTCGTTTGATAAAAAATATCTTTTTGCGCGGCAAAACGTTCTATCCCGTCTTTCGGTAAGACTTGGACATGAGCCATCGTCTTCTTGACAGGTAATTCGCCCATTTGCTTAAAAGCATCCAAAGTATCAGACACAGCTTGATCGCCAATAGCATGAATATGCACATCATAACCTAAATCAGCCGCGGCTTTCCCTAAAGCAACCATCTTTTCAATTGTATAGAAACGAATGCCTCGCCCATGACTAGACCCTTCCCCTTCATAATTACTTTGCATTGATGCACTAAAGCCCTCAATCGTACCATCATTTTGAAGTTTTAATACATGGGGATTAACTAATTCTGAGCGATATTTAGATTTCAAACTTTCTAATTGCTCAACTGCTTGTTGAACCGTATGTGTCGGATTGGTAAACGAGCAAGAATGATAACGCATTGCTAATTTACCTTCCTTTTCAAGCTTTAACAATATCTGATGACCATCATTTACCAAATTAAACATTCCTGCATCAAAAACGCCTGTAACTCCATTTTTAGCAAAAATTTGCAATACTTCAGAAACTCCTTTCTCCATCATTTTAGGAGAAAACACCCCTAGTTTTTCCCAAGCCTCTTGCTCAGGAAGAGCTTCTACCAATTTGCCGTTTGGATTTCCAAACGTATCACGTTCATAATATTGGATTCCCGGCATCGGGTCCGGCGTATCTTTATTTAGATTCATCATCCGCATAGCCGCCGTGTTTACCCAGCCGATATGACACCCTGAATCTAATAGCAATACCGGGCGATCACTAACGACTTTATCCAACTCGGAAGCTAAAACCCGACAATCGACTCCAAACCCCATTCCGAAAATAACAGGCCTATTAGGATTTTTTTCTGCAAATTGTTTAACTTGTTTCAAAGTGTTTTCATGATCCCAAGCGGCATCAATGATCATAAAATCAGCCGCTCTCATTGCACCATAAAATAGAGGATGGCAATGTGAATCAATAAATCCGGGCAAAATCAGCTTTTGTTCCATGTCTTCATGATTTTGGCTATCCGGCACCTTTACTTTTGCTTCCTCGTCATTACCTACATAAATAATCTTATCATCTGACACAACTAACGCCGTCGCTCGAGGATGATTTTTATCCGAAGTATAAATGTTGGCATTGTAATACACCTTATCTGCGGCATGCCCTAAAGCCAATAGGCCAAGTACCAAAAAAAACAATTTAACGAATAAGTTTTTCATATTCATTTATGATGATATTTTCAAACTAACATATAGAAATGGATCTGTCACTATGAGAATCCGATTTGTAATCCTATAACATTTATTCCAAAACGTTAATGAGATCTTGGTAATCAGATATACTTCAAGCGAAAGTTGCAATATTACCACCTCTTAACAATGGCTTAACCAGCTCATTGATTTGTTTTTAATAAGATGTATTTCGACCTAAAAGAATACCTTGACTTTTAAGCCTGATATTCCAAAATCATTCCCATTATATGGAGTCCGATAACAGCACACAATGCAATATCCTTTGTTTGAAATGGGGTACAAGGTATTCACCTGAATACACCAATATCCTATATCATTCTATCAAAAGGCACTTACATCGCCCTTTTCGTTTTGTTTGCTGTACTGATAATCCGGAAGGTCTAGACGAAGGTATTGAAACAGTACCTATTCCGCCAAATCCGGCTCCGGATAAAATGCCTCATTGGCCAAATATTTTTCTTAAATTGGCTATTTATAAAGAGGGATTTGCCAATTTAAAAGGACCAACTCTATTTTTTGATGTTGATGTTGTGATCATGGAAGATATCGATTGCTTCTTTGATTACCACCCAGGTGAATATTGCATCATCCATAACTGGATTGAGCCTCATAAAACCATCTTCAAACCACGTCCATTCATCGGTAATTCATCCATTTTCCGATTTGATGCAGGTCCAAAGGCAGACTCCATTTATCAAACATTCTTAAAGGAAATAGACGAAGCTCTTGATCCAAAATGTTACACCACCGAACAGGCATTCATGACTCATGCAATGAAAACACCAGTTTGGTGGCCCGAAAATTGGGTCGCAAGCTACAAACGCACTTGCCGCCCTATTTTCCCACTCAATTTAATCCAAGCGCCTAAAAAACCAAATACAAAGGTACTCGTTTTTCATGGAAACCCCGACCCGGATCAGGCTATTGCCGGATTTAAAGGGAAAAAACTCCACCATCGATTGCTACCGGCTCCATGGATTCGTGATGATTGGCACAAATAAGCCAACTAAATGAACCATGACGAATATCACTATTGTTCGTTAAATTAGCTTAGACTAATTTAGCCGCACAGCTATGGCTGAAAAGAGTAAGAAAAAGACGCACCGCTTGGATCGAATTTTAATGCATCGATTCTTCGGCCCTATTATCTTTTTAGGAATTGTTTATTTAGTATTTACCTTAAGCTTTCTTTTAGGGGATCCCTTCGTATCGATTATTGAAGAAGGAAAATCATGGTTAAGCCATTATCTTTACCATTCTTTAGCGAATTACCCCATCTTACAATCTCTGCTTGCCGAAGGAATCGTAGGGGGTGTTGGAGGTTTTGTCGCCTTCTTACCCAATGTCATCCTTCTATTTGGGGGAATCACTATTTTAGAACATTGCGGTTACATGGATCGCGTGAATAGGATGATGCAAGGCATCATGCGAAGAATCGGGTTACAAGGTCAAAGCTTTGCCCCGATGTTACTTGGTTTCGGCTGTTCCGTACCTGCTATTTTATCCACCAGATCTATTCCAAATCATAGTGATCGACTTGCAACTATAGCCATTTTACCCATGATGAGCTGTGCCGGCAGATTACCCATCTATATGATGTTCGTTTCGGCTTTATTTAATAAAACATGGCAACCAACAGTTTTATTTTCTATTTATGCAACCGGGGTACTTATTGCTATTACTGCGGCTAAAATTCTTAAATCAACCATTTTCCGTTCAAAGTCTCGCCACGTTAAAAGCCGACTCGTTCCATTAAGAATACCGGAACCGCAAGCAGTCCTTAAATTAATGACCGACCGTGCTATGATTTTTATTAAGAAAGCCGGTACGTTTATTTTAGGAGCTTCTATCATATTATGGTTTTTAAATACCTATCCACAGTCTGAAGAAAGTAAAGGGCTACCGGTCAATGAACGACTTGAGCAATCCTTTGCCGGACAAATCGGACATTTTTTAGAACCTGTCTCACAAATAGCAGGATTTGATTGGAAAATAAACTCTGCTTTATTAGGCGCATTTTCCGCAAAAGAAGTATTTGTCTCTCAAATGAGTATTTTATGCTCGGTTGAAAACGAAACAGCCAAGCAAGGCGAAACACTCAGCGAACAATTACGCGAAATGTATACCCCCATACAAGGTTTAAGTATCATGGTGTTTTGCTTGATCGCCCTACCCTGCATGGGTACCGTTGCCACCGCTAAAAAAGAAGCCGGCACTTGGTGGTTTGCATTAGCTCAATTTGCAGGCTTAACATGCTTGGGCTTCCTATTATCTACCTTAATCTTTCAATTAGGTAATGCCTTATATCATTCGTAATTATTATCATTACTGAAAATCTTTTTTGAAATTCGGCTATTACGCCTTTCGTATTTTACAGAAAATAAAAAAATGGTATGCTCAAGGCGCGTGATGTATGCCCAATATCATATACGGACTGCTCACACTCATTTTTATTGACAAGAATTTCATTAAGATTATGTATCCCGTTGAATTCAAAAACCAATTGCGCGACACTTTAGACTCTTTGAGAGCTGAAGGTTTATATAAAGAAGAACGTTATATCGATTCTCAACAATATTCCCAAGTTACATTAAAAGACGGTAGCTCGGTAATCAATATGTGTGCTAACAATTACTTAGGTTTAGCCAACAATCCTGAAGTAATGGCAGAAGCCAAAGAAGCCGTTGACAAATGGGGCTTTGGCATGGCATCCGTACGCTTTATTTGCGGCACACAAACTCTTCACCGCGCATTGGAAGAACGCCTCAGCAAATTCTTAGGAACGGAAGATACTATTCTTTTCCCTTCTTGCTTTGATGCTAATGGTGGCCTTTTCGAAAGCCTTCTTACAGCTGAAGACGCCATCATTTCTGACTCACTCAACCATGCTTCCATCATTGATGGGGTTAGATTGTGCAAAGCGAAACGCTTCCGCTACAATAACAACGACATGGCTGACTTAGAAGCTAAGCTCCAAGAAGCAGATGCAGCAGGTGCCCGCACAAAATTGATTTCTACCGATGGTGTTTTCTCCATGGATGGGATCATTGCTCAATTAGATAAGATTCATGAATTGGCTGCTAAATATAATGCTATCGTACACTTCGACGACTGCCACGCAACGGGATTTTTAGGTAAAACAGGTCGTGGTACACACGAATATTGCGGTCTTTTCGGCAAAATCGATATTACTACCGGTACATTAGGCAAAGCTCTTGGCGGTGCTTCCGGCGGTTACGTTTCAGGTCCTAAAGAAGTGATTGATATTTTACGCCAAAAAGCTCGTCCATACCTTTTCTCTAACAGCGTAATGCCAGCCATTGCTGCTGCCACAATGAAAGTATTGGATATTTTGGAAAACTCCACCGAAGCACGTGACCGTGTAGAAGAAAATACCAGATACTTCCGCAAGGCTATGACCGAAGCCGGTTTTACCATCAGCGGTAAAGATCACCCGATTTCTCCGGTAATGTTGGGCGATGCTGCTCTTTCTCAAGAATTCTCAGCAGAATTACTTAAGGAAGGCGTCTATGCAGTAGGCTTCTTCTACCCGGTGGTACCAAAAGGCCAAGCACGTATTCGCACACAAATTTCCGCTGCTCACTCTAAGGAACAACTTGATAAAGCCATCGCTGCATTTATCAAGGTGGGCAAGAAATTAGGTGTTATTTCCTAATCATTTTATAAATGACTAATCTTGGCGCACCATCTAAGTTACCCTCTATTCCTGTCGTACAGACAGGAAAGATGGTGCGCCCTATGCCTGAAATACCGGATCATACCGTTTACAGGCAGATCGGTAGCGGTGCCTATGGCGAGGTATGGTTAGCTAAATCACATACCGGCGCATGGCGAGCTGTAAAGGTCATCCGAAGAGAAGACTTTGAAGACGAACGCACATTTAACCGAGAATTTGAGGGTATCCTCAATTACGAACCAATAGCAAGAAACCATCCGGGTCTTGTTCATATTTTACATGTTGGTCGTCATGATGGAGAAAATCCGTTTTATTATTATGTAATGGAATTGGGCGACGATGCTCAAGCCGGAGTGCACATCAATCCTGCCGAATATATCCCCAGAACATTACAAACAGATAAAAAACTAGCCGGTAATAAACCATTACCGCTAGAATATTGCTTAGAAGTAGGCAGCCAACTTTCTCATGCTCTAATCTATTTACATAGCAAAGAGTTAACCCACCGAGATATCAAGCCGGCGAACGTCGTTTTCGTCAATGGTCGCCCTAAATTAGCTGATATCGGGTTAGTAGCATTACAAGATCAACGTAGCTTTGTTGGTACGGAGGGTTTTATCCCACCCGAAGGTCCGGGCACTAAACGTGCTGACGTTTATGCTCTAGCTAAGGTATTATATGAGATTAGCACCGGTAAGGATCGCATGGATTTCCCTGAATTACCGGATCAATTTCCTGATGATACTTTACGAAAAAAGCGTATCGCCTTTAATCAATTGATTTGTAAAGCAGCTGAGCCTCGATTGGATAAATGCGTCATTTGTACGGCTGAAGAGCTAGCGGAAGAAATTGATGCCTTACGTGGATATAATGTCCATCCTAAATCAAAATTTAAATTTAAGAGAAATTCCATTCGGTTCTTCCCAAACGCAAAAATTTTCTTTTCCGGGTTTCTCGGAGCCATTCTGGCAATGGGAGGAGCATGGCTTGTATTCAATTGGGATGAAATGCAATTAGATAATAAGATAGAAGTTGAAGAAACTAATTATCCAACATCTATCACCTCAAATACGCCTAGCTCAAAAGACCAAGGAGTACTTATTATCACCAGTGTACCTACAGGTGCATCAGTTTATGCTCAAGATGGAACCTATTTAGATGAGACCCCGTATGGTCCGGTTGAATTGAATGCCAATGAAACCTACCAATTTATTATCAAAAAAAATGGTTTTGCCGATAAGTTTGAAGAAATATCGATCAAGAATGGGAAAACCAATAGCATAACTTCCACACTGAAAGAATACAATCCGCCAAAAAACGGCGAGGATTGGAAAGATGCATTAGGGACGATTTACAAGTGGGACACCATCAATCATAAATCTAGCATCCCCGTGTTACAAAGCCAATTTGAGCTTTTTCTAAAATCACTTAAAAAGAATACATCGATTGTTTATCAATATAAAGCGATTCCGGATGAAGCCCAAGCTAAAGCGGTTATTACGAATCAAGAAGGTATCAGTGCTTATCTCAACTGGCTAAATAATATCTCAAGAGAAAATGGCCTTTTAGGTGAAGACTTTTCGATCACAGCGCAAATTGCTCCGGAAGTTCAAAGCGAAAACAATGAACTCTATGGGTACAAATTAACAGCATCAAGAGTTTATCAAGTACCTATCACAGTCGTGACTAATCCACCGGGTGCTAGTATTTTTTATAATGGTAAAATCATAGGTAGAAGCCCTCTTGAACATCAATATGTCAATCAAGAACCTTTCAACATCGATGTCAAATTACCAGGTTATGCAACGATGCATAGACGTGGAATCGACCCTCAAGACCTGTATCTATCTCTAGACTTACAACAAGATAAATCGATTATTTTTGGGCAGAAGTGGAATAATTCGCTCGGAATGGAGTTTATCCCAATCAACGGAAATACGATGGCTTCCAGCCATGAAACACGACACCAAGATTACCAGTCATATTTAAAAAACCATCCAAACAAAAAATATAAAGCACCTAACTTTTCATTTGAAGGGAATCACCCCGTTACTAATGTAACAAAAAAAGATGCTGAAGAATTCGCTCAATGGCTCACCAAAATAGAACGTGAGGTAGGGCTTATCGAAGATACGGATACGTATCGACTCCCCACTGATGAGGAATGGAGCACTTGGGTACAAATAAATAATGAGACAGGTGCCACCCCTTACGAGAAGTCTATGTCAAGCATCGACACTCAAGATTCATTTTTATGGGGGAAAACCTGGCCCCCTCTGCGCTCTACAGGTAATTTTGCAGATAAATCCGCTTTAGTCGATTTACCTTCCTCGCGCATTATCGTCGGATATGAAGATTCTTATCCTTATACTTCTCCGGTCAAATCCTTTGAATCTAACACATTAGGAATGTATGATTTGGACGGAAATGTGATGGAATGGGTTCAAGATTCGTATGGAGGAGAGGCTACATCGGAACTTAAGGATTTCGACGTAGCCAGAGGTGGTTCATACTTATCGTTCCGCCCAAAGCAATTAGCTACTAAAACTAGAACGCCTTTACCACCCAATACACAGGAACAATTTATCGGTTTTCGACTTGTCCTAGAAAGGAAAGCAAAACAGAATTTACAATTGGATCAATAAGGTAGTAAAACTTGCACTACACAGATTGACGTTCCGCAACCCTTGTGCGTAACAAATCAAAAACACCGCTAGGCACATAGCGTTTCACTTGCTCTTCCCAACCTTCCGGGCCAATTAAGCCTTTGACCATGCTAGACGATAATTCAGCCGTATCACGAGGTGGCATTAAAAAGATTGTGGTAATATTCGGAGCCATATCCGCATTGATATGTCTCATCACTTTTTCATACTCATAATCATGAGTAGATCGAATGCCACGGATCATAAAAGAAGCTTTATTTTCTTTGGCAAAATCGACTAAAAAACGATTATGGAAATGCTCAATGCGTACTTCGGGTAAATCTACTAATGCATCGCGTAGCATCGAAAGTCGTTCTTCATGAGAAAACGTATAAGATTTATCTGGATTCGTACCGATTGCCACAATCAGTTCATCAAACATGGTAACTCCTTGACGTATCATCCACAAATGACCATTAGTCAAAGGATCAAAGCTACCGGCATACACCGCGATGCGTTTCATGCGTTCTTTCGTATAATGATTAAACCAAAATTACAATTCTTTTCGAAAATTTTACTTAAAGTTATCCAACAAAAATAAATCATACTTACGCTATCGCCTTATTCTTGTCAAAATAGCTTATTTGGTGCATCATCACTCTCCGTGATGGATAAAAAACGTGTCGTAATCTTGGGGTCTACCGGCTCTATCGGAACAAGCGCACTCAAAGTAGCAAGAGACCTACCTAACCGTATGGAAGTAGTTGCTTTAGCTGCAGCTAATAGTGTGGATAGTCTGATTGAACAAACTCAAGAATTTCAAGTTAAACACGTTGGTATTTACAATAAGGATAAATCACTTGCTTTGCAATCAGCTCTCCCTGACGTGAGTATCGTCACAGGTGAAGAAGGTCTATGTGCATTAGCACAATTACCTGAAGCCGATATGGTACTCATTTCCATCATTGGCACGGCAGGACTCAAACCCGCTTTAGCTGCAATTGAAGCAGGTAAAGATCTGGCTATCGCTAGCAAGGAAATCCTCGTCATGGCAGGTGATATCATTATGACAGCAGCTAAAAAAGCCGGTGTGAATATTTTACCTGTAGATAGCGAGCATAATGCCATTTTTCAGTGCCTAGAAGGCCAGCACGTAAAAAACAAAGAAATTTCTCGCCTTATCCTAACCGCATCCGGAGGCCCCTTCCGCACTTGGAACGCACAAGACTTGCACTCTGTCACACTCGAGCAGGCATTGAAACACCCTACTTGGTCAATGGGACAAAAAATCACCATTGATTCGGCAACAATGTTTAACAAAGGGCTCGAAATGATTGAGGCTCGTTGGTTATTTGACATTCCAATGGATCGAGTCGATGTAGTCGTTCATCCACAAAGTATTGTTCACTCAATGGTTGAGTTCATTGACGGTTCTATTTTAGCACAGATGAGCAATTCCGATATGTGCTTCCCAATCCAATACGCTATCACCTATCCGGATAGAGTGGAGAATTCACTTAAACCTCTAGATTTTGGAAGCCTAGGATCATTAAGCTTCGAATCTCCTAAACACGAAATGTTCCCCGCTCTGCGCTTAGCACGAAAAGCTGGCACAATAGGGGGAACCATGCCCGCAGTTTACAATGCAGCCAATGAAATAGCGGTAGAAGCATTCGTGCAAGGCGAAATCCGTTTTACAGATATTGCCGATATTGTTGAAAAAACCATGTCTCAACATCAACAACAAGACACTCAAGGAAACTTGGACATAGTGATCGAAGCTGACCAATGGGCAAGGATTGAAGCGGCAAACCAAATTAATCGCCTTGGATGAATGCGACTACACCAACTCCGCTAACTACGGATCCATCAACTCCCTCGCCCCATCGCATTTACATTATCGACACCCTACGTGCATTTGCACTATTGGGTATTCTTATCGTTCACACACACGATCACTTTAATCTATATATCCATTTAAAACCGTCAGTTGGTTGGCTAATTTACGCAGACCAAATCACAGACTGGATATATCAGCATCTGTTTGTTAGTAAAGCGTATTTACTCTTTTCATTTCTATTTGGCATCAGTTTTTTTATTCAGTTGGATAGAAGATCAAAAAAAGGTCACGATTTTAGAAAAACCTTTATCTGGAGATTAATCCTCCTGATTGCCTTAGGTTTGATTCATACTCTATTTTACGATGGCGATATTCTCACTATATTTGGAATTTTAGGAATGGTTTTGGTAGCTGTTTACAAATTACCTAACATTATAATCTGGCTTTTAACCGTATTATGCTTGTTACAACCAATTGCCTTTTGGAATGTAATGATCAACATCTTTTCCAATAATCCTGATTTACAAATTCCCTCGATATCATTTCACCTACCAAACGTAGAAATGCAAACGAGAGAAGTCATCGCTCAATCTCATTCTTGGTGGAAAGTAGCGGGCTGGAATTTCACATTTGGGCAATTAGGCAAATGGGAATTTTTTATTCAAAGTGGTCGATTATGGCAAACTTTAGGAATGTTCTTATTAGGTATGTTAGCCGGTAGATACCGTATTTTTGAACAGATGGATAATGTGGATTTTTTTAAAAAGCTAGCCATTTGGTCCGCCGGTTTATTCTGCTTTATTCTTATTGTCGGCAATTTACCTTGGATTCTACAGGATGTAGGGATTAGCCACTCGACTACACAGATTTTATCCTGCTGGCAAAACATTGCGTTCATGGGCGTATTCATTAGCTTAATTATCATCATTTTCACTCGCCAAAAAATGAAAACACCTAATTTATGGATGAGTGCCGCCGGAAAAATCACACTTACTTGTTATCTCTCCCAAAGTATTATTTTTACACCTATCTTTTTTAATTGGGGCTTTGGCCTTGCTTATGAGTTTAATAGCTTTTATTGCCTCAGCATGTCTCTAGTGACTTTTACCATTCAAGTTATTCTATGCAATATATGGCTCAGATATATGCTTTATGGCCCAATTGAATGGTTATGGAGAAGTGCTACCCTCCGACAATGGCAGCCGTTACTCAACCGACATTCCAGATCACACTAAAATAAATAAGGTCAACCATTATAGGCTGACCTTATTTAGAAAATGATTTAGCGAACCAATTATTTTGATTTCTTTTTATCGGCAGGCTTATCTTTGGACTTTGATGAGTCAGAAGGTTTGGAATCATCAGCTTTCCCTTCGTCCGCTTTAGGTTCGGGCTTTTTACCTTCGCGAGCCAAACGCTGTTCTTCCGAAATTCTTTCACGCTCTTTTGCAGCGGCAGCCGCACGTTCTTCGCGCTCTTTTACACGCAAATCTTGTTGACCTTCGTAAACGATGCCATCAAGCTCCTCGTAATATTCACCAGGAACGCGTGCTTCTTTTAAAATCTGTACTTGCTCACGCGCTTCGTCAAATTTACCGGCATCAGCCAATTCCCAAGCTAAGGCCATTGCTTTAGTTGCCTCACCGGCATAAGGTTCAGCTTCGTTCATTGGTTGTTTAATTCTTTTTACCTCGGTGTCAGCCAAACGTTGTAAATCTTTCATGGCATCTAAGCAACCGGCAGGAGGATTAAACCAACGATATTGTTTTTCACGAAGTTTATCACGAATAGCACGATATTCATCACGCAATTTCGTTTCGCGATCTGAGATGGCTCGCATCTTTTTGGTGCTTTGTTCTTGAAGTGCTTCGCGCTGTTCTGGGGTCAACTTCCCATTTGCACGGCGAGCATCATTCTCAGTTTGAATAGCGGTTCTCTCTTTTTCTAATTTTTTCTCAAGAGTTGCAATTTGCTTTTTTAAGGAATCGTTCAGAGGAGGTAATACTTTTTTAACCATTACATAACCTTGAGCTACAGCTTCCGTACCAGGGTATTCATCACGTAAACGATCATAAATTTCCATCATGAACACCTGTTTTCCATCAACATTAAGCTTTTTCATTCTTTCTAGTAAACGATTAGCTTCGAAATCGTATTTATTTCTCACGTTTACTTTAGCCAACTCGGCCTCTTTAGCCTCAGCCGCTGCTTTTTCTTTATCTCCGATTGCATCAAGCTTCGCTTTAACCTTCTTTTGTAAAGCGAAAGCGGTTTTGTAAATTTCTGCAGTTTTGCCTTCTTTCGGCGTGGCGGCTACAGTTTTTTCCAAATCTTTCAAAGCTTCTTCCAGTCCCTTAGAATCAAGCGTATCAATATCTTTATATTTTTTATTAAGCTTTTCGATAGCTAGCTCTTCCAGTGTAGATTTAACCACAGATTCAACATTTTCTTTTAAAACAGTTACAGAATCTTTAATGCTTTTTGACACAGGTACTAACAAGTGATATTCCGTGTCCGTTTCAGAATCAATGGTGCAATCTTTATACACAGTACCATCTTTCATTTTTACCTCATCAGCAAAAATACATGGTGTGACCATTGCCATAGCCAAAATAAGTGAACGCTTCATAATGAAAATCAATAATTACGGGTCGATATAAGAAAAATACAGTTTCACTAACATAACATAAACCTTAAAAATTGCGACAAAAAAAGCGTTAGGATAAAAAATCCTAACGCTTATATACGAAATCTATCTTAGCTTAGTTGCTGGAAGATACGCGGGAAGCCTTAACCAAGACAATAACAACACTGTCTTGAAGGGAGCAAGAAACGCCTGTTGGCAAGTTTAATGCACCAAGACGAAGAACTTCACCGGTCTTAAGAGTGGTGATGTCAACTTCGATAGCTTCTGGAAGATCTTTCACAGCGCAGCTGATTGGTAATTCATAGATGGACTGATCAAGCATACCACCTTGTTTTACACCTTCGGATTCACCGGTAAGTACCACAGGTACGCAAGCATTGATGACAGTGTCATCTTGAACGGCGAGGAAGTCAACGTGTGTGTATTCGTTGGTAAGAGCGTTGTGCTGAACTTCTTTAAGAAGAGCGCTTACATTTTTACCGTCGATTTCTACAGTTACCAAAATGAATTCGGAACCTGCTTCTGCAAGCATTTGAGCCAAATCACGGGCAGATACTTGAACGTTGTATGGTTCTACACCAGAACCGTACACAACGCCTGGTACGATACCTTGGGCGCGCAATTGATTAAGCTTGCCGGTACCGGCGCAAGTTCTATTCTCGGCTTTGATTGAATGAGTTGTAGCCATGTTATTGAGGCAAATAATAGGTTTATTTAATGATTTAAGATCGGGTTCAGTGCAGAAGCCCCGCGAATCTAGGCCTGTCGTCATCAATACGATGAGCCACGGGGGCGACACTCTGCACTATTTTTGATTAAATGTCAAACAATGATGATACAGATTCTTTGTCATGAATACGGCGCACAGCCTGACCAAGTAAGTCACCAACACTTACGGTATCAACTTTCGGGCCGTATGCTTGAGGCACACTATCGGAAGTCAAAACGCGTTCAATAATGGAG
The DNA here is from genome assembly GCA_002471255.1 of Akkermansiaceae bacterium UBA7331. Lineage (GTDB taxonomy): Bacteria > Verrucomicrobiota > Verrucomicrobiia > Verrucomicrobiales > Akkermansiaceae > Akkermansia. Next base: position 19,057 of record DKPP01000004.1, on the reverse strand, counting down.
TTTTCCAAACGTTCACGAGCCATTTCACCCAAAACGCCGTGGGAAACACAAGCAAACACGCGCATAGCACCATGTTCCTTCAATATCTTGGCTGCTGCACATAAAGTACCGGCAGTTTCAGTCATGTCGTCCACAAGCACTACGTCACGACCGGCTACATCGCCGATAACGTTCATAGCTTCTACGTGGGTAGCATTAACGCGGTGTTTGGCAACGATAGCAAACTCAGCACCCAATGCATCAGCATAAGCGCGAGCCATCTTTACACCACCCACGTCAGGGGATACGACAACCATGTTTTTAAGATCTTTAATATAGTGTTCCTTAAGGTGACGAATCAAAACAGGAGCAGCATAAAGGTGATCAACCGGAATATCGAAGAAACCTTGAATCTGAGCAGCGTGCAAATCCATCGTTAATACACGATCTACACCGGCAGCTGTTAATAAGTTTGCAACAAGTTTAGCCGTAATCGGAACGCGAGGTTGATCTTTACGGTCTTGACGAGCATAACCAAAAAATGGAATAACGGCAGTAATACGGCCTGCGCTTGCGCGGCGAGCTGCATCTACCATCACGCAAAGTTCCATCAAGTTATGGTTTGTAGGTGGACATGTGGGTTGGATCAAAAATACATCCTTACCACGAATATTCTCATTTATCTTTACAAAACTTTCGCCATCGGGGAAAGTATTCACCGTGACGTCGGTTAACTCAATACCTACGCTCTGAGCGATGCGTTCGGCGAGTTCTCTGTGTGCTGTACCGCTAATAATCTTCATACCTAAAAGAAAGCGAGGGCATTCTGTACATAGTTCACGAGAAGAGCAATACTTAAATCACGAAAAAAGTAATTTTTCTGACAACAAGACTTATGGAGACAAAAACGACAACCAACGAAAACAGACCAACAACCAATTTAGCGGCAATACTTTCCTTAATCATTATCATACCGGCTTACTTAATATTCAACGCTCCCGGATCAAACGAACAAAATCTATTTAGTTGGATCAACATGTATTGGTTCAACTCAGGACCCAATGGCGGACAACAAGCTTGGATCGTTATACCACTTATCGCTTTTCTCATTTATCACGTCAAAGACGAGATCATCAACGCCCCCAAACAAATTGATTGGAGAGGACTCATTATACTATTTATAGGTATTTTCATGTATTATGTAGGTTACCGATCCTATCAATGTCGTATTAGTATAGCGTCCTTACCTTTCGTAGTACTAGGATCATGTTGGTATTTATACGGTAAAACGATAGCTAAACTCTTGGCTTTTCCACTACTACTCTTCTTATTAAGTATCCCTATTCCCGGATTTCAACAGGCTACGGTAGGATTACAAATCATTGCCACCCAAATGGCCCACTTTGCCACAACGCTCATGGGAATTGAAACTTACGTACAAGGCACAAATATTCTTCCTAAAAATAGCGAATGGGAGACCATCAACATCGCAGGTGGATGTAGCGGCATTAGATCCTTAACTTCACTTATCCTATTTTCCGCCACATGGGCTTACTTGACGCCGATAGCATTTTGGAAAAGGTCCGTTCTTTTTTTATCAGCCATTCCTATCGCTATTATCGGAAATGGATTTCGAATCATCAGTATTTTTGCCATGGCAGAATACGTCAACCCACAATTCGCAGTCGGTACTTGGCATGATTGGTCTACATTTGTTTTATTCTTCCCAATCAGTTTAGTCTGCCTAATTGGGGTTCAACTTTGCTTAACCGGCAAGCCACCTTGGAAACGAAAAGAAAAAACGGTCGTCATCATCAACAACAAGAAGCCATCCTCAACTAACACCGAAGCCTAATATGAAAAGAAAAGTTATTCTTCCACTACTTCTTCCTATTTTTGCTGCTATTTTAATTGGAATTAATTTCATATCGAATGAATCAAGTGATATGGAAGTTGCTTCCGTTTCTCTAGTATTCCCTAATAATGCCCATATCAATGGTTGGATCGGCACACCAAAACAAGAATCTGCAGAGGAAAGAAAAATTTTAGCGGAAGATACGGAATTTTCTAAAATGGAGTTCGTAGAAAATGAATCTCTGAACATATTATCAGAAAACTCCACACAAAAACTGACGGTGCAAGCATCTATCGTCCTTTCAGGGCATGATATGAATAATTCCATTCACCGCCCCGAGTACTGCTTACCCGCTCAAGGTCATTTTGATATGAAGACCTTACCCAAAACGCTTCATATTAAAAAATTCGGTGATATCACGATTTCTCAAATCACCACAAAACAAAACATCACACCAAACGATAGAGAACCTACTGTTATTGACTGCATCCATTATTATATATTTATCGGAAACAAGCAAATAACACATAGCCACATCGAGCGTTTACTATTAGATTTAAAAGATCGCATTTTATTCGGTAAAGTACAACGTTGGGCATATTTCCAAGTTAGCACTCCTTATGGCGCGCTTATCGGACGCAGCAAAGAAGATGCCGAAAAAGCCACCGAAGGTTTAATCGACCAAATCTTATCTCAAATCATCGATTGGGACGCCATTAAGCAAAATCAATAAAGGTGATGAATCGAAAGGTATGACGATATCTCACTTATTATAGAGAAAACAAGCTTGCAGAATTGACAACAAGATGCAAGATTCACAGTATGCAAACAGTCATTCATCAATGGGCGTTCCCTGGTAGCTTCGAGCATTTGGCAACATTGCCACGACAAGAACTCGTTAATGATTGGTATGGTTATGATGTCGAACCTGCGGCGGAATTTTGTTTTGCGACGGATGGCGAAAACTTATGGTTCCTAGCCTCACGTAAACAATCAGCCACCATACACCCCGATGCGAAACCGGGAGAATTTTTGGCCGAATTATGGAAATATGATTTAGCAGAATGGTTTATCGCCTCTCAAGAAGGAAAAAACTATTGGGAATTTAATTTGGCACCAAATGGGGCCTGGTGGGCAAGCTGCTTCTCAGATGTACGCATAGCCGATCCATCGACACCTGTTCCAATGTCTGTAGAGACCTATAGCATCATGACTGATGATGAATGGTGCGTCATGGCTAAGATCCCATTAAATCAACTTGATGGCATTGATATTCGCGATTGTAAATTGGCGACGACCTTTATTTTAAACACCCCGGATCAGATCTTCCTTACTACCGCTGACGACCTAACCGGAGACCCCGATTTCCATCGTCCATCTTCATTTAACTGTCCCGTTCTCAAGTAGATTCATGAATCTTTTTGAAGAGTTAACAACTTTATTAGGAGCTTCACAAGTTAGTGAGGCTCCTGACGTTTTGCAAGAGCACGCCACCGATAAATGGTATGCTTCCCATTTGCCGGAGGTAGTCGTTTTCCCTAAATCAACACAAGACGTCTCTACTCTCCTTACATGGGCCCACGCCAACAATATCCCGGTTACAGCCAGAGGTGCCGGTGTAGGTTATGTCGGAGGATGCGTACCAATCAGAGAAGGAATTAGTCTTTCTCTGATGCATATGAATCAAATCATAGAAATCAATCCTGCTGATGGACTAGCCGTAGTTGAAGCCGGCGTCATCACTGCAGATTTACAAAATCAGGCATCTGATTTGGGTTGGTTTTACCCACCGGATCCTGCATCACGAAAAGAATGCTCTATTGGTGGAAATATCGCCACAAATGCAGGGGGACCGCGCTGTTTGAAATACGGAGTTACCAAAGCTTATGTATTAGGATTAACCGTCGTTTTAGCTAATGGAAGTATCGTCAAATGCGGCGGGCGCACACATAAAAACAAATCGGGATTTGATTTGACCAGTTTATTTGTTGGTAGCGAAGGAATGTTAGGTATTGTCACCGAGGCAATCTTACGTTTAATCCCACACCCCAAATCACGAGGTGCATTAAGTGTTTGCTTCGATGACTTTTCACTTGCCGCTTTAGCGGTTCAAACCATTTTGCAAGCAGGACATCTCCCCTCAGCTTTGGAAATCACAGATTCCTTCACCTTAGCTGCTGCTCGTAATTATTTGGGAGATTCGATTATTCCTGAATCAGCAAAAGGACACCTCATTGTTGAAATAGATGGAAGACCCAAAGCCGTTAAAGAAGAATTGGAAGAAATCATCCATCTCCTCGAAACTTTAGGAGCCACCCATATACAATCAGCTCTTACGGAAGAGGAAACTGAAGCAATTTGGGAACTTAGAAGAGAATTTTCCTATAGTCTCAAAGCAACCGGAATGACCAAACTCAATGAAGATATTGTCATCCCCCGCTCACAATTAGTCGAATTGGTCACATTTTGCCAACAACTTCAAAGTCAATATCAAGTTCATATCGCTTGTTTCGGACATTCCGGTGACGGCAATATCCATACCAACATCATGGTAGAAGATTATCAAGACCCGCATCAAAAGAAAAACGCCGATCAATGCGTTGATCGACTCTTTGAATGGGTAATAGACCACCAAGGCTCCATTACGGGAGAACATGGTATCGGATTAGCCAAAGCCAAATGGTTTGCAACATCAATCGGCATGCCGTCCATCGAATTACACCGCACGCTGAAAGAAGCACTAGATCCTACAAATATCCTCAATCCCGGTAAAATGGGATTGTAAGATTTTTATGTTCTTTATACGGAAAAACTGATTACTTTGATACATTTACGAGAAAGAAAGCTTGACTAAAGAGCCATGTATCAACATAATCTCGCACCCCTTGCGTTGGGAACGCAACTTTAACTTTTCACAGTTATGAAAAAAGACATCCATCCAAAATACAATCCGGTTGTTTTCCTCGACATCACCACCGGTCGTCGTTTCATCACCCGCTCCACCACTACTTCTCCTAAGACTGAAGTAATCGATGGCGTTGAGCACTATGTAATTTCCTGCGGTATCACCTCCGACTCTCACCCATTCTTCACCGGTAAGAATCAGTTCGTTGACACCGAAGGTCGTATCGATAAGTTCCAAAAGCGTTTCGGTACCGTTCGTCGCAGCGGCAAACCAAAGCTCAAGTAATCTTACGATTATTCGATTTTCTAAAGCCTCGCTTGCTTCAAGCGAGGCTTTTTTGTACCCTCTAGCTTAAGAAACTCTTCAAACACAAGGATGAACCCACCAGTCTCATATCAATTCCCCACGGAAATCAAATCATTCCTTCACGATAAGCAAACGATACTGGTCGGCACTAGCGGTGGCAGAGACTCCATCGCCTTATTAACTTTATTACATCATTTTACTGAAGCTCATCTTGTTGTTTGTCACATTAACCACCAACTACGTCCCGAAGCAGATTCGGAAGAAAATTTTGTAAGAAATGTTGCTGAGGCATATCAACTCAGCTTTCTATCAACAAAACAAGACGTTAAAGAACGAGCAGAAGAAAAAAAGATCTCTATCGAACTAGCAGCTAGAGAAGCCAGACAAGAGGCATTTTACCAATGGGCTCAATTATACGATACCCCCGTTATAGCCTTAGCCCACCACCAAGATGATCAAGCAGAAACCATCTTATTACATTTATTCCGAGGCTCTGCAGGATTGCGAGGAATGACTCCTGTTTCCAGATGGCAGAATGGCCTTACAATCATTCGCCCATTACTCGAAATTACCCGCAAAGCAATAACAACCTATCTTGAAGACCACAATATCTCATGGATCGACGATCATAGTAATGATTCACATGATTACACCCGCAACAGGATTAGGCATCAAGTATTACCCTTATTAAATAATATCTTCAATCGCGACGTTACTGCCACTTTGACACGATCTTGCCTACAAGAAAACTCCAATCATAAGGCTCTCAACCAAGCTATTCAACACTTGGATGTACTAGATAAACAAGAAAGATTATATTTACCGAAATTTAATAGTTACCCTATTGAATTACAAAAGGCGATACTACATGATTTCCTCCGATTGCATCAAGTTTCAGATATTTCAAGCGAATGCATTCAAAGAGTTTTATCAATCATTCCGACAGGTAACCCCTCTAAAACAAATCTTCCTGGTGGCAGATACGCAACCAGGAAGGAAAAAAGATTGATCATCTCGACATACCCTACTAATAAGCAGGGGCCACACCTTCGGGATACAAATGGTGGAATTTGATAGCTTCATTAGCTACCACCAAAGCCGTACCAAAGATTCTATCCTCATCAGTCAAACGAGGCAGCTGAGCAACAGGAATCAATAGCCCACCTAAAATCAAACCATAGTTTTGAACAGATGGCATCATACAGATCAATTTCTTAGAAATATCAGCAGCATCTAAAGTGGGATACACCCAAACATCACTAGGCTGACGTATAGAAGAAGGCTTCACACGCACGCTATAGGCATCAGCAGATAAAGCAGCATCGATCTGAATTTCACCCTCAACAGTAATATCCGTGTTGAGACATTCTTGAGCAATGACACTTTGGGCCAAAACAGTTGCCGCTCTTGTTTTATCTGCAGCTACTTCCGGCACAGAACCATTAGTCGAGGCACTTAGCATAGATACACGCACAGGCTTACCCAGCATATGACGAGCCATTTTACCAACTTCCACCGCATAATAGGCCATATTTTCAACTGTTGGGGCAGCAGTTACACCCGTGTCAGCTAAGAAATAAATCCCAGTACCCCCAAATTTACGTTTAAACTCTTCTATCACCAAAATAGAAACAGCAAAAAGAGGCTTAGTAGGTACAGGATGTTGACGATATTTGGAAACAGCACGGAAAACCGATGCTACTCGCTTCAAGTTACCGGCAACCACTGCATCGGCCTGACCATAAAGAACCATCATAGCAGCAAAATGCACAGGCTCACTAACGATTTCAATGGTATTGATCGGGGTACCAAAGCCAAGCATCTGCTCAGCCCTTTCATAACGCTCACAAAACATTTTAAGGTTCGAACTCTTAGCAGGCTCAATAACACGAACCAGCTTTAGAGATAAACCATTCATTTCAGCCATGCGTCGAATGACATCTTTTCGGCCAATCAGCATAGGCAAACAGGCTTGCTCTTCCACTAAACGCTGTGCCACTCGCAAGACTCGTACGTCCTCGCCTTCAGCAAAAACTACCCGCTTAGGGTGTCTCTTCAAATTATCCAGTAAAGGACCTGTAAAATCGTTCAATGGAGCAAATCCCTGCCAATCACTCATAATATTAATTTTCTATTCAGCACACACTCTATGAAAAGATATCCGCTAAATCAACCTATAAATAGTTACAAATAAAATTAATTACTTTATATGAGCGTAAAATCGTAAAAAATTGCACATATAGGAGCAAACAACGCTGAAAATATGCAAAATTACCAATAAATAAAAGGGTTGCCTACATTCACATGAGGCAACCCTTATTTTACTAATAGAAAAGTTCTTCCTTAAACTTAGCGAGCGTTCTTAACGGTCTTAACCAACATGGCATCTTTACCGATACGGCCGCGAAGATAATGAAGCTTGGCGCGACGTACTTTGCCACGGGTTACGATCTCAATTTTAGCGATACGTGGGGTATTCACAGGGAATACGCGCTCTACGCCTTCGCCGTAGGAAATCTTACGAACAGTGAACGCTTCGTTAATGCCGGCACCGCGCTTTGCGATTACGATACCTTGGAAAATCTGGATACGTTCCTTGCCGCCTTCAATAACACGAGTGTGAACCTTAATGGTATCACCTACGTTAAATGGGGTCAAATCCGGCTTGATTTGCTCTTGTTCAATTTTGTCGATAATGTTCATCTTGTGTTATTTCTGCTGGAATTATCAGTAAAAGGAAAACTTACGGGCGCAAAATATGCCTCACATCCAACAAAAAGGCAATCCAAATTTACACAGATTGCTCATTTTTTACATATTTTCCACTTACCGAGGTCTATTTACCACGAATTACAAGAGATAGAAAGCTATTTATATGACCTGCAAAGTGACATACTATCTCTCAATACTTAGCAACAAACCCTCCTATTTTTTAGGTTTTAGCTCTTCTAGCTTCTTTTGAATGAGTAAAACACCATCTCCTGAAGGAAATTGTTTATTGAGATTTTCAATAAAATGGCCGTACACTTTTGCCCCATCGGATTTTTCCAAGGCTTCACCAAAAAACCATCCCATGCGAATTTTATCTCTTGTCGCTGTAGCTTTACGATGCCCTTGATCAAAAAACCCTTTTGCTTCAGCCCATTGACTCTTCTGTAAGCAATCATGTCCCAAAGCTTCAGATATAGTAGAATCAGTACTCGATTTTGCCGCATCTGATAATTTCTGATACCAATGGGACGTTCCATACCCAAATTCGATACCTGCTAGCCACAAAGCTTGAAAAATCTTATCAGATTCATTTTTCACAATGGCTTTAGTCTTTTTAGCCTTAAATGGACGATACAAAGGATCACCTAATAAAACAGCCTGCCACGACATGGAAGGCACACTCATCGTACCGGCTTCGGCTACGGTATATCCTTGAGATAATCGCTCATAGAATACATCAAAATGATGAGATGGCCCTAAAAACGGTTCATTTACATTACCAACGGTAACGGCAGCGCCCTTCTCTAATAATGGCCCTGACCAGCCTTTTTTAGGATCACGTATTGTAGATGCACTAAAAGAATGAATATGCATAGCAACAGCACCCGGTTCAAAACGAAACGTGGGCGAATCAAACGGCCCGCATAAAGCTCCGGTGTACCAACCCGCATAATAAGCCACACGATCCGGCAAGGGCATGTGAGCAGGTATCAAAGATCTTTTTTGATCCCAATAAACAGGGAAACCATGCTTACGACCCGATTCGGCAACTTTTTTCAACCAAGTATCTCCTTCCGGATATGGGCCACCTTCATCCACTACCATCCATCCCCATAGACCTTTCTTTTCCACGGAAACAGGATCTTTAATCATCCGTTTACATGCAGTAAGGGATGGAGCATCAATACGAGATACCAAACAAATCGGATATTGAGAGCCAACGAATGACTCATCTTTCCCGTAATAAGGATTTCCTAACATCCCTTTCCTTTCAAAATCATCACACATCAACATCATCAATTCCGAATCAACAGATGCCTTTGTGGTCGTCGTGCCGGAAGGTTTTTCATCCATCAAAAATAAGGATGCATCTTCATTTATTTTCATTGGCATGCCGGAAATAAGAAGAAAAGCATAAATTTTCCTAGAAACGATAGTAGAACCTGAGATAGTCCACCATTGATTTTTTCTTGCCTGCTGTTTCAGAGCCCACCAAATTGTTTCTTCAAATTCTTTGCGCGAGATTGATTCTTTATCGGAGCACCTCAATGCAATAAGATTTCTAGTAGGCACACCTCGCTCTTTCACGTACAATTCAGCCAACTCTTTACTGTGAGGCACATTTTCATTATAGATAACCGCCACATGTTCCGGCTTTAAATCATCTGCACACAAAATATTTAAGGCAAAACACCAAACTAACAAAATTCTTATCACAGTTATTGCTTGTATCACATTCAATACGCATACGACAAGAATACAAAACATCTTACAATCTATTTTATTCTTTTATAATCGATTCCTTATTTCATTTCTATGGCAAACATCTATACAAATACTCTTTGACCCCACACGATTTAAACTTTATAAAAAGCACCACTGCATTGCTCTATTATGATCGTTCATTTACTTTCCCTTATCGCTTTATTGAATATTTGTACATACTCATTCATTGCACTTGCCGATGCCAAACCTACAAATGAAGCCATAGACCTTGTTTCTAAATCGACCAAACTTTCTGCCATTCAAATCATCAAAGAGAGCTTGGATCTAATGAATCAAGTAACAAAAATTCTCAAAACAATCCACACTGAAGCACAAGCAGAAAAGCAGGCTACTATTATTCAAGACAAAAGCCGAGTAGCAAAAGCTTTAGAGAAAAAAATGTTAGATGAAAAAATCGAACCTACGGCAGAAGAAATCTCCGAGATTGAAACTATTTTCAAAAGACAACCCCAATTACAAAAAGAACTAAACGAACAAGTAGCTCGATTACATCAAGATAACTTATTAACACCTAGTCTTGATCAAGCTCTTGAAAAATTCTATAAGGCTATGTCTATTGAACATGAGATCCATACTGAAGAAGATGAAACTAACACCGAAGAATCTTCTTCTACTAACAATCCTTGCACACAAACTCACGCACAAGAGAATCCTCCTTGCACTAAAAAGTGATTGATGCCAAAAAATAATTCGAACGATTTGGTTAAATAAATTGTATCACTTCAAGGAATGGACATTTTCAAAATGTTTGCATAAAGTTTACATGGCGATTGTTTATTCTTGACCATTTCCGTCGGTGAGAATTATAAATGTGCATTGACTGATTGAGGTCGAACAAATTAATAGAATATCAATATGAGCTACAAATCTATCCTTTCCGTCGCTGCTATGACGATGGCTTTGTCTATTCCTGCAATGGCACAAGAAGAAGCCAAACCAGCAACTCCAGCAACTCCAGCAACTCCAGCAACTCCAGCAACTCCAGCAACTCCGGCAACTCCAACAACTCCGGCCCCAGCGGCATCCGAAGCAGCAGCCAGCCGTACACCAATTGAAATCATGAATGATGTGACAGCACAAGTTAAAGCTTTCAACGAAGTGCTTCAATCTGTTAAAACTGTAGAAACAGCAGACATTGCTGCAGGTCGCATTGATACAATTGTTAAAGATTTAGAAACCTTGAAGAAGGAAACCGAAGGTGAAAATGCACCTGAGCTTACTGAAGCAGATGCTCCAAAAATCATGGCCATCATCGGTGAAATCGGAAAACTTCAACAAGCTATCCAAAGTGAACTTGACCGCATCGACAAGGCAGAAATCGACTCTGAAAAATTGGATACTTCTGTTGAAAAATTCATGAAAATCATGGACTTCCCTGGTAATGATGACGAAGTTATCATCGAAGAAGAAGAAGTAGAAGAAGACTAATTTTACAAATTTTATTCTTTAAAAGCCATCGGATTTCTCCGATGGCTTTTTTTTGCAACAATGAGTTAAAGAATTAAACTATATCAATTTAAAAACTCAAACAAACCATCAACTACTCCTTATTAACGATATCATGGTTTCAATAAATCATCTACCAAAAGAGGCAAACCTTTAGCAGCGGGCAAAGCTATTATATGTGTATCTGTAGGTAAAAGTTGACCAACAGATGCATTCGTATCTACTAAATAAATGGGCACATGCCGTCTAACATATCGAATAAGCCCGGCTGCAGGATAAACTTGCATAGATGTGCCTACTACAATTACCAAATCAGCAGACTCCAACAAAGGAATCGCTTGTTGGATCATAGGCACTTCTTCCCCAAAAAAGACAATATGAGGTCTTAACAAAGCACCGTCATCAGGGTGCCTAGCTTGTTTATCTTGCTCGGCATGAGTAATATCTACCAGTAAATTATCAGAAGCAGAACTACGCAATTTCATGATTTCTCCATGTAAATGCATCACATGACTGCTACCGGCACGTTCGTGAAGGTTGTCAATATTCTGAGTTATAATATCCACCCGATATCTCTTTTCCAATTCAGCCAAAGCGTAATGCCCTGCATTGGGTATAGCTTTGATGACCTCTTGACGTCTCATATTATAAAAATCGATCACCTTATCTCGATTAAATCGCAAGGCTTCAGGGGTACAAACTTCCTCAATAGAATACTTAGCCCACAAGCCGTCATCATCTCTAAAGGTGGCTATACCGCTATCAGCAGACATACCGGCGCCACTTAACACAACGATTTTTTTGATGGTAGGTGCATTCATAACAAAACATCTTCAATATACATCATAGCACTGACAAGAGAAAATCAATTTTTACTCGAAGATTGGGGATTTTTCTCTACTATTACGGAAATTATTATATTACATGAAGAAAATTCTCGCATTCTCAGCATTGGGCGTCATGGCTGCCCTTGGTTTTACTCAGGCAGATGAAGCACGTACATGGACGCAAGCCCAAGGCAATAAAAGCATTCAAGGTAAGCTTATCAAAATCAATGGTGATACATTAGAAATTGTTACAAATTCTAATAAAATCGTTAAAATCAAACAATCTGAGCTTTCTCAAAAAGATCAAGATTGGGTAAAAGAACAAGGAGTAAAAGCCGCTGACAAATCGACTATTAAACTCAAACCTTCTGCCAACCAATTAAACATTGTCTATTTTTTAGGTTCAGACCGCGAACCTGTCGAAGGTTATGAAAAACGTTTAAGCGATCTCATGCTCTATGCCCAGCAATTTTATGGCAAGGAAATGCTTAGAAATGGTTTTGGTCCTCGATCATTCGGCCTCTCAATGAAATCACCCGACACGGTTAATATTATCATGTATAAAGCTAAGGGACCGGCTACGGATTATCCTTATGAAAACGGGGGCGGTTTCAAAGCATCAAAAGAGGTTAATGAATACCTTGATGCCAATGGTTTAAGAAAAAGTCAGCACACTCTTATCATCTTCCCTACATTTTATGATGACAAAAATACGGATATGACTCCAGGGGGCGTACCTTTCTATGGCTTAGGCAAAACTTGTTGTGCTCTTGACTACAAATTCTTTGATATAGCTCATTTAGGAGAAAAATCGCCAAAAGGCAATCTATTAACAAAATGGTATGGTGGTATGATTCATGAACTTGGTCATGGATTAAATCTTCCGCACAACCATGCTACGGCAACTGATGAAAAAAACTTGGGCACGGCACTGATGGGCGCAGGCAATTATACTTTTGGCTTACAACCAACCTTCATCACTCCTGCTAGCTGTGCCATTCTTGATGGATGTGAAGTTTTCAGTACAAATCCCAAGCAAGAATTTTACAAACAACAGCCTCAATTGACAGTCAAGCCATTAAATATTACGTGCACTGATAAGGAAATTACTATCAAAGGTGATTATAAATCAGATACGGTGGTTAAATCGATTAATGTATTCATTGAAGAACCTCCATTCGGCGTTAATCGTGACTACGAAGCGAATACCTTCACAGCCAAGATGGATTCTAAATCTAAGGATTTTTCTTTTAATATCCCCATGTCCGAAATCAATGGAGTTAAAGGCAATGATTTCCAAGTAAGATTGCAATTCGTTTTCGAAAACGGACAACTTATTTACAAGCCATTTAATTTCAAAAAGGATGATTTAAAACCGATCAATGAATAATTGATACCATCCGCTCAAACGAGATAAGTTCGATTACGGCTTATCTCGTTTGTTTTTTTATACTTCCTATTAACCACATCTCTCCTCTCTAGTTCTAAATGTTTGCTATTTCATCAATATGAATAACTTATCGATAAAATTATTATCGACCTTATGGGTCATCAATGGATTTTGTTCAACTTCGTGGTCTCAAGATCAAATTATCCCTCGCCCTGCGTCAATTGAGGTGACTGAAAATAACAATCAAAAACCGTTTGTATTCAATAACGAGACAAAATTTACAGTTTTATCGAAAAATCAAAATTTTAACACAGCAGCGAATAATCTCATCAACTTTCTGCAATCGGGGATGGGGTTAACCGGCGGACAACAAACGACCAAAACTGCGGAAAATCCATTACAAGTTATCATTAGGCAAACTCCTGCATTAGCTAAATATGGCAATGAAGCATATCAATTAACGCTAAAATATCCACAACTGATTATCGAAGCACCATCGGAAAAAGGGCTCTTTTATGCGGGTCAATCATTAGCTCAAATGTTACCCGGCACCTTTTATTCCAAAGATGCCACTAAGAAACAAGAAACAGTTTGGGCGCTATCTTCCAAAAACTTTCACATACTTGATTATCCACGATTCGCCTGGCGAGAAGTGATGCTGGACGAGGCACGACACTTTTATGGCCCCGATGAGTTCAAAAAACTCATTAATGAAATGGCAAAATTAAAAATGAATGTCCTGCATTGGCATCTTACCGATCATGAAGGGTGGAGAATTGAAATCAAGCGTTATCCTAAACTCACATCCGTTGGTGGTACTAGACGTGACACCCAAGTCGGCACATGGAAATCAACCGAATTTCGAGGTGAACCGCATTCAGGATTTTATACGCAAAAGCAAATTCAAGAATTGGTCAAATATGCTCAGGATAGAAACATTACCGTGATTCCGGAAATTGATATCCCCGGACATTCCGGTGCAGCAGTCGCATCTTACCCTGAACTCAATCTTTCCGTTATCAAGCTGGATGAAGTCCCTACTACCTTTGATGGAGGAGCAGCCCTGGATCCGACTAACGAAATGACTTATCAATTTATCGAAAATATCATTGATGAGCTTATTCCCCTATTTCCTGCTAAAATTATTCATATCGGAGGCGATGAAGTAAGATATAATAAAGAATGGAAATCTGACAAGATCGATCAATACATGGCAAAAAAGGGATTTAAAAAATATACGGATCTTCAAATTTCCTTTACCAATCGAATCTCTAAAATGCTAGCGTCTAAAGGTTGCCGAACGATGGGATGGAACGAAATAATGGGTTCCGACGTTCATAATGATGCCGGACAAGGCGCGGCAACAGGCAAATTAGACACCAATGCGATTATCCACTATTGGTATGGTCCTCAAAAACTTGTCAAAGAAGCATTGGAAAAAGGTCACCAAGTCGTCATAAGTAGTAGTAAAAACACGTATCTTAATCGCGATAATATCACTATGAAAGATGCTTATTCATTTGATCCGGTATTTGAATGCGTCCCAAATAAGCAAGAAAAGAATATATTAGGATTAGGATGCAATCTTTGGACTGAATGGATACCAACCGCTCGTGATGCTCAAAGAAAGCTATTCCCAAGAATGGCTGCCTTTGCAGAAACGGGATGGACACCCAAAGAGCGCAAAGATTATTCGTCATTCAAACAGCGCCTCCCCATCTACACACAAACACTAGATGCAGCTGACATTCAGCACGGCGATTACGTAAAAGATTAAGAGCAATTGCTCATCAATATATAAAAAAAGGCGGGTGATCACTCACCCGCCTAAAATTTTGTTACTACTTACAAAGCAGTTGGAATGGCTTTCTCTAAATCAGAGGCTTTACGGCCTTTACCATCACCAGCAATACGCTCAAGCAATACATCCTTGTAAGACATACCACCCGGAATCATTGGTAATACGTGCACGTCGTATGGAACCATCACATCTAAAACATAAGCTTCAGGAGAATCAATCATACGAGTAATCGCAGCAGGAAGATCTTCTAACTTCAATACACGCTCACACTTTACGCCAAAGCTTTCACACATCATTGGGTAATTAGGATAGATGATATCCTCGTTTTGGTGTGTTGGGTCATATTGGTCGTTAGGATCTGCTAAGAAAGTTTCGGCACGATTAGAATCATACTTCAAGTCTTCCCATTGAACCACCATACCTAAGTGCTGGTTATTTAAGATAATGCACTTCACCGGCATACGCTCTACGTGAATGGTAGCAAGTTCTTGAATGTTCATCAAAACGGAACCATCACCATCGATATTTACCACTAAAGCATCGGGATGAGCTAAGCAAGCACCCATAGCAGCCGGTAATCCATAACCCATCGTACCTAAACCACCGGATGTAGCTAAACGACGAGGTTCATCAAACTGATAGAATTGGGCGGCAAACATTTGGTGTTGGCCCACACCGGTCGTGATAATTGTTTTACGATCGGCTGTTTGACGATATAACTCTTCGATTACAGCTTGTGGAGCAATAAAGCCTTCACGCTTCTCATAAGAGAATGGGAATAAAGTTTTCCATTGCTCAATAATTTCAAACCAAGCTGCATTACGATCAAAATCGGCAGATTTACGTTCCATACCTAATTGAGCCAATTCTTCGTTCCAAACTTTTAAAGCATCTTTAACATTGGCACGGATAGGATGATGAACAATCTTGTTCTTATTGATTTCGCAAGCATCAATATCAATATGCACGATTGTAGATTGTGGGCAGAACTGAGCTACGCTACCGGTTACGCGGTCATCGAAACGAGCACCTAGGGCTAAAACCAAATCGGCTTCGTTCACAGTGTTATTAGCATAAACGGCACCGTGCATACCTAACCAACGAACGGAAAGAGGATGCGTTTCAGGCACAGCACCGATACCCATCAAAGTGGTCGCTACCGGAATTTGAGCACGCTCGGCAAACTCTAACAATTCAGCAGAAGCTTCAGCGGAAATAATACCACCACCCGCATAAATAGCAGGACGCTTAGCATTTAAGATCAAAGGAATGATGTCTTTTAACGCATCTGTAGGAACAGGCAACTCAGGATTGTAGCCCGGCAAATCCATTTCTACATTAAAGTTAGGAGTAAACTTAAACTCTTGTACGTCCTTAGGAATGTCAATCAATACAGGACCTGGACGGCCGCTTTGAGCGATGAAAAAGGCTTCTTTAACGATGCGAGGCAAATCTTCCGGATCAGTAACTAAATAGCTGTGCTTCACAATCGGTGCGGTCATACCGAAAACGTCAGTTTCTTGGAAAGCACCACGTCCGATTAAGGAACGCATTACCTGTGCAGTAATAGCAACAAGTGGAGATGAATCCAAATAAGCATCAGCGATTGTGGTAATCATGTTCGTGGCACCAGGGCCGGAAGTAGAAATACATACGCCGGGCTTACCGGTCACACGACCATAACCTTCTGCGGCAAAGCTACCACCTTGTTCATGACGAGGTAAAATAGTGCGAATGGATGGTTCGTGACTTAATGCCTGGTGAATAGGCATGCTTGCTCCGCCCGGATAGGCAAAGACGACGTCGACACCTTCACGCACGAGGCTTTGCACGAGCACTTCGGCTCCAGTCATGCAGGTTTTCGTCGGGGCGGATGATGTTGTGTCGTTTGTGCTCATATCAAATAATATGTGTTATTCGTTAAACGTAGGAAAAGGTAATTTACACGAATTTTGACATTTGAAAAGCCTTTTCCTCACCTTACATTAAAGCACTAGGCAAGAACTGTAATAATTTTTCCAGTTAGGTACATAATTAAAAAAATGAGTTACTTTAGATCACCTTTTTTGAAATATCCAACTATGATAATCCGTATATGCACCTATGGGTTTTAAAGATTTATGCATGAGTCTGCTGTTTTTTGCGCAAATATCGTCGAATGGAGTCGCAAATAACACCGATCAGACGGAATTAATCAAAGACCAAATCGTATTTGCAGGATATTCGGGAATACCCGAACGCGATAAAAAAGCAGGATTTACCGTAGCAGGACCCTTTTATGGTGATGATGAAGCTCAAGCCACACAATTAGAGAAATGTCATCAAGCAGAGTTACCGGCATTGGCACAAATTACTTTTCCAAAAACAATATTTGAAGCCCCTTTAGACAATGACTTTATTGAATCGGAAGTTAAGAACAAAATAGAATTTTTGGAATCCAAAGCCACAATCTATGGATGGTGTGTACAGCCCGAAGAAACAAGACCATGGAGACCAAGAGAAGTAGAGTTTTTAAAATTAGTTTCAGCTGCCATTAGAAAATTTGATACCAAACAACGCCCTATTTTTCATTACCAACCCAATCACCGCGACGCCAAAACACTACGAGCAACCGCCCTAGAAACAAATATCATAGGAAAAGGTTGTTATGTGAACTCAGCAGGTTACAAAAACGATCGATCATGGGTCAGATGGAGCGTTGAACAAATGCTACTTTCGATGAATGATAGCCCTCATGCGAAAGAATGTTGGGTAATGCCGGAATTATGTGCAGACCCTTTACCGGAAGAAAATGAAATTATCAGAGACTGGGTAAGACATGATGTCTATTTAGGCTTAGCTTCAGGAGCGAAAGGCGTTTTAATTTGGTCGCTTTTCAAACGTCCTGCAGTCAAAAATACATGGGCCATTTGGTACGATGCGTATTCAGAATGCGCCAAAGAACTAAATTGTCAGCCCAAAAATTTTGCAAAAATTCTTTTAAATGGTCAAATTACAGATCAATACAAAGTATCATTTCATAATCAAGCAAGTCATGCTACCCAATCTAAAAGATCTGATTCCAGTTTAGAAAGCAATACTGTTCAAGCAGATGAAGGCATTCAACAAACTCGCTATCCACTCACCTACAAAGTATGGAATTTTCAAAATTCGGATTATCTCATCATCATCAATTCGACACCAAATCAAGACTACATCAAAATTGAAGGAATCTCCGCACAACAAAAAGTCGATTACTATATATCAGACCAAACAGACATCCCCATTAATACGAAAAAAATCCCGATAAAACCTTGGGAAGTTATCATATTGAAAATAACATCTTAGAATTTCGTGCAATTGGATTATTCCGAGTTTAATTTTTACGGTCTGCGCGAATATAATTTGTTCTGCGAGTAATAACTATAAGACGCGCTCCATGGACAAATTCGAATGTTATCATCGAAGAAGTGTCGCCATTTGGTTCCGACTTATTTGTTCGTCTCTCGGGTATCTAATAAGGTGCTGTAAATATGATTTGTTCGCGGATGGGGAATAAATCCACCATCACTCACAAAATGATCATAATTACGGTGGTTCCACCGGTAGCTCTTTCAACCACAACCCGTGGACAGGTCAATAACAATAGAAGACGGATGTTTGCTTCGAAGGTGTGTCGCCGTTTGGTTCCGGCTTATTTGCTCGTCCGTGGAATATCGAATAATATTTTTCGTTAAGTCGCAGATATTTCGTTTATTCGTGATCAATGGGCATAAATCCGCTTTGCGAATCATTCGTTTATTTAAATCATTCCCCCACGATCCATGAATACAAGGCAATCTTTGGGTTCATCTGCTCGTTTCCTTCATGCACCGAGAATCAATGAACAATATACCCGCTTTGCGGGTTACCCAAACTCGTCAGAGTTTGGGTAATAGCCTCGGTGTTGCGACTGAAAGTCGCTACCCGTGGGCAAAGTCAATAATAATAGAAGCCGGATGTTCGCTTCGAAGGTGTGGAGTCGTTTGGTTCCGGCTTCTTTGTTCGTCTCTCGGGTATTTCGGTGATCTTG
>DKPP01000007.1 GCA_002471255.1 Akkermansiaceae bacterium UBA7331 | reverse complement strand
TGTTTAAAAAAATTTTTTTTTTTTTTTTTTTTTTTTTTTTGTTTTATAAGTTTTTTATAATAAATTATTTGTATTAAGTTTTATGAATAAAATGACGAAAGGATCTCTTATTGTTTCTTTGCCTCCATTAAATGAATTTATCGGCAAATATGATGCAACCCCACAAGCAAAGAGGTCAATTTTTACAAAAAAGATATGTCTTGATGAGACTTGAGCCTTGACTAGTTGCCCATAATGTCGGTTTATCGTTGCAGACATGACCATTCCAACAATTCTTGCAGAAAAATTGACCGTAGCGTTGAAGGGTGTACTAGGAGATTCCTTACCGGAAGGATTCCAAGCCACCGTAAGTCCATCCCAGGATTTGCGTTTCGGTGACTATCAAAGTAATGCCGCCATGGTTCTTGCAAAGCAATGTAAAACAAACCCAAGAGCTTTAGCTCAACAGTTGGTTGATACTGTAGGCAAGGATGAGATGTGTTCATTGGAAATTGCCGGCCCCGGCTTTATTAATTTCCGTATTTCTCCGGATTTTTATGCTTCTACCTTACTTTCCATCCTAGATGATGACCGCTTAGGTGTAAACCTTACCGAGCAATCAAAAACGATTGTTATCGACTTTTCAGCACCTAATGTGGCTAAACCGATGCACGTGGGGCACATTCGATCCACTATTATTGGTGACGCTTTGAGCCGCATTGCCCGATTTGTTGGTCACAATGTTATTACCGATAATCATATTGGTGATTGGGGTACTCAATTTGGAATGATTTTATGGGGTTGGAAGAATATCTTAGATCAAGAAGCATTAGCTGCTAATCCGATCGATGAACTTCTTCGTGTTTACAAGGATGTAAACATCATGTGCAAAGAGCAAGAAGGTTTGCTTGATACCTGCAAAGTGGAATTGGTGAAATTACAAGCCGGTGATCCTGAAAACTTGGCTATTTGGAAGCAATGTGTCGATGTTTCAAAATCGGGCTTAAGTAAAATCTATGAGCAATTGGATATCAAATTTGATTTTTGGTTAGGTGAGAGCTTCTACAATGATGCCTTGGCTCCATTGGTTGACGATATGATTGCGAAAGGCTTAGCTCAAGAAAGTGATGGTGCTATTTGTGTCTTTTCCGATCATTCCGTGCCACCTCAAGAAGATCCTTTCTTGGTGCAAGAAAATGGTGAATGGAGAAATAATCCATGCATTATTCGCAAGGCCGACGGTGGTTTCCTCTATGCTACGACTGATTTGGCTACACTTGATTACCGTATTAAAGAATGGCAAGCAGATTCCATCTGGTATGTAGTAGGTGCTCCTCAAGCACTCCATTTCCGTCAGATCTTTTCAGCTCAGCGCCGTCGTGGTTCTGATGGCGATTTCCGCCATATTGCTTTTGGTTCCATCTTAGGTGAAGATCGTCGTCCATTTAAAACCCGTTCGGGCGATACCGTATCTTTGCAAGATGTGCTTGATGAAGCTATCGAAAGAGCAGCTAAAGTCGTAGCAGAGAAGAATCCTGAAATGCCTGAGGCTGAGCAATCTGAAGTTGCTCGTATCGTTGGTATTGGTGCTGTGAAGTTCGCTGAACTCTCACAAAACCGCATGACCGACTATGTGTTTAGTTGGGATAAGATGTTAGCTTTACAAGGTGATACGGCTCCTTATTTGCAAAACTCATACGTTCGTGTGCGTTCCATCTTCCGTAAGCTTGACGGACAAGATATTGATTGGACCCAAGCGTTGGAATTAAATGAAGATGCGGAAATCAATATCGTTCGTCTTTTAGCTCGTTATAGTGAAGTGGTACCGATGGTGCTTGATGATTGTCGTCCGAATGTATTGGCTTCTTATTTATTTGATTTGGCAAAAGCCTTCCATTCCTTCTACGAAGCTTGTCCTGTACTCAAGTCCGAAGGTAAGGTTCGCCATTCCCGTCTTGCCATTTGTGAAGCCACAGCCCGTGTGTTAAAGCATGGTATGGGCTTATTAGGTATTCAATTGCCTGACAAAATGTAATGAGGATGCATCGTCTCATTTCCATCCTTTATTTTACTGCATTCACTTCTTTTGCCGAGTCTACGGGAAGTCTTTCCTCTGACTCGGTGGAGGAGCCTAGTTCTGTTCGTGTCGGTCTGCCTATAATGGCAATAAGTGCTAATGACGGAGAGGTTCAGCAGTTGGTGTTGCAGGGATTGGAGCATTTGATGACGATGAATTCCTTATCTGCGATTCAATGCTTTGAACGAGCCGCTAAGCTCGACCCCGATTGTCTTATGGCTCATTGGGGGATGGCTATGGCTCTCTATCCTTTCGGGCCGGAGAAAAAAGCATTGAAAATTCGTGCCTTGGAGAATTTGCAAGCCTTATTGGGTGAGCAATCTCCGGCATCCGAGCGGGAAAAGCAATATGCGGCACTCGCTTTAACCCTCGTTTTGCATGGATCTGATGAAGCCTATCAATTAGTCGGTGATATGTCCTCGCAATGGCCTCGAGATCCTATTTTGGGGATGATTGCTCATCACATGAAGCGTTCTCTACGACAAGTGGATGAAAATGACTTTTTACCAACATTACTCAAAAATGCACCTGATTTATATATTGGTCATTTTTTGACGGCACTTAACATTCATGACCAAACATCGGATGAACAACGTCTGATTTGTTTAGATCACGCTAAGCGTTGTGTAGAATTACGCCCGGACTATGCGCAATCACATTATTTAGCCGGAGTGATCTATTATGCTTTAGGTCAATTCCCGAAGGCTATTGAGAGTTTTTCTCAATCGATGAAATTATTGGAAAAAGAAACAAAAGAGGGGAACCATTCCTCATCAGATTCCATTAACCATATTTTAGGAAAGATTTATTTGGCTCAATGCTATTTTTTATTGGGAGATGAGAAGAAAAGTCAGCAAGAATCAACGAAAATAGCCGAGCTCAAATTTGACAAAGATCAAAATCAAGGTGTAGCTGTATTAGCACATAAATGGATGGGCGCTGATTTACCCTTGCGTTTAAAATTAGCTCATTGGGAAGTCCTTAATGAGAAAGAGTGGAAAGCATTATCTGACAAAGCCGAAAAAACTTTAAAAGATTTGAATCCTGAATTGTTAGGCATTCATCAAGATTTCGCTCAAGCTAAGCTAGCCACTCAAAGCAAGCAATGGAAGAGAGCCCAGCTTTATCATGATTCGATCAAGAAACGCTTATCATCATTATCCGATCTATTGAGCTTGGAAGTAAACCCGGGAGAAGAGCCCTATATAAGACGTGCCATCCAATTAGGGGTGGTTTATATGATGCGTATTCAATCCATGACTTATGTGAATTCCCAGGCTTCATGGCTAAAAAATGCATGTGATGCCCAACAGGGAGCTTTCCTCTTTACTCCACCTGATTTACCCTATCCGCAAGAATTTTTGCTCGCTAAAGCCTATCTTAATAAACGAGAAAATGCACAAGCCATTGAATGTTTAGAAGAAGGTTTGAAAAAATTTCCTAATAATCCCTATTGTGTGGAATTATTAAAAAAACTTCGAAAACAATCCAAATAACCTACATCCGTATGAGTTCTCATCCTTTTTTAGATCCTTCTTTCCATGTAAAATGGTCAGAGTTAAAGCCTGAATGCGTCAAAGCAGACATGGAGCACGCTATTTCTTTAGCTCAATCTCGTATCGATAAGCTTACCAAGTTATCTCCATCGGAAATGACTTATGAAAATACATTTGGCGCATTGGAATCCGCTACGGAGGAACTCAATAGAGGCTGGGGAAGGCTCATGCATTTGGATTCCGTAAATGACTTTGCAGAGCAACGTGAAGTCATTGGTGAAATGATGCCGGCCGTGGTGTCTTTCTCTTCTTCGATTTCTTTGAATCCTGCTTTATGGAATGTGCTTAAACAGGCAGCACAATCTGATTGGGTAAAAGATCTAAGCCCGGTAAAGCAACGTTATATCCAAGAAACATTATTGGACTTTAAAGAAAGCGGAGCCGATCTGCCTGATGCTGTTAAACCGGAGTATGCGGAACTAGAATCTACTCTCGCCTTGAAAACGAAAGAATACGCAGAAAACGTACTTGATTCTACCAATGCTTGGGAATTATTGATTACTGACGAATCTCAATTGGCGGGATTACCTGAATTTGCGAAAGAGGGTGCTCGTCTTGATGCCTTAGCAAATGGGCATGGTAGTGAAGAGTCTCCCGTATGGAGATTTACTCAACAATATACTTCCATTCAGCCTGTTTTACAATTTGCCGATTCAGATGAATTACGAAAATCCGTATGGGAAGGTTCTTGTACAATTGGTAATGGTGCCAAGTACGACAATGCTAAGTTGATCGAAGAAATTTTAGATTTACGTGAGCGTAAAGCCGCTTTATTAGGCTATGAATCCTTTGCCGATTACGCAACATCTCGCCGCATGGCAGGTTCGGGTAAGAATGCACTAAACTTCGTCAATGAATTACATGATCAAGTGCAAGATGCCTATTTATCGGATATGAGCGCTGTTTTGGACTATAAGGTTGAAAAGACCGGCAAAGCATGTGATTTGCTCGATCCATGGGAAGTGGGTTACTGGTCTGAAAAGCGACGTAAAGAATTGTATGATTTTGATGAAGAAGATTTAAGACCTTATTATTCCGTTGAGCGTGTAATGGAAGGATTGTTTGCGATCTATTCTAAACTATTTGGTTTTACCGTTGAGCAGAAGCCTACCTATTGCGTGAAAAATGGTGAAGAAGTGCCGGAGGGTGCCGTAGAAGTTTGGCATGATGAAGTGCTTTTCTATGATGTTTATGATCAAGAGACGAAAGAGCATTTAGGTTCGTTTTATGCAGATTGGCATCCACGCGATTCCAAACGCTCAGGGGCTTGGATGAATTGCTTAGAAGCAGGTTTGCCTTCCTTAAATGGGGAGGCTCGTCAGCCACATTTAGCTTTGATGGTTGGTAATATGACCAAGCCGGTAGGTGATAAGCCGGCGTTATTGTCTCATCGTGAAGTAGAAACAATTTTCCATGAATTTGGTCATTTGTTGCACCAAATGCTTTCCGACGTTGAAGTAAAATCACTTTCCGGCACTAATGTTGCTTGGGACTTTGTAGAATTACCTTCTCAAATCATGGAAAACTGGTGTTGGGAACGTGAATCGGTTGATATCTTTGCTAAGCACTACCAAACCGGTGAAGCCATTTCCGATGAATTGTTCGATAAAATGCGTGCTGCCCGTAATTACATGAGCGGTAGTGACTTTATGCGTCAATTGACATTCGGTAAATTGGATTTGGAATTACACGTCAACCGAGACCAATACAAAGGTCGTGATATTGAAGAAATCGATCGTGAAATATTGGCTGATTATCGTGTGCCAATGTCCACTAAGGCTCCTTCCGTAGCTCGACGATTGACTCACATTTTTGCTCATCCTACCGGTTATGCATCAGGCTATTATTCTTATAAATGGGCTGAAGTATTGGAGGCCGATGCCTTTAGTCGTTTCATGCAAGAGGGCGTTCTTAACGAACAAACCGGCAAAGATTTTAGAAAATTTATTCTCAGTAAAGGTAATAGCAAGCCGGCTTCGGAATTATATCATGATTTCATGGGTCGCGATCCTGAACCTAAGGCTCTTTTGAAAAAATCAGGAATCATTAAATAACTTTTTAACATTAATAATATGTCTGAACAAAAAAGATTGGATTTGGCTGGTATCGGTTGTGGTTCACGCACCCGTACTTATATGAAGTTGGCGATGGAGATGCCGGATAAGTATCGTATCGTTGCTGCGGCTGACCCTGTGCCTGTTCGCACGGAGGCAGTGAGAGATTTTGCACCGGAATCTGAGCGAGCAGATGTTAAAATGTTTGCAAGTGCAGATGAAATCTTGGCTCAACCAAAATTGGCTGATGTGGCCATTATCGGAACTCAAGATGATTATCACTTCGAGCCATGTAAAAAGGCTTTAGAATTAGGATATAATGTTCTTCTTGAGAAGCCGATTTCCAAAACGTTGCGTGAAGCGTTGATTTTGCGTGATTTGACAAATGAGCTTAATCGTCGTGTGGCAGTGTGTCACGTATTACGTTACACTCCATTTTACCGCACTTTGAAAAAAATCATCGAAAGTGGTGAAATTGGCGAAATCATGACTTTTAATGCCAATGAAGGCGTAGGTGCTTGGCATTTCGCTCACTCATTCGTTCGCGGGCATTGGGGTAATAGTAAAACATCCACTCCGATGATTGTTGCTAAATGCTGCCATGATATGGACATTCTTTATTGGCTTATGGGTCGTAAATGTGTTTCTGTAGCGAGCTTTGGGGAATTAAGCTTTTTCACTAAGGCTACATTAAATGAAGCACGCCCTGATCGCTGTGTTGATTGGACGACGCCTGTAGGTGAAGATCCATACGATGCTCGTAAATATGCTACAGCTGAAGATGCGAAACGCTGGTTAGGAATGGTATATGATCGCTATGAGACAGCCTCTGAAGATGAAATTTACGAATGGCTTAAAACCTCTCCTTGGGGTCGCGATGCTATGCAATGCGATAACGACCAACCAGACCACCAAGTTTCCATTATGAAGTTTGAGGGTGGTTTGACCGGTACCTTTACAATGACCGCCTTTGAAGAAGGTCGTCATATTGAGATCTATGGTACTAAAGGTAAGATTCGTGCCGGTGTGTTCTATAAAAACAATGGCCCTGGCGAAATCAGCGTGACTCCTCATTTCGGTGGTGAAACCCGCGTTGTTGAATTGGAAGATAGTGACGCCGGTTATCAAGGCCATGGTGGTGGTGACTGGGGTCTTATGTGTGCCTTATATGATGATATGTTGAATGTGCCGGTCGAAAAAATGACTACGTCCATTCAGGACTCAGCCCATTCTCACGTAATGGCCTTTGCTACCGAACATGCTCGTCGAACAGGTCAAGTAGTGGATCTTGCTGAATTTGAACGTTTGGTTCTTTCTGGTAATTTGTCATACTAATATCACATTTTCTCTAAGCCGTATTTTCTACTAAATGGTAGGAGATACGGCTTTTTTGTGTCCTATTGTTCATTTTTTTTCATGTTGTTATTTGGTCTTATTATTTTTTATTGTCATAAATGCAAGATTTTCATTTAGCTAAAAAACTTACTACTCTATTAGTTGTGAAAGATGGGTTTTTATGAGGAATTGTCCATAGTGTTTTTCTCTTGTGCAGTATCTGAGAAATCTTAAGATTACAGACAAAATTCTTAGATTTGTTACTTTAGATTTTGTATTACTATGAAGTTACGTATAAAACCGGCCCCCAAGAGATTAAGAAAGCAATATGCATTTGCATTGATCTCAACCATAGTCCTTATGCTTTTGCTTGCTCTTTTGAGTGTGGGACTTTTAACAGTCGCTTCGACACAAACACGTATTTCCGATAAAGGCTTATTGTCGATTGAGGCTAAAGCACAGGCTAAACTTGCCTTAGAGGTCGCTATTGGTAAATTGCAAGGAGAGCTAGGTCCTGATCAACGTATTTCTGCAAATTCCGGGATTTTATTAGAAAGTGATCAAGGGTCTTCATCTCAAAGTCCATATATTTTAGGTGTATGGAATAGTTGGGATAATTTTTTAAATCGAGAAAACTCAACAGGCGAAGCTATTACGTCGACATATACCAAAGGTCGTAGTGCTTTATTCCGTCGCTGGTTAATTTCTGACCCTAATAATAATACTTTAATGGATTTGAATGCAGGCACTAACTCTTTAGGCATTAATAAGAAATTGGCTAATAGCCAACGAGTATGCCTTTTAGGTGGTGGATCTTTGGGGTACACAAAAAGGGAAACAACAAAAAATAATAAGGAAATTTATGCCGGATTGGTTCAGGTAGATGATTCCTATGATAAGGATATTAAAGCCAATGCATATAACAAATATATCGCATGGTGGGTGAGTGGTGAGAACCAAAAAGTACGAGTCAATTTACCGAAATATAAGTCTTCTAAGAAACAAGATATCACATCTGTTTCACAAGGGGCATGGGATACACCTGCACCATATTTAGATAATTTAGGGTTAAACACTTTATCACAATTAGCTCAATCCAATAATGATTTCGAATTGGCTAAAGTAGTGAGTAAAGATAGTTTAGTCATGTCCGGTAATACCTCATCTAGACAAGAATTTCGTAGTTTAGGTGATGTCTATCATGATATTACTTTAGTTTCTCAAGGGTTGCTTACCGATAATAAATTCGGCGGATTAAAAAAGGATTTAAATCTACTTTTATCATTACCAAAGTTACCTGATGAAATGATTGGTAATAATAAGGACATAGGTTTACGCCCTACAAATTCAGAAGACGGTTCACCATCTGTAGCTAATCGTCCTATTTCATCATGGAATCAATTATATTTATGGTCCAATCTTTGGAATCCGGAACTGAAGGATGGTCAGGATCAGTCTGCAGTATTATCTTGGTCAGGGCAAACGCCGATGACTTATATTGCTTCTGATGCGGAAGCAAGTGTGAAGATGATGGATAATAAGCATACTTATGTAAGACATCCCATCCTATTACGTTTTTATTCATTCGTAGGTATCAATTTAATTAAGCGTGAATATGCAAACTCAATGGGCGCAGGCGCAATCGACGTTCGTGTATCGGTTATCCCTGTTTTTGTATGGTGGAACCCATACAACGTTGATATGAAATTGACTGATGCGTCAGGTAATCCTTGGTTTTCAAACTATGGTCAATATCGTTTTATGCCTTTGTTATTATCGCATAATATGCAATCCCACGGATTACCTTTGGATGCCATTCGTGAGACTTATACTGAAAACCCTCTGACACCATTCCTCTCCGTAGTTTACGGTAACCGACAAATTGCAGATTTTGGTGCTTCTTTCCGTGATAGCAATATCTTGGATAATTCCGGTAAAGCTAATAAGAAGGGCGACTTTTCGACCATCAAGGCAGGTGAGATTATTGTATTTGCTCAACCGGTGTCAACAATGGCTGCCGGTGCCGGTGACCGCGGTAGTGTGCAGCGTGCAAAAGAAAATGGATTTGATATTGTTACTGACAACTTTGCCTTTAAGACTGGTTGGTCTCAAGAGCCTAATCAAGTAAGTGCTTATGCTGTGAACTTGTGTGATGGTCAGCGATATGATGTCTTAGAAAATAATTCATATGGTCGTACCGATAAAATCGCTAAGATTTCTACGAAATTTGCCGAAAGTTATAACGATTTACGCGGGAACAATGGCACCGGCGATGCGACTCCAAAGAATCATGTGTTAGCCTCAAAATATACAGAGGAATTCGATAGTAAATCGAATAAACTAGGTACATTTGTTATGGCTCCGGGATTAATGGACATAACAAAAATTGGTACTTCCACTAAATTAAGCGGTAGCAATACGGCAGATCCTGAGATTATGTTAAAGGCTACTCCTGCCACGATTAATATGAATTGGGGCGCATGGGAGCAACCTTTGATGGATTTAATTCGCGTGCCGGCTGAATTATGGTTACATAAGGCTACCGATGATGAAGAATATTCTCGTAAGGGATATGCAGGTCAAGCAATTGAAGACTCTACCTTTGTTTCTTACTTTGGTATATCGACCAAGTGGGGGAAAACACCTATTGTTGGTGCTTATCCTGCTAATAAAGATTATCGAGCAAAAACTTGGCAACACTCCAGTCCTTTATTTTGGGGTGGTCAAATGATTAAGGCAACTGAACTTGGTCGTTCATATAGTCCATACCAATTCGAAGTAAAGCAGGCTAACTCTACTTTTGCTCCTATCACTATTAGTAATATTTTATCTAATGACGGTACCAAATTATCTCCATTTGGAGGTCCCGGAGCTGAACAAATTAATAAGATTGTAGCCAGTGAATTGCCATTACAACAGCCATATAGTTTGGCAGGATTTGCCGGCTTTAGGCTTACTCCCGGCTGGTATAGAACTGATTCCTTGCCTCAAACCGCTAAACGATTTGCTTATCAATCCGGTGTGCCGGGGGTAGGTATTGGTAATTCATTTGCCGATCCAATGATCCCCGGTGATAAAGTATTTAGCAATAACAATGTATTTGGTGATGAAACGTTAGCAGATTTCTGGGATCATGGTTTTATGATCAATGATGCATTATGGGATTCATGGTATACATCTTCTTTAGCAACTAGACCTAAAGATATTACAAATCCATCCGGAGTGCAGAATGTTAAGACAGTTATCCAAGAAGTTTTTGCTACTGATATGTCAAATCAGAAAAACATGATGTCTAATAAGCGTAATGTTCCTGATGGCAGAGGATTAAGTACTTCCGAAATTGTGAATACTTTGACAGATCAGGATGGATATAAAAAATCAGCACAGTTTTTTACTGTAAGTGGTGCTTTTAATATCAATTCTACCTCCTCTAAAGCGTGGGAATCAGTTTTGCTTGGTTTGAAAGATCGCCAATTGCTTCATTCTGAATCCGGTAAACCTCAAGAAATTCAAAGTTCAAATGAAGCTTTGTTTTCACGATTTGGTATAGCCAGTAGCAATAAGTCTCATATTGATGAATATGGATCAGTAGGTATCACGAATGGCATTTCCTCTAATGATGCCCAAGCATGGAGCGATTTACGTAAAATTAGTGAATCTCAACTTAAGCAACTTGCTGAAGAAATGGTTAAACAAGTACGTAAACGCGGTCCGTTTTTAAACATGGCTGAGTTTGTTAATCGTCGATTAACTACAGATGAATTGGGTATAAAAGGGGCCTTGCAAGCAGCAATTGATAATAGTAATATTAATAGCGCATTCAATGAGTTGAGCGATACGATCATTAATCCTGCTGCAAGTTATCCTTTCCCTGCTGCAGCTAAAGGCTCAGCTTATACTGCTGCTCCCGGATATTTGATCCAATCTGATGTTTTAGCCGTTCTTGGTAATATTTTGACAACGCGTGATGATACATTCGTTGTTAGAGCATATGGGCAAGTAACCAATAAAGCCGGTAAAATTCTTTCTCATGCTTGGTGTGAAGCTGTTGTCCAGCGTAGCGTCGAGTATGTAGATCCTTCTAATGCTCCCGAGACTGCCGCGTTGGATTTAAATATGGCTACAGGTGCGGTAGAAAAGTCTCAATTGTCTAGCATCAATAGAGCCTTTGGTCGCCGTTTTAACATAATATCCTTCAAATGGTTAGCTCCTGAAGAAGTTTGATAACAAAAGTATCTAACAAAAGCCGTATGACTCAAGAAGTCATACGGCTTTTTTATTACCTACAGAACTTGAGAAGTGATGATAAGATTTTTTCTTGTATTTACATAGTAAATATTTACGATGAAAATAAATTGCAAACTCTAAAGAAGGTAAATTAATGAGACTTAGAATCAAACCTCCAAGAAAATTACGTAGAAGGCAGGCCTTTGCCTTGATTTCTACCATTGTCCTCATGCTGTTGCTTGCCTTGTTGAGTGTAGGGCTTCTTACCGTTGCTTCTACACAAACTCGTATTTCTGAAAAAGCTTTATTAACAGTTGAAGCCAAAGCTCAAGCTAGATTGGCTTTAGAAGTGGCTATTGGAACTTTACAAGGTGAGTTAGGACCGGACCAACGTGTTTCGGCGAACTCAGGTATATTAATTCCGGGAACAGAGGCTCCGGCCGGATCTAATCCCTATATTTTGGGAACGTGGAATAGCTGGGACAATTATTTGAACCGAGCTAATTCTTCAGGCGTAGAAATCAATTCTACCTATAATGAGGGACGAAATGCTCTGTTTCGTCGTTGGTTAATTTCCGATCCTGATAAATTGTCTTTGACTAACTTGAGTGCAGGTACCAGATCTTTAGGTTTAGACAAAACAATGTCTAATTCAAAACGAGTACTTCTTTTAGGAGGCGGTACATTAGGCTATGTCAAAAAGGGAGGCAAAATTCAAAACAATAAAGAAATTTATGCCGGTCTCATTCAGGTTGAAGATACTCTGTCAGCTTCAAAAAATGAGGTTACCAAAGGGGCCGCCAATGATAAGTATATCGCGTGGTGGGTAAGTGCAGAGAATCAAAAAGTGCGTATCAATGTTCCAAAATTTGAAGATTCGCAACAGAGTGACCTAACTGCAATAGCTCGTGGTGCATGGGATACTCCAGGACCTGATTTAAGTGTTCTGGGCTTAGAGTCTGTTATTTCCGGTGGAGGCAACACTTCAAGTCAAGAATTGGCAAAGATCGTATCATACGATACGGCTACGTTAGGTTCGTCAGGAAGTTTGCAAGCTACTAAAGCTATAGGTGATGTTTATCACGATGTTTCTTTGTATTCTCAAGGCTTATTGTCCGACGTTAAGTTTGGAGGTTTGAAAAAAGATTTAAATATTTTGCTATCAAAGAATACCTTGCCCGAAGGCATGAAACCTTTATCAAATAAAGATATAGGTTTGCGTGCTGTGAATGGTGAAGACGGTTCCCCTATTGTAGCCGATCGACCTATTTCTTCTTGGAATCAATTACATTTATGGGCAAATATGTGGGATTCCAATTCGAGCAATTCAACAGCAGATAAGTCAAACTCACTAGTTTGGGAAGGAGGTGTGCCTATGACTACGGTTGCTTCTGATTCATCTACCAATCTGCAGATTATGGATAATAAGCAGACTTACTTACGCCATCCTATTTTGCTTAAATATTATGCTTTTGTTGGTTTACAGTATGTAAAGCATGGTAACGTTCACCCCATTCGTGGTGGCTGGATCACACCTCGTTTATCTGTAATTCCTGTATTTGTGTGGTGGAATCCTTACAATGTGCCGATGAAAATGTCCGGTACGAATGGTGCTCCTTGGGGCTCCTACTATGGACAACATCGCTTTATGCCTATGGTGGCATCAAGTAATATTCCTTTTTCTTGGGGATTAAATAATGAGTTGTTGAATAATTATAGCGAGAGCTTATTGGTTCCTTTCTCGGGTAATAGTTATTATAATAGACAGATTGCTGACTTCGGCGCATCTTTCCGGGAGACTAGTAAGTTATTGCCAAGTGGGGTAGCTCAAAAAGGTAATCCATCTACATTGAATGCAGGTGAAATTAAAATTTTTGCACAACCATTAGCCACTTCTATCGTTCACGGTAACGAAGTGTATAAAGCTAAAGAAACCGGTGCTGAACTTAATGTGGACAACTTTGCCTTGAAAGAAGGTTGGTCTCAAGACCCTACTCAAACCAGTGCTTATGCTGTGAACTGGTTTGACGGCGTTCGGTATGAATATTTAGATGGTAGTGGATATGAATCTGCAACGGGCCCGGCTCTGGCTTCCGTCAAGTTTGCAGAATCATTGGGAGAACTTAATTTCACGCCAGAAAATCACGTTTTATCTACTCAATATACTGATGAATTTGACAAGACCTCAAAAAAATTAGGTACTTTTGTTATGGTCTCGGGTTTGATGGATCCTAAAATGATTGGGCAAAAACAAGTTCTTAGCGGTAAAACTACACCAGATCCAAAAATCTTTACTCAGGTAATGCCTTCAATTTTTAATATCAATTGGGGTGCTTGGGAAAAACCATTAATCGAAAAGATCAAATTACCATCTTCACTTTGGTTGGACAACAAAGGTCCTGATGAGAATTTGATTAAGCAAGGTTATTACGGCAGACCTCTTGAAGATTCTACTTTTATCGCCTATTATGGTATTTCAGCTAAATGGGGTTTAAATCCTATTGTGGGTGCTTATCCATCAAATAGTGATTATCGTGCTAAAACTTGGCAACACTCTAGCCCATTATTCTGGGGTGGTCAGATGGTAAAAGCTTCTGAGTTGGCTCGTTCCTATAGCCCTTATCAATTTGAAGTAAAACAAGCAAACTCCGATTTTGCTCCTATCACCATTAGTAACATTCTTTCAAATGATGGTACTAAATTGACCGCTTTCGGCGGCCCGGGGGCTGAACAGGTTAATAAGATCGTTGCTTCAGAATTACCTTTGCAACAACCATATAGCTTAGCGGGCTTTTCTTCATTCCGTCTAACGCCCGGATGGTATAAAACTGATTCATTGCCTAAGACAGCCAAAAGATTTGCCTACCAATCCGGTGTGCCCGGTGTTGGTATTGGTAATTCCTTTGCAGATCCGATGATTCCTGCCGATAAGGTATTCAAGAATCAAAACATTTCTGATGATGAAGCTTTATCAGACTTCTGGGATCACGGATTTTTGATTAATGATTCTCTGTGGGATTCATGGTACACCTCTTCATTTGCATCTAGACCAAAAGAAATTGGTTCATCCGCTAAGGAAGAATTAAACAATGTCGTTAAGGAGGCCTTTTCTGTGGATACGTCGCAAAACAAGAGTGCCATGGCTAATAAACGTTTTGTTGTTGATGGACAAGGTTCTGATGTGAACACGATTGTTAAAGAATTGACCGACGCAGAAGGCTATAAAAAGTCAGCGAAATATCTAACGATACCAGGGGCTTTTAATGTGAATTCCGTATCTGAAAAGGCTTGGGAATCCATCTTAAAAGGTCTCAAAAATAGAAAATTGTTACATAACGAAAATGGCAAACCTTCTGAAATCAATAACCAAGGTGAAGCTTTATTCGCTCGCTTCGGTATAGCTTCGAGTGATAAATCACACGTTGATGATTATGGTTCCGTAGGTATTATCAATGGTATCAGTTCTGGAGAAGCTCAGGCATGGTCTGACCTTCGTAAAATCAATGACAGTCAATTAAAGCAATTGGCTAGTGAAATGGTTAAGGAAGTGAAGAAAAGAGGACCATTCCTCAACATGGCCGAATTTATTAACCGTCGTTTGGAAACAGGTGAAATGGGAGTGAAGGGTGCTCTACAAGCTGCCATTGATAACAGTAATATCAATAGTGCTTTTAGTGAATTAAGTGAAACAATTGTTTCTCCAAAGGTTTCTTACCCTCACCAAGAAGCAGCAAAAGGCTCTGCTTATACAGCTGCCCCTGGGTATTTGATTCAGTCGGATGTGTTAGCTGTATTAGGTAATATTTTAACAACACGTGACGATACATTTACTATTCGCGCCTACGGTGAAATCACCAATAAAGCCGGTAAAATTTTGTCTCGCGCATGGTGTGAAGCTATCGTGCAACGTAGTATTTACTACGTTGACCCAACGAATGCACCTGAAACGGCAGCTATTGAAGTGAATCCGACTACCGGAGCCACTACAAACACTAAATTGACAGCCATTAATAAGGCCTTCGGACGTAAATTCAACATCGTTTCTTTTAAATGGTTATCACCGGAGGAAGTTTAAAATAATCTATTCGACTTAGATTGATAAAAGCGCATGGAGCATACGTTCCATGCGCTTTTTAATGTGGCAAGATAATATAGTAATGTATAAAGTTATTATTGTTTGTTATCTTGATTCACGATTTCCTCAAAGGGGATTCTCAAGAAAAAGATATTTTCATCTCCGATAATACCTTCATAGATGATTCCCAAATGCGTTGGAGACGCGATACATAAATCGGAATAGCCACATGATGGGCGAGCGTCGTATTTGACTTGCATGTTTTTAGGCCAAGTTTTGCCTTCATCCACCGATGTTTTAACAGTCATATCCTGACGTGGTGCCTTATTAACATTCGGATTGGAAAAGAAAAGCGCGCGTCCAAGATTTGGTACTTTATCTACAGCGATAATGCTGGCTTGGCATGATGGTTCCGGTAATGTTTCACTTTCATAAGATTGCCAAGTTTTTCCTAAATCTTTCGTGGTGTAAACATGTCGGTAACCTTGTCTTGCTTCATTACGTGCATTGATCATTAAGCTACCATCAGCTAATTCAACAATACAATTTTCGCTGGAGCTAGCGGGGATTCCTTCATGTTTAATATCTTTTCCGACCGTGTCATTTGATTTCCAAGTTTTACCCTGATCATCTGAATAGATAAGGCAAGAGTGAGGTGCATTATCCATATACCAAATTTGTGATGGCATGATGAGTAAAGATTTTCCGTTTGCGTCAGGTTTAGTGGCTATTCCATGACCCGGACCTTGAAAAATTGTTCTCCATTTTGGATTTTTGATTTCCGGTGTTATACTACGATATGGCTCAAATGATTGCCCATCATCAGTGCTGTGAGTAATAACATATTGGGAGCTTTCTTGGTCGCTCAAACCGGGTTTTGAATCAAAAATACCTTTTTTTGCAACGGCTCCGACCCAAATGTTCCCTGTTTGGGGATCAGTCAAAATGCAAGGATCGCTCACACCATAGTCATTGGAATAATTGTTGTCTTTGTTGATGATGGGCTTACCTTTTTCATCATTGCCGGTGTAATTAATGGCAATTTTTGGTTGTGACCACGTTTGACCTCCATCTGTGGAACGACACGTGACGATGTCAATATTACTCGGCATATCGTTAGTGCGATCATATCGTGCGTCGTAAACAGCTACCAGAGTGCCTTTTGGTGTACGGACGATACCGGGAATTCGATTTTTAATGGAAGGTTTGCCTTGTACTTCTGTTCCCGTCTTACATAAAGCTACGCCAACACGTTGTTGTGCATTTAATGGTGTATCTGCCGTGTAAGATGTGCCATCGATTTTGATATCCTTGAGACTGAACTTTATTTTTCGATCGATGGATGCAGTTGGCTTCATCTTGACCGAAACCCACAAATAACGCTCACCATTTGAATCGGAAGGAAGGATTTCTCCTTTGAGAATTACGTTTTTTGTCGGTTTAATGTTTGAAACCAGTTTTTTGCCGGGGTAGCTTGTTTTATTTTTGATTTTTTCGTAGGGATCAATGAAAAAGATGTCGTTATCATGTCCTTCTATCAATGAGAGATGGTCGATATCATTGATGTTTTCCATCTTCGAAAAATCGAGATGTAAGGAAATTTCCTTGGCATTTTTAGGTAAATCTTTGAGGCTTATTTTGAGTATGCCATTATCATTCATGCCTATCATCGCCGGCCAAGCGTCAGCACACGCTACGATGGATGTATTATCTGGATTACCTGACTGATAATTCACTTGTTCCATTGCGTTGGCTGATACGATCAAAACTGTGCAGGGTAGCGTTAATAGGGAAAAAGGTGATTTCATGTGATCTTTATAGTGAAATGGTGATGTTTGAATATTACGAACTTTAGATCATAGATCTTTCATTTCACGTATGAGGATATTATATCAAGTTGATAAATTTTTTGTTACTTGTTGGTTATGAATATTAAAAAGCTTTTTGCTAGAAAATACTAATGAGTTGGGTATAATGATTCTCAGTTATGGCAACTCCAGATTTTTATTATCAAGATCCTTTTCCAATGGAGCAGGATGATACGAAATACCGCCTTATTACTTCGGATTATGTTAGTGTTTCCGAGTTTGAAGGAAAACAAATTTTAAAGGTTGCTCCTGAAGGTTTACGCCTTCTTGCAGCAGAGGCATTCCACGATGTAGCCTTTTTCTTGCGTCCGGCTCACTTAAAGATGGTAGCAGCTATTTTGGATGATCCCCAAGCTAGTGAAAACGATAAAAGCGTAGCATTGACTTTGCTTCGTAATGCTGAAGTAGCAGCAGCTGGCATTTTGCCATTCTGTCAAGATACCGGTACCGCTAATATCGTTGGTAAAAAAGGTCAGCAAGTGTGGACCGATTGCAATGATTATGAGCAATTGTCTCATGGTGTTTATGATGCCTACACTCAAAATAATCTTCGCTATTCCCAAACTGTAGCGTTAGATATGTACCAAGAGAAAAATACCGGTACAAACTTGCCAGCTCAGATTGATATTTCTGCCGTTCAAGGTTTGAAATATGAGTTCTTATTTGTGGCTAAAGGCGGTGGTTCTGCTAACAAGACTTATCTTTACCAAGAAACAAAGGCTTTGCTTAATCCGACTTCATTGAAGAAGTTCCTTGTGCAAAAAATGAGTACTTTAGGTACTGCTGCTTGCCCTCCATACCATATCGCTTTTGTAGTAGGTGGTACTTCTGCCGAAATGTGCTTAAAGACCGTTAAATTGGCTTCTACCAAATATTATGATAAATTACCAACAACCGGTAATGAACATGGTCGTGCATTCCGCGATGTGGAATTGGAAAAAGAACTTCACGAAGCCGCTTGCGAGCTTGGTTTAGGTGCTCAATTTGGTGGTAAGTGGTTTGCCTTAGATATTCGCGTAGTACGTCTTCCTCGTCATGGTGCTTCTTGCCCTGTAGGTATGGGTGTATCTTGCTCAGCAGACCGCAATGCCAAAGCAAAAATCACTCCTGAAGGTATTTTCATCGAAGAATTGGAACGCAATCCTGGTCAATACATTCCGGAAGCATTACGTTTAACTTCTAGTGATGCCGTTTCTATTGATTTGAATCGTCCCATGAAGGACATTTTGGCTGAGTTGAGCCAATATCCTGTAACAACTCGTCTTAGTCTCAATGGTACGATCGTGGTAGGTCGTGATATTGCTCATGCTAAGATTAAGGAAAGATTGGATCATGGCGAAGGTATGCCTCAATACTTAAAGGATCATCCTGTATATTATGCAGGTCCTGCTAAGACACCTGAGGGATATGCTTCCGGTTCATTTGGTCCTACTACCGCCGGTCGTATGGATTCTTACGTTGATCTATTCCAGGAAAACGGTGGCTCCATGATTATGATTGCTAAAGGTAATCGTGATCAATGTGTGACCGACGCTTGTAAAAAGCATGGTGGCTTCTATTTAGGCTCTATTGGTGGTCCTGCCGCTATTTTAGCTAAAGATAACATTAAAAAAGTAGAATTGCTGGAATATCCTGAATTGGGTATGGAAGCAATTTGGAAAATTGAAGTTGTTGATTTCCCTGCTTTCATTCTTGTAGATGATAAAGGAAATGACTTCTTTGCTCAAATTCGATCTAATTGGGCCTGTGGTGCTTGTGCCGCTCACTAATTTAGTTTGATAAGCATTTTATCCACTTCAGGTACTCTTGAAGTGGATTTTTTTTATTTTAATTGAAACATTTTGTTATTGTACTCGTATTAATTGATACATGTTCGATTCGTACGTTCATGTGTAAGGATAAAAGTTGCTATGTTTTTTCATAGTTAAAATAATCCGAGTATAAAAATAGATTAGATAGACTAAGCCCCGCATGGTGATCCTATGCGGGGTTTTAGTTTATAAAAATATTTTTACAAAATTGTGAAAGATCCGATATTGATATACGTATTAATAGATGATTGAGGTCAATGATCTCAGTCATGAAGACAACATGGTTTGTCTATGTTTTTTTCATAATAAGATAGAATAAGGCGAACGCCCTGTTGAACCTTGTGTTTAGCAGGGCGTTTATTTCTGAAATGAAAAATAGGTCATTCCAGGTATCTTGGTGTCTTCTGTCTTGATTCTTGATCATAAAGAGTGTAAAGAATCTTAGCTTTTTCATGCGAATAGTTTGAAATAGCATATCACTAGTCAACTCACTGTATAATCTCATGTTAGAGTTTTTACGTAAACATACCATCGTCATCATGGCAGCCATGGCCCTCGTTTTTGTGGGCTTAGTTTTCATTGGAGACGGATATAATGGTTCGCTGTCCCAAATGTTCACCAAAACTTTGGTCTCCGTAGGTAATCAACAAGTTACTCAAAAACAATACGAGCAAGAATTGCCTGTTGAATATCAAATGGCTTGGCAATTGCAATCATCTATGGGTGGAATTTTGGATATTTTTGCCGAACAAAATGCCGCTTACACTCTTAAGACACTAAAGACGTCTAATGCTATGACCGCTTTTGCCGCTTATCGTGGGATTATCCGTAATGAAGGTGAGAGATTGGGTTTTTATGCTAACTCAGAAGAAATTGATTCTGCTATTCGTACTTTACCTGAGTTTTCTAATCAGCAAGGTGAGTTTGATGCGGATACTTATGCTAAGTTTATCAATATGCAAGGCACTCAAGCTCGTGAAATGCGCGTAAAAGCTCTCAAATCAATCGTAGCCGATAACATCGTAGCCAATAAAGTAAAGGCCACTATGGTGTCCGGTATCGAGATTAATGCAAACTATGCAAATAATTGCACGGAATCTCAAATGCAATTAGTTGAGCTCAATGTTGCTGAATTACCGATAGCTAATTTTGCTCCTAAAACCGAACCCGGAGAAGAGCAAATCAAAGAGTTTTGGGAGAAGAACAAAGAGAAATACCGTACCGGTGAAAAGCGTTTCTTTAATGTATATACCTTTAGTCCTTTAGAGCAAACCAAGCAAGAAGAGGCCGGCAATATTTCAAATGCAACACAAGAAGTGTTAAATATCGTTGAGAATGATGTTTGGGATGTTGTAAGTAATTTGAATGGTGCCAATCTGGAAGAAACAATCGATCAGGCTATTAAATCCAATGAAAAGGTTCTTAAAATGGAAAAAGCTATTTTTTCCAACATTGATAAGACAACAGAAGAAGCCGCTTTAATTGCTCCTATTAATGCTGCTGCTTCCGATGGTCAAAATAACAATATCGCTGAAGTTGCTTTCTCATTAAGTGGTGCTCCAAACGTATCTCTTAATGCTTCTGAAGAAGAAGTCAATAAGGCGATGACCCAAGTGAAGGGCGAACAATTAAGTACGACTCAAGTGCTCGACAATGGAAACGTGATCTTAGTTCGATTGAATGCGATTACTCCTGATATGGCACGTACTTACGAAGCTGCAAAAGAAGAAGCTAAAAAGGATCTTATAGCCAAATTAACAAAGGATAACATTGAAAAGGCTGCTGTTGAGTTAAAATCCAAATTAGCAGATGCGAAAACTTCTGAAGATTTCTCCAAAGTAGCTCAAGAGTCCGGTGCTCAAACAAAAAACTATGGTCCTTATACCATATTACAAAATTTAATTACTCCGGAAATGCGAGTTTTGGCTCAAACGAACCCTACCCAACTTGCTCCAATGCTTGAAAAAGTAAAAGCAATGCCAATCGCTCCACCAAAAGATTTTGATGAGGCTGAAGCTGCTTTTGCCGTAACTAAGTTTATCAACCCGGGACAAGTAGCTGAACCTTTGCAATCTGATAAAGGTGTATTACTTGTGCAGTTAGTGAAGAGAACTCTTGAAGACTCCCCTCAATTGTCAAATGACATGGAGCTTCAAAAAATTCAACTAGAGCAACTTACTAAACAGCTCATCCTCAAGGAATGGTTGAAAAATTGTGTGTCTCTTTATGACCTAAACATTAATCCTGCTGTAGCTAACGGCAGAAACTAAGCGTTACAGGACAATGAACTGATTTTAAAATGGCATCTATTTAAGGTGCCATTTTTATTTTTAAATATATTATGGCCCATTCATTACCAAAACAGGCAAAATTCATTATCGGTACTGAAGCTTGTGAGCGATTCAGTTTCTATGGCATGAAAAGTATTCTGATGCTTTATATGACCACCGAGTTATTGATGCATAGTGATTACGCAACGAGCATTTTGCACTTATTTGTTGCAATGGTGTACCTTCTTCCTTTGGTTGGGGCTTGGTTGGCCGATAAAGTTTTAGGTCGATATAAGACAATTTTATATATTTCATTATTATATTGTGTCGGGCATGGTGTCTTAGCTTTGGGTGATTTATTTCATGATTTGGAATCTCGCCAATGGGTCTTAATGACTGGTCTTTTCATTATTGCCGTGGGTGCCGGAGGGATTAAACCTTGTGTTTCTTCATTCATGGGTGACCAGATTGAATCTAATGATTCCGCTTTGATGACAAAGGCGTTTAATGCCTTTTATTGGTCAATCAATCTTG
This sequence comes from Akkermansiaceae bacterium UBA7331, assembly GCA_002471255.1. Lineage (GTDB taxonomy): Bacteria > Verrucomicrobiota > Verrucomicrobiia > Verrucomicrobiales > Akkermansiaceae > Akkermansia. The sequence continues at coordinate 197,149 of DKPP01000007.1, read as the reverse complement.
GCTCTTTCTTCTCGTTTATTTGCATTCCTGCGATTCGTAATACCTATGGTTATAGTTGGGCTTTTGCTATACCGGGGATCTTTATGGGAGTAGCGACATTTATTTTTTGGCTTGGTCGCAAGCGTTATCATATCGCACCGACCACGGATCATAAGCGAGCCGGTTTTTGGTCCGTGATGTATTCTGTTTTGTTTAAGGGTGGATGGGCTTCGACGGAGAAAAAGTTTGGTGAAGAGTCGATTACTGACGCCAAACATATCTTAAAGGTGTTATCAATTTTTGCATTCGTGATTCCTTTCTGGTCAGTATTTGATCAAACAGCTTCCTCTTGGGTTACTCAAGGGAATATGATGCAAGCAATTACGATTCCTTTATTTGGAGATAGCACCTGGGTTATCGGACCGGAAACGATTCAAGCGGCAAATCCTGTTTTAATCATGGTTTTGATCCCTCTTATTTCCGTTTTTGTTTACCCTTACGTTACAAAGCTAGCTAGCCCGCTGGTACGTATTGGTGTCGGTTTATTTACCGCAGCCTTATCATTTGTTATTGTTGCAATGATTCAAAGTGCTATTGAAGATGGGGCTCAATTATCAATCGCATGGCAATTACTTCCATATTTAGTTCTCACCATATCTGAGATATTGTTAAGTACTACAGGTTTGGAGTTTGCCTATACGCAAGCACCTACACACCTTAAGAGTATGATTACCAGCTTTTGGAATCTGACGATTTTTATGGGTAATATATTAGTTGCGCTTATTACTTACTTCTTAGCATCTGATGATGGCAGTAATGCTATATCCACGGAACGTTTTTACTTATATGCCGGCATTGTAGGCGTTGTTGCTGTTCTATATGCAATACGTGCCAGACATTATAACAAAGAAGCTTAATTAATTGCTTCGATTAAAGGGGTGAGTTCTGAAATATCAGAGATACCCATATTGGAAATCCTAATAACTTTCCCCTTTAATTTTCCGTAGCCTGAGTCCACCACATATCCGGTGGACTCTTTTAGTTTCCTAGCCCAATCGCATGTGTCTGTAATGGTATTCGGTGGGGTAAAGCAGGCAAGTCCGGCTGTTCTAGGACACATTTCAGAGAATAAATTCCAACCTTTATTGGTTAATTGATCAACGAGATATTCATTTATTTGCTTATGTCGATCATATCGTGCTTCGATTCCTTCGGCTACGATTTGTTCCATCCTATATGATAAGCCCCATATGAGGTTCATTGCCGGGGTGGAAATAGGCATTGATTCCTGAATTTGTTTCTCATGCTCGCAGAAGTCCAAGTAAAACCCACGATTGGGAACGACATTGGCTCTATCGAGAGCTTTCTGTGAAACGGCACAAATACTTAATCCCGGAGGGAGGGCGATGCCTTTTTGTACTCCTGCTAGGACCACATCGAGTTGCAATCGATCCATTTCAATTGCCTGCATTGAAAATGATGAAACGGCATCGACACAAAGCAAAACATCCGGAAAATTTTGGACTATTTTGGATATACGTGATAAATCATTGATACAAGCCGTTGATGTTTCAGCGTGGACAATACATAAAGCATCGATGTTACCTTGATTCAAAATAGAAAGAATAATTTCTTCATCAAATGGCTGTCCCCATTTTTCTTGATAGTGTAGGACTTCATGTCCGCATCTTTTTGAAATATCAGCCCATTTTTCACCAAAAGCACCATTGCTACAGTGAAAAACCTTCTTGTTAGGGCGTATTAGATTCCTAACGGCTGCCTCCATCATGCCTGTAGAGGATGTGGTAGAAAGATAAACGGGGCGTACTGTGCCCGCTAATGATTTCAACCCGTTTTGTGTTGATGTGATGGCGGAGCGAAACTCTGGAGAGCGATGGGGAACGATCTCCCTAGCCATGGCTTGGTAAGCAGCAGGCTCGACCCACGTAGGACCCGGAATAAATATGTTACGGCTCATACGTTTTGTAAATTGCTAGATTTTACAGTTTTCTAGCAATTCATCCATGTAAAAGGTTAACTCGGCAAGTGCCTCGCGATACTCGGTTTGGGGTAAAAGCCATAGGATTTCACGAGCTGCTTCAGTTTTGCCTAAAGCGGTTTCTACTGCGCTATTAAGAGCTTCACGGAAGGCTTCCGTATCGTTCCATTGAGAATAATCGATAGATTCCTTATTCTCAATAGCCTCGCGAATAGCAGAGACAATATCAGGAGAATTGCAATCTAATAAATTAAAGATCGGAAGGGTTAATTTGCCTTTATCTGCATCCGTATGAAGAGTTTTACCGGCATTGTCTTCATTGCCAACCATATCGAGGCAGTCATCATAAATCTGATAGGCTGTACCTAATAGGTCACCAAATTGATATAAAGAGCGCTCGAGGTCAGGATTTACTTGAGAAATCCATGCGGCACCGCCTGTTGCTGCGGAAAAAAGAGCAGCTGTCTTTAAGCCAATGATATGAAAATATTCATCTCTGGTCATGCTTAAGTCATGCAATCGGCTGGATTGAATGACTTCACCTTGGCAAACGTCCATTACTGTTTTGGAGAGTCTGCGACAAAATTCCGGACTATCGAATTCCGTACCCACCATCATGGCGTGTGAAAACAATACATCACCTAATAGTACTGCTAAGTTATTGCCCCACAAAGCATTAGCTGTTACTTCATCACGGCGTTTATCTGCATTATCAATCACATCGTCATGTACCAATGATGCCATGTGTATCATTTCCAAAATAGCACCTAATTTGATGTGATTATTGGTGATACCACCTGTTGCTCCTGCAATCAATAGAGCCAATGAAGGACGAAGTAATTTCCCCTTCGTATGGCATACGGTTTCCATATAATCTGCGACTTGAGGCTCAAAGCATGTGATTTGAGATTCAATGAATTCTGAAACTTTTTTAAGATCAGATTTAATCAATTGATGATAATGCTTTTGGGCGCGCAGTTTTGAAAAAAACGGAATGGACATGATTTCGTGGGGAGAACATAACGCTGTATAGGCGTGTGAGAGTATTGTACATAAATACCAATAGCTATCAATCTTTTAATTCAGATGATTAAGAAACCTAAGTGAGTGAAATTTGTTATTCCTCAAATATGATATGGTTCCTCTTTAATGAAGTAGATTGCTCATTAAGAGTCATGGTTTTATGTTTGTTTTTAAGATCGTCTATGCAAGGTTGTCCACAGTTCCAACAATAAAAAATACCAACTTCTTTTTCCAAATCGATTTGACGTGATTCGATCCCAAAGTCAATAATTGCTTTGTTACCTTCCATATATGTTATTTCACCTATTTCTTTGTTGGGAAATTTGGCGATCAAATCTTCTTGTCTATGGCAGTGAGGGCAAATAAATGTAATATTTTTAGTTGTGTTTTTCATAAGTTTAAAGGCTGGTAAAAAATAGGTTCCTTAGTTATTATTATAATGACTGGCTATTTTTTCGTTGGTTTCTTACTGAGTTAGTTGATTTAGAGTTTTTTATTTTGTTTGTTTCCTGATATTTGATGAGTGCTTCTCTTAGAACTAGTTCTATAACGGATTGTCGACTTACCCTGAGCTGTTGAGCTGTTTTTTCAATGACGATTAATGATCTTTTAGGTATGTCTTGTGGGTTTAACATTCCCTTCATACTCTTATATTACTATTTTGAGTATGTAAGTCAAATTTTATTGTGCGTAATTGAGTATTGTTAAATGCTAATAATTTTACCTGTCTGAGTTGATACGACAAATGTTTCAATATTGGCTTCTTGTAGGTTCAGAGCCTTTGCGACCGCTTTTTTATAGAGGTGAAGTTGTTCATAATGTTGTTTTTTCAAACTTTCCTCCTCATGGTAATGATCTGTTTTGTAATCATATATTTTGGCATGATCGCCGGTAACAACGAGTCTATCGATACAACATGAAAATAAATTACCACCATCGATCATATCCACATGTTGTTCACAATACACTTTTGAGTGTTGCGAATAAGATGTGAATAACTTAATGATGTCATCATGAGAGAAAAATTGTTCTAAATATTCTCTTGTTGAATTATGTAGGTGTGAAAAATCGGGTTTTGAATCCGAACTAAGCCAAGTGATTTTTGCTAATTCTTTATGAATTGTCGTCCCAAATTCCAAAGCTTGTTTTTCTTGTTCGTCCGGTAGAGAAGCCTGTTTTGATGCTGTTCTTTTTGATAGAGCTTTTTGAGGTTTAGGTAACAAAAAGGGGATAAGTGGTGTTTCTTCGGATTTTTGGAAAGCTATGGTATTTATTTCATACCAATTTTCTTGTCCGAAGCTCAGCATTGATTTCATTGAATCATTTGATGACTCTGACTCTTGCCCAAAGTGGGCTATTGCATTTTCAAAGATGGACCGGAAAGAGATCGAATCGGCAGGGGTCTTTTTTGGTGCGGGTATGAGTACATAAGTAGCGTGTACTGCTCGTGTTAAAGCGACATATAATTTACAAAAGCCTTCGTATTGTTGTTCTTCTTCCCAATTTTCTACAAATTTGTTTAATTTAGGATGAGTTTGAGCAAAAATAGAAGATTCCAACAAAAGGACGGCATCTTTTTTTCCTGTCTCGTTTTTAGAGATTATTGATTTTAAATGTGTCTTGTCCGTGAAGTTTTTTGCTGAAGGTAAAACAGGTAGAATGACAACATCAAATTCGAGGCCTTTTGATTTGTGAACCGTCATGATCTGAATCACTCCTTCGGGTGGATTAGCTTGCTTACTTTGCAAAGACATGTGATTGATCCATGACTGTAGAGAGTCAGGCATTTGATCGAAACGGTCTGCCTCGGTAATCCAGAAATTAAGTCGTGACTGATGGAATGTGCTTAGTGATTCAGTATGGAGTTTTTGCTTAATGAGTCGCATCGTATGCCCATAACCCTTCATATCCAGTCTCATTTTCCACGAAGTCCATGCCGTAGCCATATTATCGTGTCCTTCAAATAAAATCTGTAGAGGAGAGTGGATGAAGTGATTTTGAGCAAATTTATCTGATGGATGTAGCAACCATGTAAAGAAATCAAGTAGACTTTGACCTAGAGGTGAATCAATACCGGCTGTGATATCTTCACAAATTTCAATTTCTTGTTCAGGTGCATGTGTATTGACCCAATTTTTGATCAACAATGCCTCTTTTTTTGTGTTCACAAGAATGGCGCATGATAAGGATTGGTCTTCGTTTTCAAAACGTCTATTGTTAGGATTGATTTTTTGAAGCAAATCCACAATTCCGTGCAGAATAGATTCCTTATCACTCAAATCTTCATCTTGATTTTGTAAAATTTGGGTGAAACCTATCAAACTTGTTTTGGCCGCTCTATGTGGTTCATATTTCCATCGGCTGATTGCTTTTGGGTAGGCATTTGATGCAGTCAAAGCGTAATCGCAAACGGCATTTGCCATATCTAAAACGGCTTGAGATGAACGATAGGAGACGTTCATCGGTGCTAGTTGTAAATGTTGACCCCAGGTGTCCGGCGATTGTAAGCTTTCAAATAATTTGGGTTCACCACCTCGCCATTGATAGATACTTTGCTTGCCATCTCCTACGATGAATAAGCTTTTTTGACCGGATTCATCTTCGATTATGTGTTGGATGAAGGGTAGTAAGATATTCCATTGAGCAATGGATGTATCCTGAAATTCATCAAGCATCCAGTGATCATAATTCGTATCCATCCTGTAAGCGATGGCTGAGGTATTGTTTTCAATATCGTCTTTAGCATGCTCAAGCATGCGAGTGGTATCATGGAAGAGAAACTTGCCCTGCTTACGAACTAGATTGCTGTAATGTTCTTCATAAGAGTCTATAAGCTTTCGGGCTTGACGAGTGCGCTCAAACATTCGTCGAGTTTCCATCGCATAGATATTTTCAATCAAATGATCATAATGATGGTTCCAGATATCGACATATTTCGAGCAGGTGTGAGTTTCTGCTAAATTTTTTGTAAATTTACCGGTTCGTAGATATAGTTCGATAGATTCAAAAAAGCTGTTAAAGCTCTTTAGCCCTCTAGCTCCTAATGTTTTTGATCGTGGGGTGTTGGGAGTCGGGATATCAGGCGATAGGCTTGCTTGAAGCTTTGTGGCTAATTCAAGCATCTCATCCGGTTCCATATCGCTTAATAAATCTTGTGCTTCTAATTGGAAGTCCACAAGATTTCCCCATTGAGCTTGATTTGGTAAGTCCAAATACAATTCGTGGTAGTTTGTTATCAGCTCATGTAGGGCTTGATCCATTTGCATCTCTTTTGCTTCCGCATAACAAATGGAGAAGGCATCAAGTAAATCTTTGCTCAATTCTTCACTATCGATGCATTCGTGATACAAAGACATCATTGCCTTATAATGCTCTTGTTGTGATTGAGCTGTAGAGATGATTTGGTGCTTACTCAATCCCTGTTCCGTCGCTAGGATTCCAATGATGTTATTAAATAAACTGTCAATGGTGCTGAGGTTGAGTTTTTCCAAATTGAGTACCGTATCTTTTAATAATTTGATGAATACTCCTTGGTGTAATTGCTCCTTAACGAAATCGGCTTGCTCGGGGCATAATCCCGGTACTGTCTCGCTACCTTTCAAGCAAGTGTAAATACCATGAATGAGCTTTTCCGCTTCTGTTTCGGATGAAGCCCCTCGTGCTAAATCGGTCAAGATACGATCAATGAATTCTCCGGCTGCCTTTTTAGTGAAAGTTAAGGCAATCATTTTTGATGCCGGTACTCCTAGTGCCATCAGGGAGAGGAATCGTAAGGCTAATTGATAGGTCTTGCCTGTGCCGGCAGAGGCGGCAATTAAAGTGTTTGTAATGCGAGACATGGGAGTGAAAGTTAATCGTTATCGTTAGAATAGAGAGCTGAGTTATGATGGAGTCCTGACATTTCCCAAATGGAGTCGGGACGTAATTCTTCAAATACATCATATGTAGGCGGAGATCCTTTCAAATCTTCCATGGCATAAATGTCGGTACCTTTTCTGATTCTAGCCATGAGCATGAGTGCTAATTCATAAGCTGCTTCATCTTGCCTCTCTTCGGTTAGTTCCGTCCACATATTAAAGCCTATATCATCGGTATTGGCCGGTAGGTTGCAGTAGCCCGCTTGCACTTCATTGGTGTTGTAATGAGATTTAGCCCATTGAGTGTAGATGGGTAATTGTAAATCCGTCCACATATAAAGGCGCTTACCCTCTTGCTCTGTATAAGGAGTGTAATTGGGATAATAATGCTGTAATTTTTCCAGCGTGGTATCATAGATTCTTGATGCGCAGGCTTGGTTAAACTTTTTCAAATTACCTGTTTTATAATCAATAATACGATAACCTTTTTCCGGGTGTATATCCACCCTATCGACGACCATTTTTAATTGAAAATTTTCACCGTTAGATTGGATATTTAGCGTATGGTGGGTTTCAAACTCCAAACATTCCCAACCATTTTGCAATTGCTGGATGTGGTAATTGATATAGTGCTTTAATCGTTTTTTGATTGATTGCATTTGCATCACTACCGGTAATAGGGGGCGATCGCTCAATAAATCATACTGATACTGGGCAATTAAGTCGCCCATTCGTGCCTGCATCTTTTCTTTATCCAAACCATATTTCATATTTGGAAAGTCTTGTGCAAATTGCTCAAGGATCTTATGAATGAATGAGCCGGAGGAATTAGCTTCTAAACTATGTACTTCCAAAGATGGTCGATTATTGTCATGCATATCAAAAATCCTGGCGAGCCAGAATCGCAATGGGCAGGCAAGGTAGTTTTTCAATAAACTTGGCGAAAAATGTTTCTCAGGATTTGACCATGGATTGATGTAATCAGGCGCAATTTGAGACAAATTCAGCGTGTCAGAGGGGCTTGGCTCTTGGATGGAGATGGATGGATTGGATGAGTACCTTAAAATCCAATTTCCACGACTGAATTTGATAGTTGGTTTGTATTCTGAAGCTTCTCCAAATAAGGTTTGTACACGAGTGGCCAAATCTTTATCAGCACAGCGCATTAAGAGAGGTGACGGTCTTAATGGATCGCTTGATGAATCGTTTTTACTAATTAAAATATGGAGTGTTCCATTTTTTTTACGACCCATGACCATAGATGAGAAAAGATAGCTATCGCGCGCGTTTGTCGATTCCAGACTGGGTAGGTGTAATGCTTGTTTGAGAGATTCGGGTAAGTAGGCATCATCCGGCTTTCCTTCCGGTACGCTACCGGCATACATGCCAGTGATAATAAGCGATGACTCCCGACAATAGGGTAGCTCCAACCAACCATTGATTTTTAAAGTATCATGCTCGTTTTGTGCTACCATCATGCGTGCATTTTGCAACTGACTTAGTAATAATTGCAAGATGGCCTCGTTTGTAGCCCAACCCTGTGAGTGCTCTTGAATCGTTTTAAGATTGGTGAGTTTTTCCTCCAATAAATCTAAAGCTTTGCCTTGGAATCCGTCTTCCCATCCGGAATTTCTTAAAGAATCTACCCATTCCAATAAATTGGTCGCGATTAAGCCTTCTTGATTTAGCTTGATTAGCCATGAATTAAGGTTGGTTGCATAATCGGCAGTACTATTTTTCTTTTTAGATAACAGAGCTAAGGTGAAATTGATTGTTTCCGGTAGATGTGTTCCTTTAAGTTCATCCATCATTTTTACGCAATGATAAAATGAATCTAATGCGGATAGACTATAGGCCATGATTCCTGATTGGGCTATCATGTAGAATGATTCAAAAGCCTGTGGGTCATCACAGTAATTTGCAAATTGCTTAATTAAAAGGTAAAGCCCTGAGTGCGTAAAGGGAACACCTGCCGGATTGTATATTTGCCAATCGTGTTGAGCAAAAGCATCACTTATTAAAGGCGCTAGCTCAGAGGTACACGCACCCAAGCATATCTGAGCATTGGGCGATTTCATGTACTCTTGAGCGGTCAATTCGCAGGTTTGCTCGGCTATGAGATAAGAATCTTGTAGTAGGGTGATTTGGTCTGGTTTTAAAGGTATGGGGCATTTTGTCCAAAAATCTGTGCTAGGTCTGCCCCATGAATCGAAATGTTCGGCTGACTGTTCCGGGGCGTGAATCAAGATGTCCAAATGCACGCCGGCTTCTTCACATCTAGTGAGATATTGCTCTTCGTAATATGTTAATTCTGGAATGCCTGCTAAAATAACGGAGCTATCCGATGGATTTGCGAATTCTTGTAATAATCTTAACTCATTTGCGGTCTGTGTGATAAAATCATGTGAAGGAGTATATCCCCATGTTATTAACAGGTTATTAACATTGTTAAGTAGTGAAAACCAATCAGCCCAGCGCTCAGCTTCATGTTGGGAAGCCGTTTGTGTAACTTTTTCATACAGAACATCTGGCGTAATAGCATAATCGTCAAAACTGCGCTGTACCGAAAGAAATTGTTGCGCTAAATTTGTTGCCCAAACAATGTCTTGTTTTTGAGGTTGTACCGGAAAAAGGTTGGAATAGTTGATGACGTCCGAAGTCAGCAAAATTTCAATCCAAGCTGCTAATTCTATGGAAGCATCAATTCGGGTGTCGGAGGAAAATAAGCTACTGAGAGGTGCTATATTCGGTATGAAACAAGCGGAGTTTCCTGATTGAAAAAGCAGCTCTTCTTTTAGTCTTACGGCAGATTCCTTTGTGGGAACAAAAACTTTACTTTGTAGCCTTTCCGGTTCTTCTAAGAGATATTTGGCTACCTGTGTGCAGAGGGTGTTTTCCCATCCAAGGAAATGAGCTGATTTCATTGACGAGCTTATAACCCATAAAAAGGCGAAGGTAAATCAAATAACCTTCGCCTTTTTATAAAGAAAATTAAAAATAGCTTAATTTTGAGAAGCTTGTAAAGCTTGATCGATGTCCGCTTGAATGTCAGCCAAATCTTCTAAACCAACGGAAAGTCTGATAAACTCAGGCGTTACTCCCGTGCTGGCAAGCTGTTCGGGGGTAAGTTGTTGGTGTGTCGTCGAAGCAGGGTGTGTAACCAAGGTACGGGCATCACCTAAATTGGCAACGTGAGAAAGTAATTTAACATTGTTAATAAATTTCTTTCCTGCTTCGATACCTCCTTTGATTCCAAAGCCAATCATGCCTCCAAAGCCATTTTTAAGATATTTGAGGGCATTTTGATGATCAGGGTGCTGTGGTAAGCCAGGATAATTGACCCAAGAAACCAAAGGATGATCATTTAACCAAAGTGCCAATTTCATCGCATTATCGCAATGTTTCGGCATTCTTAATGTCAATGTTTCGATGCCTTGGGCGATTAAGAATGAATTGAATGGTGACAAGGTGCAACCTAGGTCACGCAAGAGTTGGACTCGGCATTTAAGTACGAATGCGATACCTCTAGCTACCGCTTTATCATGATTGCCGAAGCATTCCCAATAATTTACGCCATGGTATGAAGGATCCGGTTGTGATAATTCGGGGAATTTGCCATTGTTCCAATTAAAGTCGCCCTTTTCAACGATGATGCCACCCATGCTGCTACCATGACCGGCGATGAATTTTGTGAGCGAATAGACGACGATATCTGCACCGAAGTCCATTGGGTTGAACATCGGAGGTGGGGCTACCGTATTATCTGCGATAAAAGGAATGTTGTGGGCGTGAGCGATGTCGGCAATGGCTTGGTAATCATCCACATTATTCTTTGGATTGCCTAAAGTTTCTCCATAAACCAAACGAGTGTTTTCATCGATGGCTGCTTCAATGTTAGCAGGATTGGAAAAATCAACAAAACGCACATCAATACCTAAACGGCGTAGAGTAACATTAAAAAGATTATAGGTGCCACCATAAATGGCTGATGATGAAATGATGTTTTGTCCGGCTGAAGTGATGTTTAAAACCGCCATAAGGATGGCAGATTGACCGGAAGATGCCGCTAAGGCTCCGCTTGCACGGTGCATACCGACTAAGCGTTGTTCCATCGCATCAGTCGTCGGATTCATTAAACGAGTATAGATATTGCCAAATTGCTCCAAATTGAAGAGCGCGGCAGCATGATCGGTGGAATCAAAATTGTAAGCCGTCGTTTGATAAATAGGTAATGCACGTGATCCGGTTGCCGGATCGCCTTCAAAGCCACCATGTACTGCTATGGTGGAAAGGCCTGGAAGTGAGGTATTATTCATGTTGTGATTTGATTGTTCAATGATTTTGTGAAGATGATAGAGCTATTTTAGCGGCTAAATTAAAAGCATGTAGGGTGCTTGATGGATTTGCTATATCCTTGCCGGCAATAGCGAAAGCCGTGCCATGATCGGGGCTGATGCGAGGGCGTGGTAAGCCTAATGTGATATTGACCGCCGTATGAAAGTCCACCAGCTTTAAGGGGATTAGCCCTTGGTCATGATATGGGGCAAGGACGGCGTCAAATTTGCCTTCATAGGCGTCACGATAGACGCAGTCAGGCACTTCGGGGCCAAAAAACGAAGCATTGAGCCCCAATTTTTTTAATTCTGAAATTGCAGGACGAATAAATAATTCCTCTTCCAAGCCAAAGGCTCCCTCTTCCCCTGCGTGGGGATTGAGCCCTGCTAAAGCAATATTTGGGTGAGAAATTCCCTTTTTGTGGCAAAAATCAGTCAATAACAAAGCAATACGTACTAAATCAACCGTGTTAATCTCCTCAGGTACATTTTTTAGAGCAGTATGGATGCTTGCTAAACCGACTGTCAAATGCTCACCTGAGAGACACATGGCATAATTTTTTACATGCAATTGATCTGCAAAAAATTCGGTTTGTCCCGGATAATCAAATCCAACTTGATGGAGAGTATCCTTACAGACCGGGGCTGTCACAATAGCATCAATTTCTCCTGATTTTAACGCCTCAGCCGCTAAAAGTAGATGTTCGTAGGCATATCTTGCAGAAACTTCGTTCGGGATACCTATTGGTACATCGACTCGATGACCGATTAGTTTATAAGCAACATCTTGGTTAAGTTGTTGTGATGCTAAAGCTTTGGTTATGACTTCCGGTCCGATGCCCGATTGATCGCCGAGGGTGTAACCGATAATTCTTTTTCCCGAGTGTTTCATAATTGGCTCCTTGCTTACAAAGGTTCTGCTAAAGGTATGTCATCAATCGGCTCAGCAGTAGGAATCTCATCTTCGATGATGGAAGTTTCGGTTTCGCTTGAGTTTTGTTCAGTACCTTGTGTCGAGGATGATGATTCTTCGACGATCGTTTCTTCCTCAACTGGTTGAGGTATCTCCTTTGTAGAGAATACTTTTGTTACAGTAGGTGGCTCATCGGGCTTTTTAAGCTTAAATTCGATTTTGTCATTGGTACTCCATTGGTAAAAGGCCGTACCTGCTAAAGCGATTAAAACGATCATTAGCAAAATTGAGCTAATAAAGGACTTCATGCGTTTTATCTTGCCTTTATTTTTCCATATTTCAAGCCTTCCTCTAAAGAGGTGTGTCTGTATGTAAATTTTTGCCCTATAATGCTATATTATATCTGTAGAAATTCACTAATTTTTATGTAAAACATAATTGTGTATGACAAATTTTTTACAATCATTTTACAGATAAATTATTTGTATGCGTTAAAGTGCTTCCACCTTAAAAATCACTGATTTTTTTATGAAAATACATTTACCTTTATCCTTAGCTAAGGCTTTGTTATTAGTCGGTATGGCACAGATGACCCCAACGATTCTTGCCGAATCTGTTAGCTCCTCTTTAATCACATCAACAGAAGAACGTAAAACCTTGTTTAAGTATGAGATTGATTTGGATTTAGGTACTTTGAACCCGGACAATTCAGGGCCATCATATGCTTATGCCGTCTCGGAAGACGGCTCCGCCATCGTGGGACAGAGTTATAGCGATGGTTCGAGCTCCTATCGCGCCTTTGTTTATAAAAATGGTGTGATGACCGATTTAGGTACATTGAAAGATGATGATTCGGGATCTTCAACTGCCACTTCCGTCTCTGCCGATGGCTCCGTCATTGTATGGCAGAGTGATATTGATGAAGGCGGTTTTCACGCTTTTGTCTACAAAAATGATGTCATGATTGATTTAGGGACATTGAAAGCCGATGACTCGGGAGTTTCATATGCAAATGCTGTCTCGGCAGACGGCTCAGTCATTGTAGGAAATAGCATGACGGATGAGAGCATGCTTTTGTGTATAAAAATGATGTCATGACGACTTAGGTACGCTTGGGTCTTATAATTCGGGGAATTCAACTGCCAATGCAGTCTCGGCTGACGGCTCTGTCATTGTGGGGGGAAGTAGTACGGATAATGGTACAACTCACGCCTATATCTATAAAAATGGTGTGATGACCGATCTAGGTACATTGAGAGAAGGTAATTCTGGGGGGTCAATTGCCAGGGCAGTCTCTGCTGACGGCTCAGTCATTGTGGGAGATAGTGATACTGATGGCGGCTTTATTCACGGTGTAGTCTGGAAATTGAAAGCTACCGATGTGATCATGGTTGATACTACCAACTCTAATATAGCGATGAGTACGACGGCTTATCGAGGCTTCCAAGTCTTAGATTTATATCAAAGTGCCGTCAATTCCTTGGCAAACAGCCGTTGCCCATTAGGTGATAATACCTATGGTTTCGGGGTATTTAGCCAATATGATTCCGTGCGTAGTAATCATCGCATCGCCACGGGGCTTTATGGTGCTACGAAATTGGCTGATCAACATTGGATCGTAGGTGGTGCAATCAATTTTGCTAATAATACCGACTTGATCCAAAACTACTCGACCCGAGGTACAAATACCCCGGGGGTGGGAGCTTTTACCCGCTATCAAAGCAAAACTGATGGCCGCGGGTGGAATGTGGAACTTTCCGGTGCCTATCTCACTCAAGATTTAACCATTCGTCGTGATCAGTTGGCTAACACCGAAGCAGGTCAGGGCAACTCCGAGTTAACCGCCTACCAGTTCGGGATCAGCACCGGCTACGGCATCAATTTGAGCAAAAACGCTTATATCAATCCTACCATTGCCTTAGTTCATCATTCCGTCAATCGTGACCGTTACGCCGAAAACCGATATGCGGAGTTCCCTGCCTCATACGCCGCCATGGGTGATACACGCACCACATTACAATTAGGCGTGGACGGACAATATCGATTCAACGACATCATTTCCGTAGACGGTAAAGTTGGAATGGACGTCAAAGTGGCAGGTCGCCGAGACGACTTCCGAGGTCACATCGACTACATCGGAGCTTATTCCTATGAATCGGGTGCAAACAAGGTGCTACGCTTCTCAGTCGGAGCCGGCATCAACTTCCAAGCGACTCAAAACATCATCGTACGAGTCAATGCAGGATGGATGCAGACCGACTACGACAACAATGCCCTACAAGTGGGATTAGGCGTCTCCTATAGCTGGTAAAAGATATTAATGGCTTAAAGTATCATTTAACGATAAAGCCAATTTCAAAATAAAAAATAACGCTGTTCGGTAATCAACCCGAACAGCGTTATTTTTTATCGTAAATCAAGTTTTTTAATGCAATGCGCATGTTTGTATGACAAACTTTTTGTAATCATTTTACAGATAAATTATTTGTGTACGTTAAAATGATTCCACCTTAAAATCACTGATGTTTTTATGAAAATACATTTACCCTTATCATTAGCTAAGGTCTTGTTATTAGTCGGTATGGCACAGATGACCCCAATGATTCTTGCCGAATCTGTTAGTTCCTCTTTAAGTGCATCAACAGCAGAAAATGAAACACTATCTGATTATGAGATCGACTTGGATTTAGGCCTGCTCTTAGTACCTTTAGGTATCTCGGCAAACGGCTCCGCCATTGTGGGGCAGAACGGTAATCACGCCTTTGTCTATAAAGATGGTGTTATGACCGATTTAGGCACCCTTATGGCCGATAAGTCGGGAAATTCAATTGCTAGGGCCATTTCGACTGACGGCTCCGTCATTGTAGGTGAAAGCTCTTACGGCGCGGGCTTTGCCTTCCACGCTTTTGTCTATAAAGATGGTGTCATGACCGATTTAGGCTCCCTTAAAGCCGATAATTCGGGCTGGTCATATGCCTATGGTGTTTCGGGTGACGGTTCAGTCATTGTGGGGGGGAGTAATACGGATGAGGGATGGGATCACGTTTTTGTCTATAAAGATGGAGTGATGAACGATTTAGGTACTCTTAGGGCCGATAATTCGGGTAATTCAGCAGCCACTAGAATTTCAACAGATGGCTCCGTCATTGTGGGATGGAGCGCCATCGATGGTTCGGACGATAATCACGCCTTTGTCCATAAAGATGGTGTGATGACCGATCTAGGTACTCTTAAGGCAGATAATTCGGGACGTTCAATTGCCTATGACGTCTCGTCAGACGGTTCAGTCATTGTGGGAGAGAGCCATATTGATGGCTCGGCGAACAGGCATGCTTTTGTGTATAAAAATGGCGTGATGGCCGATTTAGGTACATTGAAATCTGATAATTCAGGGGACTCATATGCACATGCCGTTTCGGCTAATGGTGCCGTCATTGTGGGGGTGAGCAATACGGATAAGGGCTGGATTCATGCTTTTGTTTATAAAGATGATGTGATGACCGATTTAGGTTCATTGAAAGCCGAAAATTCGGGTGACTCGTATGCCAATGCCGTTTCGGCTGATGGTGCCGTCATTGTGGGGCAGAGCGATACGGATGACGGTTCAACGCACGGTGTAGTTTGGAAATTGAAAGATACCGAGGTAATCATGGTAGATACCACGAACTCCAATAAAGCAATGAGTACGACTGCTTATCGAGGCTTCCAAGTTTTAGATTTATATCAAAGTGCCGTGAATTCCTTGGCGAATAGCCGTTGCTCATTAGGTGCCAATACCTATGGCTTTGGTGTATTTAGCCAGTATGATTCCGTGCGTAACAATCATCGCATCGCCACGGGGCTCTACGGTGCTACGAAATTGTCTGATCAACACTGGATCGTAGGTGGTGCAGTCAACTTTGCTAACAATACCGATTTAATTCAAAACTACTCGACCCGAGGTACTAATACCCCGGGTGTGGGAGCTTTTACCCGCTATCAAAGCAAAACTGACGGTAGCGGATGGAATGTGGAGCTTTCCGGTGCTTACCTCACCCAAGATTTAACCATTCGTCGTGATCAGTTGGCTAACACCGAAGCAGGTCAAGGCAACTCCGAATTAACCGCTTACCAGTTCGGACTTAGCACCGGCTACGGCATTAACTTGTGCAAACACGCTTATATCAATCCTACCATTGCCTTAGTTCATCATTCCGTCAATCGTGATCGTTACACGGAAAATCGATATGCGGAGTTTCCTGCTTCATACGCCGCCATGGGCGATACACGCACCACCTTACAATTGGGCGTGGACGGTCAATATCGATTCAATAACATCATTTCCGTAGACGCTAATGCAGGTATGGACGTCAAATTGGCAGGTCGCCGAGACGATTTTAGAGGTCACATAGACTACATCGGCGCTTACTCCTATGAATCGGGTGCAAACAAGGTATTACGCTTTTCAGCCGGAGCCGGTATCAACTTCCAAGCGACTCAAAACATTATCGTACGAGTCAATGCAGGATGGATGCAGACCGACTACGACAACAATGCCCTACAAGTAGGCCTAGGTGTTTGCTATAGCTGGTAGAAAGCTATTATGGGCTTAAAATATAAATTGAAGTGGAATTAATTAGACAATTTGATTTCAAGATATAGTAATGAGGCTGTTTGGTTGCAAAACCCTACAGCCTCATTTATTTATGATGAATGGTTTTTTTAAATGACAATGTTTCTCCTTTAAAGAACATTATTTGGCAGTATTCTCTTTCGAACTTAAATCACCAAATGATGAAACAATTTTACGCCATATTTTTAGGATGTTGTAGCATCCTCGTTAGTAATGCAGGTGTTTTTGGTTCTGTAGAGCCGGGAATGGATCAAGATCAATTGACCAAAGGATTGAAAAGAAATCCGGCTCTTTATACGACCATGAATGAAGCCTATATTGCGCGTACCGGATTAAATGGCGTTTATCAAACAAAATTACCTGTCGGTATTGATCGTTTTGAATTGTTCTTTAACTTCAATGGCGGAACTAAATTGCGTGCTATTGATTGTTATGCTAAAAAGGCTTACACCGAAGATGAGTTTGATTCTATGTTGCGCTCCGCCTACAAAAATATGGTGAATGATTTGGTGGCTCAATATGGTAAGCCAATCAATCATCCGGGTTGGTTGAGTCCTGAGTTGATTCCTGTTGGTGGTATGCGTTATCTTCACGACATTAAGTTGGAAAATAGCAATGTTTATATTTCAGCAGGTATCGGTCAACGCCATGCCGGACAGTTTTTACCTATTTTTACCGTTTCCAATACTAAGCGCGCTACGGCAAAAGTTGCCGGCACCCCAGAACAAAATCGTCAAGATTGGAAAGAAGTAATGGAATTTCCTCATATTTATCAAGCTGACGAATTGATGAAGTCTGCTGATAAAGCATTAAAAGAAAAGAAATACGATTATGCTCTGCAAATTTACAAGCAGGCTTCGAAATTAGGTAGTGCTCGCGCCTATTGGTGCATAGCTATGCTTTACCAAAATAAAAAAGTAAAGGGCGATGCTTCTGCACTAAAGAAGAATGCTGAAGAATATAATCTCATGGCCGCTGAATGGGGATATGCACCTGCTGCAATGAAATATGGCAAAACCTTACCCGAAGTAGCTAAAAAATTAGGCTGGGATGCTAAAATGTGTAAAGTATGGGTTTCTCGCAATCAACGCGCTGCTGCAGAAGGTCATGTTTCTTCCTTATTTAACTGGGGCTTTATGAATAAAACCGGTTTTGGTGTTCCTCAAAATATGGAAGAGGCCAAAAAATACTTACAACTTGCAGCCGATAAAGGTGATTCATTGGCTAAAGAGGCTTTGAAAAAGTAATAGTTAATGATGCTTTGTATTTCCAAATACTATGTCTGAATTAATTATCACAGAAGATAAGCGATTTACCAAAGAGGATGTAGAGGGTTTATTTCTTTCTGTTGGTTGGAAGTCAGGTAGTTTTCCTAATAAGCTTATTCAAGCATTAAGCCAATCATCTACCGTAGTCACGATCTGGGAAAACGACCAACTTGTAGGTCTGGCTAGGGCTTTGGACGATGGAGCTATGCTTGCGTTTATCCATTATGTGTTAGTCCGTCCTTCTCATCAGGGAAGTGGCCTAGCTAAAATGATGATCAATCATTTAAAAAATAAATATAAAGAATATCTTTATATTCAGCTAATGCCCGAATCAGTTTCCAATGCACCATTCTATGAGAAAATGGGTTTTTCCGTTATGGAAAATGGTGTGCCTATGATTCATATAAACCAATCTTTTAATGATCAAGTATAGATTTGGTAGAAAAAGAACAATTTAAATTTTGAAGAAGACTATGCAGTGCCCTAAAGAATTTTATGAGGTAATTTCTGAGCAAACAATTCATAATGAGCTTACTAAAATGGCTCAAGATTTGGATGATTTATATGAAAAATCACCTTTTCGATTTATTGTTTTACTCGATGGAGCTGTTCCTTTTACTCAAAAATTATTGTCTTTGATGACGCACCGTCCTGAATCTTATGAAATGCGAGCATCCAGTTATTATGGTGGTGAAACGAGTAGTGGGGTGGTGACTTTGCAAGCTGATTGGGAAGAGATGGATTTATCTATGCCTATTGTTATCTTGGATGATGTTTTAGATACAGGGCGTACTTTGCATGAAATGAAGCGGCAACTTCTGAAACATGGCGCACCTGATGTCTTTATTGCTGTAGCTATAAGTAAAACTGGAACTCGAGTAGTTGAAGTAGAAGCCGATTGGGAAGCTTTCCGGATAGGCCCGGAATTTCTGATTGGTTTCGGAATGGACCTAGATGGCAAATACCGTGATTTGCCTTATATAGCTCAAAAAAGGTGACTTGGTGAATGAACGAAGTTTATGAGAATGTTGTCTCACCTTCCGAACAACATTAAAAAACTCATGAACAAGTTACCGGAAATTACTCTTTATTTGCCGGCTCCTTCTTTAGTAGAGAATGAGCTCATCCGTGACGTATTAGATAGTCTTGATCTTGAGCATGCTGTTACTTGGCTATTGGAAGCTCTAGAACATGCTTGCGAGCAGCATCAAAATGATTTGCACGCCTTCCATCTTAATCTTTATACGCTTTATGTTGATTTCCATGAGGAAAATATGCGTATATCTTCGGTCTTAGGTGTTCATGGTGAAGATATGGTAATTGCCTTAGATGAGTTTATGGGGCTATTACGTTCTGTCTCTCCTCATGAGCATAGTCCCCATCATTACTTGAAGGGTTCACATTATCAATTGATTCATCGATTTGATAATCGTCATTATAAAAGACGCCCTTATGGGCATGCGGGCCATCGTCGAATGGTTCGTGTATAAAGTTCTTCATTCATTTATATTTCTAAAGCATCTCGTAGATTAAGGTCTATGAGATGCTTTTTCTTTAATTTATATCATAAAAACCGTGTATTTTTATTTTTTTTGCATAGAATCAGCGAGTCATGTCGAGCTTCGCCATTAGAGAAAAGATAAAACCACGTTTACAATGGATTGAGATTGCTCGGGTTATTGCGCTGGTTTCTGTTATTTTGCAACATGTTCCGCCTCCTTGTCCTCTAAATGGTCCTATATTAAATGCATCTCTAGCCTTGTTTTTCCTTGTTGCGGGTTTCTTTTCCTCGAATGCATTATTTGAACCTAAACAATCGGTTGTAAAATGGTGTCGTGCTCGTGTCTTAACCTTACTGTATCCTTATTTGATATGGAATACATTGTACATGTTATTGTCAGGTGCTTTCTTTCATGGAGAAGGAAATTATTTCATCTATTTATTAAATGAATATGGTATTTGCTCTGCTCCTAGCTTAACTCCATTGTGGTTTTTGAGAGATTTGATGCTATTTACCATCATTGGAGCTTTATTATCAAGATTTCCTTTAGTTTTATGTGCTTTAGGAATTGTTGCTTTATTTGTCAACCGCATAGGAGATTCTTGTCAGTATCCATCTTTCCTCATGTTTGGCGATTTCGTAGTTGGGCTTATGTTAGCTCGTATTCCTCGCGTTATTGATTCATGGCGTCAATTGCCCTTATCCCTCCATGGTGGGTTAGTATTGGGTTATACGGCACTGGCAATCGTATATGCGGCAGGAGTGAGAGAGGATTTTAGTAGTATCTCTTCCGGTCTTGGTGTTGCCGCCTTATTGAGTCTTGGTGTTATTATTGAAGAAACGTGGCCACGAATTGCTACCCGTATGATGTCCTTAGCTCAAGGATGCTTTTTTGTTTATTGTAGCCATATTTTTGTACTGATCATTTTCCTCGGCCTTTTCAAGCTATTTGACTCAGAAATACCTGCTTGGGTATGGTGGTCTACAGTGCCTTTTGTTTATGCGGGAGCACAAGGTGCGTACATCTTATTGAGACGTTTTTGTCCTCATTCGTTAAGATTGCTTGGTATGCAAAAGGCTAATAAGAAATCTAGCCTAGGTTAAAAATAATCTTTTTGAGATTTTTGTCGCCTAAGGTATTTTGCAGTTTAATCAAGATGCTTCTTTCATTTTGAACGAGTTGGAAGCGTACGGTAGGGTGCAATACCTTTACGGTAGCAATGTCGCGCGAGATGGATTCAAGACAAGAAGTTTTGGCGACAAAATCACCTACGCTTTGTTTCCATGCCTCATTAAGTACTTCTTGAGGGTAGGCGGATTCCTCTACCGGATATTTAGCTAAAATATGTGCTAAGACCGATTTAATATCGCGTATATTTCGATGATCGTCCAAGTCAGGAGTGGCTTGGTACCAGTCTGCAACTGTTTGATGGTATGCCCGTGAGTAGGCAGTTGTTCTCTTATAGCGGGGCGCCGAAGCATAGGGATCGGGGCGATCTCGATCTGGTTGGTAAAATTGTGCCATAAGAAGTTGAAAAACCCGAACACTTGAATATATCTAAGTGCTCGGGCTTTTATATTGAATATATTCCAGGAATTATTCGCCGTCGTCGCCGATGGCTTCTACCGGACAGCCTTCCATGGCTTCTTCACATGCTGCTACTTCTTCATCATTAGAAGGTTGCTTTTTCACGTAAGAAAGACCTTCGTCTTCGTCGCGGCCAAAGTTTTCAGGAGCGGTTTCACGGCACAAGTCACAATCAATGCAGCTGCTATCTACATAGAATTTGCCAGGAACATTTTTAGCGGTTTTTTCGTCGATGTCTGCCATAATTTTATTGGTTATTATAACTAGGACATTCTTTCCGTATTTTAGTTCGAAATGCAATCTTTTTTTCTCTATCTAGTGAGACAGTATTGACATTTAGAGTCGTCATTTTCTTATAAACATGAGAATCTCACGGAAATATTTATTCACTATGCAAGATCACCGAGTTTTAAGCTCCGAGCGGTTTCGATCACCAATGCCGATATGGTTGGGCATTTTAATTTCATTGTTGGGTGGTTGTTTATTGTCCGCAGCATTCATTCCTCTTGATTTATCGAATTGCGTATGGATTGCTTTAATTCCGTTATTAATAGTTTTGTGGACGGGTAATTATTCGGAGGTTCATCGTTCTTGGAAAATTAATGGTCTTTATGGTTGGTGTTATGGTACTGCCTTCTTTGGTGCGACCTTATGGTGGCTCAATGAGGTCAGCACGATTGCTTACATTGCCGGTTCTTTATATTCGGGGATTTACATGGCAATTTGGGCTATTGGGATGACTACGATCTTTAAACCCAAGTTTTCCATGGTGCCATCTTGTCAATCAGATCGTGACATTCGATTAAAGGAATGGAAAACGTGGTCTTACAACGATATGTTTATGGCAGGTCGTACTGCCGTATTAGGTGGAGCCTTTTGGGTATGTTTAGAATGGTTCCGTGGCTGGATTATTAGTGGTTTTGGTTGGAATGGTCTAGCCGTTCCTTTGTATCCGGATTGGTATATGATTCAATTTGCGGAGTTTGTCGGTGCCACAGCCATGTCATTTTTGCCTGTTTTGGTTAATATATGGATTTGGTTCGTCGCTAGACGCTTGGGGATGATGATAGTACGTGAAGGTAAGCGTATCGTCCCGTGGGATTTCTTTGCTCTTGCTTTATTGTTCTATGGTGCCTATTTGTTAGGGCTTTTGCTCTCTTTACCTTATGGTGCGGAAAAGTCTAAACGCACGGTTCCTGTCATGGCAATGCAGCTCAATTTATCTCAAGAAGAAAAATGGGATAGAAATAATGCTGCTAGTATCTATGAATCATTGGTCGAAACGACTTCTCAAGCTTATACTCAATTGGAGGAGGATTCTCTTACATCAGCTTTAACCAGTGATAACGGATTATCTTCTTTAAAACGTCCATTTTGGATTATTTGGCCTGAAAGCTCTTTCCCTCAGAGAACGTGGTACAATGCAGAAACAAGAGGATTATACTTACCTGACAATCAAGATAATGTGTACTTTATGAAAGATGAGGAGCACTTTGTCGGAAAATTACGTAAGGAATACGATTTTGTGTTATTTGCCGGAACGGATCATTGTTATATCAATAGTGATGGTGAGCAATCCGAATCATATAATTGTTTGACGATGTTTACCGATGCTTACGATACGGCACAGGCTCATCCTAAAGCTCAGTTAGTACCATTCGGTGAATATATTCCTTTTAGGGAATCTTTGCCGTTCTTGGAAAAGATATTTGAAGCCTCTGCAGGTTTTGCTATGGGATCGAATTTTACTCCGGGTACATCTACTAAGCCTTTGGTTGCTCCAATTGATCCATCCGGAAAATCTACCGTGCAAGTGATACCTTTGATTTGCTTTGAAGACGTAGTAGGGCCGTGGGTTAGAAAGATGGTAACGAAAGAGTCCCAAATCATGATTAACGTGACGAATGATGGTTGGTTTAATCAGTCATTTGCCAATGAACAGCATTGGAGAAACGCTGCCTTACGTTGTATCGAAATACGTCGTCCGATGATTCGTGCCGCTAATACGGGCGTTTCTACCGTATTATCAGCCAATGGCACACCTATTGCCGAAATCAGAGGAGAAGATGGATCTCCTTTCGTAAAAGGCTATTTATATGCCGATGTACCTGCAGATAACGGAGGGATTACATTTTATGCGCAATTTGGAAACTGGGCAATATGGTTATGCTCTTTTCTTCTAATTGCTTATTGGGTGTATCAAAAATGGCTGTATCGTTATTTTTCACCTCTAGGTTTGATGCCTAAATAATTTCTTACGGACTTAAATGAAGGGAAATAGGTGCCTGTTTTCTTTTCCCAAAAAGAAGATGAAGATCCTCCATCAAGGTTCAAAGCCGTATGAACCTTGAAATCACCTAATGTTCCCGGAGTAGCCAACCACTGTGCTAATTCATGTAATGTCAGGGATGAACTTACACCAATGCACCATTTCCCTTGTCCATCAGTAGCGACGAAAGTGCGATAGGTTGATTTCTCGTTGTTTAAATGAGGCGTTATTTTATTTGCCTCGACTAAAAATGGTCCGGATTGGATAGCGGTGAGTATTTTAGGATGTTTTTTAGGGTCAAAAGCAGTACTCCTCATCAGAGTGATGTTTTTACCTGTATCAAAAAGAATGCCTGCTACCGTGAAGGCTCCTTTTTTAAAAGGAGAAATTTGTACGCCTTCTTCAATTGTTAACCCGATAGGAGAACCTTGTTTGTCGGCTGAAAAAAAGTTTCCGTTAACACCTGCCAGACAAGAGTCTTTTGACATGGCCTTAGCTAAGGAACCGTATTTTTGCTCGGAAATATCCGTTTCGTCTTTAAGAGCAAGTCTTTCGTTTTTAGAATCAAAAAAGTAAACGCTTAGCTTATCTCTCGAACTGAAAAGTCCGGTTTTTCGGCTAAACTCGGCGTAGTCTGCAAAAGAAAAGGTAGTAACACTTAATAAAAGTGTGAGAATTTTATAAAACATAATTATTTAACGATAAAAAATTTCATTTTCGGCTGTCGTATTGGCAGGTACGCTAACATTTGGCCAAACGATACAATTATTGAGTTGGCAGTGATGATCAATCTGCGCGTTATTTCCGACAATAGTATCGGTAATATGAGCCGTTTCATGCACAACGGAACATGGGTGAACCAATGTGTTTTCTTGCTTGAGTAGTTGATGGACTGCTACATATGATTCTTGTGTGCCTAAATCCATCCAATAGCCTCCATTGCAGTTAACGCCATATAGCTTATTTTCCACAATGAGTTCAATAAAATATGGGACTACTGAGACGATCTGGTTAGTCGGTATCCTATCTAAAAACGAAGAATGAG
This sequence comes from Akkermansiaceae bacterium UBA7331, assembly GCA_002471255.1. GTDB lineage: Bacteria > Verrucomicrobiota > Verrucomicrobiia > Verrucomicrobiales > Akkermansiaceae > Akkermansia. Next base: position 172,761 of record DKPP01000007.1, on the reverse strand, counting down.
CGCAGTAGGCACTTGCAAATTGCCATGATCCCGAGTCTCTATTAAGCAAATGGCGCATATCGGTTACGAGGCTTGTGTTTTCGTCAAATCCGACGTTCTTTTTGCCTTCCGTATTTCTAAGAGCCAAGGTAACTTCGGCATTTGGTTGATTAATATGCGCATCAATCAGCTTTTTAAGAGGAAAATTTGAAACTATATCACCATTTAAAACTAATAATTCACTATCCGGATTGACCCAATCTTGTATATTCTTTAAGCCACCTCCCGAATCTAGTAAATCTTCTTCATAGCGAAAGGATAATTTGCAATCTTCCCATGCATTATCAGGGAAATATTGTTGCCATAAATCAGGGAGATAATGAGTGTTGATCATAATATCCTTGATGCCTAATGCCTGACATTTTCTTATGCTATGCACGATTAGGGGCTCATGAAAGAAGGGAATAAGAGGTTTTGGTAGGGCATTTGTTAGCGGTTGCAATCTGGTGCCTAACCCGGCTCCTAAAATAAAAGCCTGTTTGATATCCCTCTTATTTGACATGCATTTATCACTATCTATCCCGAGATAGCAAAGCAAGTATTGATTCTACTTGTTTTGACATAAGTAGATACTTGGATGGTTTATAATTTATGTTTTCTCTCCCAACTACATCAAATATTAGCAACAATTTCGACAAATTTAGAGAATTCGTTCTTTTCAAAACAGTTTTTGTCTATAAAATATGCGCATGGCATTTGGTAACCAAAGAACTGTTGGCTCACCGGCTTCCTTGGCAGGTACCTCCCTGCATACTGGGCAAGCTGTGACTTTGACATTGAGACCGGCTCCAGCCGATTATGGTATTAAGTTTCGTCGTGTTGATCTTCCCGATCAACCATTCATTAGTGCCGATGTTGAAAAGGTTCAGACTGTTGAACGTGCCACAAGCCTTGCAGAAGGTTCCGTAAAAGTTCATACCGTTGAGCACATTCTTTCTGCTTTAACCGGCATGGGTGTTGATAATGTTATTATCGAAATGGATGCCAATGAACCACCTATCGGTGATGGTTCCGCCGCTCCTTATGTGCAGTTAATCAAACAAGCAGGCGTTGTCGAGCAAGATGCTCCTCGCCGTTATTGGGAAGTTCGTGAAGCAATTACAATCGAGAATAAAAACGGTTCGATTCTTACCATTCTTCCTTCTAAGAAATTCCGCGTGTCCGTAACTTGCGTTGGTCCGGAAAATCGCATTACACAATATTTCGATACCGTAGTTAATCCTGAAACTTTTGAAAAGGAATTGGCACCTGCACGTACCTTTACCTTCTATGAAGATATCAAACCTTTACTTGAAAAGGGATTAATCAAAGGCGGTAGTTTAGAGAATGCAGTTGTTATTCGTGGTGATGAATTGTTAAGTAAAGAGCCAATGCGCTTTGCAAACGAATTTGCTCGTCACAAGGCCATGGATTTAATCGGTGATTTAACCTTGAGTGGCAAGCCAATCCTTGGCCACGTGATCGCCATTATGCCTGGGCATGGTCCGAATACCGAATTGGCACTTAAGATCAAAAACGCCTATAAGCAAATGCAAATGATGGCTCCAAATCCAATCAATGTACCGTATGGTGATGCTGTGTTGGATGTGAACGAAGTCATGAAGCTTTTACCTCACCGTTACCCATTCTTGATGGTTGATCGCATTATTGGATTCGAAGGTGAATCAAAATGCCGTGGTTTGAAGAATTTGACCATGAATGAAATCTTTTTCCAAGGTCACTTCCCCGGTCACCCTGTAATGCCGGGTGTGCTTCAAGTCGAGGCAATGGCTCAAGTGGCTTCGATTTTGATGTTACGCCAACCTGGTAATGCTAACCGTATCGGCTACTTTATGAGTGCTGATAAAGTTAAGTTCCGTCGCCCTGTAGTACCTGGTGATACATTAATCATCGAAACTGAAATGATTAAAATGCGCGGCAAAATCGGTCAAGCGATCGGTCGTTGCTTAGTCAATGGTCAAGTCACTGCAGAAGCTGAGCTTAAGTTTGGTTTGCAAGACGTCTAAGTTTTTTGTTATTCGATTATAAATAAGCCGACTTCCTTGATTGGGAGTCGGCTTATTTATTGAAAAAAACTAGGAAAGAGCTTTATTTTTCTCTTTCAATATCAATGATATCGCCATTCATGGCAGGTATAATCGTTGGCTCAGTCTCTCTCTGCCTAGGGTGTAAATTGTTCCTCTGCGCATTCATTCTTTGAGCTTCCATCATCATGATTAACTCTTCTTGGCGTCTATTTTGGTTGGATATAATAATCAAGACCAACGCATGAATAGCTCCGGGGAGGTACCCGAATAAACAGAGTATGCAATTAACAATAAAACCACCACATCCTCCGTAAATGAATGCGATTATTGGCGGACAGAGAAATGCAAATAAATACTTCATAATAATCTAATGAATTAGACCCGAAAAGGGGGCTATTTGTTAAAAAATAGAAACGAAGTCTCTTGATTCTTCTAAGAAGATGATACGACTAGAGGGAATTGCTGGCTTAACGGATAATCCGGAATGTGGATCAGCTCAACGCCATATAGTTCAGCAATAGCCGGAGCTTCTGATTGGGCATACGGCTCGGCGTAATAAATAGTTTTTACACCATGGGCGCAAAGGGCTTGCATGCAAGATGTGCAGGGCATCGTTGTGCAAGCGACTACTTTTGCTTCGCCACGTTTAAATAAGCTACACAAATTGATCTCGGCATGGAGCATATATTTTTGGCGACCATCACGGCTATTCCAAAAATCATCGGTCGGCTTGAAACCGGGATACAGTCCATTATACGCAGTACCAATCACACGATTTTCACTATCCAGTGCTGCAGCTCCAACTTTTCTATAGGGGTCTTCCGACCTTAGGGCTGCTGCATGTGCCAAGGTCATGACGTATTGAGCAATGGGTAATCGGGATGGAGTATTCATGATACGACTCTTTATTGAAGTTCTGCTAAGAAACCGGCCTCATCTAAATACAAATGTGGTGGTAAGCTAAATGGTATAGTCAAGCTTGGTCCGGTGATATTATTTGGTTGGGCAAGATTTGGTTGATAAAAACCCGGAAGAAGTAAGCCACGAGTACGCGAACGCATGCCTAACTGTATGGTTCCATCATCCATTTTGAATACACTTCGTTTCATCGACATAGCAATGATAATACCCGAAGCCGTGACGAAACAAGGACGCCATCCGATGTTTGGTAAAACTAAATCTTTTGCCGCACTGAAATCGTAGAATGCGATACGCTTGCTTGGTACGATATCATACATCTGCTTGCGTAAAATCATCGATCCTGCAAATTGTCTAGTATGATCAGGTACGACTGTGTCTGCTGCTGATAATAGATAAACAGGTGTATGTGTTAAAATAGGCCATAAGACGGATATAACCGCTTCATGGTGCTCCTGATTACCGACGGTGGTAACCATGAGCTCTTTTGGTTGCAATGCATTAACGCGCTCAAGCTGCTGTGCATTCATCCAATAATCGCAAAGTTTACTTTGGGATTTAGACACGTCGAGTAAGACTTGCAACCATGCTTTTAGCTGAGGTATATCTGTCGAAATCGTGTCGTTCATTAAGCATTGAGCGATGTTTAATCCGGTAAGATGACCCGCTTTACATGAAATAAATGGTTTTTTGCCGATTTTTTCCAAATGTGAAAGAATGGCGTCACGACCTATGCTTGCCGTGATTTCGATACAATCATCCGAAAGAGCGCGCAATGTATTCATGATAACAGGCGAAGCTACTGCATCGGGTGGCATCGGATCACCGACGGCTGCGGTAAAGCGATAGGGAATTGCCTTTGGTCGCTTAGAGAAAAATCTATTACCTGAATAGGAGAAAATGCTACCCCATAATTCATCCATATAAACGGGGATAGTAGGGCAGTTGGCTTTTTTGGCTAATAGCTCCACGCCTCGCTTAGCTGCACAAAGCGTACCTGTTCTGGTTAATTGTCCTTCAGGGAAAATGCAAATGACTTCGCCACATTTTAAAGCCTGGATAGCTTTTGATAAGGCTTGTCGGGGATTTCTGGATGAAATCGGTAAACAATTGAAAAGTTCAAGAATCCAACCTAGCCATTTTACTGCGACAAATTCTTCAGCAACAATAAAACGAATTGGGCGTGGTGAGATTAAAGAAAGGAAAAGGGCGTCAGCGTACGTAACGTGGTTGGAAACGATGATCACACCGCCTTCTTCAGGAATCTTGTTCTGGTGGATAATACGAGTACGATAAACGATGCTCATTGTCCAAAGCCCCATCATGCGAACAAAGTCTCTAGGGATAAGTCGGAATGCAATAATGGTAATGCCTAAACTAAGAACGGCTAAAACCCAGAATTGATATTGAATAGGAATATCCAACACTTCAGCTAGGAGTAACTGCACGCCAACGGCTATCAAACCCATCAAACAGTCCATTAAGTTACCTGCGGCAATGACGGTGCTTCGATGTGCAGGGTCACTGTTATCTTGTAAATAAGCATTTAACGGCACTAAGTAGGCAGCAGCAAAAGCCCCTGTGACTGCTAGACCGATATTACTTGGTAAAGTCCCCGGCGTAAACAATCCCATCCAAATACATCCTAAAGTAAAACCTGTAGCACCTAGAGGGATAAGCCCTAGTTCAATTTTTTTCAAACAAATGCGTGATGCGATGAAGCCACCAACCACCGTGCCGCCGCTTAACCACATGGCCAAGATAGCAGCAGACATACTAAACTGCTGTCCATCAACCGGGTGTTCGTGTGCCGTTTGAATAGTGATTAATGTTAAAGCACCTGCTAAAAACCAAAAATACGAAACACCTGTTTCACTTAATCGTAAAATTCGGTGGCTCCATAGATATTTTAATTGTACGAAGTGTTCGTAAAAAAGATTCCATTCAAACGGCTTGTGTTGCTGTACCTTATATTTGGGTAAAATTAACGAGGCAAAAGCTACGGGAATAGAAATGAGCGTCAAGATTAAGGTTGGAAAAGCCGCCGAATCCCAACCATCGTTGGATTTGGATTGCAAAACGTCGAACCAGACAAACACACCTACTTGTGCTACAAGCATGGATAAAATGTAAGTCATTTCAATCACCCCTGATGCAAACCCCAGTTTTTTAGAGCCGACCATGTCTTTGACGACCCCCTTCTTTGCTGGGCTTAAAATCGTCGCCTGCAAAGCAAAAATACAGAATAGAGCAACAGCTAAACCGATATGCTCGAAATGATAGCAGCAATACATGCCGGCTAACACAAATATCTGAATCAGACACATTACTTGGATGATTCGTGTCTTACAAAAGCAATCGGATAACCAACCGACAATAGGAGAAAAAAGAATGTATGGCAGTACGAAAATAGCGCCAAGAATATATTGGAGGGAATTAACCCATGAATCATGAGTGTATGCCGTATGATGCAAAGCAGCCCAAGCACCTAAAGGAATCAATAAAAACTGAGCTGCTTTTTCATTAAAAGCACTTTGAGCCTGAATCAATACCAGAGAATAAAATCCAAACCACTCGCGTTTATTAGCATTCTTCTTATCGCTCTGTTCATCATCCATGTGGGGGTTATTGTATCACATAGCATAAGATATAAAAGAACAAATAATGAAGGGCTTTGATGTTGACATGTGCAATAAGCTCTTTACGATAGACATTAGCAGAGTTAATCCTAAAGAGTTTGTTTATGAAAGGAAAGATATTAACCGGAGTGTGCTCCTCAGTGTTGACCTTGGTAATGGTGTCCTGTCAGGACGATCGAGTAGTTGATCGCCCTTTGATGACTGTTACTACACCCGGCGCGGCCGTGAACAACAATGCCCTTATGCAAAATTTTATGCAGGAAGGCCAACAGCCACAAGGCAGTGAATTTAACCCGACTCCAAACAACACTTCTGGCGGTACTATTCAAAACTTATTGCAAAATCCTGCACCGACACAGCCTAACATTGCAAATAATGGTGGCACGTTCAATCAGGTCACACCTACACCTAATCCTGTAGCTAATCCGAATACTTTGCCTGTTTTGCCAAACAACAATACGGTTGTTGCCCCTAAACCGGCAGGAGATGTAATTCCGGTAGCCGTACCGACAAATGACCCAACCATCGTGTTGAGCCCATACGATAAAACGAAGAAGATTCGTATTTCTAGAAAAGATAACACTCCTTATCCTTCCGGTACCATTTTACGTGATACCAACTTCCCTAATGAGGTGAAGAAGTTTAGAGTGCCTTAATGTTAGATTTTTATATATGATTTTTTACGCTCCATAAATCATGAGGTTTATGGAGCGTTTTATTAACGCTCAGTTTTATGATTTATAATCAATCTTATAAGACTATTTCTATTTTTGGCCCGGGATTATTGGGCGGTTCATTAGCATTGGCTATACGTAAGTATTTACCTGATGTTACGGTGAAACTATGGGGACGTAGACAACATGCTTTAGATATAGCTCTAGCATTTGATCCTCATATCATGGCATCGACCGATTTGATTTCTTCGGTTAAGGACGCCGATTTAATTGTTTTGGCTACTCCTGTCGGAGTAATGCAAGGATTATCCGAAAGTCTGTTTTCTTGCATCAAATCGGATGCCACAGTGACCGACGTAGGCTCAGTAAAGGGGTTTGTACATGAATCAATAGGCTCATTTTTTTCTGCTCATGGTATTACATTTATCGGTTCTCATCCTATGGCGGGATCGGAACATCAAGGGATGGAGTATGCAGATCCTGAATTGTTTACGGGAGCAACCTGTGTATTAACCAATAATGAACAAGCTAGCGAGCAATCGGTAGAAAATTTAGCTAATTTTTGGCAGTCTCTAGGTGGGATAACGTTGTGTTTAGATGCATTTGAGCATGATTCTATGGTCGCTAGAATTTCCCATTTGCCTCATGCTATGGCTTCTTTATGCGTTAATACCGCTTTAACGGGGCAAAATATTGATTTGTTGGGAAAATTAGCTGCAGGTGGCTTCCGTGATACGACTCGTGTTGCTATGGGTGAGCCCAATATGTGGTCTGAGATCCTTCTTGAAAATAAAGAAGCAATGTTGACTTGCTTATCGGAATTGAAAAATCAATTGAATCATTTGGAGAGCATGATTGTATCTGATGAAAAAGATAATCTTGCTCAATGGCTGACTTCGGCAGCTCAAATGCGAGCTCAAGCACTCGATTTAAACGAATAAATCAAGTAGGAGCCTTTAACTATGTGTTATTTTGTTTGTTGGGAAGTGCTTTTACACTGATCATCAATGGGTAAATTATAATAATTTCCATTATCGATTAAAGTATATGGACAACCGTATTTGTGGCTTGAATCAAGTCTCAGTAGGTTTTCTCTAATCATTTCTTCTTGAGTATATTCATCAGATAAGCGCTTCTCTATACTATTTTGGAACGAAATGATTTGGTTGTAATTGTCCTCTATATAACGTTTGCTAAAAATTAAGTTAATGTATTGAATTTGGGCAAGATAGTTATCAGTCAAATCGTTGCTAAAATCATAGGGAATATGGCAACCTTCGACGATAAGATTTTGCCTGTTCTCAATCGCTGTTTTGATGATTTCACGAACAATGGGCCAAAGATATTTTGTTAGCTTGTCATCTTCTACCGGCGTTAAATTTGTGTAACCACTTCGAATTAGTCCCATTTTGAGGTGATCGATAGAAAGATAGGGGTAACTATTTTTTTCAAGTAATTTTTGAGCTAGACATGTTTTACCTGTGTGCGAAGAGCCCGTGATAATGATAATCATAAATTTGCTTTTTTGGATATTATGTAATTCTTATAGGCATCTATAAAAAAGGACTACTTAAAAAGTAGTCCTTTTTGGTTAAGAATGGTGATATCTTATTGATTATATTAGTTATATAATTCGGTATAATATTGATCGGCCATGCGATTCGAGTCGAACTCAGGAATGATATCATGCATTGCATTAAAGACGACATCCATCCATTTGTCGTTATCACCGTAGTAGAGCGGTAAAACGTGTTCGTTGAGAATATTATAGAAATTATCTCTATCTGAGCGATCTCGAGCTTCAGCAGATAAGGAACTAGCTGCTTCCGGAATGACGAAGCAATTTTCTTCATTCTTAGCAAACTCGCAGATCCAACCATCATTGGTAGAAATAGATACCGAGCCATTCATCGCAGCTGACATGCCGGATGTTCCTGATGCTTCACGAGTGACTACAGGATTATTCAACCAAATATCCGAGCCATTTTTCAAATAACGACTTAAGCCCATTTCGTAGCCGACTAATACGGCGGAACGCGGGTATTTAGCAGTTAATTCGTTCAGATAATTGAAGATCTCAATAGCGCGGTGATCAGTTGGATATGGTTTACCTGCCCAAATGAATTGTACCGGTTGATTGGTCCTTTCTAGCATACGCTCAAAACATGTTGGGTTTTGAGTGATGAGAGCCGGGCGCTTATATTCGGCAAAACGTCTAGCCCATACGATAGTTAGGCAATTTGGATCAAATACTCGACCTGTTTGCTCGCCTACAATTCGGAATAATTCTTTTTTCAATGCCTTTTTACGGCGGATGAAGGCAGCTTTATCTTTGCGTTTATAGGCTTCAGCCAATTCTTCATCTTGCCAGTATTTAGCATTTTGAGCGTTGGTGATGGAAATAATCGGGCAAATCCCTTCATAATTCTTCCACATTTCGCGTGAAACTTCACCATGTAACTTTGATACGCCATTGGCTTTATGAGAAAGCCTGAGTGCCGCTAGGGTGTAATTGAATACATCTTCGTGGAAACCGGTTGCTTCACGTACTTGTTCGATGGATAAGCCATCAAAGAAGGAGAAAGTATTCATGTGATGGATGTCCATCTTTTCATTACCTGCTTCTTCCGGTGTGTGTGTTGTGAATACAAAACGTTTGCGCACTTCTTCGACGCTTCCTGTCTTGGCTAACATATGGAAAGCTGCTGCCAATCCGTGTGCTTCGTTTAGGTGGTATATTTCAGGTTCGATGCCTAATTCATCAAATAATCTCGCACCACCTTTACCTAATAATACGTATTGAGCTAAGCGAGTTGAGTCATTGGAATCGTATAAACGTCTTGAAATGTTGCGACTTTGTTCATCATTCTCCTCAATATCGGTGGAGAGGAAGAACATAGGAGCCGTACCAAAGGTTTCCGGACGTAAGAAATATGCTTTCACCCAAACAGGTGCACCACATACGTGAATGAGGAATTTAATATTGTGGTCCTCAAGGAATGGATAATTTTTGCGAATAAATTGAGTAGCCATCGTGCCGTCTTCGGCGCGAATTTGGTTATAATATCCATAACTCCACAAAATTCCGATACCGACAAGGTTTTGGCGTAAGTCATGAGCGCTACGCATATGCGAGCCTGAGAGATAACCTAAACCGCCGGAATAAATTTTAAAGGAGTTATCAATTGCATACTCCATGGAAAAATAGGCGACGCTCTTTGAGTACTTCGTGTCAATATCATACGGGTGCTCGAAGAGTTTGGGTAAAAACGATTGTGCCATAATTCAATTCTAGTTGTTCTTAATTGAGAAGTCTAAATATTACTCCTTCATATTATTAAAAGGAAGATTAAAATAGTTCTTTTTCAAGATTGTCACGATTATTAAGAGCTCATTTCGTGCAAAATGTTCACTTGATGCCGTCAAATTTGACCTACTCGTTATTTTGACTTGAAACATGGTTAAGAAAAAGACATCAATACACACATGAAAGCACTCGTGAAAACGCATGCCGGTCCTGGTTTGGAACTTTTGGATGTTCCGATGCCTGAGGTTGGCCCTAATGACGTCTTAGTCAAAATTCATAAAACAGCCATTTGTGGTACCGATTTACATATCTGGAAATGGGATGCATGGGCAGAGCGCACCATTCCTGTAGGAATGCATGTTGGTCACGAGTTTTGCGGCGTGGTAGAGTCCGTAGGTAGTGCTGTAACAGGTTATAAGCCGGGTGATGTAGTTTCCGGTGAAGGCCACATCGTTTGTGGTACTTGTCGTAATTGTAAGGCAGGCAGACGCCATCTTTGCCCTAACACTTTAGGTGTAGGTGTGAATCGTCCCGGATGTTTTGCTGAATACTTAAGCATTCCTCAGGAAAATGTTTATAAGATCTCCCATGATATTCCTATGGAGATTGCTTCTATTTTTGATCCGTTGGGTAACGCTGTGCATACGGCCTTGTCTTGGGATTTAGTAGGTGAAGACGTATTGATTACCGGTGCCGGTGTAATCGGATGTATGGCTGCTGCCGTTTGTAAGCATGCAGGCGCAAAGAACATCGTGATTACCGATGTGAATGACTTCCGTCTTGAGCTTGCCGCCAAGTTAGGTGCGACTCGCACGATCAATGTTACTCGCGAAAAGGTTGCCGACGTTTGGAAAAACGAATTGGACATGAACGAGGGCTTTGATGTTGGTTTGGAAATGAGTGGTAATCCATCAGGTTTAAACGATATTTTGGAAAACACTGTTAACGGTGCCAAAGTTTCCTTGTTAGGTATTTTCCCTGAAAAAGTTGCTATCGATTGGGATAAAGTGATTTTTAAAGGTTTAATGTTAAAGGGAATTTACGGTCGTGAAATGTTTGAAACATGGCACAAAATGAGCAAAATCGTTCGTGGTGGTATGGACGTTAGCTCCGTGATTACTCACCGTCTCCCCTATACGGAATTTGCCAAAGGCTTTGAAGCTATGGCTACCGGACAATCCGGTAAAGTTGTATTGGATTGGACGGTTTAATACAAGAAAGATAATAATGATAAAGCCCACGGTGCCAAATAGGTACTGTGGGCTTTCTTCTTGATAAGATAAGTGAGGAAAATGATTTATTGATGATGCAGATAGGTATCGATGGCTTCGATTACAAATTTATTGATATCTCTATTGAGTTGATCTGCCGATTGTTTGAGCTGTTCCGCTGCATGTGATAATTCTTCCGCCCGATCGGCCATGGGTCTTACCTTTTCCATAATGATTTTTTCAAATCCGGATGGAATTTCATAAGGAATAGGGTCCTCATTCAATCGATGGTATGTTTCCATCAATTTAATGATTTTGTCGAGTTTGCTGTCCGGTATGTTTTTGCCGGAAGATAACCAACCATCAACAGTCTTTTTTTGCACCCAGCATTGTTCTCCTAGCCAAGCTCTACTTAGATTGTGTTTTTTAAGCCAGTTTTTAATCTCCTCGACACCAATTTCCATATATTCATATAGCGATTTTGTGAGTTTGATAACAAGTAAATTTGCTTCTTAGTTTTCAATTGAGCATGATAATATATGACATAGTTAGTAATTGAGTATTTTTAATACTCTCAGCTATGCGTAGTTGATAAGATAAATTTACTCGATTGGATTTATTGTGTAAAATTGTCATTAGATTATGCTTGCAAGTGGGGTTGATATTTGGATGATAGGGCAGTAAACTTAGATTGGTTTTTAACCTAAGCAAATTATTTTATGAGCGTAATTCCTAACGTATTAGCTGAACGATATGCCTCCTCGGCAATGAAATCCATTTGGTCCGCAGAAGGGCGAATCGTGCTTGAACGAGAGTTCTGGATTGCTGTAATGAAAGGCCAAAAAGATTTAGGCTTAGATATTCCTGACGGTGTAATCGAAGCTTATGAAGGCGTTAAAGATCAGGTGAACTTACCGGCTATTGATGCTCGTGAGCGTATTACTCGTCATGACGTAAAGGCTCGTATTGAAGAATTTTGTGACTTAGCAGGCTGTGAGCACATTCATAAAGGCATGACTTCTCGTGACTTGACTGAAAACGTTGAGCAATTGCAAGTTTGGAAGTCTCTTGAGCTTATCAGAAACAAGGCAGTTGCCGTGTTAGCCGGTTTGGCTCGCTTGGCTCTTGAGTGGAAAGATATTAATATTGCCGGTAGAACTCACAACGTAGCCGCTCAAACCACCACGATGGGTAAGCGTGTCGCCATGTTTGGTGAAGAATTAGTTCACGGTCTTGGTTCATGGGTATCAATCATGGAGCGTTATAGCGTGCGTGGTCTTAAAGGCGCTGTAGGTACTCAGCTAGATCAATTATCCCTTTTTGGTAAAGATGCACAAAGCGTGATTGCATTAGAAGATCGTATTTGCCAACATTTAGGTATTCCTTCAAAATGGATGAATGTCGGTCAAGTGTACCCACGTTCTTTAGATTTCTCAGTTGTTTCCGGATTGGTTGAATTGACCTCCGCTTGCTCTTCTTTCGCTAAGACTCTTCGTTTGATGGCTGGTCATGAATTGGCTACCGAAGGTTTCGCTAAGGGGCAAACCGGCTCTAGTGCCATGCCTCACAAAATGAACGCTCGTTCCTGTGAACGTGTGAATGGCTTCCATGTGATTTTAAAAGGCTATTTAGCTATGATTGCAGGTTTGGCCGGTGAACAATGGAATGAAGGCGACGTGTCTTGCTCCGTAGTTCGTCGTGTGGTTATGCCTGATTCATTCTATGCTGCTGACGGCTTATTCGAGACTTTCTTGACGATTTTAAATCAAATGGGCGTTTATGAGCCTGTTATTGAATCTGAGTTGAATCGTTATCTACCATTCTTGATGACAACCACCATTTTGATGGCTGCCGTGAAACGTGGTGTTGGTCGTGAAACAGCTCATGAGGTGATCAAAGAGCACGCCGTAGCTGTTTCTAATGATTTGAGAGCCGGTAAGATTTCTCAAAACGACCTTCTTGATCGTTTGGGTAATGATGAGCGCTTAGGTCTTAACCGCGCTGAGCTTCAAGAGATTTTTGACCAAAACTCTTCCGATACCGGCATGGCAAATGCTCAAGTTGAAGCCTTCTTGAACATGGTTAACGACTATGCAACTCGTTATCCTGAAGCTGCCTCTTATCAGCCTGGCGATATTTTATAAATATAGCTTTTTTGTTTTTAAGAGCGGTATCTTGTATAAGATGCCGCTCTTTTTCATTATGTTTGGGTGAGCAAGCTTGACTATGTAATCAATCGTCATTAGTCTTACTAACGAAAGCAGGAAATACCTTTTATCGCGGATAAAATGATTTTCTGGTGAATTGAACTAATTTTCATTATGCAAGCAACTGAAATGCTTTTGGATCGGGTCTATGCCGTGTTGAGAAAACGTGGTGAAGATATTGAAGTGATTTCTTCAACGGATGCTCCATCAAAAAGAACGGGTATTGCCTACATCCCATACGATGTTGTTACTCCTGTTAGCTTTTTGTACACTGCCACTGAAAAACCATTGACTTTAGTTATTGATGTTCTTTTTGCCACTCATGTGCCTGAGCATAATAGAGTGGAAGTGAGCGTAATCCTAAATGAATTGAATTCAGATCAAACAGCTGGAGCTTTCCAATTAGATGCTACGAGTGGTTATGTTTATTATCGCCAATCTTTCGTAGTAGAAGGATTAGAGTTAAACGACACACAGTTTGCTCAGTTGATGCGTAACATCGAATCAGTAGCTGTTGATACAGCCACTGTTTATGCTGACGTTATGGAAAATTCTTTCCCAAAAGAATAATTGATAATTTTTTGATTTAATATTTACGCTCCATGTGGGAAAAATATGGTCTAAAGCTTGTGCCTTTTGCCGGCATCTTGATTGTAGTCCTATTGGCCATATGGGGCATTATTGCTTTTTGGCAAGAGGGTGATGTGGTCAAAGGTCCGTCAAACTCGTTAACCTTAGAGCTTACTAATCACTCATTTCATTTGTCTTCCCATTCACAAGTATTGCCGGCATGTTTGACGGTCGTATCTTCTGATGTTGGCGGTAAGGTGAATTGGGTTAATCCTTTGCTAGTGCCCGGAAACACGATAGGGAAGGGCGAGCCTCTGTTTAAAATGGAGCGTTTCGAGTATCAAGCCCGATTGTCTGAAAGAGAGGCTGCACTAGAACAAGCTAAACACGATGTAGCTGTGGAACAAGCAGATGCATTAAAAGCAGTCAAAAAAAGCTACTCGGATATATCTAAAAAAGGTAGTGAATCTGAATTGGTGCTACGAGTTTCTCATCGACGAGCAGTTGCTTCACGTTTATCAGCGGCTGAAGCTTGTGTGAAAGAAGCGGAACAAAATTTAGCAGATACGGTTGTTGTTGCTCCATATACATGCAAAGTCGTTGAAGTAATGGGTGCCGAAGGTGCTCGTGTAGATGAAGGTCGTGCCTTAGCTCGCATCATCCCGGTACAAGATCGATTAGTAAATATTCGACTACCGCTTGAGGATTATGCTTATTTATCACAGTTGGATTCTTGGATGAGTAGAACCAAGGTTTTAGCATCCATCTCTTTAAAGAGTGGAGAAAAACTCTGGTGGAAAGGCTCAATAACCGGTGTAAATGCCGTGTTAGACGCAGATAAAAATTGTGCCGTTTTAATCGCTTCTTTGGAGCCTAATCTTAAAATGCCTAGAGAATGGGTGATTCCTCCTGTTAATTTGAATGTCGATATCGATATTCAAATTGAAAATATTGAATCTTCCATGTGGATACCGAGCGAATACTTAGGTAAATCACATTATTTAACGCTCGAAAAGAAAGATGGTAGCGTTATTGAGGTTGAACCTCATATTGTTGGATATTCAAACCGACAATTTTTAGTTGTTCTTCCAACAGAATATAATCACTGTAATTTGATTTTGGATTCGAGTAAAAATTCTTGACAATCAGCTATTAGTGTCATTATAGTGCATTTTATTAGCTACGTGTATGAGTATTACGCTTGGCTTCTATGTTGCAAACTATTAATTATTTTTTATGAAGAAAATAGCAGTTATATTAGGGATGGGGATCTTTTCCTTATCAGCAGTGGCGTATTCAGCGTCAATCAATCTTCTTCCTCCAATAACATCTCCTACAGGAAAAAATGTTGCAAATCCCGGTAAAATCACGCAGTCTGACATTACTGGATCAGATGTTATAGGTTTTTTAGGTAATGCTAATGCCTCCCAATGGTATTGGTCAACTGGTAATAATGATAGAAATTGGGGAGGAGTTAATGTTGACGTTACTAATCAAACTATATCCATAGGGGGGATGAATGGGACAAATGGTGCTGTTGCCGGTTTAAAAGTATCATCCTTTGATGCATCTTTGCATTCAGGCTTAAATTTTAGTTTTGACATGCAACCAAATAGCGCTAATACAAATTTCTCATATTCGTTATGGTATGGGAATAACGAAGGGACAGCAATCGAATTAACAAAAGGTAATACTAATGGTAATGGTTCGTTGTTCCAATTTTCATATGACGTAACTGCCGAGCAATTGTTGGAGATGGCCGCAAATGGTAATGGCGATATATATATTGTATTCGCAAATAAGGGGCACGATGATACAAGTGCATTGATCAGTAATATTTCTTTAACTGCTCAAGCTATTCCCGAGCCTTCTACAGCTACTTTAAGTGTACTTGCTTTATCTGGTCTACTATTCAGACGCCGAAGATAATATTCAAGGCTTGATTATTTATATTATATCAATGCATTTCATTTGTTGAAATGCATTGATTTTTTATGCCATCTCAGGCTTTACTACAAACCAAATAATATGTCTTGAGCTAAGAGCGATAAATGATAAAAATAACTACACATGGCCTTTCTTTGGAGAACAAATCAAGAAGAAGATAGCTTTTCCCAACCGCAGAAACAACCTGCATGGGTAGGGAAAGTTTGGGCTTTTGCGTGGATGCTCTTTGGCTTTGTTGTTTTTGTTTCATGCTTACGTTTTGATATTCATGAAATTAGTTGGAAGCTGTTAAATAGAACGGGTCAATATTCAGATCATTCTACTAACCTGTTGGGTGACATTGGGCTTTACCTTGCGGGGTTTACTTATTCAATTTTTGGGTGGTTTGCATGGGGATTTGCCATTCTGTGTGTCTGGTGGGGATATCTTAAATGGAAAAACGAAGGTAAAATTCCCAGAAAAGTTTTAATTTGGAGTCTTGTTTTAATTCTTTGCGGTTGTATTTTCTTATCCGTCCAATTTTTATTTGGGCAAGAGTGGGAAAGCGTGCATGGTGAGGGTTCTTTAGGTGGTTGGATTGGTCTTTTGGTTGGTAATATGACCTTAGATCGATTTATTTCTCCCGGGTGGACTTTATTGGTAGTTGGCATTCTCTATATGATAGCCCTCATTTATACGGTTGGCTTTTCGCCTCAATCGGTTTGGGTTGTTTCTAAAAGAGAGTTTCATCATTGGAATCAAAATCGTGCTAAAAATAAATTAAATAAAGAATATCAAAAACAGGAACGAGCTTTAAAAAAGATTCGTCAGTCTATTTCCGAGCCTGTCACTCCGGCTCCTAAAAAGGAGGTTAAAAAGTTTGTTGAGGAAGAAAAAATTCCTGAGCGTGTTGTTGTTCCTATCAGTACACCGGAACCTACGCCTAAATATGTTGAAGAACCGGTTCGTGTAAGCGCTCGACCTAAACGTTCGGGGGATTCTCTAGCTGATTTATTAGATGATGAAATTATGGTGGCCGGGCCGGTTAAATCACCTTCAGACCCGGCTAAACCAAGTGTTTCTCGCGTCGTAGCTCCCGTTGTAGTGGATGCACCTCGAGTCGCTCCTGAAAGGAAACCAATTCCCACTCGTCCTCAAGAACCCAAATACCCATTGCCTCCATTAAGTTTATTGCATTTGCCTGAGCATCAATCCGGCATGAGTGAATCGGATAAAGAGGAAATGGCTGATGTCCAAGCAAAGATTGTCGAAACTCTTAAGACATTTCGCATCGATGTAAGCCCTGGCGATATGACTAGAGGACCGACGGTGACTCGTTATGAAATTTATCCTGCGCGTGGCGTAAAAGTGAGTTCCTTAGAACAATATGCTAGAGATATTGCATTAGCTACTAAAGCTCAAAAAATTAACATTTTAGCTCCTATACCGGGGAAAGATACGGTAGGTGTGGAAATTGCCAACAAAAAGACTCAATCTGTTCCTCTAAGGGAATTATTGGAATCTAGTGCATTTAATTCACCTAAAATGAAGATTCCATTGGCACTGGGTAAAAATATTTATGGTGAAACGGTAGTAGGTGATTTGGCGTCCATGCCCCACATGTTGGTTGCAGGTACGACAGGTTCGGGTAAATCCGTTTGCATTAACAGTATTATTGCTTCCATGTTATTTAAGTTCTCTCCGGAGGAGCTTAAGTTAATTCTAGTTGACCCTAAAGTGGTCGAAATGCAGCCGTATTCTGATTTACCCCATTTAATTGTGCCGGTCGTTACCGACCCTAAAAAGGTTCCTTTTGCACTGAAATGGTGTGTAAATGAAATGGAGCATCGTTATCATTGCTTTGCTAAGGCCAAAGTTCGCAATTTTGAGGCTTATAATAAACGACCTAAAGAAGAGCCTGCATCCACGCAGGAAGATGATATGCCGATTGATGATGAATTGATCGAAGATATTGCTTCAGATTTTGAATCACAGGGAGAATATCCTGATGAATTGGATGATCCTATTCAAGATGAACTTGATTTTGATGCGCTTCCTGACAAATTCCCATACATTGTCATCATCATTGATGAGTTGGCTGATTTGATGCAAACCGCTCCTGCAGATGTTGAAGGTTATATTGCCCGTATTACTCAAAAAGCGCGAGCTGCCGGTATCCATTTAATCATTGCAACTCAGACCCCGCGCTCTAAAGTGGTCACGGGTACGATTAAAGCCAATATTCCGACTCGTATTGCTTTGCAAGTGGCTAGCCCTCTCGATAGTCGCATTATTCTTGACCGTACCGGCGCTGAAAATTTAGTCAGTAAAGGTGACTTGTTATATTTACCACCGGGTACAGCCCAATTAGAACGAGCTCAAGGTGCTTATATTTCCGACGATGAAGTGGAAGCTTTGGTTGATTATTGGGCTAATAATGCGGAACAACAATTTTTGCCAACGGCACAAGATTCTATTGAAAGTACCGGTTCTTCGGATTTATCTGATTGTCCTCTCGACGATCCTGAAGAAGAATGTTATGCTCAATCATTAGAAGTCGTTCTAAATGAGAAAAAAGCCAGTGCTTCATTATTACAACGTCGTTTGAAGATTGGCTTTGGTAAAGCCTCCAGAATGATTGAATTATTGGAAAAACGTGGTATTATCACTCCGTCGGATGGTAGTGCCAAGCCGAGAAGTCTTTTAGTGGATCAATAGACATGAAACACATTTTAGTTACGAGTATCATCTTCATTTGCGGTGCTTCTTTGTTGAGTTCTTGCTCTCAGCAAACGCCCCCGCCTATAAAGAAAAATGCTCCAAGACCTCAATGTATAGGGACGGTGGACCGTATTTTCCCTCAATACAAGTATGTGTTAATTCATGTAGTACAAGGCTCTTATCCGGCCGGAACGGTTTTAATATCTCAAGCCCCGGATAATCAGAATAATACGAGAACAGCTAACTTGATTGTTACTCCTGAGCGTTGCGGTAATCTTCGTATTCCTGCTGACATTCGTAGTGGTTCTGTAATGGAAGGTGATTTGGTTTATATTTATCGAAATTTAGCTGAGCCTGATGCAGTTGGTGAAATTGATCAAACTGAACCTTCTCCAAAGCCGGCGACCGCTCCTGAGAATGATTTGCCTCCTATCAAGGAAGGTGAAAAAGAACAAGATACTAAAAAAGAACCAGTGCAGGATAAACCCAACCCTACGTCACCTCTAAATAATCATCAGTCTGATGATTATAAGAAAGCAGTTGATAGAGAATTGGATAGTATTCCTAAATCTATGGATGACATGTAAAACGTATTTCTATTATCATTGAGTACAGATTCATCAATGAATATTTACGTTCTTTCTATTTAAATGGTTTTTCGTTGTTTGCCTTGGTTGAAATTGTTTGACTTAGGTCGAATTTTACCCTATTTGTGTTATCGAATAATCTGACCGATTTTATTTACTTTTCTAATTTTCTTGAAAGAGGTATCGATATTGGTAGATATTATATTTCAAGATTCCCAATGCGAATAATTTACCTATTATCTCATTTCATCACTATATGTATTTTAGCTCCGGCTATTATAGCTTATATATATATATTGTTTTGAATAAATTCGATTTATCAGGATTTGTTTACTTTGTTCAATTCTTTTTGTATTTCTCCTTGCCCGGTTCTGTTGCTTTAGCCATTGTCACATTGATTGGTACTATGGTTATAATTGATATCATTAATTTGAAGAAGTCAATTTTTATAGGATTGAGTGTTGGTCTGATCGTTGGCGTTATAATACATTATATTTTAGGAGTTGATACTATTCATATGATTATCGCTTCGTTATTTGCAGGTGGTATAATAGGGATGCTTGATTTTATGATTTTGGATAAATTATTAAGTGATTAATTCTTCAACAGGCAAGATGCTATAGTATGAATAGACGGATAGTAGAAATAGTATTTAAATGATGGTCTGCATTTGCACTTGGTACTCTTTTATTGAACGAACATAAAACGACGATGAATATATCGATAACTCGAGGAAATCACTATGCTGATAGATTACGAAAATATAAAATTTTTATTGATGATGCTTGTATTGGTGAGATATCTAATAATGAGACAAAAAAATTTGCGCTATCTCCGGGAAAGCATAGTCTTTACTTCCAAATTGACTGGTGCAAAAGCAATACCTTAACTATTGCAAGTGATAAATCCACTAAATTTTTCAGAATCGACCCTAATGTAAAACCTTGGACTTTATTGTTTGTAATCATTTTTATGAAGGACAAGTATTTAATCGCACGAGAAATTAATTTGTTGCTCACTAAAAAATCGTTTGAGGAATATTAGAATTTGAACATTTCCTATTATTATATCGTCTCAATGTAGATCCTTGTTTGATCAAAACAATAACACTATATAATAATATGAAATCTTTAGCTGGTACTCAAACCGAGTTAAATTTGTTAAAAGGCTTTGCAGGTGAATCAGAAGCCCGTAATCGCTATACGTATTTTGCAAGTATTGCCAAAAAAGAAGGATATGAGCAAATTTGCGCTATTTTCTTAGAAACAGCCGATAATGAAAAAGAACACGCCAAGGTGTTTTTTAAATATTTAAAAGGCACTTGCCATGAAGTAACCCATACCGTATGTACCGGACCTTTAACCACTACTCGCGAGTGTTTGTTAGCTGCTGCGGCCGGAGAATATGAAGAATGGCATGATTTATATGGTGCATGGGCGGATGTGGCCGATGAAGAAGGTTTCCCTGAAATTGCCGCTTCATTGCGCGCTATTGCCACCGTTGAGCAACACCACGAAGCCCGTTATCGTAAATTAGCTGCTAATATTGATGATGCAAACGTATTTAAAAAACCGGAAGCTATTTTGTGGAAGTGCCGCAATTGTGGCTACATTCATGGTGGCGATGATGCTCCATTAGTTTGCCCTGCTTGTAAGCACCCTCAAGCTTACTTTGAAGAATTAGCTGACAATTTCTAAAATAAGATTTATTCTAATTTTTTGGCCGATTGTGCGTTTTTTGCGTGCAATCGGTCGTTTTGTTTGTAGATTATGCTTTCTACATGAAGCATACATCTAACGATAAACCAAAGAAAACGTTTATAAGGAAAGTTTGGTCCTTTGCCGGAAGTTATCTTTTAGGCATTGTTTTGATGAGTTTATTGCTTCTTTTGACTTTTGTCGGCACGCTTTACCAAGTAGAGCATGGTCCTACTTTGGGTATGGAAGGTGCCATAGATGCCTTTTTTGGAGCTTTGTATGTACTAATACCCATAGGTGGCAGTAATTCCCTCATTTCATTGCCGTTACCGGGTATGCCTGTAACATGTTGTTTGTTATTCATCAATATGCTTATAGGTGGTGTTATTCAAGCTAGATGGTCGTGGCATAAGGCAGGTGTGTTAATTGTGCATACCGGATCGCTTTTATTGTTGTTGTCCATCATGTTAGGTGGCCGTTTAACGCAAGTGATTGAAGAGATTCCTATTGAAGAGGGTAGAATAGCATCCGTAGAGGCTTTACCTTTTAAGATCCGGCTTGATCAATTTACGCCTGAGTTTTATCCCGGAACAAATAAGCCTAAATCATTTGAATCTCAATTAACGATTATCCCGGATCAAGGGAATTCTTATCCGTCGGTGATTCGCATGAATGAGCCTTTGCGAATTGATGGGTGGACGTTCTATCAGATGAGTTGGAAAACCTCTATTGACGGGCAGCGTTTGGTTTCCATTCTCAGAGCGTCTAATAATCCATTGGATAATGGTCCTAAATGGGCATCTTATATTATTTCCGTGGGGTTATTATGGCATTTTGCATGGATGTTCATACGCTACATGAAAAGGCGTAATGAATCACCGAATGAAAAAATTCAGCGAGGAACGCAAAATGAAGAAATTAGTTATGCTCCTTCGTGGAAATTGGTGTCCATTATTTTAGGTGTATTACTTGTTTTTGGTATTGGGATGATTGCTGCAAAGCCTCCGATTTCTTACCCGCAAGTTGATGGTTATAAATCTTGGTCTCCCGATTTTATCGAGCAGGTAGATAAATTAGCTGTTTTGGATGGTGGTAGAATTAAGCCTGCCTCTTCTTATGCAGGTTTCCAGATGCTCAGAGTACTGGGTAAGCGAAGCTTAACTATTGAAGCTGATGGTAAAAAAGTAAAATTAAGCCCGACTGAATGGATGCTAGATTGTATGTTCCGTCCGGGCTATGCGTCAAAATACCCTATTTTTCTGATTAATCGTGATGAGGTTTTGACTCAATTAGGCTTACCTGATACCGGAGAAAAACGCAAAAAGCTATCTTTTGAACAACTAAAGCCTCATTGGTCAACAATGGAAGAACAAGCCTCGCGTTTGTCTAGAAAAAGTTCAGATCAACTTAGTCCGGTAGAACAAGACATCATTTCGTTAAATCAAAATGCCCAATTGGTACAAGGTTGGATTTTGATGGCTAAATGGTTATTGCAAAATCCCGAAATGATGGAGCAATTACCGTTTCCTGCATGGTATCCGGGTAATGATTCGGAAATCGAACGCGGTAAATGGTTTACCACTCCCGATCCCAAAAATGTGTATGGATTAGCCGAAGCAGTGTATAAGGCAATGAAAGCGATGGAGCAGGGCTTGGCTCCTGTAGATACCGAAGCTATCCTATATGCCGGATTAGTGAAGCCTAATCAACAGGCTGCTATGCCACACCAAGAAACGATCAATAGAGAAGTTTCGTATTATCGATTGGATCCCTTGTATATCGGGTTGGGTCTCTTCGTGGCGTCTTTTGTGGTTTTATTGTTAAGCTCTTTGATTCCGATCAAGTCTCATGCACGTAAGATTTGGTCATTAATCACACCACGAGGTTTTAATCTTGCTTGGCTTATCGGATTCGTAGGTGCTTGCATTTTAGCTTATGCTTTAATCATTCGTAGTCTTATCACGATGAGATCGCCTGTGGGTAATACTTATGAAACGATAGCCTTTATTGCTTGTTGTGGCGTGGTTTGTGCCTTGATTGCAGAATTGATTAGTAAAAAAGGGCTTTTATTGGCTGCCGGATTATTATTAGGTGCATTTGCCTGTCAAATGGCGATTATGTACGAATCATCCAGAGCTACAGATCACATGGACCCCTTGATTGCCATTTTAAGGTCTAATTTCTTACTATCCACTCATGTTATCACTATAGTTTTAGGATATGCAGCCGGTTTGCTAGCTGCTGTGGTGGCACATGTTTACCTAGTTGCCAAACCATTAAAGCTAATTAGTAAAGATACGGCGAAC
The DNA here is from genome assembly GCA_002471255.1 of Akkermansiaceae bacterium UBA7331. Taxonomy (GTDB): domain Bacteria; phylum Verrucomicrobiota; class Verrucomicrobiia; order Verrucomicrobiales; family Akkermansiaceae; genus Akkermansia. The sequence continues at coordinate 149,932 of DKPP01000007.1, read as the reverse complement.
CAGCTATCTCGTGTGAGCTATGGTATTTTATGTTTTTCCTTAGTCTTTACCTTGGTAGGTACTGTGTTTGGCGGTATTTGGGGGAATGAATCTTGGGGAAGATTTTGGGGATGGGATCCAAAAGAAAATGGTGCTTTGATGATTGTTTTATGGCAGTTGATCATATTACATGCCAAAAAAGCAAAATATATTGGTAAATGGGGCATTCAATTGGCTAATGTTATAGGCGGTGTGATTATTGCTTTTGCTTGGTGGGGCGTCAATATGATGGGAGTCGGGTTACATTCCTATGGTTTCACTAGTGGGAAGCATGCTCTTAACACCTTTTATGTCATTGAACTCGTTCTACTCCTGATCTTTATTGCTCTTAAATTACGTGCGAAGTCTCATCGTGCTTAATGTCGTATGGTAGAAGTGCTGTCGTGCTCTGTAGATAACGTGCTTGAATGAGTAATGAATTGTGTTAGATTGGCGCACATAGCCATGACCATTGATGAGCAGTTAGAAATTTTGATGAGCGGCACCGCCGTTGTGATTAGTAAAGATGAACTTAAAGAGCGTTTAAAATTAGGTCGCCCTCTCCGTGTTAAATTGGGAGTGGACCCTACAGCTCCGGATATTCACTTAGGTCATACGGTAGCTATTGAAAAGTTACGTCAATTCCAAGAGCTTGGACACCAGGCAGTATTGATTATCGGTGACTTTACCGCTACGGTTGGTGACCCGAGTGGTCGTTCCATTACTCGACCACCATTGACTCGTGAACAAGTTTTGGAAAATGCTGAGACTTATACTAAACAAGCCTTTAAGATTCTTGATCGCGAAAAGACAGAGGTTGTTTATAATGGCGACTGGTTCCGCAAAATGACTTATGAAGAAGTGTTGAAGCTGAATTCTCGTGTGACGATGCAGCAAATGCTGGCTCGTGAGGATTTTCGTGCTCGTGTTGACCAAGGTAAGGAAGTTCGTTTGCACGAAATTCAATACCCAATCATGCAGGGGTGGGATTCAGTAGAAATTCGCTCTGATGTGGAATTGGGTGGTACTGACCAACTTTTCAACATCTTAGTAGGTAGAGATTTGCAAAAAGAGCAAGGCATGTTACCTCAAATCGCCATGACCATGCCATTATTAGAAGGTTTGGACGGTGTGAAGAAGATGTCTAAATCTTATGGTAACTATGTAGGTGTGGATGAAGCTCCTGAAATGATGTTTGGCAAGATGATGAGTGCCAGCGATGAGCTCATGGATCGCTATTACCTTGTTTTGTTAGGTGAAAAGCGTGATGAAACATTGCATCCTATGGAAGCCAAGAAGCTTTTGGCATGGAAGATCGTCGCTCGTTATCATGATGAAGCTGCCGCAACTCATGCCCGTCAAGATTGGGAAACCCGTTTCTCTAAGCGTGATTTAGGCTCAGCCGATTTACCTGAAGTGGAAATTGCTTCTTTACCTGCAGATGCTACGGCTTTGACTCTTGTTTCCTACTTGTTTGAAAATATCTTTAAAATCAAGAAATCAAACGGTGTATTGAGAAAAGAGCATTTCACTCCGGGAGCTATTCATCTTAATGATAATAAGGTGTTTGATCCGATGATCACTCTTGAGTTATCGTCTGGCGACATTCTTCGCATGAGTAAAAAACATGCTGTAAGATTTAAATAATGATTATTTGAGTCGCACGAAATGACGTGCGACTCTTTTTTTTATGAATAAAAGTTGGATTCCTAAATTAGATCGCTTTACTAAGGGGCTTTTGATCAGTGTAGGGCTTGGATTATTACTGCCTTGCTCGGGGCTCGTTGGTACTATTTTTAATTATCTGAGTGATCTTGCCATTATTCTATTGTTCTTTTTATACGGGGCTAAATTATCAAGGCGTTCCGTTTGGGAAGGGGTGAAACACTGGCGTTTACAAGGTGCTGTTATCATTAGCACGTTTGTATTATTTCCCCTATTAGGCTTATGTTTAGCTCCGTTATGGAAATACGCCATGGGGTCGGAACTTAGTTTAGGTATGCTATACGTATGTATGTTGCCCTCAACCGTGCAGTCGAGCATAGCGTTTACGTCTATAGCCAAAGGGAACGTGCCCGCCGCTATTTGTGCCGCTTCGATCTCAAGTTTGCTTGGTGTGTTTTTAACTCCGTTTCTTGTCGGTTTCGTCGTTGATGATTTGGGTGGTAATTTGATTGGTTTTGATACTTTTCTTCATATTTGTTACATTATCTTGGTTCCCTTTTTGGTCGGGCAAGTGGTCCAAAAACGCATTGGCAAGTGGGTTTCGACTCATAAAAACCTTACATCATGGACTGATCAAACAACCGTTTGGTTGGTGTTATATACGGCTTTTAGTCATGCGATGGTTCAAGGAATTTGGGGACAGTTACCATGGGTTTCCTTGCTTATGGTGATAGGCTTTTGTTCTTTACTGCTACTTATTGTTATGTTTATTATATCTAAGAGCGTTAGTAAGTTAGGTTTTTGTCGAGAGGACTCGATCGCCATCATTTTCTGTGGGTCGAAAAAAAGTTTAGCAACAGGCATACCGATGATGAAAGTCATTTTTGCCGGAGGTAATATCGGTATTTTAATGATACCAATTATTGTTTTTCATCAGATACAATTAATGGTCTGTTCGTACCTCGCGCAAAAATGGGGCAAAGATGAGACAAAATTATCTAGTTAAGGCTAGAAAATTTGTGATACAACAGAAGAATGCGTGATGGATTATACAACAATTTGGTTGATTCTCTTGTAGCGAAGATAAAAGCCCTCATTCAAACAGGAGACATGAGAGGTCAGCTCCAATGTGAGCGTGATTTAAGTAAACGCTTTGCCGTTGGTCGTGCAACGATCAGACGCGCTTTAACCGTGTTGGAGCGTGATGGTTGGATTGGTGCGCCAAATGGTAAAAAAGCACGAATGATTCTCAATAATGTTGTCGATGACAACGATGTGGGTGAAGTGAGTGTAAAAATGTCACTAATCCATGGTAAAGTGGGTTTCTTAACATCCGTAAGTCTCAAATATCTTCCTCAACCGATTCTTGCTGAAATCATGGCTGTAGAAGAATTGCTCGTAGCCGAGCAGTTAACGGTGAAAATCATGTTTGCACCTTGGGCCAAATCGCATAATCCTGATCGTCGTCTTTTGGAGTTGGTGAAAAAATCCCAATGTAACTGTTGGGTGCTTTATCACGCATCCGAAGCCACTCAAATGTGGTTTAAAAAACAAGGTATTCCTTGTTTAGTGCGTGGCGTGTCTTATGAAACAAGCTCATTACCTCACATTGATAAAGACTGGCGTGCCGTGGCTCAACATGCCGCCGCTTATTTGTGGAGACAAGGGCACAGAAAAGTAGCTTTATGTTTACCGGATGAACCATTGAGAGGTAATGAATTATTAAAAACTTATTTCAATGGGTTTAGTGGAGAAGGGTGGAATCCTGTTATTATTTCCTCCCCTTTTGAAACTGATTCGTTCATTCAGCGATTGCAATCAAAGTTTGCCAGCCACCCCGACATCACGGCATTTGTTGCCGCCAGATGTAGTCAATTGGTGCCTTTAACTTCGTGGTTAGCCTCACATCGACTTAAAGTGGGTGAAGATAAAAGCATTGTTTGTCTTTATTATGAAGGGTTTGTGGATTATTTTATGCCAAAAATCACTTGTTATGAAGATGATATTGATAAAAACGTTCGCAAAGTGGTGCGAATGATCCGTGGATTACTGGCTGATAAGCAAATTCCTAATCAATTAGTCGTTCCTGAATTCAGACCCGGATTGTCGGTGCGTAAATTGGATATTCCGCGCTCATAATCTCATATTTCCTGAAAAAAACTGGGTTAAGTCTTGCCTTATAGGGTCAAGTAATGCGATAATCTGCAAGTTTCACAACTGAACATTGATATGAAAGTTATTGTAATTTACGGAAGCCCTAATGATAAGCCTTTTATGGAACCGGCTCGCGAATATTTCGCTGAGAAATCAGTTCCTTACGAAGAAACCGTTCTTTCCGCACACCGTGATTTGCCGGAATTGATTCAGTATTTGGAAAACCTTGACCAAAGCGGTGAAAAAGCCGTTATTTTGGCAGTAGCAGGTTTATCCGCTGCTTTGCCAGGCGTAGTAGTAATGAGTTCATCTCTTCCTGTTATCGGTGTGCCTGTGCCAGGTGGTCCTTTAAATGGTATTGATGCTTTGTTAGCTATGTCCCAGTGCCCGGGTGGCGTGCCTTGCACGACAGTAGGTTTGCACAAAAAAGCACCTTTGAATGCTGCTATGGCAGCTCATCGCATTTTGCAACTTGCCGGATTATAACCTCAAGTTTCAATCATTATGACAACTCCATTGACTCAAGAAGTATTGCTTGATGAATTGGGGATAACCTGCGCCATAAAAGCCATGGCGCAGGCTATTATGGATAAACCATCTCCTCATCCATTAGCTATCGTCGGTTTGCTTAGTCAAGGCGACATTATTGCTAAAAGGCTTGCAACAGAGATTCAATCATTAGGTGGTGACGCTCTGTGTGCCTCTATTGATATTTCACTGTATCGTGATGATATTTATAAGCTGGAAGCTAAGCCTTCTTTGCGTTCATCCAACCTGCCTTTTTCTACTGATGATATGAGGGTAGTGATTGTTGATGATGTTCTTTATACCGGACGTACTATTCGCGCCGCTCTTAATGCTATCTTTGACTATGGCAGACCTGCTTGTATCGAGTTAGCTTGCCTTATTGACCGTGGCGGTAGAGAAGTGCCCATCCAACCTGATTACGTAGGATACGTAATGGAAAAACCAAAAGCCAAAATTCTAGTCAGTTTAAAAGAGGCTGATGGCAAAGATGTCGTGACGCTTTGCAATAATTAATATCAAAAGATTTTCGTTATGAATCCTAGAAAAGATTTATTAAATATCGCCTCGCTTACAGACGAGGAGATACATACTTTGCTCGAATCGGCTGCACCGATGAAAGAGCTATTCACTAAAAGTGTAAAAAAGGTTCCGGCATTGAAGGGTAAGTCAGTACTTACTCTTTTTTATGAGCCAAGCACACGTACTCGCTCCTCTTTTGAAGTCGCAGCAGAACGTTTGTCCGCTGATGTCACTAACTTTACCGTATCGACTTCTTCCGTTGTGAAAGGTGAGTCAGTACACGATACGATCGATACCTTACAGGCTATGAAAGTTGATTACATCATCGTTCGTCACTATCATAGCGGATTGCCTGATGTGATTGCACGCCACACGAAGGCCAGTGTTATTAATGCCGGCGACGGTGCTCATGCACACCCGACTCAAGCTTTATTGGATTCCTTTACTATTAAAGAAGTATATCCCGACACTCGTGGCAAGCGCGTATTAATTGTTGGCGATATCTTACATTCCCGTGTAGCTCGCTCTACCTCGATGCTGATGAAGCGTTTGGGTATGGAAGTAGCATATTTGGGACCAGGATCTTTAGTTCCTAAGACACAATATACAGGCATTCCTTGTTTCTCTGATTTTAATGAAGCATTTGCTTGGAAACCTGACGTTATTTATTTATTACGTGTGCAAAAAGAGCGTCAAGATGCGCCATTTTTCCCAAGTTCACGTGAATATCACAAAATTTACGGTGTTACCGAAGAACGTTTGGAACGCATCTCCGGTGAAGGGATGTATATCATGCACCCGGGCCCGGTAAACCGTGGCGTAGAAATTTGTGATTTAGCTATGGATTACGAACGTTGCTTAATCAATACTCAGGTAGAAAATGGCATCGCTTGTCGTATGTCGGTTCTCTATCACCTCACTCCTAAGACTCAACACTAATACATTTGTACAATGTCTTCCATTTTAATACAAAACGCATTGATTGCAGGTGAGACGACTCCTGTAGATTTGTTGATCGAAGATGGTATTATCGTTAGAAAGGCCCTAGCCGGCTCGATTGATACTTCTTCTGTTGATCAAGTGACCGATGCAAATGATAAAATCATTTTACCCGGTTTATTTGATTTACATGCACATGTATGCCAACCAGGTTATGAGGCTAGAGAGCGTATTGCTACAGCATCTGCTGCCGCTTTACACGGCGGTATTACGGGTTTAATGGCTATGCCTGATACAAATCCGGTATTGGATAACGCAGCTCAAATCTCTACTTTTAATGAGTTATGCCGACATGATAGCATTGTTGAAATTATTCCTACCGGTTGTTTGACAAAGGGCTGTATGGGTGAAGAGCAAGCCTCTTATGATTCCATGAGAGCAAAGGGTGTGAGAATCATCACTGATGGTGATAAGACGCCTGAAAACATGCTTTTATTGTATCGTGCGATGCAATATACCAGTTCATTAGGTATGATTTTTGGTCTGAGAGGAGATGTCCCTTCCTTGACTGCTAAATCATTAATGCACCCAAGCACCACATCGTATCAATTAGGATTAAGTGGTAGTCCTGCTTGTGCTGAGGAAATCGGTACGGAAACAATTATTCGCTTATCCCAAGAAACAGGCAATGCCTTACACGTGCAAACCGTTTCTACAGGTGGAAGCGTTGAGATCTTGAGACGTTTTAAAAATGAATCATCCGGATTATCTTCCGAGGTAGCATTACATCACTTGATCTTTACTCATGAAAATGTAGGTCAATACGATACAAACTTTAAAACATTGCCTCCGCTTAGAGACACAAGCGATAATGAAGCGTTAATAGCAGGTGTCAACGATGGTACGATTGATTGTATCGTGTCTGATCACACGCCATGTACTCCGTTTTCAAAGAAACAGGATTTCCTCGACGCACCACACGGTATGACCGGATTGGATACGTTTTTACCTGTCATTTATCATTACCTCGTTAAACCGGCTAAGATGACTTGGGAAACTGTGGTAAAAAGTTGCTCTAGCAACCCTCGTCGCTTGTTAGGCTTACAGCCGATTTCATTTGAAGTAGGTAGTGTAGCGAACTTTGTCGTCTTTGATCCAAATGGCGAATCCAAGGTTAGCAATGATTTCTTACGTAGTCGTTCTAAGAACACTCCATTTTTAGGTGCTACTCTTGACGGTAAGGTTGATGTCGTTTGCTTTTCAGGACAATTACACTCATTTTAATAAATAACATGGAGCCCGTAGCATTCGTTCGTACTCACTATCCACAAAAGTTCGGAGTACCTAGACAAAGTGGATTAGTACCGGATGCACGGGCTCGTTTAATTTTTGAGCCACCATTCCGTGACCCTGATATGGTTCGCGGTTTGGATGGTTTTTCTCATCTTTGGCTGATTTGGGAGTTTAGTGCGAACAAAAAGGCAGGGTGGCATTCTACTGTGCGCCCGCCAAGACTAGGCGGTAATAAACGCATGGGCGTATTTGCGACAAGAGCTCCTTTTAGACCTAATCCTATCGGGCTGTCTGTTGTTAAACTTGAAAGGATTGAATATCACCCTGAGTATGGTCCCATTCTTCATTTATTAGGAGCGGATTTATTGGATAAAACGCCTATTTTGGATATTAAACCGTACATTCCGCACGTGGATTCCGTTCCAGAAGCCACGGAAGGATTTACAAGCCAGGCTTATCCTAAGCTTGATGTTGAAATTCCCGATAATTTGAAAGCAAGGGTTCCCAATCATTTGCTTCAAGCCTTAATTGACACGCTTGCTCTGGATCCTCGACCTTCTTATCAAGATGATGAGGCTCGTTTATACGGTTTACTTTTTGAAAAATGGGATATTAAGTTTTCCGTAAAAGATCAGATATTGATTGTTTCAGACATCATCGAGGTATAACTATGTTTTTATTTGAACTAGACCGAGCGTTTCAAGAAAATTTCCTTGATCGTGATGAGCTTGGGGCTTCCGTATCGGTCTGGCAAGACGGAGAACTTTTATCCGAGTGGCATGATGGCTATACGACGCCTAAACGTGAGTCCATTTGGAATAAAGAGACATTAGTGCCTGTGTATTCGGCAAGCAAAGGGGCTGCATCGGCTAGTGTATTAAAGGCTTTATGCGATAATGGTCTGGATCCTTCTTGTTTGGTGAGACATGTTTGGGCTCAATTTCCCGTTGCTAATGCAACAATAGCCGAAGCATTATCACATCAATGTGGCTTAGCCGCTTTATCTCAGCCGGTATCATTATTTGATTATGAGGCTTGCGTTCAAGCATTGGAGCAGACCTCTCCGGCCTGGTTGCCACCTCGCCATGGTTATCATCCTCATACTTTTGGTATTATTACCGACCGTATTATTTTCGGGCTTACAGGAATGCTGACAGCTGAGTTTTGGGAGCAAGAAATTAGAAAGCCGCTCGGAATTGATTTTTATTTGAAGTTGCCTGAATCCGAATTTAATCGCGTTGCAACGTTGATTCCCGGTAAATCTGATATGGAATCTCTTAATTCCCCGTTTTATCGCCAGTATCTAACGCCCGAAACACCTATTTACCAAGCTTTTCATTCGATGCTTGGTATCAATAGCGTGCGAGAGATGAATACGCCCAAAGCTTGGACTTGTGGAGCTCCTGCATTAACCGGTGTTGCCTCGGCAGATGGTATGGCTCAGTTTTATCAAGCGTGTTTGGGCTATGATAATCAATCAATTTTTTCTCATGAAGCACGTCGATATTTGGCTGATACTGTTATCGACGGTTATGATGAAACTTTGATGGTTCCTAGTGCTTTTACTTGTGGCATGATGAAAGACCCGATTGATGAGCTTACAAGTCAAACATTACGAACCTTATTTGGAGCAAAAGACGGATTTGGACACCCTGGTGCCGGTGGATGTCATGCTTTTGCTTTACCTTCACTGGGAATTTCTTTTGCCTATACGATGAACCGCATGGATCTTAATGTTTTGCCCGGAATCAAAACACAAAGTTTGGTTGATGCTTTGATGCGTGATCTGGGTTAATGCGAAACAGGTATATTTAGGCTTTTAGCCAAAGAATGGATTTTTCTCCAAGTCATGTGATAAATTGGCTTATATAACCAATATTTGGCTACGTCTTTCCAGTGTTTTCCTTCTAATTGTCCATGATGAAGTAAGCCTGCCTTTTCCATTACTTTTTTATAACGAGGCCCTTCAATACGATAATTGTAAAACCATGGTTTATGTGGGCCTTGATAATGTAATACGCCCGGGCATAAGGCCGCTTCAATAGCTTCTTTAGGTTTTGCTCCACGCCAATAATCTTGATTTACATTATATTTGATCAATCTTCTTGTAAAGCCGTCGTGCCAGTTCCACTTCGGATGTAATCGAAGCGTTTGATCAAATAATATCTCATTTAGAGCGTCTTGATCATAACATTCTAAGTTATCACCATATTCGTTCACAAATGCTAGAAGCTTTTCAATTGTTTGAAAACGTATGAAATTTTCTACGTTGATCAGTAAAATACCGGAATTAAAATAACCGACTTTTTCCGTAGGCCTTTCTGCGCGTGCCTTGACGATGCTAGGGCATCTTTCGCTGTCAAACGACTCGATCACGGCTCCAATCACTTTATCTTTAAGATTAATTGAAGCTAATTCGGCAATGTCGGTACAGACAAGGGTATCTATGTCCAGATAAACCACATTACCACGCGTCTCTAGCAGGTCGGGAATAAAAATACGACCCCAAGCCGCAACAGGCCATTGATTATTTTTAGGTAATTCGTATCTTTCGAGTAAATTTCTTATATCAATGATTTGTAATTGGGCTCGATACTTTTCACTGATCTGTTGCAGTTTTTGGCAATTTTCATCAGAGATACCATCAGATAAGATGGTGATTGATAAAAGTTGTGGATTCTTCGAAGTATCTAAAACTGAAAATAAGGCGACGCTAAGTGGAAGAATCCCTCTGTTGTCTGAGGAAAATACAACGTGTGTTTCTTGGTTTGACTCAATGGGGCAGGGCATAGGATATGGATAGATTTATTGTTTTTGTAGTGTGAGGATAACGATTTCAGCAGGTACTCCAAGGCGGATAGGGAAGCCATTCCAGATACCTGAACCATTCGATACGAAAATTTGGGTCCCACCCTTTTGATATAGACCTGATACGAGACCATCGTTAAAGGCAGCTACCAATTGATTGAATCCTAATATCAGTCCACCATGAGTATGTCCCGATACTTGGAGATCAATATGATGGTTCTGAGCATCTTTACCCACTTTAGGGTTATGAGCTATTAGTATGCGATAAAAAGATTCATTGCTGCCTTTTATCGCTTTGGCTACGTCAGGACCTTCCATATTACGCATTAGAGCAGCAGGGTCGGCAACTCCGGAAATAATAAGCTGATTATCCGATAATTCTTGGTGTTCGTTGCTAAGCATTCGAATTCCTAAAGATTTAAAATAGGTCATCCAATCCTCATAACCGGAGTAATATTCATGATTACCCGGAGCTCCAAATACGCCCAATGGTGCTTGCAAGCCGGATAGAGGAAGTAAATCTTCAAATCGGTCTTTAAGAGCGCCATCCACACTATCACCGGCAATGATGATTATATCCGGCTTTGCAGAATTGGTAAGCTCAACAACTTGTGCCATAAAGTCGGCTCTAGTCATTTTATCTGCGTGTAAATCAGCCAATACCGCGATTTTTACGCCATTTGCCACATCCGGTATGTTAGGTGATTTAATCACTTGTTCTCTAATTGTTGGAGTAGAAGTTCCGTTATATAGACCGATGATTGCTAAGCATAGACTTGCCAAGAACAAAACGAGATTCATTTTGTTACGTGAAGATTTATGAACAACCATTTTCTTTTTAGTCACTAGGAAACGTACCAACCGAATGCCTAATCTAAGCAAATCGCTAAATAGCAAGATGAAAAAATAGATAAGGACAACAGCATAAAGTAAAGAGGTAGCCCATAAAATCCATAGAGGTACATCCGGGGCAAAAAAGAATGGTTTCCCGATATAATACAAAAGGTGAAATTTAAAGGATACGCCAAATAACAAGCCTAGAAGTAGCAACTTATATATCCAATGTAAATTCGTTGGTAATATGGCTCGCCAAAAAATATAGATGGTAAGAATAAGGCTGGCGTAGATCATGTGTTAGTCATGATTCTAATTACCGGACATCTATTTGACAAGAGTAGATATTTTTATTAGCTAGAAGTTTGTAATCTTTTGACAACAGGATCATTAAAAGAAATTGTGACGGTTTTTTGAAAAAATATCATATTTTTTTCAATTTAATGCTTGCAAGAAATCAAATAATGCTATATATTTCGCCCGTCGCCACTGAAAAGAGACGATGAACAAGTGAGGTCAAGGAGCGGTAGCTCAGTTCGGTTAGAGCGCCAGCCTGTCACGCTGGAGGTCGCGGGTTCGAGCCCCGTCCGCTTCGCCACCTTATCTCAAAACTAGGTCACCATTAGGTGGCCTTTTTTGTTTATATAGAAAGGCAAGACTGCTTATTTGGGGCAACACTCTAATCGGTGGGAACGCAAATTTTTCTCCTTAGTTCGATCAATTCCGGCTCATTCAATAAAAACTATTATATTCTCAGGCTATAACTCTCTTATTTATTTTGTTTATAAGTTTGAACATTAACGGTATACTAGGGGTATAACTATTATTCGAACATTGAAATTGGGTATGGGAGATTAAATGGTATGAATTCTACAAAAATTGCAACTGTATTTAGCCGTGTTTTAGGTATTTTGTTATTAGTGCTTATATTTAGTTCCTTAATTAAGTCGTCCGTAACCTGGAACGAATTTTTTGGCTTTTTTATTCAAATTTTAGGCTCATTTGTATTTTCTAGTATACCATTCTTAATTGCTGTATGGTTAATACCAAAAAATAAATATAGAAGCCATAAAGGATTCTATAAAATCTCGGAAATGAGTGGAGGTATATTCTTGCTGGGTATTATATTATTATTTATCGCGATACTTTTGGCTAGTATATGGAATTCTATTGTATTTCCTTATTATTTTAGGTTTTTTTAATCCAAAAAATAAATTTTTAAAGCCCAAGGTTGTCATAGACCTTGGGCTTTCGCTTGTTTAAAAATATATATTTACTGTTGTGCTATGAAACAATACCTCAAATCTAAATCATTTGTTTCACTTTTCGCCAGTCATCAGGCTCTAACGCACAAGGATCGGGCGCAACCCAATGTCCGGGCTCGATTTCTATAGGTGTCATGTCTGCCCCTATTGTTTCCGAATAAGCGGGGTGGTTGATTCTATGACCAAAGGCAGATCCTTGAGGTGGATTAATAGGTGAGGGGACATCTCCGGGCAAGGGCTTGTGCTTGTTACGCAAAGATGGATCGGGCTCAGGAATAGCATCTAACAATGCTTTGGTATAGGCATGTTTAGGGTGTTGGTAAATCGTATGTGAATCTGATAATTCAACGATTTTACCAAGATACATGACAGCTACTCGATCAGAGATGTGTTTGACCACGGCTAAATCATGAGCAATGAAGAGATAAGATAGTTTTCTCTCTTCTTGTAATTCCAATAAGAGATTTAAAACCTGAGATTGCACGGAAACGTCAAGTGCCGAAACCGGTTCATCGAGGATAATGAGGCTTGGATTCAAAGTAAGAGCTCTTGCTATGCCGATACGTTGTCTTTGTCCCCCTGAAAATTCAAAAGGAAATTTGTCGATAGCGTTTGAGGGGAGACCGACTCGTTCTAATAGTTTTTTTACTTGGTCTCTACGTTCGGCGGGTGAACCTATTTTGTGAATAAGTAATGGCTCGGCAACAATTTGACCAATTGATTGGCGCTGATTGAGCGATTCAGCCGGATCTTGGAATACCATTTGAATATGCGGGCGCATAGGTCTCAATTTTCGCTGAGGCATCTTAGCTATATTTTCGCCATTGAAATTAATATCCCCCGAAGTTGGGTTGAGTAAGCGTACGATGCTTTTGCCAATTGTAGATTTACCGCATCCGGACTCACCAACCAGACCTAAAGTTTCACCGGGTTTGATATGAAAGCTCACATCATCAACCGCCTTTACCCAGCCGGTTTGTCTCATTAAGATCCCTGATCTGACAGGGAAATACATTTTGAGATTTTTAACCTCTAAAATTGGTGTTTCCATATTAAATATAGTTTATTTCAGGATGTGAGGATAGTTCATCAAGGCTAGTGCATCGTTCGCACGCTTGAATGTAATGATTAGGGGCAAATTCGATTAATTCAGGGCAAATGGTCAATTCTTCGACAGGATGCCCCATACGTTGACAAAATCGGCAGCCTTGTACGAACTCTGATATCGGGGCAACATGACCAGGGATAGTTGGTAATTTGCTTTTATGAGGCGTATCTAGTCTAGGTATGGAATTTAATAGCCCTTTGGTATAGGCATGCTGTGGGTTACTGAATAATTCTTGAACCGGTGCCTTTTCTACGATACGTCCGGCATACATAACGACTACTTCATCACAGCTTTGGGCAATTACGCCTAAATCGTGTGTGATTAAAATGGATGAAGAGCCCATCTCTTCTTGTAATTCTTTTAACAGGTCTAAGATTTGCGCTTGGACTGTTACGTCAAGGGCTGTGGTCGGTTCGTCTGCAATGATGAGCTCGGGGTGGCAAGCTAAAGCAATGGCAATGACCACACGTTGTCTCATTCCCCCGGAAAGTTGGTGAGGGTATTCGTTTACACGTTGTTCGGGTGCCGGAATTTTAACGCGTTTAAGTAGCTCTATTGAAGCATTGTATGCTTCTTTTACTGAATATCCGCGATGCAAAATCAAGGATTCGCTAATTTGACGGCCAATGGTATGTACCGGATTTAAAGCGGTCATCGGCTCTTGGAAGATGACTCCAATGTGCTTTCCTCTGATTGATTGCATCATTTGAGGTGATGCTTGAACCAAATCCTGACCTTTGAAAAGAATTTCTCCGCCCAATATTTTACCCATTGGTTGGGGCAAAAGCTTGACGATCGACATGGCTGTGACACTTTTCCCGCAACCTGATTCTCCAACGATTCCTACACATTTGCCTTTTGGGACGTTGAAGCTAATACCGTCGACAGCTTTCATCAAGCCGGCTTCAGTTTCAAATCCTGTAACAAGATTTTTAATCTCCAATAAATTTTCGCTCATGTGGTTATTTTGCTGGTTTATCTTCTTGATTTTTTTTCAGTTCGGAAAAACGATATTGGTCATATAATTTATCCACTTCAGAGAATGTATCTCCATGTCTTTTGGCTTCCAAAGTTTCTTTCTTGGCATCTTCATCTATCCAATATAGATAGGAATCTTGAGCTTCAAAAACGAGCGGATGACTAAATTGGGTTGTTTTGCTTTCCGGCCAACGAACCCACCTCCAATATCCGAGACGTGTGAACTCAGTTGCCCAGCAAGGAACCCATAATGCTTCATCATGAATAAGTTGTTGTACTTTGTAAGTGGCTTCCTGCAATTCTTGATCTGTTGATGCATCTCGCTCTTTCTCCAAAGCATTGTCCATCTCTTTTGATGCAAAACAAGTGATGTTATTTGTATAAACTTTGGGGTTGCCTTTATCATCATAAGCAAATTTGGAATGGAAACCTTGCTCATTATTTGGGTGAGGTGGAGTGAAGCCCCAAGCTGTAAACGCAGCCTGATGTCGTTTCTCCATCGCTTTTCTAAAAGATACGGTTGAATCTAATGGATCAAGGATAATATCTAATCCGCATTTACGTGCATCTTCCTTGAGTTTACTTAGAATGGCCGATAATGAAGGTGATGCGTTTGAAAAACTGATTTCGGCCGTCAATCTTGTTCCATCGGGTTTGCGGAGAATGCCATCGGGCCCTGATATCGTATATCCGGCTTTGGCAAAACTAGCACGAGCTTTCTCCGGAGAATACTCTCTAGCTTTGATGTTAGGGTTGGTAAACTTGCCAAAACCTGAATTGTATGCATTTAATCTTTGATAATCACCTCTAAACGTTACATCAATCACATTTTGAATATTCAATGCATGATGAAAACCTATTCGGATGTCTTTATTGTTAAATGGTGGTTTGGATGTGTTTAAGAAGAAACCAAAGGGAGGTCGTGGATAGATATTATAAAATGTAGCACGATTGATATATCCATCATGTACTTCAGGGATTTCCATTCTTTCATGCCACAATTCCGGCTTCGTAAGATTCATTAAATCGATTTCACCAATTCTAAATAATTCTTGAGCCTTCGACTGATCTGAAATGAAATTATAGATAATATTATCTACATTAAATTGATTCTTGGTGAATTTCTTATCTTTTGCCCACCAATTAGGTACTCGTTGCAAAGAGATTTGACGACCACGAATGACGCCATTTGGATTGACTCGGTAAGCACCGGTTGTGGGTGGAACTCGCCATTGATATTTTTCGACGAAATTAGCACCAAACTCGGAATAAAAATGAGGGGGGCTTACGGTAAAAACAGTACAATAATATGGCAAAAGCGGTTTTTGCTTGGGAAGCGTTATCGATATTGTTTCATCATCATAAATGGTGATGTTGGATGCCATATTTTCATATAAACTATTAAAAAATATGTCTCCTGTATGCTCGGATGTACGTAAAAACATGTTTACAATGAAATCAATAGCTTTGACAGGAGCTCCATCGGAATATTTAGCATCGGGGTCTAGTTTGAAATAAACGGTGCGATTATCCTCACCTATTGCCCATGATTTAGCCAACCCCGGGATTACTTGACGTGTTTCAGGGTGTAAAGATACTAAGCCTATATTAATTTCATCATACAAATATCCTCGGAAACCCCCATTACTGTTAGGACCGAATGGTCTGAAGGTATCAGGATAGGAACCTGCGGCAAGGAGTCTAATAGTACCACCCTTTTTAGCATTCGGGTCACCAATTTCCGGATTATCCATCCCATCTTCCCATGTAAGATTAGTGGGGATATCCTCCGGTTTTTTAAATTTAATGTAGTCACCTTCTTTTAATCGTAAATTCAAATGGTCTATTTGCTCATTAAGTTCGTTGAGGTGTTTTTCGATCGATTCTTTTTCCTTTGCAGTCTCAGCCTTGGCATATTGCTCATGTAGTGAGCGGACTTCTTCCTGTGCGCTTTCAATTTGGCTATTCAGCGAATGAACAGTTTTCTTATTCCAACGCTCGGCGAATCCATCAAAGCCCGGAGGAAGTGTGCCAAATGGTGATTTGCTCGACCATGCCGCACCATTATCTTTCGAATCGTTATCACATGCAGTTAAGCCAAATAAGCTTAAACTGCTCGATGTGATCAATATGATTTTTGAAAAAAGATTCATGTAGAATAAGGAATTTTTATCTATAAGTTGTAAATTTCTTCGGATCGAAAGCTTCTCGAACCGCTTCACCAATGAAGGTGACAATTAATAAAGTAAATACTAATGCTGAGAAGGCAGATGTTACCACCCATGGAGCAGCCAAGTTTGATAAACCATCATTCAGTAAACGGCCCCAACTAGCGTAAGTATCCGGTAAACCAAAGCCAAGATAATCCAATGAAGCAAGTGACAAAATCAAAGCCGAGACACTGAAAGGTACGAGTGTGACTAAGATGGCAATAAGATTAGGTAAGATATGAATAAAGAGAATACGTGAGGTAGAGGCGCCGATAACTCTCGCCGCTTGGGAGTAATCTCTAGCCTTTTCTTTCATTGTAGAGGTTCTTAATTGATAGGTCATACCCATCCATCCAAACATAATCAATAGCCCTAAGATTAGGAACATACCTTTTAGTTCGATAGGGACCAAATCGGAAATAATCATGATGATGAATAAAAATGGTACTTGGGAGAAAATTTCAATTAAACGCTGCATCGTTAGATCAAACTTACCACCGAAATACCCCATTAGCATACCAAAGGTGATACCGATTAGATAAACACTAGGCAGGTAAAAAATAGCTGCTTTTAAGTTGACCTGTAACCCACCATATAAGTAAGCCAAAATATCAGCCCCCTGAGTATTTGTTCCTAAAAGGTGACCACTTTTTAATGGTGGTGCAGGGTGATAGTGAATCATGTGGAAAGTGTCAGGATCTGAATCCGATAAAAAAGCAGCCATAGGGCCTTCACCCATATATTGCTCAGCACTTAACTGTCCTTTTTCATAAATGGCTCCATAAACTTCCGTTCTGTCCGGTAACCAGCCAATGGCACGACCTTCCTTTAAGCCTTTTCGGAATCGATATCTTATATGTGGTAAGGCTGACTCTTCATCATAAAGTCGAAAGGCCAGACCGGAGTATAACTTGCCTTGAGAAGTGCGTACTAGTCCTGCTTCATCGACATTCAGTTGATCTGTTGCCGGATTGGCTGAGTCGCCCGTTGGATCATAAGGAACTAATGGCATGACTACAAAGCTTGGGAACCCTTGCTTGCCGGATTCTTTTTTAAGTAATCGATAGTTGGCTTCAGAGTCTGCTAAATCACCAGTCTGACCAAATGTCGAACCTAAATAGGGATCACGCACAAATGCCGGCGCGTACCAATGCCCATCTTGAATAACCAATAACGCGCGTTTTCCGACTAGGGCTTGATCCATGGCTGCTAAAAATACTAATCCACATAAGATAAGTAATGAGATATAGCCACGTTTAATACTTTTGAATCGAGTTATTCTGCGAGCCGTAATTGGTGTAGGTTTAAATCTATTGATGGGTTGACGTAAGATCCACGCCGATACCCCCCAAGCTACGATGAGAATCAACCAACCAAACCATAAAAATTTACCTTGTGGTAAAAATGGATTGGCTGATGAAATATCGGAAACCTTCCAATGTAGCATATCCATTTCCCGAGCAGCGGAAAATGGCCAACTCAAGGTAGGCAATAGTAGTCCGCATAATTCGCCAATGGCAGCTATAAATGCTAGAATAATTAAAGTGTAGGCCAATTTTCGTACCATAATCAGACTTAATCGAATTTAATGCGTGGATCAATTGCTGCCACGATGATGTCGGAAAGTAAGTTTCCTAATACCATGAGGAAAGATGTTAATAAAAGTGTGCCCATGATTAAGGCGTAGTCCTTATCCATAAGAGATTGGTAACTTAATAAACCAAAGCCTTGGATATCGAATACTCTCTCGATAAGCATGGAGCCGGCTACGACGATACTAATCAAGTTGCCCAAAGTCGTTGCAATTGGGATAAATGAGTTTCTAAACGCATGCTTAATGACAGCGCCGCGGAAGCTGACGCCTTTAGCCATCGCTGTGCGCACATAATCGGCGGATAGGTTATCCATTAAATTATTTTTCATCATCATCGTAGTGATGGCGAAACTACTTACAACGTAACAAATTAGCGGTAAAACAGTGTGATGAGCCAAATCTTTAATCTGGTCCCAGAAGCTCATATCGTGGAATCCTGTCGAGGTTAAGCCGCAAAGAGGGAACCATTCTAAACGAGCACCTAAATAGACTACTAAAATAGCACCTAAGGCAAAACCAGGAACGGCGTAACCTAAAAAGATGAGAATAGAAGAAACGTTGTCAATCCATGTTTTGTGTTTAATCGCTTTAAGAATACCAAGCGGAATACACACGGAATACGTGATAATAGCGCTTAAAATACCAAAATACAAAGAAATAGGGATTCTTTCTTTGATCATATCCCAAACAGGCTCATTGTACTTAAAGGATGTGCCTAAAGTGCCCTGAAGCAAGCCATTGAATTGAGTCTTATACATGAGAACACGCCATGCGTAAGATTTTTCTTTGTTTTGAATAGCTTCTTGATCTTTTTCGTTCATACGCTTAGCCCAACGCTGTGCTCGATGGGCAGGCGATTCGATATCAATCGACCAACCTTCATCCGCGGCTTTGCGACCATGAGTATTGAGAAAGAATGCATCATTTACCACAGTAGAGTCGGGTGCTTGTCTAATAACGACGACTTGCTCGCCTGTCTCGCTGATGTTTACTTTGGTATAGATATTTGTTTTTCCGGGGTATGTTTGAATATCCTCGTGTTTTTCCGGAGCTGGGTTTTTACCAAATTCTTCTTTAGTGATTTCAATCTTTCTTGGTAAAATCCCTAACCATTGTAGATAGGCTGTTACTATTGGTTCTTGTAACCCATATTGTTCTTCCAACTTTTCTTGGTCGGCTTCGCTCAGACTGGTGTCACCCTGCTGACTACCGGATTTTTGTCCGGATATTGCGGCCATACTTTGCTTTTGCATTATTTGGTCTATCGGGCCACCAGGCACGAAGCGTGTAATACAAAAGACCAGAAACGTGACCCCTAACAAGGTAAGGGGCATGAGTAAAAGTCTTCTGATAATGTAGGTCTTCATCTGCGTTGCGCATACTACATTTGAAACCCCCTCTGGGCAAGCAAGAATAGGTTGATTTTTATAACGTTTGGATAACAAATGCTGTGATTTGCCCTCTTTTTCATCTAAAATTATTGTTTTTTGCTTGGGTTTGGTTTTATGATGACCTTGTGAAAAAAATTCTTGTTTTTGGCTCTGCCGGTAAGGTGGGCAGTACATTAGTACCTTATTTAAAAGAAAAGGGATATGAAGTCATTGCCGCAACTCGCCAAGATTGCGATTTATGTAAGCAAAATGACTTGGTGGACTATATTGTAAGCCAAAAACCCGATGTCATTATCAATTGTGCTGCGATATCCGGCATTGAATCTTGTTTGGATGATCCTGTTACTTGCCATTATGTGAACGTGATGGCACCACAAACGATGGCTCAAGTTTCTCAAAAAGAAGGTATTAAACTAATACATCTTAGTACTGATTATGTTTTGGACGGTCGCCGACCCGGTTTGAAGACTGAGCAAGATAGAATACGACCTATTAATACTTATGGAGAATCAAAGGCTGAAGCAGAGTGGAGAGTAATGGATGAATGCCCTAGTTCGATTATTGCTCGTGTGTCTTGGGTATTTGGCTCTCTAGGAAAGCCCGGATTTGCTGAAGCTATTTGGAATAAGCTTTTAAAGGGGGAATTGATTTCAGCTGTGGGGGATAAAGATTCCATACCGACTTGGTTGCCTGATTTAGTCGAATGGCTTTCAGAAATGATAGAATTGCCATCTTGTTCAGGTATTTATCAACTTTGTAATTCGGGTGAGCCTTTAACGTGGTCTCAATATGCCCAATTAGTGATTGATTCAGCTTACAGTCATGGTGCAATTGAGAAAAAACCTACAATTGAAGTACAAAAATTAGACGAAATGAGTCATTTTAGAGATGCAAGACCTCGTTATACGGCTATGTCTTGTCAAAAGCTCGCTAATTTGCTAGATAAACCGATTCGTTCGTATGAGGAAGCGATTGATTTAGCGATACAATCGTATGTTGCGAGACTCAAGGACGCCAGATAACGAGATTTTTTAATATATGAGTGATTATCAATCAAATAAATGGGGAAAATTCTCCAATAATAAGCCTACCTATAAATCTAAAAAATTTGGCGGACAAAAAGCACCTGTTCGCAAAAATCCATTTCGTAATTTAGGTCCTGAGGGATCGGAAAATTGGATTTCTCCTTGGGTGGAATTGAAATATTTTTCATACAATCCTGCCGTATTCCCTAGAATGTTGGGCTCAGTAAGTCCGGATGCACAGCAAGGCGATTTAGTTCACGTATATGATAAAAACGGTGAATTATTCGGTGCAGGCTTTTGGAATGAGCAAAGTCGCACCCCATTGCGTGTTGTTTATCACGGTAAAGATCAGTTCACTGAAAAGGATTTAATCAAGGCTTTAGTCCGAGCAGTTGAATTACGCCGCACCACGCTCAAATTAGATGACACGACTGATGCTTATCGTGTTATTCATGGTGATTCCGATGGTTTAGGTGGTTTAATCGTAGATAAATACGCTGACGTGTTAAGTTTAGAAGTCAGTACGCTGGCTGTCTGGCAACGTTTGGGTGAATGGTTACCTAAATTGCACCAATTATGTGGCACAAGACGCCATGTTATTCAAGTAGATGAGTCAATTGCTAGAATGGAAGGTATCGACTCCTCAAAATTACCGGTTGAGTCTGACCCTGTAAGATTGGTAAAAATCCGTGAAAACGGTATTACTTATGAGGTTGATTTCGCCAAAGGTCATAAAACGGGCTTTTTCTGTGACCAACGTGATAACCGTGTGAAATTTGCCTCAATGGTAAAAGATCGTGATGTGTTGGATCTTTGCTGTTATAGTGGTGGTTTTGCGATTGCTTCTAAAATGCTCGGCGGAGCCGCTTCGGTAACAGCTGTTGACTTGGATGAAAAAGCAATATCCATGGCTAAGAGAAATGCAAATATCAATGGTCAAAAAATTGATTTTGTACATGCTGATGCTTTCGTCTATGCGCGTCAAATGGTCCGAAACGGAAAATTATTCGACACGGTTTTGTTAGACCCTCCAAAATTTGTCTTGAGCCGTGATGGAGTAGAGGAAGGCATTAAAAAATATCATGATTTAAATATGCTAGGTTTACAATGCCTCAAGCCGGGTGGTTTGTTTGTTACTTGTTCCTGCTCCGGATTATTATCTCCCGGTGAGTTTGAGCGTGTCGTAATTAAGGCAGCACAGAGACAAGGGCGTAAATTACAAATCATGGCCATGAGCGGTCCGGGCTGGGATCACCCATTCTTGAGCACTTATCCTGAAGGTCGCTACCTAAAAGTCTTGTGGGCTATTGCTTGGTAAAAGACTGTTAGTTTTCATAATTTTGGGCGTTTGGTGATGAATCAAACGCCCAAAACGTTTTATACGTTGAGACAATCCGATTCTTACTACAAAGAATCTAACTATGTCTCAAGAAATAATCCAACAATTGAATTTTACTGCCGGGGAGCTGACCCCTTGGCTTAATGGAAGAACAGATGTTGAAATGAGGGCAAAAGGGGCCGCCCGTCTTCAGAATTTTATGGTAACGCCTTTTGGCGGTCTTAAACGTCGCCCCGGCTTTGAGTGGATCAAACGCTTGTCTTTGCCAAAAGGGTCGAAAGTCAAACTTTATGCATTTGAGCATTCGGAAGAATCTCAATTTCTTTTCCTGTTTTCATCGAACAGGTTAGGAATATACGATCAAGATGGAAATCCTCTCATAGATGAAGATTTGGTGACTCCATGGGGGAATGAAGATATCGATCTACTCAAGTTTCAGCAACTTAATGATGTCGTCTACTGTGTATGCCCTAACCATGCTCCTTATACGATTTCAAGATATGCCAATGATGATTGGCGGTTAAATGAATTTGCTTATAGCCATATTCCATATGAAGGTGATTATCATTTTGAAACTCAACTTAACTTTAAATATGAGCGGATGGATAATAATCAATATGCCTATCGGGTACATGCCGATACTCCCGTATTTGTGAAGAATATGGAAAACAATGAAGTGATTTTAGCCAAGCATGTGCAAGATGAGGTAATGTTTGTGCCTCAATATGCTGAGCCGCCAATAGTTTCATCTTTAAATCGTCCGTTCGCCGAACTAAGTAACTTTTGCGTACAAGGAGATGATTCGTACCGCTTGGGCTTTCAGTGTATTAAGCGTTTCAATCCGGCAACGGATTATATTCCCGGAAATGACAATCCGGCATCGTATCCGAATTTTTTTGAGCCCGGAGTTGTCTGTTGTGCAACGATTCGTGTTTTGGACTCATGGTCCATTACTACTCGTGGTACTTGGCATGCCTTATTTTACTTAAGAAAAGGCATTATTTTAAGTAATCCTTATGATGAACAATCTCAAATCAAATGGCATATTGCCAAACATTTGGAGCAAAGCGATACTAAGCAGACGAATTATAATGTGACCGGAGCAGAAGCCGGCCTTACCTTTTTTAATTTAAGAATGGTTAAATGGAGAAATTTCCAGCAAGCCCTTAGTTCCCTAGAAATCAAGGTAGATGCTGCCGAGCAAGACATTGAGTGTCGTATTGTTGAGGTAGTTTCGGAACAAGAAGCGATTATGTTCCCGATTTCATATCCGAAATTGTCGATATTACCTAGTGAATTTGAATCTAGAAATTGGTCATTTGGTGCTTTTGGTAATTATAATGGATATCCAAGTGCCGTCGCCTTTTATCAAGGTCGTTTATGGTTTGGAGGAACAAGACGTCAGCCCCAAACTTTATGGGCTAGTGCCGTAGATGATTTTCCCAATTTTTCACTTGGTGGAGAAACTTCCGATTCATTGTGCCTAACTTTAGCTGCCTCTCAGCAAAATAAAATTTGTTGGATGTCAACCTTGCGAGGTTTGGTCATTGGTACCAATGAGGGGGAATGGAGACTAAGATCGAGCGATGCTCAAGCGATTAACTTGAATAATGTAGCCTTTGAACGCCAATCAGGTATTGGGTCGGCCGGTAAAGACTCTATTGAGAGTGAAAATACGCTTTATTTTATCCAAAAAGGTGGGCAGAAGGTACAAGAATTGTTTTATTCTATTGAATATGATGGCTTCGCTTCCCGAGATGTCAGCATGGTAGCTTCTCATATTTTCGATCATTCCAAAATTTTAGATTGGGCTTTTCAGAAAAATGTTTCTCCTCATATTTGGTGTATTAATAGCAATGGAACTCTTGCTTGCTTAACAATTAATAAGGATCAGGGGATTGCAGGTTGGCATACTCATCAAACTGCCGGATCGTCTATCCCTCTATCTATTTGCTCTATCAAACATCCGAAACGTTCTTTTGAAGATTTATGGATAATAAGTCTAGTTCAAGGAGATAATGATAACGATTATTACGATCTGGAGCGTATGGGAGATATGGAAAAGTATTTAGATCACTATGTCTATAAAAGTGTGCTAAATCATAGAGTAGCGGGCCTGCTTCATTTACGTAATCAAGTTGTTGCGTTGAAATATGAAGGGCAGGATCATTTATTGACGGTTAGTGATAGCGGAACACTTAATTGTGATTTTGTACCTGATAATACCGTTGTGCAAATTGGAATGCCTTACGATTCCGTCTTACATACGATGAGTCTGGAATCGTTACAATCTATGGGATTTCGTAAAAATCAGGTAAAAGCCGAGCTTTTATTATATGCCTCGAGCTTGGAGTTTGTTTATGGTAATGGAGATAAAAAACAAACTTTTGAGCCTACAAGACATCTATTGTCAGAACCTTATTCCGGGTATGTGCCTCTCGTTCACAATACCGGTATAAGTAAAAGACCTTATATTTCTATAAGCACTTCTTCTTCAGAAGCGATGAATATTTTGGGAATAATGGTGACTCTTAGCTAATCTTATCGATTAAGCTTCGTCTTCCACTTCTTCATGAGAGAGCATGTGCACAATAACTTTTACACCGGATTTTTCACCGATTGCCTTTGCAAGTGATCTAATTGCGGAGGCAGTCATACCATTGCGACCGATAATTCGTGCTACATCAGTTTTTTCCAACACAAGACGAAAACGTACCACTTCTCCGTTTGGTGCCATTGCTACTCGTAATTCAGCTTGCTCCGGATGTTGGATAAATTGAAGGGCAATGAGTTGTAAATAGCTTCGGATTTGTGTAATGGCAGTGTTCATTTGGGTTATTTTTTTCTTAAAATCACTTTATCAAAAATTTTGGGAAAGAAAAGAACGAAAATAACAACTTATTTTGAACGTTGAGTGAAATGAAGGGTCTAATGTCTCGGCTGGGTCTAGAAATAAGTCGTCCCGGTCTAGTGACCGGGACGCCCCAACTACCCTATGAAACTGAATTTTAAAAATTCAGAGAGCCTTTTAACGAGCGCTCATCCGCTCGGATTTGATGCTACTTGACTTTGGGGCTAAGTCAAGTAGTAAGATTGGATTTAAAGTTTTTTTATCGCCCTGGAAGGAGTTCGAAAGTGAATCCTTTGAGGTATTCCGTTTCGGGAATGTTTAACAAAACCGGGTGGTCGGCTCTTTGACCATGATTTTCCATTAATCTCAATGTTGCCGGAGCATCGATGGCTGCATCTAGGATGCTTTCTTTAAATAGGGAAGCACCTGCATGGTGAGAGCAGCAAAATGTCGAGATAATGCCCCCTGGAGCTAACATTTTCATAGCACGTAGGTGGATTTCCTTATAACCGCGCATAGCATCGTGTACAGACTTTTTGTTACGTGTGAAGGAAGGAGGATCAAGAATAATTAAATCCCATTTTCTTTCACTACCATCACGAACGAGAGCTGCTTCTTTTTTAAGGAAGTCAAAAGCATTGTCAGCGATGCCCTCTATTGATACTTCATTTAATTCGGCATTTTTGGCTACTGCATCAATAGCGTCTTGAGAAACGTCAACTGCAGTCACTTGTTCGGCTCCGGCTAAAGCACAAGCTAAGGCAAAGCCTCCTTGGTTACAGAAGCAATCGAGAACGCGTTTACCTTTCGCAAATTTGGCTACTGCCGCATAGTTATCCAATTGGTCAAGGTAAAGACCGGTTTTTTGGCCGGTTTGTAAATCTATATTAAACTTTACGCCACGACCACTTGCTGTAAATGGTGTAGGAGTGCCTCCTCGTACAATCTTGACACAAGGTTCAATGCCTTCTGCTACAAGCATTGGTGAATCGTTTCTTAAAACGATTCCTTCAGGTTGTAATAATTCTTCGAGCGCATTAATGATGATAGGTATGCGGATTTCTAAAGCCTTGGTTAAGGTTTGCACCACAAGCCAGCGATCATATTGATCGATGATCAAACCGGGGATACCATCAGACTCTGACCAAACTAATCGTCTTAAGCATTCCTCAGGCATGGTTTTGTTTCGTAATTCAATGGCTTGGCCAATGCGACGAATAAAGAAGTCCATATTCAAGTCCTGTTTGCGACGAGAAAAGCGTCTGGCTACAATTTGAGACTGAGGATTATAGATGGCAGAACCTAAGAAACGATCTTTAAAATCCTTGAGGGCTACAACGTCACCCGGTTGAGGGTTACCGAACACTTTACGAATTTCGGTACCATATACCCAGTCGTGACCTTGAAATAATCTTGCGCGTGGAGAAATAATTAAACCTGCCATGTCTCACTGTTCATACAGTAAGCCGACATATATTTCAAGGTGAATGCTATCAATTACAGGTTTTTATTCTCAATGTAGAATTTTGGTTGAATGAAAAGGTGATAAGAGTAAAATCGCCTGCGTATGAAAGTTGAAGTTTTCGAAACTCCACAAGATGCAGCCAAATCCTTGGCTCAAGAAGTAGCAGCATTGATTCGTTCCCGTGCTGCAGAAGGCAAAAATGTCGTGTTAGGCCTTGCTACAGGTGCTACTCCATTACCTTTTTATGCTGAATTGGTACGTATGCACAAAGAAGAAGGTCTTTCTTTTGCTAACGTTATTTCATTTAATTTGGATGAATACTCCGGTTTAGATCGCGCTCATCCGGAATCATACTGGTACTTCATGCACCAAAACTTGTTCAACCATATTGATATGAAACCTGAAAATATCAATCTTCCATCCGGAATGGTAGCTCAAGAAGAGATTCCTGCTCATTGCGCCGCTTACGAACAAAAAATCAAGGATTGCGGTGGTATTGATCTTCAAATTCTTGGTATTGGTCGTACCGGTCACATTGGATTTAATGAACCAGGCTCCGATGATACAACCATCACCCGCCAAGTACATCTTGATGACTTGACTCGTTCCGACGCAGCTCCTGCATTTAACGGTATTGAAAATGTTCCTACCACCGCTATCACCATGGGTGTAGCTACCATCATGGGCGCTCGTGAAGTTGCTTTGATGGCATGGGGCGAGAAAAAAGCCGCTATTGTTAAGGAAGCCATTGAAGGTCCCGTTTGCATCGAAGTAGCCGCTTCTTACTTGCAAAACCATAACAATGCTAAATTCCTTTTGGATAAAGCAGCTGCAGCTGATCTTTAAGATCTATAGCAATCTTTTTACAAGTAAGCCTCGGAGAAATCCGAGGCTTTTTTCATTATAGTTGAAAGGAAATGAATAATGATTCGTATCTAATCATGACGACAAGTCAAAACAATTGGAAATCATATAGAGAAGGAAGTGGTGAATTGATTCGCTACTTCTTTCTTTTTATTGCATTTGTGAGTTGGCTACAGGAGGATGAGGGGTCTGCATGTAATCAGTCAGACCATTGAAGAACATCTGTACTGCAATAAGGATAAGCAGAATACCTACGATTCGTTCCATTGCTAAGCTTCCTCGCTCGCCTAAATATAAGAGTAATTTAGGGCCAACCAATAAGATAACTAAACTGCACGCCCAAGCAGTCAAAATACTACCGATAAAGAAAATGAGATTTGAAGTTTGGGCGATTTCCGCTCCATGAAGTAAAACCACAGCTATACCACTTGGGCCCGCAAATAATGGGACTGCAATCGGTACAATGAATGGTTCATGGGGATCTTCTTTCTTGTTTGATTCGGCAGAAGTCGCTGATGCTATACCGGGGAATACCATGCCTAATGCAATTAAAAAGAGCATGATAGCACCTGAAATGCTTAATGTCGCTTTTTCTAACCCTAATATATCCAATATATAACTGCCGGCAAAAAGGAACAAAAGTAGGATGATGAGAGCAATAACCATTTCTCTGACAATAACGAGATTAAAACGTTCTTTAGGAACATTTTTCATCAAAGAGGGGATCATGACTGCCAGACCTATTGGGTCTAGGACAATCAATAGCAAGATGGTCATTGATAGGAAACTCATACAGGGCGATTATTGAAATTTTAAAGTGAGAATCAAGAATGAAAATATATTTTAATTTTCACCTTGAGTTGAGACTAGATTATATAAAAAACGCCTTGAAATAAATTCAAGGCGTTTAAAAAATGTTATCCAAATATAGTGATTAAGCTTCCACTTGAATTGTTTGTTCACGATCTGGGCCTACACCAACTGTGGTGATTGGGCACCCGATCAATTCACTCATGCGAGCAACAAACTTCTTGGCGTTTTCCGGAATCTCAGACCATGTACGGCATTCGGAGATGTCTTGGAGCCAGCCTGGCATGGTTTCATACACAGGTTTGCATTGTTCCCATTGGTCAACACGTGCCGGTGGGTACTCAAGAATCTCGCCATTGAGATCATAACCTACACAAATGCGGATTTCAGGGCATTGGTCATAACCGTCTAAGTTGGTCATAGCCATTTCATTAAAGCCATTGAACATAGCAGAGAAGCGAAGGAGAATGCCATCAGACCAGCCACAACGACGTGCGCGACCGGTAGTAGCACCGAATTCACGACCCATACCATGCAAGTGATCGGATAATTCTTCACTTTCGGTTACGAATGGACCTGCACCTACGCGTGTGGTGTAAGCCTTGCACACACCAATGATATTATCAATCTTGTGAGGAGGGATACCGGTGCCGGTGCAAGCTCCTGCGGAAGATGTGTTAGAAGAGGTTACGAATGGATATGTACCGAAGTCAACATCAAGGAAAGCACCTTGGGCGCCTTCAAAGAGGATGCTTTTACCTGCGGTCACTGCTTCGTGCATTACAGGGATGGTGTTACCAATGTGTGGACGTAATACGTCAGCTGCTTCGCAAACTGTTTTGATTTGTTCGTCAACGTTAAGTGGTTCAACGCCCATTTTTTCCAATTCAACGTTAGCCATTTCACAACGAGTGCGAAGCTTTTCAACGAAGAATTCCGGATCAACCATATCGATCATGCGAATGCCGATACGGCGTGCCTTGTCTGCATAAGTTGGGCCAATACCTCTCTTCGTGGTACCGATAGCCTTTTTACCTAAGGAAGATTCTTGTGCAGCATCCATTTCTCTGTGGAAAGGAAGAACAACGTGAGCGCGATCAGAGATCATGAGATTCTCAGGAGTAATGGTAACTCCTTGATCTCTAAGAGTATTGATTTCTTCTACAAGACCGATTGGGTCCAAAACAACGCCGTTGCCGATTACGCAAAGTTTACCGGGCCACAAAATGCCGGATGGCACTAAGTGAAGGATATATTTCTTACCGTTTGCAATAACGGTATGTCCTGCATTATTTCCTCCTTGGCCGCGTGCTACCACGTCGGCGGTTTCCGTGAGGAAGTCGATCATTTTGCCTTTGCCTTCGTCGCCCCATTGGGAGCCGATAATAATGGTATTCATTGTAAAATCGTAACAGCGGAAAAGTTACTTGGATTTAGCTTGAATAGCAAGAAAATCTTATTAACTTTTCCTTAATATTGTTTCAGTTTGTAATTAACTAAGAAGCGTAAATCCTTATCTGCAATGTAAAGCAGAGCGGTGAGCCTCTTCCGGTACGAGTGATTTCCATGTCACATCATCCTCTTCAATCATGCGTTGGATGTCACGAGGAGTGTGCTTCAGTAGATATTCATTAAAGAAAGGAACGTCCACTAACAAGTCATTAGAAAGGAAATGTTGGTATAAATGCAAGTATTGATCCGGAGCTCGGAAAGTACGAGCTGTTACGAATTCACCGGATTTGCGATTTAACCAAGGGGATACGTAGAGCTTAGTTTTATGTCGGAAGGTACGACCAAATGATTCCAAGATACCCCCAGGGATATCGGATGTCCATTTTTCCTTAAATAATTCATTGAGAAGCCCAATCGATAGAGCAATGGCAATTGGTTCGCTAGTATATCGGCTTAATAATTCCGATATGCTGTAAAAACGAGCCATTTTTGTAATGAGTACATTTTTCCCTAACGCTTTTAAGCTATCTGCTCGATCTAAGAAATCAAGATGGTCTACAGTTCCTTCGCGTAGAAGATTGTTCATCGAAATTTCACAAATTTCGATACATTTTTCTGCTTCTTCTTCGCTTTTGTCTCTTAAGAAGGTCTTTTTCACCTGATTCATCACTTCCAGGTGTAAGTTGCAAACCGGATTAAAGCTACCTCTCATCAAGACAATTGGTCTTTTGTATAAAACATCCGCTGCCTGAGCTACTTGACCATTGGCTAAAAATAGAGTGGCCTCGGTGAGACCTGATTTTACTAACTGCAAGGCAAATAATCTGTTATCGACCATTGAGAAGCCATGCCCCTCAAATCGAACAACATCGATTTCGACCATTTTCGGGTCAAGATTATCAACCAAAGATGTGACAAACTCTTCTAATCGATCGCGATTAAAGAAAACAGCATGAAGAATGTTTACGCCGAGAATGCCTAAGTCATTCATTTGCTTATCGTGATCAGGTTCATTGAGACGCACGTGTACAATCAAATCTGAAGGTGGTACCTCAGGTTTCAATTGAAAGCGTACACCTATCCACCCATTCCATGGGCCATTATCGCGATAGCCTTTTACCTTGACGGTATTGCAAAATGCAAAAAAGCAAGTGTCTTTGCCTCGTTTGGGACCGAGACGTGAGATGAGCTGGCTAAACTCATAATCAAGCATGCCTTTAAGTCGTTCCTCTGATACGTAACGTTTGACCGGACCGTATAGTGTATCACTTACTGTCATGTCATAGGCTGAAATGGTCTTTGCAACAGTACCGGCCGAGCCGGAAGTTCTAAAAAACCAGTTAGCCGTTTCTTGTCCTGCGCCAATTTCTGCGAATGCTCCGTAAATACTGGAGTTAAGATTGATCCTTAATGCTTTTTCTTGAGTTTCTACTCGTGCTTTTGAGCTCATGAATATTTCTTATTATTGTTCTTTTGTAGCCGATTTCTGTAACATCTCCTCTGTTTCTTTGCTATGCCATCCTATGTGGTGTAATTTCGAGATGATAACTGAATCATTATTAATTAAATCTTTTGGATAATGTATCGATAAAAGAACCTTTACTCCACCATGCTTTAAGCCTTTTATTAGTTCCAATGCGTCCGGATTTAATCGATCTATATAGCCATTAATGGACTGTCCTCCCGGTAATTCTAAATTAACGCTTAAGTATGCCTTATTGTTATAACTATCAGTGGAAGGAGTCTCAGCAAAATCTTTTGAATATTGTGAGTCCATACGTGCTATAGCTCTTATCTCAATTGGTTCATTTGGTTTGGTAGAGATCAGCTTCTCATAAGGAAATGATGAGAAACCGGATATGGAATACCAATCTAATAACCATTTTTTGTCATTCTTGTTTTTTACAAATATTGCCTGACCCGGATCTCCATTGATTTCAAATTTTAGAAGTACTACGTTAGGGTTTAAAATATATTCATTAATGATATTATATATGGAGATTTTTTTATTTAAATCATTAAGATTCCACGATTTTATGTCGTTTTTAAGCTGGTTCGTATCTCCTAAAAACTCAAGCTTTTTCTCTTGATCCGTTTCTTCGCTATAAGCAACGAGCATTTGTTTAATTTGCTCGATTTCTTCGTCGGAAACTATTTTGCTCTCCTTTAGAAATAATTTTGTTCTATTGATTTGATCAGAGCGGGTTGAAAGAATGTTTTTCATAGTTTCAATTTGCTCATTTGTCAATTTGGAAACCCCGCCGATCTGAGAAAACTCATTATCTATAAACTTGCTAGCTATATTGTAAACTTGACCAATTTTTGAAGAAAAATGTAATCCTATTCCATATAAAAACCCTGCACCTATTAGCATTAATATAGATATAACAATGATCAATAAAGAAGCCCATGATTTGGGTTTACCCGATGGTTTAGTGGTTACTGTTTTTTGAACGCTACCGCTTTCTCCAATGGTTAAATTTTCCGCTGTCTTGTTAGAATCTTTAGGGTGTACTGTAGAGTTTAACTTATTGTCTGAAATATTTGCTTCAGAACTGGTGTCTTTTGAAACTTCTGATGTTGATTGGTCTTCTAATGATGCAGTTACCATGGTTTTCTGCATGCTACGGGTGCTGTTAATTATACTATCAGGTTGGGCATCATTATCTTTTTTAATATCTATAGGTAGCTTTGCAAAATTATTTTCTGTATTCGTTCTATCAGCTGTCTTTGTTGTTGTGAGCGATCCTTGTGTTGTAGATATTGGACTTAAGCAAATCGGGCATTCGATTTTTTGACCTTTAAATGATGCGGGAACATCAAATGATTCTTCGCAAACAGGGCAAGAAACATGGATCGGATGGGTGTTGTCACTCATAGAAAGAAGGGGTTGCTAATCAATAGATGGTAGAGGGAAATCAATAGGAGCCGGTTCGGGTAAGTGTATAGTGGAGGTGTTATCTTGATTGGATGTTTCTTCATCCGGCAGCTCTTGTGCTTGTGCTGCATTGGCATCGCCGCCCATTAAATCATAATTTTTTCCCTGCGGTCGAATATTTTCTTCAGCAAAATATGGGTCTTTACCAACTAAAGATGTTCGAGTCGGAATAATAGGTGCGAGGGGGAGAATCTTATTTTTACCGGATTTTTGTATATAAGATGCTTCCATTAAACCTTCTCCATGATAATCACATAGAGGAATGTTTGAATCACCTTTTCTTAGATATTCTTGGTAAGTATGTCTTTTGTATTTACGATTAAATTGGTCGATATCAAAGCAATTATTGGTAGCGCGTTTACCCGAAGTTTGACAAATTTCGATCTTTTCAACACTGATAGGCGGAGTAATTTCTTTGCCTGGAAAATCTTTTTTTGCCTCATTCATGATTGAGGTGAAAACCGGCCCACATGTTTCTGAAGAAAAGGCTCCTGGGTAAATTGGGCTTTTACCTTCGATGAATCCAATCCATACACCACAGGTAATATCGGAATTATAACCAAATAACCAGTTATCGGCAAAATCGTATTGGGTACCGGTTTGTACAGCTCCATTAAAATTCCCACCTAAGGATGGTAATAGTGATTTGGCTGATCCATACTGTAATGAATCTTGTAAAATTGAATGCACTTGAAACGCAGTAGCGGATGATGATGCCTGCTGCATCGGTGTAGTTTTGAATCGACTATTACGTGATTGTGGCGATTCCCATATCAATTGGCCTTTTTCATCTTCGATTTTTTCAAGATAATAAGGCTCGGTGGGTCTGCGCCCGCCATTAGGAATAGATGTGTAGGCTAATGCCATTTCTTCCATGGAAGCCGGTTCTGTACCTACAAATATTCTTGGACGATAAATTGGAGCCACTTCGGTACTGCCTTCCTCTCGTTGAGGCTGGCGTATTCCATAATATTTTAATTGTTTTACAAATGGTTTTGTACCTACTTCCATCCCCATGCGGATGGATGCTGCTATTTTGCCCTTAGCCAATGCTTTACGAGCCGTGATTTCCCCTTCGTATCGGTTTTGGAAATTTTCCGCACCCCATTCACCTGTAATGCCCTGATTGCCACCTACACCTGCGATTCTGTTATCAATAGCGTCATCTAATACTTTCGTGACAGGGGAAAATCCATTATCAAAGGCAGTCGCGTATAGGAAAGGTAGAATGGATGTGCCTACAGGTCTCGCTCCTTCGCTAATGATATCATATTGGCGTTTGTAAAAATCTCTTCCACCGACATAGGCAAGAATAGCCCCGGTGTGATTATTGATAACCATCGCCGCACCTTCGAGATAATTCACTTTGGCTTGACCATGCCTATATTGGGATATTTTCGCACCTTTATAATCAGCTCGTGACTCAATCTTATTAAGCGATTGTTTTAATGCTTGGTCAGCTTGGTTTTGGAGACTTTTATCAAGAGTTGTATAAATTTTTAATCCTGAAGTATTGACTCGATCTTCGCCTAAATATTCTTTGACGTTGTTTGAGATGCGCTCATGAATGTGTGAGCTTCCTCGTTGTAGGGGCTTGGAATTGATGCCCAAAGGCATTTGAGATAATCTATCTGATTCTTCAAGAGAGATGTATCCTTCTTTCGCCATACGTGACAATACGTGATTGCGCCACTTGATGTTTTCTTCAGGCTTATTGAGTGGAGATAAACCATTAGGGTTTTTAATCAATGCTGCGATTGATGCGGCTTCCCTTGTTGTCAGATCGATTGGTTCCTTCCCAAAGTAACCAAGAGATGCTGCTCTGATTCCATAAAAACCACTACCAAAATAAACTCGGTTTAGGTAGAACTCTAAAACTTGATCTTTGCTATAACGTTTTGTAATACGAATGGCTAAAGCAATTTCCACAAATTTACGACCGAAGCTTCCTTCGTTTCGTTTCATTGCTCGCTCTTTAAGGTTATAAGCATTACGAGCAAGCTGTTGAGTAATCGATGACGCACCTTGATTAGCAACACCTTGGTTAGTCATTAACTCTTTTGCTGCACGAACAATACCTAAAAGATCATAACCCGGGTGCTCTCTAAAGCGAGCATCTTCCTGCGCAATGAGTGCGTTAATCATGGCAGGTGATATTTTTTCTAATGGAACGTAACTACGATTTTCTACAAAGATACGTCCAATTTCTTCGCCATTCCTATCGAAAATGATACTAGGTTTTTCTAAATCATTAATGCGTTCAAGGTCAAATTCTTCGGCCCATTTTGAATATCGAGAATAAGCATTTTGGAACACCCAATAGCCCGTAAGACCTCCTATCACTCCTAATATGATGATGGCATAGATGACCCGCCTTACAAAAACCCAAAATCGATTTTTCGGCTTACGTAAGGTATGTCGGCGTCTATTGATCAGATGCCGATTCTTATTTGATTGGGAAGTGAGTTCTGCCATGAACTGAACGCTTGGAGCTATTTACAGAAGGATAATGACTCGGTTTGTTTATCATGAAAAACTTTTCAAGGCAACCTTTCTGCGTGTGCATCATCAATTTGTAGAGG
Source organism: Akkermansiaceae bacterium UBA7331 (assembly GCA_002471255.1). Taxonomy (GTDB): domain Bacteria; phylum Verrucomicrobiota; class Verrucomicrobiia; order Verrucomicrobiales; family Akkermansiaceae; genus Akkermansia. The sequence continues at coordinate 115,302 of DKPP01000007.1, read as the reverse complement.
GTGTTTTATGAGTGCAAGTTGATTCCAGTTGGCCATCCGATAAAGATATTAATAAATCGTCACCAATTTTCACCTGATTGATGGATCTGATCAGTTTGCCTTTTTTGTCTTTGAGTAAAGAGAATCCACGTTTTAAAGTGTTTTCCGGATTATGAGCGGAAATTTTGGCGGTAAGTACATCTAAAATGTTTTGTTTGCGATGTAAGTTACGCTGAATAGCTAGGTCAAACAGCTCCTCTAATTGGTTAATCTGTGCTTTTCTTTGCGTATTGAGGGTTTCGGGATGCTTTTTATGTAATAATTGCTCGATTTTATTAATAATTTGGCTTTTTTCGTAAAGACTTTTTTTCTGAATCGATTCCAATCTTTGCTCTAAATAATCGAGTTGCTGATGATAAGGAGCTAAAAGCATCTTAGTATGAGCGAGACGGCTCATGCTGAAACTCTTGGTTAATCTTTTGGCTGTGTGTAGTTTATATTCTAGTTTGTTTTGAAAGGCATTTTCCAAACTATTGAGCCAATTTAATAAACTAGGACCATCAGGTGATGCTAGTTCCGCCGCTGCTGTGGGGGTAGGAGCTCTTAGGTCGGCTACAAAGTCGGCTATAGTGAAATCTCTCTCGTGCCCAACTGCGGAAATGATTGGAATCGGGCTATTGAAGATTGCTCGAGCAACAATTTCTTCGTTGAAATTCCACAGGTCTTCCAAAGAACCTCCTCCTCGGCCAACGATCAGTACATCTACTGGCGGTAATCCATTATCAGGAGCTTGTCCCCACATATTGATGGCTTCGGCTATAAATTTCTCATTGCCTTGACCTTGCACCCCAACGGGCAATAAGTAAGCTTTAATCCAAGGTGCTCGCCTGGTGAGTGTATGACGAATATCTTCAATTACGGCACCTGTTTCCGCAGTGATGATGCCGATTGATAGGGGAAAACTTGGAATTTCCTTTTTATGAGAGGCATCAAAGAGACCTTCTTCTTCAAGCTTGCGCTTTAATGCTTCGAATTTTTCATTAAGCTCGCCTCGACCCGCAGGGATAACCTGTTGTACCAATAATTGTAATTCGCCATAAGCTTGGAATACTGAAGCTTCACCTAAAATTCTAACTTTTAAGCCATTTTCAGGTTTTATTTGGCACGAAGGTAAGCGAAATTTATACAGAGCACATGATAAATTTGCCCCCGCATCCTTAAGAGTGAAATACATGTGACCACTCTTAGGAATTCTCAAATTACTTATCTCTCCTTCGACCCATCTCATGCCAACTTGGGTGCTGACTGCGTGATGGAGAAGTTTTACGATTTCACTTACTGACAAAATTTGGCTTTTGGCCGGTGATGTGTGAGCCATATTGACAGAGTATTCGATTATTCTTTGAAAGGTATGTTGAGAGCTTCGTATGCCAACATTTTACATTCCTTTAGATTGAGTTTACCAGATGGTAAAACCGGAATTTTTTCAACAGGAATAATCACTTTAGGATTCCAAAGTGCCGGTAATTTTAGATCGGTAAGACCATGGCGAATCAAAGTAGAAGCTTGAGCTAAATATTGAGTTACCACGGTAGTGAGTAGAGCTGTTGCTTCACCTTTGACCGGATCGGGAATCGTAACGATAGCTACATGTCTTTCTTCAGAAGTAGGATCTAAACCTAAAATTTTCACAATAGCATTTTCCAGAGCTTCGTGAGGAACCATTTCTCCACCCATTTTTGAAAATCGAGAAATTCGGCCTTCGATCGTAATGAATCCGTAAGGAGTAACGGAGCCGATGTCTCCGGTTTTCATCCAACCATTTTCAAATAATTCATGTTTGAAATCTTGTTCGCCAAGATACCCTTGGAAAATATTGGCTCCTTTTAACCAAATCATTCCGGTACTGCTCATCGGTTCATCTTTACCGGTATGTGGATTGGTTATTCTAACGGCGATACCGGGCAATAATGCGCCGACGCTGCCTCGAAGCATTCCATGAATAATAGGTTGATTGGCTACTTTAGGTGTTGGGTCAATAAAGTTGACGGAACAAACCGGAGATGCTTCGGTCATGCCATATCCTTCACATGGGGTGACGCCAAACTTTGCCTGAAATGTATCGGATAAATCCATCGGTAATTTTTCTGCACCGACGATTAAGTAATCTACTGATTTGAAAGTATCTGCTTCACATCGTTTCAAATAACCACGTAAAAATGTAGGTGTGGAAACAACTAGATTAATATGGTATTGCTTAATGAGATTACCAAGGCTTTTAGATTCGATAGGTGATGGGTATGTTACTAAATCACAACCTGCCAATAAGGGGTACCATAATCCGATAGTCATTCCAAAACTATGGAAAATCGGTAAGCTTCCTAAAAATCTACAATTTGGTGCTAAAGTGATGCGAGAAGAACATTGCGAAATGTTAGCAATGATATTGTGGTGGGTGAGAGGTACTCCTTTTGGCTCTCCTGCAGATCCTGAGGTAAACATCAAGACTGCTTCGTCACTTGGTGAAATATGGTCAATCTTTAAGAAGAACTTATTGATGAACTTTGCAGGCATTAGTTTTGATAGCACCCACCATCGTTTAATTGCTCCTTTTAGCTTTGGTAGCTCGCGCTCAATGAAAATAATATCACGTTGGAAAGGCCATGGGAAATTTTGCATTTTTCTCATGAACGTGTCGGCTGTGATGAATCGATCTACGTCGGCCTGTCTTACGGCAGATTTAAATGCGTGCTCAGATGTCACATAGCTAAAATTCACCGGCACTTTGCCAGCTAAAATACATGCGATATTAGCTATGGTTGCTCCTTTGCCGGGAGGGAGAATAATGCCAATTCTTTTATTGGTGGATAATTCTTTTAAACGTCTAGAGAAGGCTAATGAGGCGGCAAAAATTTCGTGGAACGTGATACTGGTATCATCTATTCCGTCAATAAGTCGACAATTAGCATGAGTTTTGAGCGATTGGATGAGCAAATGTGCTAAAGTCGTTTGTAATTGTGGCAATTTAGCAAAAACATCTGCAGAACACTCAAGCCATGCCTGACCTAATTTTGCTGGCATTCCGGGGCCGGAACTTAATTTAGGTAATAGATGGATTTGTGTAGTACTCTGATGTCTATCGGGAGTTTGAGCGTTAAAGATTTGATTGGAATAAAATTCAACAAATAAGGGTACAGGCGCTAAATGCAAACCACTTAATGCGTTCATTACGTTTTCCGGAATATCGCATAATGAACCTTTAATCGCCGTTACCTGACCCGGTAGATAGATGACCTTTTTGCCTAATTGTAGCTTTTCATCGATGGATGCTCGTAAAGGTATCAATTGGGACTCACTTGCGGAAAACAAAATCCCTTCGCAACCACTTTTATCAATGTATTGAGCTATCTCATCACTAGGGATACACCGTTCTTCAACCAAATAGATGATTTGCTCTTTACCTATTTCTTTCTCTAAGGCAATAAGAGCTTCTAGGTTTAATTTATTAGGGATGATCAAGTCTCCCTCTTTAGACAAATGTTGAGTTCCGGTCAATGGCATGAGTTTATAATTTCCCGCACAGCATAATATTTCTGTATGTTCAGAGCAAGGATAGAAAGATGAAACTTGGTAGAATTTCAGATATTAATTTCTCAGCAACAGATAGGGGGTGATAAATTTTTCATGAGTTAAAATGATTATGATTCAATATAAGTATTCAGGGCTTGGCATTTACCGGAAAATAGTGCATCTTCCCTTGATATGAAGATAGCCGTAATTGGAAAAGGCGGTCGTGAACACGCCCTAATAAAAGCTTTTAAGGATTCTCCAAGTGCTCCAGAAATGTATTGTTTCCCCGGAAGTGATGCCATCAATCAATTGGCAACTCCGATTCCGGCTACTGATTTAGCTTCACTCATTCAATGGATGAAGGAAAATCAAATTGATCTCTGCGTAGCTGGTGAAGAGAGCTATTTAGTCAAAGATAATGGTTTAGCTAATGAGTGCGAAGCTGCAGGCATCCCTTGTTGGGGACCTCATAAGCAAAGTGCCCAATTGGAAGCAAGTAAGGAATTTGCTAAAGAATTTTTATTGCGCCACAATATTCCTACCGGTACGGCTCATGTAGCTGCCGATTTGGATGAAGCTAGACAATTTATCGCAGGTAAATACCCAACAGTACTTAAATTTGATGGTCTTGCTGCCGGTAAAGGTGTAGCCGTTTGTATGAACGAGCAAGAAGCTGAAAGCTTTTTGTCCGAAGTTTTCACTGAAAAGCGTTTTGGTGACGGCCGTTTATTGATCGAAGAGTTTTTGACAGGACCCGAAGTATCTATCTTTGGCGCTTTGGTTGATGAAAACTATTTGATTTTATGTCCTGCTCGCGATTACAAGCGCTTAGGTGAAGGTGATTTAGGCCCTAACACCGGTGGTATGGGTGCTGTAGCATCACGTCAGCTTGTAACTCCTGAATTAATGGATGAAATCGAAAAAACGATCGTTGCTCCGACAGTTGCAGGTTTACGTGCCGATGGGTTGCCATATCGTGGTTTCCTTTATTTCGGGTTAATGTTAACACCAGAAGGTCCAAAAGTTATCGAATATAATTGCCGATTCGGTGATCCGGAATGCCAAGCTGTGATGCCATTACTGCAAGGCGATTTGGCTGCTTTTTGTTTAGCCGGCGCTCAAGGTAAGTTCGAACCATCTTTAATTTCATTTAGCGATGCTTGGAGTGTTTGCTGTGTGCTTGCCTCAAAGGGATATCCTGAATCTTCTCACAATGGTGATGCTATCTCCGGTTTGGATTCAGTGGAAAACGGCTTTGTTTATCATGCCGGAACCACATGGAATGATGAAAAAGGTGTTTATGAAACAAATGGTGGTCGTGTGCTAGCAGTTGTCGCTCAAGGTGATAGTCTTGCCGAAGCTCGTCAGCGTGCTCACATGGAAGCTGCTAAGGTTGACTTTGACGGTTCACAGCGTCGTAAAGATATAGGCTTTGCCAGTTTCGCGTAATTTTTAAAAAAACTACTACTATGAAAATGAAATCTCTTGGTTTTTGTCTTGTTATCGGCGTGAGCCTAGCAATCGGGTTTTCTCGATTTGCTTGCGCCGAAAAAACGACACATCCATTATGTGACCATGCCAGAGCTCAAATAGGTGTCACGGTATCTTATGATCCTGAATATCGCAAGTTGGATTATCCCAATGGCGATGTGCCTCAAGAGACTGGCGTGTGCACGGATGTGGTTATTCGTGCTTTTCGTAAAATGGGGTTTGATTTGCAAAAATTAGTACATGAAGACATGGCTGCTAATTTTAAGAAATATCCTGCTCAATGGGGGCTCAAAAAGCCTGACAAAAACATAGATCATCGCCGAGTTCCTAATTTGCAAACTTATTTCAAAAGACAAGGATGGGATTTGCCTATTACGGATAAGGCTTCCGACTATTTGCCCGGTGATATTGTAACTTGGTTTTTATCCGGTAACTCGGTTCCACATATAGGGATCGTTTCCGATAAATCTTCATTGTTGGGTACGCCTTTGATTATCCACAATATCGGAGGAGGCACTCAAGAACACGATTGTTTATTTCGTTACAAAATTACAGGACACTATCGTCCCCAACTATTAAAAAAATAAAACTATGGATACAAAGAACACAATAGTCCCGATTAAATCGATTTTAGCTATAATTGTCATCTTTTTGATTGGGATTGGCTGTATTATTATATGGTCAAATATGAGTAATCACCGTGTGCAGGCTGGTTTTGCCGGATACAACTTCACCAAGCCGATTTTTGGTAAAAATGAGTTTCAACGTATTCTTGTCGGACCCGATGCAACTGGTATGGTCTGGCGTCAAGATGTAGTTAAGGTGTCGATTACTCCTTATACTACTATGGAATCTTTTAACAATTCTTCTGCCATTTTGGGTAAAGACAAGTTACCTATTTCTTGCCAAGCATCTATGGTCTATCGTTTGGATCCTACACGTATCCAATCCTTTATGGAAAATTATGGTGGCATTGCCCAAACCGGTGGTAAAGATGAAGATGATAGTGCTGATGAAATCATGAAATATGCTTATAACAATTTTATCCAGCAACCATTTAGAACAGCTATTCGTACTGAATTGAGTAAATATGCTGCGTTGGAGGCTTCTAGCAATTTGCAGAAAATTTCTGATGACGTGCTAACTCAAGTTCGTAAACGCTTGGAAGGCACTCCGTTTGTAGTTGACTCTGTGGCGGTTGGTGAAACAACTCCTCCTCCCGCGATCGTTGAGGCTGTGATTCAAAAGGTAAAATCCAGCCAAGAAAACGAGCGTAAATCTATCGAATTGGAAATTGAGCAAAAAAATATTGCTATTCAGAAAGCTAAGGGTGAGGCCCAAGGTGCTATGAAATATCAAATCGCCTTACAAGAAGCTCAAGCAACGATCGAGAAGGGTAAAGCTGACGCGGAAGTATTAAAAGTAGAAGGTGATGCTAAAGCTCAGGCTCTGCTCATGTCTGCTGAAGCGGAAGCTAAAGGTATTGCTTTAAAGGAAAAAGCAATGGGTAACAAATTCCTGCAATACACCATGTATCAAAACATGCTTAATAACGCTAAGTTGTATCTCCCTACCGGTTCCGGTACCGATAAGCAAAGCATGCCTTTTATGGGGCTATTTCATATGAATGAATCAAATGAAAAGCTTCCTGCACCTGCCCCGGTGCAAGGTAACTAATCAGTACTTATTGATTTTTTAATACCCCGTCCTTTTAATTAAAAAAGGGCGGGGTATTTTGTAATATTCGTTGCGATAGTAACGTAAAAGATAATATGCCCGATGAAAACGCCTCTACAAATAAGGTTTCTGCTAGAATTGTAGCAATTGACGCATTAAGAGGATTTGATATGTTTTTTTTAACAGGAGGTGTATCTCTTGTTGCAGCTTTACTTATTTATCTATTCCCTGAATCCAAAGAATGGGTTAATTACCATTCTTCGCACATTGCTTGGGGTAAAGGATTTTCCGCGTGGGATTTGGTGATGCCATTATTTATTTTCATCGTAGGTGCGGCAATGCCATTTTCTATTGGTCGTCGAATCCATACCGAACCGAAATGGAAAATATATCGCAAAGTCATTACACGGTTTTTTGTCTTGTTTGTATTGGGGATGATGGTGCAGGGTAATCTTTTAAGTTTTAAACTTAAAAATATCGACTTTTTTTGTAACACATTACAAGCGATTGGTGGTGGCTACCTAATATCTTCAATTTTAATGATGCATTTGAAGATTCGTTGGCAAGCTGTAGCCATGTTTGGCATGCTAATTGCTTATTGGTTAATCATGATGTATGTTCCTTATCCTAATAAATCGGGAGAATGGGTCCATGGCATGCTAGAGCCATACAATAATGTGGCCTATTTTGTTGACTTATACTTACAAGGAGATTTTCAAGATGGTACGGAATATACGTGGATTGTTTCGCAATTAGCTTTTGGCGGTTTAACGATGCTTGGTGTGTTTGCAGGCTATATTTTGCAATGTTCTTGGAGTCATTGGAAGAAGTTGGGATGTCTTTTTCTTGTAGGTGTACTATTATTAATTTTGGGAAAAGCTTGGTCAGAAATTTTTCCTATTATTAAGCAGTTATTTACTAGTTCTATGGTCTTATGGGCAGCCGGATGGTGCTATCTTTTGTTGGCCTCATTTTATTTGTTGACCGATGTATTAGGATTTAAAAAGTTAGTTTTTCCGTTAGTTGTTATTGGTTCAAACGCTTTATTTGTTTATATATGGGTTATGTTAGTAAATCCATTAAACTCATTTAGCCCAAAGCTTTTTTTAGGATTTAGTGATTTATTCGGAGACGCAAAACAAGTGATCTATTATTTATGTAATTATCTATTTATTTGGCTTGTTTTGTACTTTTTATACAAAAAGAAAACGTTTATAAAAATTTGATGAGGGAATTGAGATAAAAGATGTCAACTGACAAGAAAACAGAAAATTTGTTTGTAATTATTCTAAATCGTTTTATCATCAAATCAAATTATATTATAATACAGTCTTATTATGATGCTTAAACTTCCACCAATCGAGAAAATCTATGAAGCATTCAGTGCTATTGCCGATAATCGCATTGAATTATTGGAAGGAAAGGCTCGTATCGTATCTTCTGATTACAAAAAGGTATATACGGTGACGTGGAATGGATCGGTTTATGGTTCCAATGATAATCCAACATATTGGCAAAGATATGCAGGTTATCCTATCATTGGGGTGCTCATGTTACAGGGTAAATTGCCTTATAATATGGAAACGGCTACGCTTTTTAAAGGAATCAATTGGAAATTGCTTAATACGGAAGCAAAAAACCAATATGCTATAGTATTGAACGATATTTTTGATAGGCTTTCATTATCTCAAGAACGGCGCGATGAAATTCATCATGAGGTGCAACATATTTATGATGAGTTAGCCATATTGAATATTTCAGTCTGTCGTGTCATGGTTAAGCCGGAAGTTTTGTCTGAGTGAGGAGCGTATCAGTTTCACTTCTATATTGACTATCATTTGACTCGGTAATCAAATGATTAGTGTATTTTCCCATAGGAAGTTTGAGAATAAAAGCAATCAATAAAAAGTTATTCCAAATTGCCTAAATAGTTTTCTGTAATGTTTAGGTTTGCCATAACGTAATGTATTAAACGCTTTTCTTTATGGCTAATATACACTCCGAATTCCTTTGTATTAATGTAAACCAACCTACAGGTTTATTGCACGATGATGTGCAAACGGTAATAGGTGATTTGTTATCGGCTATTGAAAAGTTTGCCTGCTTACCATTTGTATTGCGTTTGCATTTAAGTGATGTAACGAATCAACATGATATCGTAGTACAGATGTTGAATGAATCGATTGATTTATCCCGTGTACAGTTATCGATAATCGAGCAGGCTCCTGCCAACGGTGCCAAAATAGCCGCTGAAGTTTGGTTTGTTTTAAACTCTGACAAACGTGTAGTTGATGAAAACAGCGGAATAAAAAGTCTTTCGATCGACTTTGATGAATTGAAAATGTCTTTTATTCAGACCCAATATAAAACATTTGATTCTGATAGTTATCTTCAAATGCAGGAAGAATGGATGTCGTTGGACGAATACATTAAAAAGGAGGGTGGTAGCATTTCCGATCATGTTCAGCGCACATGGATTTATTGTCGTGATATAGATAATAATTATGAGGGTCTGGTCGAAGCTAGAAATGATTTTTTCAAAACACAAGGGCTCAATACAGATACCCATTTTATTGCCAGTACCGGAATACAAGCACGGTTTTTTGACCCTAAACAATTGGTGAAAATGGATTCATTGTGTTTTTTCGGTTTGAAAGACAATCAAATTGAGTATTTGGAGGCATTAGAATGGATGTCGCCTACTCATATTTATGGCGTATCCTTCGAGCGCGGGACAAAGATTCTTTTGGATGATGAATCCTATTTTTTCATTTCGGGAACAGCTAGTATTGATCGTGACGGTTTAATTATGCATTTGAATAATATAGAAATGCAAACACGTAGAACCTTAGAAAACATACAGGCATTGCTGTTGCCGCATAATGCTCATTTAAAAGATATCAAGCAGGCAATCGTCTATCTCAGAGATCGCTCGGATTATTCAAAAGTTAATGATTTGCTAAAGAGATCCGGTTTCCCTGATGATCGTTACGTGATTGTCGAAGCTCCTGTTTGTCGTCCCGGCTGGCTTATCGAGATAGAGGCTATTGCTGTAAAATAAAAATACAATGTGAGATATTATTCTTCGCTGTGTTTCGCGTTGATTGAAGATTTACTGCGTCGCTTTCTACGATCTTTCTGGCGACGCATCCGCTGAATAACTTTGGTTTTGGCTAAACATTCTCCGGTTTGCAATAACTCAATAGCATCACATAATTCCCTTCGAGCTAAAAAGCGATTTAATTCTCTTGATCGATCTACGTGACACTTTACCGCTACATTGCTAGGAATATGTTTAAGAAAAACACAGTTATTTGTTTTGTTTACTTTTTGCCCTCCGTGACCGCTACCTCGTACGAAGCTTTCTTCAAGATCAGATTCTTTAATGCCTAAGGAAAGCATTCTTTCCTTAAGCGCTTGGAGTTTTTCCGGCCTTACCATAACGTTTTAATAAAAGTGTGACTCGATGCGTAATTGCTTGGACAAAATAAGCACGAGTTTGTTTATTCATCATACCGCTTTTGATAGTCACGGTTTTTCCTGAGTTAAGATGCAGGTTGGTTTTGGCTCCGGACAGGCTGATATCGTAAATCGAATCCCAAGGGATAAATTTTAATCTTTTAGATGGATAAATGATCGGTAATACATCTATGCCTACCGGGCTCAAGATAACGTAGGCGTGTTTTAAGCAGTATGTGGCGTAATAAAACAAGGCACCGCTTACAACTAATTGCAAGGCTGCATACCAATAAAATACTTTCGTATAATAGAGGTCATCAACCATGGTTATGTAAAAAGCAGTAAATAACGCAGTTGTAAAGAATGTGCAAGCTAGGGTCATCCATCCGAACGCTTGCCTATTACGAGTAAATCTTAATTCTCGTTCATCCGTACCGAATGAAGCAATATCTTGAAGACCTAACCCCGGATTATACAGGGAAAGGTCTTCATTTAGAGAATTTTGAGACTTAAATTCAGGATTTGTAGGTTCCTGATGTGATTTCTTTTGTTTCGCAGGAGTCATTGTTGAAATTGACAGTGCCTTCAATAATAACTTGATCGTTAAAATGGAATGGGCCCTTGATAGTGAGTTTTTTTGTGTTTTTGAGGGAAGGGATTCCCAAAGAGTCTAAGGAATCAACCAATTTATAAATTTTCGAATCTAAGTCGATGACAGGAGCTACACCTTGGCATTCACCGGCAAGTTGCATCAGGCCATCTTCGTTGATTTCTACTGCATCGGAACGCAATAAGAGAAGATCGGAGCTTGTTTTAACAGGGAAAAAGCGAGATCTTGGAACATTAACAGCTTTGGCTCCATTGAAGCACTCAATCCCGGCGCCCATCGCCGTTTCTAACTGATAAACAGGAGTAGATGCCGCATCTCTAGGGTTGACTGTTTTACTATTGCGTATCATCGGTAGAGGAAGTACTCCATCATTATCATCTAGGATTTGTTTTAAGATGTCTAGGCGAATCCACAGAGTATTTGTATTGAAATATTGATGTTTTTCAATGTTTTGGAACTCATTAATATCTTCGTTCGGGCATTGAGCTACTTCGCGTAAGATAAGTTGATCGTCAGATTTACGAACGGCTAAATGACCGCCTTTCTTGTCAGACTCCGTGCGACGTGTTACTTCCATCACAAATGGTGCATTGCTTTGAGCGAACCATTGTAAGAAGCGTAAATCCATCTGCGCGCCTAAATTGTCGGAGTTTGAAATAAATGCATATTTCACTCCATCCTTTAAAAGTTGATCTAACCAGCCGGAACCAATCAAAGCAGGGTAGAGATCACCGTGACCGGGTGGGCACCATTCCATATCGGGCTGTTCAGGATAAACGGCAGGTTCAAATGTTTCAGCATCAATTTTAGGAACTTTATTTTGCATAAGTTCTACTTCGGATGCTAAATTGAAGCCATCTGTCGCATATTTTTCTAAATATTGTAAGGTATCTTCACTTGTAGAAAATGAGTTCATCAATAAAAGACGAACTTGAGTGCCGGAAATCTTTCTAAGAGCTTTAACTTGCTTAATGATTAAATCCAAAAAGGTATCATCACCTTTAAGTGGCAATAAGCTTTTAGCTTTTTGAAGCCCCATACTGGTTCCTAAACCGCCATTAAGCTTAATGCAAACACATTGAGCTAAAACTTCCTTTGATGCTTCAGGAGTATTGGCAATGATTGTATTCCAATCTTCTACATCTTGGGCCGGAATGATGGATTCCTCCGGAATCATACCTGATTCGTTATTAACAAGTGATTGATAGCAACGCTCAAATGCCTTAATGGCAGCAGGGGCGATGCCTTCCTTATTCATTTTCTCCTCAAATGGTGCAAAAGACTTCATATACAAATCAAACAGTTTTGTTGCGGGTAGTGTATCAACCTTATTTCATCCATGCAAGTGTCTAGCTTACCAGTTTTTGATACAAAAAAAGGTGGAAGAATGATTCTTCCACCTTTTAAAACGAACATTAAATAATCAGCTTATTCACCGCAACCGCCATCTTTATAACCACATGAACGGCATGATTTACATTTACCGTCTTGCACGTAGGCTAAAGAGTGACATTGAGGACAAATGGAAGCTCCATTTAGCATGGCGCCGTCGCTATTCTTAGGCTTGTTCTCAATAGCTGGTGTTTTGGCTGCTACATTAGTGATGATTCTTGGAGGTAATATCTTCACTTCCGTATCGGACGCTTGACCCGGGATTTGCGCTTGAGTCATGGTGAATACATCACGAAGACGGTAGCCATTACTTTCAGGGAAGAGCCATGCAAGAATCTTGGCAATCAAGTCCACCACGGAAGCACAAGAGCGGATTTCGCTGCAAGCATCAGTTTCGTTATCATCACCTACACGACAGAAACCTGAAGGTTCGAAAGAATAGTTGCGGAAGCCTTTGACTACTTCTTTAAGCGGTACACCGAATTGCAAAGCTGTAGAAAGAAGCTTACAGTAAGCTTCAAACATACCTGATGCAAAGGAGCCTACTTGACCCAATCGACCAAATACTTCGCCACAAGTGCCATCGGTATAAACTCCTACTGTTAAGTAGCCTGTTAATTGCCCACCAACGGAGAATTTAACTGTTTGACCTAAACGACGACCAGGTAATTTACGCTGTTTTGGCTTGGAAGCTTCAGCGATAATTTCTTCGATAGCCTGTGCTCCGCCTTCTACAAGTTGTTGCCATACATGGTTTGCCTTAAAGAGACGAGTCTCAGGAGTATCAACCACATAAACGGCATTTGCCTTGGAACCTGCACGGAAAATAGCAATACATTTTACGCCCAAGTCGTGAGACATCACAAGTGAATCGTAGATATCTTCTACAGATGCCGACACCGGCATGTTAACTGTCTTGGAGCATGCACCGGAGATAAATGGCTGGATGGCACCGAGCATGTGAACGTGGCCTGATGGGCTGATTGCACGTACGCCATTGCCATTTGTGGCAGCACAGTCAAATACAGGAAGATCCTTTTTATCGATCCATGGAATGGATTCAATGTGAGCAGAGCCGTTGATAACGGTTAATTCATCACCATCAAGTACGGCCATGTTGGACGGATTAGTGATGTAAGCCACTTTGTCCATGATTTCGCTCTTAGATTCGGCACCGGAAAGAAGTCGTCTCCAAGCCAAACGTACAGGACCTGCCAAATCTCCACATGGGTCAGCAATCAATTGATTAACTACTGAATCCATATTACCGGAGAAAGCGGAAACCAAACCATCAAGACCGGCTACTTCTAAAGCTGATTCGTTGATGTATTCTTCGGTATAGCCTAAAGTGCGAAGACCTTCGAGGGCGAGACGGTTAAACATCTTAAGAGAACCGCCACCGGCAAGTTGCTTCCACTTAACTAAGGTGTAGTCAGGCTCAATGGATGTGGTACCTTCGTCATAGCAACCCAATGGAGCGGAAATGGTGCCGGTTGGAGCCATTACGGAAACAAAGGAGTTACGATGTGCTGATGATTTAACGGCCTTTTCCCATAAGGTGGATGCTAAGTTGCAAAGACCTAATGCAGGAGCGATGCGCTCTTCATTGAGTTTAGACGGATTTTTGAAGCTCTTGAGATAGGCGTGTAAAGCGTATGAAGCTGTTAAGCCTTGAGATTCAGGTAATGGTCCGCCTGCTTTGTTTAAGATAGAATCGATTAAATCGTCAAAGCCTTTGGCTTCTTTCGGTTTGGATAGAGAGGCACCAAGAGAATGAGCTGCTGTGTGTAATCTCAATACGGCAAGCAAATCTTTCTTGGTAGCATTATATTCCACATAAGAGCCAAGTTCTGCACCCATTTCAGCAGAAGCCACCCAACAAGCAGCTGTTAAAACACTGCATAATTGTGATGCAATCCAGCGACCTTCATCAGAATCATAAGGTACGCCTAATGCCATCAAGGCACCGCCTACGTTAGCATATCCGATACCGGTGGTACGGAATCTGTAGGTGCCTTCAGCGATTTCAGGGATAGGGAAGCCGCCTCGCTCAATGTTTAAGTCGGCACATACCATAGCCAAACGAGCTGCGTGCTCTAGGGCTGGCGCGTCAAAGTATGGATGACCTTTATCGTCTTTTACTAAGAATCGATAGGCATTGAAGGAAGATAAGTTACAGCTCGTATTATTCAGGAATACGTATTCGGAACATGGATTAGATGTGCTGATGTCGCCCAAAGATTTCACTGGGTTCCATAAATTGATCACATCATTATTGTGTACCCCCGGTTCGCCGTTATCCCAAATGGATTTAGACATGAGCTCCAAAAGCTCTTGTGCACGGAAGGTTTTTTCGATGTGGGCAGGATTGGTGACCCAACGCGTATAAGTATTACCGTTGTTATTAAGTGCTTGCCAGAAATCTCCTTTGAGGGATACGGAGTGGTTAGCATTTTGGTGAGAGAGGGTCTCACCATATAACAGGGCATCCATGTGTGGATCAAATTGATGATCCGTGGCTAAAGGTAATGATAAAATAACGCGAGCAGCAGCTTTTTCGGCAGGAGTACCCGCTACAAGCTTAGTTTCGGCAATTTGCTTAAGCTCTACGTGTACATTGTGTTCGCGTAAAATGACTTTAGCAACGTCTTCTTGCTTATTTTTACAATTGATGAAATCGAAAATATCAGGGTGATCACTAAACATGAGCACCATACGCGCTGCACGACGTGTCTTGCCACCTGATTTGATGGCACCAGCCATACGGTCCCAACCACGGTCAAAGGAAATAGGACCTGATGAACGACCTTTACCGCTAATAGGTTCCTTGGATGAGCGAAGAGTAGAAAGATTAACACCTACACCTGAACCGGATGCGAAAATGCGACCTTCGGTTTTGGTGTGGTTCAAGATAGCCTCCATGCTGTCTTCTACTTCTGTTAAGAAGCAAGCAGAGCATTGTGGATATTCGTATGTAGATTGTAGCGAATATGTCTTGAGGTTGTTTTTCGTGCCCTTTGTATGATAGGACTTATTGCCGTGACCTGAATAGATTTCTCTCAAGTCCGGACGACCCCAACGCCATTGTTCCCAGTGGCCGATGTTAAACCATACCGGTGAGTTTGGTGCCCAGATTTGTTTTACGAGCATTGCCTTGATTTCTTCATTGAAGATATTGGCGTCTTCAAGAGTGGCAAAATAACCTTCTTCCCAGCCCCATACGGTGTATGTATTGGCTACTCGGTTAAAAATATCACGGAAGCTTTCTTCATACTCGGCAGTACCCGGTTCGCTGCCAAAAAGGTATTTATCAGAAGTGATACGAACTGCATTATCATCCCAATAAGCCGGAGTTTCCACTCCCAAACGTTCGTAAATTGCCTTGCCGGTTTTCCAATCCATAATGCGGATGTCGCGACGAGTCCATTGAATCTCATCATATGGGTGGATAACGTTTTGAGAGAATCGTCTAGTGAATTTTAATCCACCAAGCAGATCTTTTCTCTGAGGTAGAATCAGGTCTTCTCCTGTCCTTAATTTTAGTATGGTTTGTTGGGCGTCGGTGCTCATCTTCTGTGTTCGTTTTGTAGTTTTGGTTTTAAAATCTCGGAGTTTTTTACTCATTCCCGGGCGTGGGGTTCAATTCTTTTATACTATCTTTTTATCTTTGAAAAGGAAAATAATGTATGTGATTTTTTGACGCATACTACATATTGTGGTCGCTAGTAAAAATCATTATTTCATCTTTTTTGTGGGGGCGCGAAAGCTAATTTTTTTTTCGATTTGGAGCAAGCACGAAATTTTTGAGAAATGGCATGTTTTTTCATCCTCTCATGATTGGATATTGACTGTCAATAATTCGTCACATTGATCAAAAAAAACAAATTATTTTGCTTGTGTTATTTTCAAATTTTGCTCTTTGATCTCCATATCTTTTGGTGATAAATTTTTGTCGTTACCAGGGTTTGGACCGATTTTTAAACGCCTTTTAGGTATGGACAAAGAGAATTGGTTGATGGGGTGAAGCAATTTTTCTAACATGATTATCAAAATCCCCCACCTTATGATATGGCGTGTATTTGATGAATGCTTGAAATGCTGAAAAATTGGGTATATATAGTATTTATGAACCCTGTGGTGCGTACCTCAACAGTTTTAACTTTTGTGTTAACGGCTTTCCTCTCTCAAGGAGCAGTTGAAAGTGATTCTTCAGATCAATTGGTACAGATTTTATCTCCTAGACAATATAAGCAGGAAGGCGATCATAATGTGACATACGAAAGTATCGCACCAATTCCCGGTATGCCTGTTTTGTTTGATCTGTCTTTATGCCCCAAGGTTCTATTAGATCAGCTTCATGTTGATGTTTGCCTATATCAACAAATGGCTACCTTAAATTATACGTTTTCAATCGAAGTCGATCGAAAAATTCCGGGTAAATTTATTCCTTGCGCCATTCCCTTTGAGTATGGAGCCAGCGTAGATTCTTCCTCGGTGAGAGATACGATCGAAGTACGAAAGATTCCTTTTCCCTTGGCTTTTCCGAAAATTCAGACTTCATGCGACGATTTGAAGATCAAATATGAGCTTAAGCAAGGCTTTCATCCTAATGCCATGGCTCCAAGTCTTTTGTCTTTAAAAAACATCAATCATTGGTTGATTGCTTACGTTCCGAATAAGCCTGGCCGTCATGTCGTATCTATGTTTATTGAGATTCCTTATGCCAATCTCATTAAAATGACCAAAGATTCTTTATCATGTTCAGCCCCTCATTTAGAGATGTCTTCAGACGGTCTTAATTTATGGGGCGTTAGTTCCCAATTTAAAGCCACCTCTAATATCTATTGTGGAGAAATGGGCGAAAGTTGGGTTACGATTAAAAATGATAAAGGAGTTTCTGTAGGTAGCAAGACGGCTAAATCAGGTATTTATTTTTTAGATCTGACAACCAATATGGGCATACCTGCCAGTAAGTATTGGGTATTTGATGTTGGTCCAAGCTGGCAAAAAAACAAAAATTCAATCATTATTCAGGGCAAAAAATATCGAGTCGATAAGGATTATGATATTCAGGCATCCTCATCCTTACTGGCCGATTATCGTAATGAAGCCATTCATGCGGATAATTTGAAAAAAGCAGAAGGTCTATGGGCGGAGGGAAAAGATGGTGATGGCAAGGGAGAGGCTTTGACTCTAACCTTTAAAAAGCCTCAAAAATTGGAAGGTTTCTTCCTTGGCTCAGGTATTTTTAATGAAGATTCCATCCATCAGGTAACGAAATCTCCCTTAGAGCATCCCAATATCTTATTCTCACTTCATAATCGACCTAAAAAAATCGTTGTTTCTATCAATAACGAATACTTTTTTAGTGCTACATTGAGAGACGATTGGCAAGTGCAGTATATTTTGATCCCCTCATACCACAAACCAATCAATACGATGAAAATCACCATAGATGAAGTTTATCCCGGAGCTTCCTCTCAACAAAATACCTATTTCAATTTACTATATCCTGTCGTTAAATAGCAGAGTTGTTGGGTATTAGTGGTTAAAAGTGATTCCTAATCGTGGTTTAGATTTAATAAAGATCAAACTAAGTAACTTAAGTGCGATAAATATAGGTATTTGCATCGTAAGGATGTACCAGGGCCATGGTCCTAGATAATCTAAGATAGAACCACTTGCCGGTGCTTGCATGGTGAATCCGTAATTCGTACCAAGAAATACATTGATTATCAAAGAAAACAAAAGGTAGATAACCCCGATTCCTTGCGCTAATAAATAATCATATTTACGTGGTCTCCATTGAAGAGCCAGAGGTAGATAAAAGGCTGTGATGACCGTAAGCCCATGAGACATAAAAAAATCGATATATCTTAAAGAGGGGAATACGGCTCGTAAATCAGGGGTAATCAATCCTTGTAATGACGCAGTGAGCACCCCGTAAAAACAAGCAGCTCGTATCCATGCTTTATTCGTAAAAATGGACAATACGCAAAGTATTTGCATAAAAGAGCAGAAATGTAAGGGGAGCCATGTGACCCAGTTATCGTCTGGGCGTGTAATAATAGCAGATATTAAAGCAATTACTAAACTCGCAATATTCAACCAAGCGAGTAAATATGCCCAAGTTTTTTTATGGCGATAAGTACGAGATTTCTGTTCAAACCAAATGAGGGAAGATCCAAGTAAAATAATAGCAATAAGAGCACCAATATGATGAATGCCTAAGAATTGGAAGGTTTCGTCAGATATCATATTTTGAGATTACCTTACCGTTTTTTAGATAAACCGACAATAAGGAAAGAAAAAATACTTCATCTATGCGGAAATATGCAGTGCATCCTAAACTCCTAAGGGCGTTTTTTCTTGCCTAGAGAGTGAGTAGTGCTTAAATAATAATATGAATTATTATGAAGCAGTGATCCGATCTCGTCGCCGGAGAAAAGTAGTAGCACTATGCTATCTATCCGTAATAGTCATTATCGGTTTTTTGCTGCTTGGTGGGGCTTTTCGTGGGTTTTCATTATTTTCCGATACTCCTAAGCCGGAAGAAATTTTACAAATTTCCCAATGCAAACGCGATGTTTCCGCACCCAAACATACGGTGTGCCTTTTGTTTACCAACAAGTCAGACTCTTTTTTAGAATTGGAATGGAATGACGAAATAGTTTTGCATTTGAAGAATGCTCAAAATCAAAGTTTACCTCTTAAAATTTCTCAAAACGAACCCATCGTTTTACCTCCGAATACCTGTGCACCTTATGTCTTTTATATCGACCAACCATTTGATGAGAATGAAACATTAACGATTTCGTGTACTCCAAATAAAGTGAAACTAGGCGAAAAAGATTATAATCAGGAGTTTAATTATGAATCGCCTTTGTTAACCGTTGGTCAAAATCCCCAAGATTAGTATCGTTATTGAATAATATCATTGATTCGCTGACTCTCTGCGTATTTTTAGAGAAAAAATGTTAGTCATGACTACATATTCTTGACAAGTTGGCTGTGTTTTCTCTAGAGTAACCACTATGTTTAAACGTTTACTGCTGATTGCCTGTATGTTTGCCTTTATCGGGGAATCATACGCAACCGTATCGTCTAAGGATGTTAGAGCTAAAATAGCAAGACGCATTTGGTTGAATGAGTGTGGAGGTAAGCTTTATAATTTGGTAGCGTGGAATGTAGGAGAAGAATTTCCTTCTTTAGGTATTGGCCATTTTATTTGGTTCCCTCGTGGCGTTAAACCTTCTTTTGGGCAAAGTTTTCCTGATTTTATCGCTTTTGCCGAATCTCGTGGTGCAAAGGTACCGGATTATTTTAAAGGACATGCCCCATGGAGAAATAGATCTGCCTTTATGAAGCAGGATATAAAGGGCGGATTACCTGAAAAAATGCGTATTTGGTTAGCTAGGCATGCGGAATTACAAGCTGATTATATTATTGCCAGATCGCGTGCTTCCTTAGCTCGTATCCAGCAAGCAAGCAAATATCCGGAAGAAATTAAAAGAAAGTTTTATGCCATTGCTTCTACTCCTCATGGAATGTATGCACTCATCGATTACGTTAACTTTAAAGGTGAAGGATTAAAGCCGGTAAGCCAGTATAAAGGGTATAGTTGGGGATTACTCAAAGTGCTAGAATCGATGCCATCAGTATCAAAAGGTCATGGTGCGGTTGTTGCCTTCTCCGAGACGGCACAAAAAGTTTTAGCAAAACGCATCCAGCTAGCTCCTAAATCTCGTGGTGAAAATCGCTGGAAAGAAGGATGGATGAAGCGATGTGAGACTTATAAAGTTCCTTTGTAAGAATAAATTAACGATTTTTTTCATTATAAAAAAAGCCCCGAATGATATGACCATTCGGGGCTTAAACTTTAATAAGATGTGATATCTAGATTAGTGGGAGCAGCCACAGCCGCTTTCACCGTCTTTTTCGCATTCACAGTCATCACCACAATCGCAGTCGTCGCTGCAATTGCCGCTGCAACCGCATGAAGAAGACATGGCTTGTTTTTGTGCTTCTTCAACTTCGGCAGGAGTAGGCGCACGACCTAAATCGATGGACATACCTAAGTATTGGTTTACAGTTTGAAGAATGCCGTCAATAGATTGGCGTGCTTCGAGGAAGCCACGAGCCACATCATTTTTGATAACGGATTCACGAAGAGCATCAAACTTAGCGATTTCTTCTTCAGTTGGAGGCATACCTGCCAAATGTTTGTTGCGAAGTTCTTCACCGTATGAGTTCACTTCTTCAAAAAGTTTGGTAGCATCAGGATTTTGGAAGAAAAGACCGATCTTAGCCTTTGAGGAAACAACTGTTTGGTCTTGAGCCAAGATGTTGCAAAGTGCCTCAGTGGCGGTGCGAATTTGATCGTCAAGTACGTTATTATTCATGTAGCGATATTAGAACATGAGAGACTTTATAAATCAATGTGTAAACGAGCCATGTACGTGTCATTTTTCTTAAACAATACACGTGCCAATAACAAAGAAAGGGAGCTTTTGGCTCCCTTTCGTTAATGTGAAGTTGATGGATGTAACTGTATTATTCCTCAATTGTATGAACGAATAATCCGCTACGGAGTTTTGGCTCAAACCAGGTCGATTTTGGTGGCATAATTTCCCCGGCATCGGCCACGGAGAATAAATCATCCATCGTAACCGGATAAAGAGAGAAAGAGAGAGACATGTCTTGCTCGCAACGGCGTTCCAATTCTTCTAGTCCGCGAATACCTCCCACAAAGTCGATACGTTCACTTGTACGTGGATCTTCAATACCTAATACCGGTTCAAGAAGATTTCTTTGTAAAATATCGCAATCTAGACTTTCGATTGGGTGTGCGGCGTCAAAAGTACCTTCTTTTGCCGTAATGGAGTACCATTTGTCTCCAAGGTACAGACCAAATTCATGCTTATGCTTTGGAGCATAACCGCCTTGTCCTTTCATGATGCCGGTGTCTTTTACGTCAAATTCCTGAGAGATGCGTTCAAGGAAAGCTTCCTTACTTACTCCGTTCAAGTCTTTAACCACGCGATTGTAATCCATGATGAAAAGGTCTTCATCACAGAAAATAACAGCCATGAGGTAATTGAACTCTTCATCACCGGTATAATCGGGATAGGCTTCACGACGTTTTTTGGATACTGCGGCAGCAGAAGCTGTTCTATGATGACCATCAGCAATATAAAGAGCATCTACCTCATTAAAATATGCTTGTAGGGCATCAATTTCAGCTTGTTCATCCACTACCCAGAAGATATGTGTTACCTTATCTTCCGTGGTGAAATCGTAAACAGGGCGGTGAAATTTAATCCATTCGTTAATCAAATGAGAAATCTTATCGTGCTTACGATACGCCAAAAAGACAGGCTCGGTTTGCGCACTGCAAGTGTCAAAGTGGCAAATACGATCCAATTCTTTTTCTTGTCGTGTTAGCTCATGCTTTTTAATCGTGTTATCGAGATATTCGTTAACTGATGCGCAGCCAACGATACCTGTCTGAACACGTCCGTTCATGATTTGGCGATAAATGTAATAGAAAGGTTTTTCGTCGCGATTTAGGATACCTTTTTCCTGAAAAGCTTCTAAATTTTCCTTTGCTCTTTCATAAGCGACCGGTTCATGGATGTATGATTCATCCGGTAAATCAATATCCGAACGGCAGATATGTAAAAAGGTGTGAATTTTGCCTGCTGCCATTTCTTTTGCTTCACGATGATTCATCACATCGTAAGGCAAGCTAGAAACTTGAGCTGCTAATTCTGCCGGAGGTCTTAATGCCGGAAATGGGCGTACTGTAGCCATCTTCTCTCAATAAGCTAAGATTATAAATCTAAGATCTCCTCAATAGCCGAGGTGATTTCTCTCATATCGGACATGGTTAATTCGCCCATGTGTGCGATACGGAAGGTAAGGTTTTTGAGTGAGCCGTAGCCATTGCCTAATTGCATTCCACGTTCACCTAAAGCCTTATTTAAACCTGAAATATCAATGTCGCGGGTATTGTTAATGACCGTAAGTGTGTTGGACAAGTATTGGTCATTTGGGAAAAGAGCGAAATACTCCTTAGCCCATGCTCTCATAAACTCGGCCATTTCGATGTGACGAGCATAGCGAGCGTCCATTCCTTCTGCCATCATGCGCTTTAATTGGCAATCTAAGGCATACATAAGAGGAAGAGAAGGGGTAGATGGGTATTGATAATCCTTGCTCTTAACTGTGTCGTACAACTCCTTAAAGTCAAAGTAGAGACCGCGATTTTGCACTTGAGATGTACGATCATAAGCTTTTTGAGAAATGGTGCAGGCTGCCATACCCGGAGGCACTGCTAAAGCTTTTTGAGTGGAAGTAATTAAAACGTCGATACCTAATTTATCCGTTTCAATTTTAGAACCACCTGCTGAACTAACAGCATCAACACACCATACCACGTCAGGGTATTTTTTCATGACTTCTGCGATATCTTCCACAGGGTTCATGATGCCGGTAGCGGTTTCATTGTGTGTGATTGCCACTAAGTCGTATTGACCGGTGGCCAAAGCTTGGTCAACCATTTCCGGAGTAGTCGCTTGACCTAATTCGCTTTTGAAAATGTCGGCTGGCACGCCATTGGCTGTTGCCATTTTATACCATCTATCACCAAAAGCGCCTACGGAGAACATAGCTGCTTTTTTAGCGGTGCATGAACGTACCGCGCCTTCCATAAGGCCGCTACCGGAAGAAGTTGAGAGAAGAATTTCTTGTTCGGTGCAGAATACGGTTCTAAGCATATCGGAGATGCTTCTTTGAAGGTCTGATGCTGCCTTTGATCTGTGACCGATCATAGGGCCGCCAAGACTTTCCAAAACTTCGGGTGCTACTTCTGTAGGGCCGGGTATAAACAGTTTCTTATGCATAAAAAATAGGGGGATTGTTGCAGTAGGGGAGAAAAGTAACAAGGCAGCACTTAATCATCAAGTACTGCCTTGTAAAATCATTTAGTATTCAATAGGCCTTTAGTGGGCTTTGCAGAACTCTTCGAGTCTATCCAAACCTTCTTTAAGCACATCTAAAGTTGTGCAATAGCTGATGCGGATGCTGCTGTCATTACCGAAAGCGATACCAGGAATAGCTGCTACTTTGTAGCGTTCCAAAAGCTTGTCGGTTAAGTTCTGGGAAGTAAGACCCAAATCAGTTGTATCTACGAAGAAGTAGAAAGCACCTTGTGGTTCTACAACCTTGATTTTAGGAATCTTGTTTAAGCGGTCAAATACGTACTGACGACGCATATCATATTCATCACGCATATCGCCGATGAATGCTTGAGGACCATTAAGAGCTTCAATAGCACCATATTGTGAGAAGGTGCAAGCATTGGAAGTGCTGTGGTCTTGAATGGTTTGGATTGCCTTAGAGATATGAGCCGGAGCTGCTGTGTAACCTAAGCGCCATCCGGTCATGGAATAACCTTTGGAGAAACCGTTAACCGTAATGGTCAAGTTGTAAAGGTCTTCACTGAAGGAAGCGATACTGTGGTGAGTAGCTCCACCATAAACGAGATGCTCATAAATTTCGTCGGAAAGAATGAGGATATCTTCGCTCAAAGCAACTTCACCTAAAGCCATTAATTCTTCTTTAGTGTAAACAGCGCCTGTTGGGTTAGATGGAGTATTGATGATGATCATCTTCGTACGAGGAGTGATTGCATCTTCAAATTGCTCAGGAGTGATCTTCCAGCCATTTTCAGCTGTTGTTTCAACGAAAACAGGAGTACCACCGCACATACGAACCATTTCAGGATAACTTACCCAGTATGGAGTAGGAATGATAACTTCGTCGCCTTCGCTGATAAGGGCTAACATAGCATTGTAACATGCATGCTTAGCACCACAACTCACTACGATTTGAGTTGGATCGTAGGAAAGATTGTTTTCTCTCTTCAGCTTATCGGAGATCGCTTGACGTAATTCAAGAAGACCGGCAGAAGGAGTGTATTTTGTTGCACCGTTTTCCAAAGCCTTGATGGCGGCATCTTTAATGTTTTTCGGAGTGTCCATTTCCGGTTCACCGCCAGCCAGGCCATATACTTCGTGACCTTCGGCTTTCATAGCCTTGGCACGGTTGGTCACCTTCAGGGTTAGGGAAGGTGTCAATGCAGCAATACGTGGGGAAATAATATCCATAATTTTGCAGTCGTAGATGTGATGATGCCGCTTAGAAAACAACACATTTTCTCGGGCGACGCGATATTACTCATACATAACCACCATAGCAAGCAGAAACCTTGGCAGACTATAGCTACCGAAATCCCCCTCAATTACTTCAAAATGTTGATTTCTAATTAGTTTTATTTTGTAAGTAATTTTCCACTCCCTTTTTTTATTCTGCCTTAACCTTTTTTTTCTGAAAAAATGCAGGAAAATATCAAAAACTACTTGACTTCTCTTAGATGTATCTGTAGTCTGTTCGCACCGCAACGCGGTAAAATACGCGAATAAAGCGCCCGTAGCTCAATTGGATAGAGCGTCTGACTACGGATCAGAAGGTTTGGGGTTCGAATCCCTACGGGCGTGCCATTCGTTACATGTAAGATTATAATTCCTGCCATTCAACGCTGAGGCAGGTTTTTTTGTCTCACATAACAATCAACATATGGGGGCGCCATGGTTTCGACTGGAAGTCTGAGGTGCTGGCTGCATGTGAAGGTTAATCGGCTGGCCTTCTAAAAAGCCGATTAAAAAAAATAAATGCAGAGTCTAACGACCTTGCTTTGGCTGCTTAATTAATACAGCCACGTCCGATACCTGATGTCTGTTAAGGAGGAGGATGTCATATTAGCAGACTGGTGTAAGGTGGGGATACCGCGCCGAGCACGAGACTTCCACAGGTACCTAGCGAGCTTCGTAGTTGTTACGTGACGAAGAGGCCGCAAAAGCAGCAATACGTAACTAAACATGGAGATGCTGGTATCAACGGCCTTCAGGACACGGGTTCAACTCCCGTCGCCTCCACCAAAATAACCTCTTCGAACTTAACGGTTTGAAGAGGTTTCTTGTTTTTTGCTGGACTTGTTTTGGACTTCATCCACCGATTATATAGGAGAGCCGGTTTTATTGGCTTTATGATGCAGTACAGAGACACAAAATGACGAATCAGACTTTTGAGGGTTCTGTAAGAAATGCTGGCTTTAAAGTTAAGGTAGTTAGGTGAACAAAGGATATTTGGATGCAATTAGAAATGTTAGCAAGACATGATGCTTACTCACATGGAGCGCATGCTTTTCGCAACAGGGCTGAGGCGATTGCTCTTGGTTATATGGGTGGCGTTAGGGCTGCGAGAACCAGCCGAAGAGGCGTCGGGTTTTTTCGGATCCGATGAAAGGTATGCTGTTTTAAATTGACGATTATTAATTTATATAGTACGTAGATATATCGTGATATTTTATTATCATGGTGTTATTAACTCGTTAAATTAGCATATTATGAAAAAAATATTATTAACTTCAACTTGTTTCTTCGGTATTGGGCTCTGCTTGGGTTCTTCAGGCACATGGCAATGGACTGGAGGCGAGGGTGATGTCGATGTCTCACTAGGTAGTAATTGGGATAAAGGCTCAGCTCCTTCTAGAGCAAATGGGCAAGGACCTGAAATTATTTTTGATAATGTAGGGTCTATAACAGATACATCCCATTCTTTCGTAGATACATCTGATGGCGGTAGTGTTACTGTTCGCAATAATTCATTCGTCACCTTAAAATTGGGTCGCTGGGGTGGAAATTTGTATATTGAAGAGGGATCGACTCTTGTTAATTCTGGAGTAGCAACTAATCTTAAAGATGGTATTTATAATATTTTTGGTGCTTATCATCAAACATGGGATATTAAGTTTGATGCTGGCGGT
This sequence comes from Akkermansiaceae bacterium UBA7331, assembly GCA_002471255.1. Classification (GTDB taxonomy): domain Bacteria; phylum Verrucomicrobiota; class Verrucomicrobiia; order Verrucomicrobiales; family Akkermansiaceae; genus Akkermansia. The sequence continues at coordinate 89,236 of DKPP01000007.1, read as the reverse complement.
GGACCACAAAGATTCAATTTGGGATCTAACGGCCTAGTTAAAACCAATAGCCAAATCTATTATAATAGTGGACTATCTTATAGTATTACCGCTGATGTAGTTGCTAACACTGCTTCATCTACAGGATTATTTAGTCTTGAAAAACGTATTCTTATTAGTGCAGGCAATCAGTTTAATGGTTGGGATAATTACACTTGGAATATAGATAATAATATAACAGATTCTGCAACAGGTAATAACTTAATATGGGATGATAGTTTAGCTAATTTAACAGATGGATCAGATCTATCATCTTATCAAGGGAAATATCATATTGGTTTGGATGAAGCTAAACAAAATTTAGTTCTTACTTATGTGAAGACGGATCCTATTCCTGAGCCTTCAGTAGCGATGTTAGGTCTATTGGGATTGGGAGGTATAGCATTACGTCGCCGCCGTAAATAATTTTATTATTTGTTTGTAATGGGCGCCTTTTCTCAGCAAGGAGATGAGGCTCCTTTTTTTGTTTTTGAATTGAAATCACGCAACTTCATTTTTTAAGTAAGTGGAAGAATGGGGTTATGTAATAAAGTGATGGGTTAGATTATTGAGACTGCGGCAGGGAAAACTTATACGGCGACTTGCGCCGTGGATGTCTCTATTTATGAGATGGACGGGCCGCTTCAAGGTTTGACTCTGTTAGACTATAAGATAGCAGGTTTAGGGCTACGTCAATGCGGGTTAAAGTAGCGGCCGGTAGTGTTTCTGATGTGCAAGGTAATGTAACAGAAGTTTTTAAATAAGCATCTTCGCTAGTGTCACAGGGCGAGTGAGAATTTCCTAGTTTGATAAACACTCCATATGGTTTTGTTAAACCAAACAAAGATATATGGCCGCATCAATTGTAGCCCACGTGTGATAAAGGAAAAATATGACTAAAAAATCAATCTAAAGACGATATGAGGCATATTTTCCTTTATAAACTTTGTTTAAAAATTTTAAAATTGATATAATTTTCGTCAAATTCTTAATAATAATTCATAATCTGCAGATATATCAACTAGCTTATACGTTTATCGATTGTCAAATTTATCTGTTTGATCTGTTGGTATGGTATCATTGGCTAATATCCAAGTTGCGGTATCGGATATGTGGGTATGTTTATCTTTACCGTGTACTTTGATGACATTTGTGCCTTTTTCTAATGGGATGTTTTGCCATTCTACGACTTTTTCGCTATCAGGTTGCTTTGTTTGGATTTCTTTACCGTTAACGATCAGTGTTACGACGCTTAGGTTGGTATAGGCTTTAATGTTTATATGATCGTGTTTGCGTATTTTGAATCTTTTTGAGGTGATGTGAATCATTGGCTCATGATTCCAATTAGCTTTATAGAAATAATAGGCATCTTTTGGAGTGGTGCGATCGTATGTTACTAGTCCTTTATCATTGATGCCGGGGTGATCGCCTTCATTTCTCGCGTCGGTAGCAAAATCAAACATATTCCAAATAAATGTACCCCAACAAGCCTTTGGTTGGGCCTTTATCGCACGATAGTTTTCTTCATGAGCGTATGCTTGCCATTCTTCGGGGTGCCAATAATGTGTCGGTTTTGGCTGTTTTACGGGAGATTCGTGTTGATAAATACTGGCTCCGTGTCCGTATTCGCTGATACCGAATGCTTTGTTGGGGTATTGTTTGTTATATCCTTCAATAAAGTTTTTCATTCCTTTTGGACCGCCTCCGTACCATCCCGGATAACCATTAGCGCATAAGACATCCGTTATTTCGTTTAACTCTGAACGCCCTTGCATATTTGTGGCACAAACGGTATGGCGAGTAGGATCGAGCTTTTTCATGTAATCATTATATTCCTTTAGCTCTTTTTCCATTTTCACGGCAGCTTCTTCTGCGCTACATTGGTGATAAATTTCGTTGAATACGCCCCATAAGATAATGCTTGGATGATTATAGTTCTGTAAAATCATTTCCTTAGCTTGCAGTTTGGTATTGTCGCGAAATTCTACTGTAGGTCTTACTTTTTCGATGCAAGGGATTTCCGACCAAACCAAAATTCCATTTTTATCACATAAATTATAGATGTTTTCGGATTGCGGATAATGGGCGGTTCTTAATCCATTAGCACCCATTTGGGTTATATATTGGATGTCTAGCTCTTCATCTTGTGGGGTAAGTGCCCATCCTTGGTTCTTTTTATCTTGGTGGCGGTTAACACCGCGTATTTGCATAGGTTTACCATTTAATGAAAAACCATTTTGTGGTGAAAATGCTACAGAACGAAATCCGAAGGGCTCTATTACCGTGTCTTCGCTTCCATCGGAATCCTTAACACATGTTTCTAATGTGTAAACAGCCGCATTCTTGTGAGCCGACCACAATTTCGGTTTGGGTACGCTCAATTCGATTTGCTTGACGATTTTTTCTTCATTATTGGGGATTGTTACTGTTTTATGAGTTATGGCTTCTCCTGATGGGTCCTTAATCGTAAATGTTATTTCTGCGTTACCTGTGCTTGGCTTTGAATTTGATAAATGGACGTCGACTTTGACTTTCCCTTGATTATTTTGATCTAATGTGGGGGTAATAAACACACCCGGCGATGCAAAATAGGTCGGATTGATGCATAATGCATCAGTCGTGATGAGATTAACTGGTCGATATAATCCCCCAAAGGTAGTGAAATCACCAGCTTGTGGGGCGATATAGTTGGTTTGAGTATTATCTACGCGTATGGTGAGCTCGTTGTTCTTGTCTTTTAAAAAGGGAGTGATCTCGTAACAACTCGCAGTAAAAGCTCCTTCATGTTTTCCCACCGTATTGCCGTTAATGATTACTTCACTAATGACTGATGCCCCATCTAGTTTGATAAAGTATCGCTTTCCTGCTTGCGGCTCCAAGGCTAGTTTAGTTTGATATGTTGCCATCCCTCGTGCGTAATCGTTACCTTGCACGGATAGGGCCGTGGGTTTAGATAAGTTTTTTGGTCCGTCCGCACCATCCTGTGCATTCCATGTATGGGGGAGAAATACTTGTTGTTTTTCTCCATTAAATTCAAAAACCCATGGATGATTGTTTAGAGATGTGATCGTTCTGGCTTCAACAAAGAGAGATGAGGCTAAAAATGCCAATAATAGAGGGCTGGTGCGCATATTAAATAACTACGCATCCTAATGTCTTTATGTTTCAATAAAAAATCTCCGTACAATATGAATTGTCCGGAGATTGGAAATGATACTAAATGTGTTTGCTTAATTGTTTGGAGGACCTGCGCTCATTTGCTTGGCACTCATATTCCATCCACCGCCGAGAGCTGTGTACAAGACTACCAAAGTGCTAGCTTGTTGATAATAATATGTGGCAAGTTTGTTTTGAGCCGGGAACAAGTTTTGCTGTGCATACAAGACATCAATGTAGGTAGATAAACCTTCTTTGTATTTCTCTAAAGATAAGTTTACAGCTGTTTGATAGGCTTGTACGGCGCGCTCTTGGCTAGATGTGATACTACGTAATTTATCACGTTGAATCAATGTAGTGGAAACTTCGGACAATGCACTAAGAACGGTTTGTTCGTAATCATTTTTCGCTGCATTGAAAGCTTCACGGGCTGCGCGCTCGGTTGCTACCAATTTACCTGCTTGGAAGATTGGTCCGGTTAAGTTACCTGTAACGCCCCAACCGCTCTTGAAGCTATTGTTGCTTAGCTTCGATAAATCAGCACTTACACCGCCACCGGCTCCGGTCAAGCTAATGCTTGGGAAGTAGTTGGCAATAGCAACGCCGATTTGAGCATTAGCAGAGCGAAGTTTTTGTTCGCTTTGACGAATGTCCGGTCTGCGGCATAAGATATAAGCTGGTAAACCTGTTGGCACTTTTACGCTAAAGGCGATTTCACGGAGTGAACCGGATCTCTTGACTGGACCCGGAGCACGACCGGCAAGCACGGAGATGGAGTTCTCAAGGCTTGCTATTTGTGATTCAAGTGCAGGTAATTGAGCTTGAGATGCGGCTAAAGCAGCTTCTGCTGATGCGATCTGTAATTTATCACCTACACCGCCTAATAACTGTTCATTGAATAAGCGTAAGGATTCGGAATAAGATGCAATGGAAGCCTTAGTGATCTGAACCTGTTCGTCAAGTTCAAGCAATTGCAGATAAGAATCAGCTACTTGCTTGAGCAAGGAAAGCATCAAGTTTCTTTGACCTTCTTCAGATGCAAAATATTCGGCACGAGCAGACTCAGTCATGCGACGAGTTTTACCCCAAATATCCAATTCCCAAGAAACGGTTGCTTGACCGCCGGCTGGTGAATTTGTGGTGTTACCACTTGGGTACATATTACCGCTATTATAATTTTTACCCTTGCTTGCATTACCGCCAAAGTTGATCCATGGGAACATAGGCGCCTGATCAATAGTGATCTGATGGCGAGCTTGTTCCACACGAGCAATCGTTGCTAATAAGTTACGGTTATTATTATAAGTTTCGGTTAAGAGATTTTGTAAATCTCGGTTTTTAAATACCTTCCACCAAGGAAGGTCAGCCAAGGATTCCGTCGTAGCCGATGCTCCTCGGAAGGCCGAGGGCATAGGCATATCAACTGATTTGAAATCCGGTCCGAGCATACAGGAGCTTAAGGACATGGCAACGCTTATAACGGCAAAGCGTGTAATGGTCTTTGTATGTTTAGCCATGATTATATTGATATAAAGAGTGAGGGGTTAATGCTTTGGAGTTTCCGAATCGGATAAATGTTCACCGGAACGCAAATAATTCATTGCGATGACTTCATCAGGATCTTCCGTTTCTTGTCCCTTAGCATGGATTTTTACGCGGAAGAGTTTCATAATGAAGTAGAAACTACAAGGAATAAGGAATACACCAATAACCGTAGCCATTAACATACCGGCAATCACAACGATACCGATGATGTTACGTGCATTTGCGCCGGAGCCACCTGCGATTGCCAAAGGTACACAACCTAAGATAAACGCGAATGAGGTCATCAAAATTGGGCGTAAACGAATACGTGCTGCGGAAAGCGTAGCTTCCATGAGGGCCTTGCCACGTTCCATTTCAATAACGGCGAACTCAACAATCAAAATAGCATTTTTCGCAGCCAAACCAATGAGCATGATCAAACCGATCTGAGCATATAAGTTCAAATCGTATTTGAAGTAGTGCAATGCGAGGAACGCACCTAATGCGGCAATTGGGATGGTTAAGAAAATACTGATTGGAAGAGTCCAACGTTCATAAAGAGCAGCAAGAATCAAGAACACAAATAATGAGGAAAGCATAAAGATTTGCATAATGTTTGTGCCTTCGGCTGCTTTCTGTTCTTGGTAACTCATGTCCGCATAGCTATAACCCATGTCCGTAGGCATGTAGTTTTTAAAGATGCGGTCAATTGCTTCCATTGCTTGTTCACTGGAATAGCCTTCACCCGGAGTGACGCTTAACTTACCTGCGTTATATAAGTTTTGACGTAATACGAAGTCAGGACCAAAAGTTTCCGTAATGGTAACCAAGGTGGACATAGGAACGGACTCGCCTTGCTTATTGTTAACGAAGTAATTCTTTAAGGTATCAAGACTAGTACGGTTTTCACCTTGAGCCTGGATATATACTTGCCATTGCTGACCGTAAAGGGTGATGTAGTTGATGAACAAGGAGCCCATGTAGGCTTGTAGGAGGGTGTTAGCCTCTTTAATGTCCACACCTAATGTGGCGCATTTTTGTTCATCAAGAGTCACTTGAGGGAGAGGGATCTCAAGAGACATCATGTTACGGATCACACCGATTTCCGGTGAAGGTGGTACACCGTTTTCTTTATCGCCACGAGCTAAGGCTTCAAAGCTCTTAAGTTGCTCATTTAAGTATTTAGGTCCATTACCTGCACGGTCTTCCACCATCAAGGTGATATCGTTAGACGTACCTACACCTGCGATAGCTGGTGGTAGAGCTACGAAAGCCGATTCAGAGAATTGGGTCGCTAAAATGTAATTGAACTTTTGGCAAAGAGCTTGAGCGCTTTGATCCGGATTTGGTCGTTCGGACCAGTTTTTCAAACAAACGAAGAAGAAACCGTTATTGGTACTTTGTACACCGGTGAATAAGTTGAAACCACTAATGGCTACAACGTTATCAACGTTCGGGTCGCTCTTCAAAATTGCTGAGATCTTTTGCGCCGCTTCACTTGTTACTTGCAAGGATGTGTTTGCAGGTAACATCACACCTGCGAAAAGATAACCTTGGTCTTCGTCAGGAAGGAAGCCGTTAGGAATGTCTTTAGCAACAGGATAAATACAATAAGTGATTAAAGCCAAAAGAGGGATGGATAAAACCAACTTTCTGGTCAAAAAGTGACAGATCGAGGTGTAAACGGAAGCTGTCTTATCGTATGATTTGTTGAAAATACGATAGAATACCTTAATCGGATTTTTGCCTTCCAAGTTTTTATGCTTAAGCATTAAAGCTGAAAGGGCCGGTGATAAGGTCAAGGCGTTAAACGCCGAGATCAACATCGAAATCGCAATCGTAACCGCAAACTGTTGGAATAAGGTGCCGGTAATACCCGGTAAAAGGAGGGAAGGTAAGAACACCGCTGCCAATACTAAAGCAATAGCAATAACAGGACCGGATACTTCTTCCATCGCCGCAAATGCAGCTTGTCGAGGAGTCAGCCCCTTTTCCATGTGAGCTTCGACGGCTTCTACCACCACAATGGCATCGTCCACCACCAAACCAATGGCGAGTACCATACCCATCAAACAGATGGTATTAAGAGTAAAGCCAAGTAATGGGAAGATTGCAAATGTTGCAATAATCGATACCGGTACCGCAATGGCCGGAATCAATGTGGCGCGCCAACCTTGAAGGAACACGAATACCACAATCACCACAAGAGCCAAAGCTTCAAGTAAGGTTTTAACAATTTCTTCAATGGAAGCACGTACCGCTTGTGTCGTATCCAAGGTTACGCTGTAAGTCATGCCACTTGGGAAGCTACGAGAATAATCGAGCATCAATTTTTCAATGTTATCAACGGTGTTGATAGCATTGGATCCCGGAGAAGCAAAAATGGCGATAGCACCTGTTGGCTGACCGTTATATTTACTGTCCATGCCATAACTTTGTGAGCCAAGTTCCACTTGGGCAACGTCGCGAAGATAAATGATCTTTTGACCTTCGGAACGCACGATGATATTACCGAATTCTTCAGCTGTCGTTAAACGACCTTTGGTAAGAATGGTATAAGTGGTTTCTTGACCTGCAGGAGCCGGTTCAGCACCGATTTGACCACCGGGGTTTACGGTGTTTTGAGACTGAATAGCTTGCTTAATTTCACCAATGGAAATGTTCTGAGCAGCCATTTTGTTGGTATCAAGCCAAATACGCATTGCATATCGACCAGCACCGAATACCTGCACGTCACCTACACCTTCAAGTCGTTTGATTGGGTCAACGAGACTCACATAAGCGTAGTTCGAAAGGAAAATGGAATCTAAGCTATTATCCGGAGAGTATAGAGAAACCACCATAATCGGGCTACCCGATGATTGAGTAATGGTGATGCCCATTTGTGATACTTCCGCAGGAAGCTGTGCCGTTGCCTGACCATATCGCATGTAAGCTAGGGTTTGGTCCATGTTTGGGTCAGATCCCACTTCGAACACAACGCTCAAGGAACACATACCATTGTTGGCATTGGTCGAGGTCATGTAGTCCATGCCGATTACGCCGGATAGCTGTTGCTCGATAGGTGTAGCAACGGATGCTGCTACCGTTTCAGCATTAGCGCCAGGGTAGGTGGCTTGTAACTTAATTGTCGGAGGAACAATATTTGGATATTGCTCAATCGGCAATTTCATTAAAGTCAGCGTACCAATCAAGACCATCACGATCGAAATCACGATGGCTATGGTTGGGTGCTTAATAAAGAATTTTGACATATATGATTAATTTCAACGAGTTGAAAACATTGTTATTTAGCTTACGCTTGTTGCTTATTGATCTTTTTTGTCAGACTTTTCGCCTTCTTCCATGCCTGCCGGCTTGCTTGCTTGGTTGAACTCTTTAGCACCGCCAATAGACTGTAAAGTAGGTTGTGAAATGGTTGGTACGTAAGGAATTGGATTTACCGGAGCCTTCATACCTGCTTGACGGGCAGCATTTTGCACACCAACAACAACAATTGGAGTTTTGTCCGTAATGTTTACACCTTGAATCGGTTTGATTAAGATCTGGGTCATGTTGCCATATTGCTCACCTTTTTCAATTGGGTTAAGGTGTGGCACATTTTTGTCATCAACCCAGATGATGAAATAAGCACTTTGTACGGAGAAAATTGCTCGTTGTGGTACAAGAATTGCTTTTTGAATGGTCTTAACTGTAGCTCTTACGCGTACATTCATACCGGGACGAAGCAATAAGTTAGGGTTAGGGATGTGCCCTACGATATTGATTGTGCCGGTCGTTTTGCTCACGTTTCGGTCGATAGCCACCGGTTCTCCTTGAAATGGATAGGTTTCGCCATTTTGGAGAATAACATCAAATTTGATATTAGGTTGCACACCATCTTTTTGGATGGAGTTACCTTGAGCATTTAATAAATCCTTTTCATTAACGGAGAAATCAACGCGAATAGGGTTGATATCGGAAATGGTGGTTAATGAAGGTGAAGAAGGTGTTAATAAGTCGCCTAATGATGGGGTTGCCAAACCGGCTAAACCGGAAATAGGTGCTTTAATCGTGGTAAACTGTAAGTTAATTTCAGCTTCTTTAACGCTTGCTTTGGCTGCCTCGATAGAAGCTTCCGTCTCTAATACGGCTTGTTTAGCATCGTCTAATTGCTTACGGCTGACAGCTGCAGTGGCTACAAGAGGAGTGTAACGATCTACGTCTAACTTGTATTTTTGCAATGTAGCTTCCAATTGAGCAAGCTTACCCTTGGCTTGAGCCAATGTTGCTTCAAAAGGACGTTTGTCGATTTGGAATAAAATTTGTCCCTTTTCTACGTAGGCACCATCTTTATAATCTTTAGAAAGAAGGTAGCCGCTCACTTGAGGTCTGATTTCAGCATCTTCCGTTCCGCGTAAAGTACCCATCCATTCTTGTTTGATGGGAATATCTTTAATCTCTAAGTGCGTAACTTCCACTTTAGGTGCCATGCTTAATGGCTGCGATTGCGCCTGCTCGTCTTTATTTTCGCAAGATACCATTGTTAATGGTAACAGGCCTAGAGTCACCGAAGCCGCAAAGGTAAAAGGAATATGATTCATATACTGTATGAAATGTTATTGATATGCTGCCGTTCACACTGAGATGAAAGCGCACAATTCTATTGTTTTTAAGGTAGGTTGTCAACGCATAGAAGCTGACATTTTCTCTAAATATTTTTTCTTATTATTGGTTATCAATTACTTATTTTAGTTTCGAAATCGAAACTTTTTTGCAATCGAAACATCTTATATAATGATTTGATTCTATGAATATGATTCATCGTACGTAATAAGTAAAATTAGTAGTTGACCTGCGCAAATAGGGGGAGTAAGTTGGCGCCAACCCCAAATTTAACAGGAGGCTAGTTTGAAAAACGTGGAGGACGATATTATTTGTACTGAGAAGATCATCGCTGATCGTAAGACATTTTTCTTAGATTTGAAGAAAAACGTACGTGGCAAAGTTGTGCGCATCACTGAAAAAGTGAGCTCCAATCGTGATCGCATTATGGTTCCGGCTGAGATTCTTGATGATTTCATCGCTGCATTGCAAGACATTCGCGAGACACTTAAACAAGAACAAGAGGAGCAGGAAGAGCAATAAACTAGCTTATCTGCTAAGCACTCATTGCATTGAGTAAAACCGAGACCGTATGTTCTAGGTGTTACTCAATTTTGCTTAATAACGAGTATCTTTTTGATACCGATTTATACACAATTTATATATTTAATAATCATGTCTGAAACACCAGAATTGACACAGGATTTGATCAAGGCCGCCTTGACAACCGTAAAATATCCAGGATTTAGTAGAGACATCGTTTCTTTCGGTTTGATTAAAAAAATCGATATTGATGATGAAGGTTTTGTAACTATCGATCTGTTGATTGAAAGTAAGAATGCCGACATCCCTCGATACATTTTTGAAGGCGTACATGGCGTAATGAAGCATGTACCCGGGGTAAAACATTGTACTGTTAATATCGAACATAAGGCTCCTGAAGCCAAAAAAGGCATCAACGATGATCCTGCTTCTTGGAAGTCTTCTGTACCGGGTGCCAAACACGTGATTGCCGTAGCATCCGGTAAGGGTGGCGTTGGTAAGTCCACTGTTTCTGCAAACTTAGCTATCGCATTAAGCAAATTAGGTTATTCTGTGGGATTAGTTGATTTAGATATCTATGGTCCATCCATGTCTTTAATGTTTGGCACAAAGGAAAGTCCCGGTGCTAACGATAAGGACGAATTTATTCCTGTTATGGCACATGGTGTGAAATTACTCTCCATGGGCTTATTGATCAACGAATCGGATCCTGTAGCCGTTCGTGGACCTTTAGCTACTCGTTACGTACAACAATTTTTACGTAATGTCGAATGGGGCGATGTTGATTTCTTAATTTTGGACCTTCCTCCGGGCACTGGTGATATCCAATTAACAATCGTACAAACAGCTGAATTGGATGGTGCCGTTATCGTTACCACTCCTCAGGAGGTAGCATTAATCGATGCTCGTAAAGCTATTGGCTTGTTTGAGAGAGTAGAGACTCCTATTCTTGGCGTTGTTGAGAACATGAGCTATTTCGTATGCCCATCCGACGGTAAAATTTACCATATCTTTGGTGAAGGTGGAGGTGAAAAAGAAGCTGCTAAACTTGATGTACCATTGCTTGGCAAAATCCCTCTGGACATCATGACGCGAGAATGTGGTGACCAAGGTCATCCTGTTGCGTTAGAAGATCCTTCTTCTAACCCGGTATCTGCAGCTTTCCGTGAGGTGGCTCAAGCTTGTGCAGATAGGATTCTGAAAAAATAACTAAGTTTTAACACAAATATTTTCAGGGTCAGGGTAAGTAACCTTGGCCCTTTTTCTTCATCTATATGATTCAGTGGAAAGAATTAAAGAAGCTTGCCAAATTGGCTCTTCCCGTACTTATCGTCAATCTTACAAACGTAGGCATGAACTGCGTAGATACCATCGTAGCCGGCCAAGCGGGAGAGGTATCTCTTTCTGCTGTAGCAATCGGCAGTTCGATTTATACGCCTGTTGCCTTGTTTGCCGCCGGTATTTTGATGATTATAGGACCTGTCATATCCAATATGATGGGAATGAATGTAAAAACCCGGATCGGTTATTTTTTAAACCATGGTTTATGGTTGGCTTTTGCTTTGAGTCTGTTTGTTATGCCGATTTTGTGGTTCGTTCGCCCGATTATCGGGATGTTATCGGACAATGTTGATATGGTACACATGTCCGAGGATTACATTTTGGCAATCATGTGGGGTGTGCCGGCTTTTCTAGGGTTTGTAACCTTAAAGAGCCTCAACGAAGGGGTTAATATGACAAAACCCGCTATGTATGTGGGCATTATTGGTCTTTTGGTTAATATACCTGCTAATTTTATTTTTGTTTTCGGTCTCTTAGGAATGCCAAAAATGGGGGCGGCCGGTTGTGGTGTAGCAACTGCCCTTATTTTTTGGATCGAGTTTCTATTGATATTTATTTTTGTCTATAGACATCCAAAACACAGATCTTATCGTAAGCATATTGTGATGTGGCGACGCCCCACACTATCCGTGGTGGTAAAACTCATCAAATTAGGTATCCCTGTTGGTATTTCAATATTATGTGAAGTGCTTTTATTCTGTGTGGCCTCATTAGTATTAGCTCCTTTAGGCGTCTTACAGGTAGCCAGTCACCAAGTAGCTGTTAACGTATCGAGTTTGGTATTCATGCTACCTTTATCCGTAGGTTTGGCTTCGTCAATTCGAGTAGCTTATCATTTGGGCAAAAAAGATCGTGTCGGTGTAAAATCGGCTATTATCTTATCGTATGCCTTAGTTTTGGTCATAGCAGTTATTACTTGTATCGGCATCGTGCTATTTAGATATGATATAGCCCTGCTTTATAATGATAACCCTGAAATTATTTCATTAGCCGGCACTTTATTATTAATTGGTGTATTTTATCAATTATCAGATTGTGTACAAGTTGTCTCCACCGGTGTCTTACGTGGCTTTAGAGATACGGTTTCCATATCGGTCATTACCTTTATTTCTTATTGGATTGTTGGTTTTCCTATTTGTTACGTCCTTGCTCGCACGAATTGGATTGTTCCTCAAATGGATGCCAAAGGTGTGTGGATTGGCTTTATTTGTGGGTTGACCGTTTCTGCTATTTTATTGATCATCAGAGTTAGAAAAGTATATCGACGTGACCTTATTGATGCCGGATTGTAAAATTTGGCATCATATTTTAAATCAGTACGAAAAATTGCCTTTTCATTAACGAGAAAGAAGGCAAAATACTTATGTTATGTCGATAGTCCAAGCAGGATACGTTCCGTCGCCTCGGCGTATTGCAGTGATTGCAAGCACCACTTTTGTGCAGCTCGTGCGTATGAAGGTTTTTGTTTTCATGATTGCCTTTGCACTCATTGCGCTAGCCGTCAGTTTGATTCCTTCGACGGACGTCTTAGGGCCGGAGACAAAGGGTGAAAATGAACTTATTCTTTTGAAAAGTTCACTTTATTCTGTAATGCGCTTGTTTGGGTTAATTTTTTCCGTAGCGGCTATGGCTCTCATTATCCCTAAAGATGTTGAAGATCGCATCCTTTATACCATCTTATGTAAACCTGTGCCTCGTATTGATTATTTGTTGGGTAAAACGGTTGGAGTGTTGGCTTTAGCTTTTATGGCTATGATTGTTATGGATTTAATGATGACCGGGGTGCTTTGGTATAGAAGCTCGGAACTGGCTCAATTATTAAGTGAGAATTTGGCCAATTCGCGTTATTCGGCCGAAGAAGTTCAGTTTTATGTGAATAAGATTATCAATCAAGGCCCTACATGGAATTTACAAATAGGAGTAGGCATTTGTATGATGGAAATCATAGTCTTAACGTCACTAACTTTGCTAATATCTTGCTTTACGTCAGGAACTATTTTAAGCGCCTTACTTGCCTTGATGGTTTATGTAATAGGTCTGTTTCATAATCAAGCCGTATCTATTTGGAGCTCCGGTGACTGGTCCGGAGGCATTCAAACTTGGGTCACTAAAATTGGTTCGGTCATATTTCCTAATTTTAGTTTATATGGAGTAATTGATTCGGCTATCAATGGCATCCAAATCCCAATGAACATTTTTTTCAATCTGATCATTATCACGATTGCGTACTTTGCTTTCCATGTAACATTGTCTGCATGGCTATTTCGTAAAAAAGAATTTTAATTATTTCATCTCATGAAAATAGGAATTATCGGTGTAGGAAAAATGGGTGGTGCCATGGTTCGTGGCATGCTAAAAGCAAACATTGTCAGTGACAGCCATATCTATCTATATGATCACCATCAAGTCAATTTGGAGGCTATCAAGACTCTTTATCCAAATGTCAATTGCTGTAGTAGTGAATCTGACGTGCTAGAAAAGTCTAGCGTCGTTATTTTGGCTGTAAAACCATACGCTATTTCCAAGCTCGTTTCATTATTGGATCATTGCACCAATATCCCGCTAGTTATCTCAGTAGCGGCAGGTGTAAGTTTGGGTGACTTGACCTCTTTCTGTCAATCGGATGTCAAATTTGTGAGATCTATGCCCAATACTCCGGCTAGTGTTGGTCACGGAGTAGTGGTCTATAGCATGGGGCAGGGTACTAATATACAAGACAAGTTTTTAGTGGAGAATATCTTTAATACTTTAGGCTATGCTTTAGAATTGCCAGAAGAAAAGATTGATGCCGCTATGGCTATTTCAGGTTGCGGTCCTGCCTATATGTACGTTATTTTAGATGCTTTGTCAGATGCCGGTGTTTCTCTTGGTTTGACCAGAACCGAAGCTCTGACTTTGGCTGCTCATACGATGGAGGGCTCTGCCTATATGCAAATGCAGACGGGGCAACACCCTATGGCATTAAGAGATGATGTGACCTCTCCCGGAGGTGTGACTATTGCAGCTCTTAATGAGCTCGATGCATTAGGCTTACGACACGCGCTAATTAGTGCAACGCGCGTCGCAGCTTTAAAGGGAAAGTCTTAGATTACTGATCAAAAGGTGTTTCCTATTATTTCCTTAAAATCGTTTGGATTTTAGAAAATGGAATTAGATGAAGTTGGTTTTGCTGATCTAGTAGGCCAACTTCTTTATTTTTGATGCTTTGAATATTACCTTGGATGTGTGAGCCGCCAATAGTTTGAATCAAAAATTGACTTGCTGCATTCGCCACCTCAGGTGTCGTTTCTTTTGGTACGTTGTTGAAAATAATGTTAAGGATTTTTTCTTTAGGTAAAGTTATTTTGTAATTGTCAGAACTAACTTCAATCTCTGTATTATTCAATAACTTCGTCGTACCTTTAGCTTGGTCTCCATTTGATAATATCACGATTTCTTTCCCGATGTCTTCAGTATTGTTATCCGGCTTGGCCTCGGAAAGTAGTGATTGAACCGGTTGTAATCCATTCCATTCTTTAATAGAATAGTTAGTGATAACATACTTTAAATTACCTGAGCTATTCGATCTATCGATTCCAAATTTTAAGAATGAGCCAAAGTCTTTAGATGATTCGATTGCTTTGATTCTTTCGGTATAATAGCTAGATTCATCAGCATCCTCATCTTTCAACATGGATTTATATGATTCAAACCCGATTTGTTGAATGTTGTTAAGGTAGTAATAAAAAGCCCCTGTTTTGACGTCAAAAAATAGATCGATTTTATCGTGGGTGCGTAACTCTTTTTCCCATTTTTTTAACGCGTGAGAAAACTTTTTTAATTTGAGTGATTTTGACTTTTCTTCATCATCATTAGAATTCCAATATTTTTGAAGAAGTGAAAAATTACCATGTTTTGGTAGAATAGCAGTGAGTTTACAATTCTGCCTTGAGAAAGCTATTTCGAAACTTGTAGGTTTGCCCTTTTTAGAATCTTCATTTAAACCATTATTCCATAACCCTAAAGCTAGATAGTAATATGCATGAGAAGCATAAATATCAAAGGATATGTGAATTTTTGTTCTGTCTTTTAAAGACTCATGAATGAATGCCTGTCTTTTTGACGAGAAACCAAAATAATCACCCTCATGGTAGGGTAAAATATGATTTTTGGGTGCCTGATATCCGCTGAGTGAAGACGTTCCGTTTTTAACATAATTACTCTTATTTGATAATGTAATACGAGTGATTATAGATCGCGGTATAACTATCTCTTTATTGGAAAATTCAGGAATAATACGTATTTCATCAGCATCTTTTGAAACAATACTACCACAGATCGTATCTCCGTTAATTAAACCAATATCTTGAAAAATAGTAGAATCACTGAGATTGGGATTGATAACGAGTTCATTAAGAGACTCGGATGGTATGACAACCGGATGCTGAAGAATAGGTGATGAAATCGTCAGTTTATTATCATCTAAATTGATGTCTTCTATGTTTAACGTATTATTTTTATCGAACCTGATCAATGGATTGGCTACTAAACTATTGATAGAAATCAATGAGCAGAAAAAAATTGTAAATGCTTTCATTGGCTTATGGTTTAGATTTTTGGGTGTTAGTTGCCGCAGGTTCAAAAGATATACTAAGAATGTCACCTAACGGGATTTTGATTTCATTTAGCAATGGGTGATTTAAATTAACAGTCTTAGCATTAATATCTACGATGGATCCGCTTAAAATGTGTCCATTATTAAGGCGAATAGAAGTAATTGGTTTTGTAGGTTGTTCTGGGTTAGACAATGCAGGTTCCCACATTATTTTTTTTATCAACGACAAGGGAATGGTTGTCGTTTTCGTGAGGTGTTGTGCATTCTTTGGATCGAGAGTCAACGTGCATAGCCCTTTGTCAATAGTGATATCTTTTACCGGAATGAATTCGTTTGTTGTGGTTTGAACAACAGACAATTCCTTTTTGCGGGAATTTTCCGTATATTTTGAATAGGCTTGATTGTAAACTATTAAATCACTGATATCAGGAATATCACTACCTTTACATAAGAGCGTCACCATATCGCCAATAACCGGTAAAGTTGTTGTTATTGTGTCAATCAGTTTCCCGTTAATATAAAGAGAGATGTAATGGTTATTATTTTCCGATACGGTAACAGAATTGAGTTGGATGCGTATCGGTTTTTTTCGGTCTTCTTCCGTAAGCTTGTGCCTGATAGCTCCATTGTTGTCATATTGGCTACTCGCATCAAAAGAGATTACTGAAGTGTCCAATAAAAATTTAACAACTACATTATCTCTACTCTCATTCGTTTGCGTCATATCACCGAAAAACATATTCATCTGTACGTCTTTCGCCTGACTTAAGTTAATAGTAAAATCTAAAGCAAATCCATTGGGATCCAGTTCTATTTTCTTTTCTAATGTAAAGGGGTTTGAATTTGTATTTCTTCTTTTTCTGAATTGTAATTCAGAAGAATTTTCTTTGCTACCCTCAATAGTTCTCGAATCTTTCAAGTTGATACCCTCATTACCAGGTGTGACTATTTGACTAAATATATCCCAATGATAGCATATATCTGAAGCGGGACCTCTGGGTGGGTTCGTTCCAAGCCAATCAGTGTAAAATTTAGTGTTCTTACCTATAATGGCATTTTTCCCGGCAAAATCTAAGAGGATGGTTTGAACTTTTTCCTTAGGAATTCTAAATTGACCTAATAAGGGCGATGAAGCGACAATAAATTCATTATTAATAGCATCGACTGTAGCGCATAAATGATTAGTAGTAGCATCATTTATTTTAACCACAATTAAATCCTTACCATAATTCTTCGGGAAATTTTCAAAATTACTAAAATTGATTAATGATAACTGATCGGTTTTAATCTGAAAAAGGACATCGTCGTTTCCGAGTTTTTTTTCAATGTTGATCGTATCATTAGTAAAAGACTTTAGCTCACCATTTAGGCTCGAACCATCTTTTGATATCAAATTGGCAGGAGCTCCAAAACACATACCGGATAATAGGATCCCACATGTTGTAGCCCATAGTGAAAAATTATTTTTCATAAATAGGTAAAAATCTATAGTTCAAAGCTAAGGACAATAAGCCAAAGGCCGTGGTATAAGCATCGCCCCATGAACCATTAGGTTTTTGAGTGGCTTCCATTAATTTAATGTTTTTTTGATTCCAAATTTCCCAAGTAGGGAGATCAGCTTGGAATAATGCTTGTGCCATATAATATTCAAAATAATACGGATATGATGTATTTTTGTAATTTAAATTATCTTTTAATAAATTGAGCGTTGGTTGATACATTTTATTTGTTTTGTCCTTATAAAGGGCCATACATAACAAACCGACCGCTGATAGAGTTACTGAGCCGGTAGCGTTTCCATACGATTCCGTATAGGCAAAACCACCTTTATTACAGTAACATTTTTCTAAAAACTTAATCGCATCTTCGTATGAAGCATCCGGAACCGGTATGCCTGCATTTCTGGCAGCAATGAGCGAAACAAACTGGCAGCCCACAATACTTGTATCTCCATCATTTACAGCATCGGGAGAATAACGCCATGCGCCGATCTTATTTGTCTTTTGTGCGGTTAATGTCAAATCAACTGCTTTTGATAAGGCTTTACCAATGCGCTCATCCGGAAGCATTCCGTATAATTCTGATAACGCGAGAGTAGCGAATCCATGGCTATACATCGAATTACCAAAATAACCATTTTCCTTCTGGTTTTTAAGGATATTGTTAAGACATTTTTTGATCATATTGGCATAAGCACCTACTTCCGGATCTTCGCCATAAGCTAGGGCACTCATGATACAAAAAGCATATGTAGCGATTTCGTTGCCATAGGAACCTGTGAATGAACCATCAGCTTTCTGGTTTTTTAACAAGTAATCTAATCCTTTGATATACATACGATCGACTTGCCTAGGTATGGCTTGTTGTTGTACAGTCAGTTGAGCAACAGCTGACGGCATACTGGTAACCAAGACTCCACTCAAAGCTATCAATGAAGTAATGGTGCGAAAAATGGATAATTTCATGGATTATGATTAGTTGTTGAGTGTTTTATTGTATGCATTGATGATTTCCTGAAATTCAGCAGGTATATCATCATTATTGAGACCACCGGCTTTAGGTACAAAACGTCGTTCCTCACCTTTCCCCTCAATGTCACCATATTGTTTAGAGCTGGCATTAGATGAGCTGCCCTTACCACCTTTACCCGGTTGTTTTTGAGCGGAATCGCCTTCTTCACCGTCTTCGCCCTCACCTGGTTGCTCATTGCCACTTTGTGGTGAGCCTTCACCTTCTTTGCCTTCAGAAGAACCGGGCTTATTCATGCCCAAATAAGTCTGCAAGAGTTGTTTGATGTTTTGTTTCTTTTTTCCACCCTCACATTCACCTTCACCTTCACAGGGTGAGCTATTCTCCTTTGCATACGCATAAATAGCTTCAATAACCTCTGTTTGAGCACCAAGAGTTTCACCGCCTGTATTATAGTTTTTAAGTAACTCGGTTGCATCTTCTACACTATCATGACAATTGTCGGCCGTTTCATGTACATCTTTAACAGCCTCTTGTTCCCTCAAAAAAGTGGTGATGCGTTTAAGCTCAGCTTCTTTTTCCGCTAAAGCTTGAATTCTTTGTTTAAGATCATCCTCAAGGTTAATGGTTTTTGCCTCTACTTTGGCTACAGTATCCTTTTGTGTATCTTCGCCTAACGAGGTCATTGCCATATAGGGAGAAAGGATAGCGATGAGAAAATGGACTTGTTTCATGATTCTTTGGGTTGTGGTTGAGGAGTAGCTTTTGGTTGGAGCTTTTCCATTTGTCGAGTTTCGCTACGAATCTCTTGTTGTTTTTGCATGAGACGAATCAATTGCAAAAATACTTCAAATTCTTCGTCACTTAGTGCCTGTTCTTGGCCGCCACCACCGCCGCCGCCGCCGCCACCGCCGGATTCTTCTTGGTTGAGTAGTTCCGTTACCCAATCATTGATTTGTTTCGCATATTTGCAGGATTGGTCGGTGGAAGTCAAAGTATGCGAGGCTTCGATTGAATTGATGAGCTGGGACAACTTATCGTTGATACCGTACTCGGTCATTTTCTGATATAAGCCATTAAAATTATCATTTTTTGAGCGTGCTACGTAGAATTTCAAGTCAGTCAAAATGCCTTCGACCGAATCGTAATTGTTCTTTTGAGCAAGACTCGTTTCAGTAATGTAATTTTTTAATGATGGGGACAAATCATTCGGATAATTACCGGCGGTATGGCTTAATCTATTTTTTAGATTTTGAGATATAGCTTCTTGATTATCAGCCAAAATCTTTAATCGAGCGACAAAGCTATCAGCTTCCATGCTCGATTCTGCCTCTTTTAATAATTTTGCAATGTCTTGGAATTGACGAATGGCAGAAGCATTTTCAGAAGCGGATTTTTTTGATTCGTTGGCGCGAGCGCTTTGTTCCGTATCGGAATTCGAGGCGGATTGTAGATTTTCCTGGGCCTTCGTTAATTCATTCGATGCAGTATTTTTAGCCTTATTTAAAGCTTCCATCAATTGCTTGAGCGTATCCTTATTGATTCTTGTATTTCTAGCCGCGTCATCAAAGACATGCTGCATTCTTTTTGATAACAACTCGGTCTGTTGCTTGATGAATTGCTCGTCTTGTGCCAATTCTTGAAGTTTTGCCAAATTTTCAGGTTGAGCTAAATCTTCTTCGGATAATTCGTTCAAGACTGCGGTTTTATCGGAAATATCAAATAAGTTTCTGATGATGTCATCGACTTCCATTCCTAATGATTCGATATTCTTTTTGATCATATCGATATGCTCTTCAAAGGAGAGCACCGTGATGGTAATCGGATTGGAATAAACATGTTCCGAATCGTTATGATAGTCTTTAGCAAATGTGCGGAATTGCAGAGCATGAGAATTAAATCCGTAATTTTTCGGAATAAAAACAAACTCATCTTTTAATTGAGTCTTGTCAGGTGCACCTATTACTAAAACTTGCTTACTTGGGATTAATATCTCCGAAGCATCTATTGAGTTTTTACCCATATCCATCCATTCAATGCCTAATTCTTTGACTCCATAGTCGTCTGAGGCATCATTCTGAAAAGTGATGGATTGATTTTCTAACACGTAATCAAAAGGTAATGTATTCGTGATTCTTACCTGAGGCTTTTTATCTTCGATTGATTGTAGTTTGATCGTTATCGGTCTGGTAGATGTTAGATTATTGCCGTCGGTAAAGCTGATGCGCATTTCTTTGTTTTGCTCATCTAAATCCAAATCGGCGATTTGTACGATGTTTCCTTTAACGGAAGTATTCAATTTCAAGGGCGTGCCAACTTTGTCAGTGATATGAATCTTTTTAATCTCATGATTAGTTGTAAGATTAATATCTACCTTTGATCCTTTTAAAGCCTGTAGAGTGCCGGCTCTCAATGATTGAGTAATTGGTTTTCTTGTCGTATAATCCGGGAAATGGATCGTGCCTGAACTTTCAGTCAAAGCAGGACGTGGTAACGGAATAATCTTAACGGTTTCAATAACATCCCCTACATGTAATGTTAAGGATGTGGGCTCTTGTAGAGGGGGTAGAGTGATGGAATATGAATTATTATCGGTAATCGGGGCATAAAGCCATTCATTGTCATTGATTTTAAATGATGCTCCTTGTGGTTTTTGATGAGTATTTTCCGATAATTGTAAGTTGAGTATGGATTGCTCACCCAAAGGTACAATGTGTTGTTGACCTAATGAATTATCAAACTGGGTATAGGTAAAACGATCGACCGACTTATGTGGCAGTAAAAATCGTAATGTTGTATTATAAATAGCCTCAGGTTGACTAAAAGAAATGACGAGTAAAACAATTAGACAAACAATTAAAGCTGACCAAATGCTACGGCTAAAAGGTTTAGGAATATATGAGGATAAGTCGATGTCACTCACTTGATTAGCTACTTGCTTCATGGCAGCCAATCGCAGATCTTTTGAAGTGTTATCCGAATTTTGATTTTCCAGTTCAATTACACCTAGTAAATCATCGCCAAGAGATTTTTTTGATTTTCCGATGAGTTTCGCCAATTGGGCAGGTTGCCTACGGTTCCATACCCACAAATAAAACCAAAAGGGTAATAGCAATATGATACTAAAGAGAGCAAAAAGACTTAATAGATATTGAAGCGCAGGGGGTGTATTCCATAAACGATCCGATAAAAAGAATACGATGACGCTTAGAGAAACAAGAATGGCTAGTAAAGACAATATCTCTATGATTTTCGCCTTACGTAGCTTGCGACGGAAATCTTGTAGCTGTTTTACCAGTTCTTTAGGTAGAGTGGGGAGTCCTTGTTGGGGCATGCAATTGATATTCTTACATCTTATCTCATGGCTTTGCAAGCTTCACTATGGTTTTATCCCAAATTTTTATCATCCGCCTATCTATTTATGACTTAAAACAGGTTGATGATAATTTGAATTGTTTTTATATAACCAATCATTTAGTTTGAATGATCGTTATGAGTATGAAAACTAAACTAACCTTATCTTTTTGTTGTATTTTGGGCGTGATTGGGTCTTTTTCCTTATTTAGTTGTGTAAGTAAGTCTCTAATTTACCCTGGAGCCAACGTGAAAGCGATCCCTTCGGATAAATCGTTTAATGATGAAGCGCATTATACTACATTTCAAGTTTCCGATGGCACTAAATTGAGAGGATGGTTTTATAACCGAGGTAAAAAGGCTCCATTGGTAGTGATGTATGGAGGTAATGGAATGAATGTCGGTAGCTTTATCAATTTGGCTAAATCTGACGTGAATAGATCATATTTAATGATGAATTATCGTGGTTATGCTTCTAGTGAAGGGTCTCCATCTGAGAAAAAAATAGTAGATGATGCTTGTCAAATTATCCATTCCGTTCGTAAAGATTTGGATCACCAATCAAGTATTGTCTTAGTAGGGTTTAGTCTAGGAAGCGGTGTCGCATCACAAGTTAGCACTAAAGTACCTACCGATCAATTGGTGCTCATTTGTCCTTTTGATAGTTTAAAAAATGTCGCTAAGGATTTTGCCGGCAGTATAGGGAGCGTGGCCGCCATGAGCGACGAATATGATTCTGCCGAACAAGCCAAATTAATGAAATTTCCCGTTACTATCTTTATGGGCACACATGACGGAATTGTGACTAACAAAAGAACTAATCAATTAATTCGTTCGTTTCAACACGTCAAACCTACAGTTATTTCTTATCCTCTCGGGCACAATGATGTGATTGGGCACCCTCAATTTATTTCCGATTTCTATAAAATTCTGTTTTAAGCCTCAATTTCTGATATTTGTTAAAATATTATTTCATTGTATTGATTGTCAGTTAATTGTGGTGTATATTAATCACGTAACACAATACTTGCTAAAACGAAATAATTAGGAAAAGTAAGATTTATATTTTTAGGAAATAATCATTCATAATTGTATGATTATTATAAAATTATATTAATTTTATCTATTTTTGAACGGTAGGTCCACTAAGTAGATGCACGTCTTTCAGACTGGACTTCCCATGAGAAATTTCTTAAATTCGTAGAAATGCATTACTTGTGGTCTGTAATGCTATTAATATAAAAAATCAGACCAATACCCATTGACTTCGCCATGCAACAGGGAAACAATACAACGGATCCGGAAATTAATTTCGGAGAATTCGAGGCGGCAACATACGCTGATTGGCGTAAAGCCGCTGAAGCGGTCCTTAAAGGGGCCGACTTTAATAGATCGCTTCTTACTAAGTTAGTAGAAGGAATTACTCTCCAGCCTATTTATAATGCTGAAGACGTAGTGATCGAGGAAACCACTCCTGGGCAATTCCCATACCGTCGCGGTGTGTCGGAACTTGGTTATTCCCAAAAACCTTGGGAAGTGGCACAAAGTATCCCCGCTACGAATCCTACTGAGTTTAACGAAGCATTATTGCACGATTTACAACGAGGCCAAACAGCTGTTAATATCCAACTTAATTGCAAGTGCGGTTTAGCTTTGCGCACTCAAGGCGACTGGGATGTTGCTTTGAATGGTGTTGCTTTGGATAAAATGCCTGTTTACATCACTCCCGGATCTTGCGGTTTAGGCGTGCTCGGCATGTATCTTAACGTATATACCTCTCGTGGCTACGATGTAGCTAATCTTAAGGGTGGTGTATTATTCGACCCAATTGGTAAATTGGTAACTAAAGGTTCATTATGCGGTGGCAAAGGTATGTGCACAGCATATGACCAAATGGCTGAAATGACCAAGTGGGCTATTAAGAACGCTCCTGATTTCCAAACAATCGGTATTAGCGGACTTCCTTACCATAACTCCGGTGCTTCTGCCGTTGAAGGTGTTGGTGGCTTACTTGCTACAGCCGTTACTTACCTCCGCGCTATGGAAGAACGCGGTATTTCCGTCGATGACGCCGCTAAGCACATGCGTTTCACTATTGGTGTTGGTTCCAACATCTTCATGGAAATCGCTAAGATCCGTGCCTTGCGCCAATTATGGGCTCAAATCGTGAAAGCTTGCGGTGGTTCCGAAGAATCAGGCAAACTTAAACTTCATGCAGCTACTTCTTCATGGACCATTTCCAAAGTTGACCCATGGGTAAACATGCTTCGTGGTACTGCTCAAGCATTCTCAGCCGTTATCGGTGGTGTAGATAGCTTGGATGTTGTTCCTTTTGACTCTGCTGTGCGCGTTTCTGATGAGTTTGCTCGTCGTATCGCTCGCAACGTACAATTAATCCTTCAAGGTGAATGTGCCTTGGACAAGGTAGTAGACCCTGCCGGTGGTTCTTGGTATATCGAAAACCTTACCGATCAGGCTGCACGTCGCGCTTGGGAAATTTTCCAATCCATCGAAAAAGAAGGTGGTATGGTTAAGGCATTGAAAGCCGGATCCGTACAAAAAATGATCAATGATACCGTAGCCAAGCGTTACGAATTGGTTGACCAACGCCGCCAAACTCTTGTAGGTGTAAACCGTTACGTAAACTTGCAGGAAAAAGCTTTAGAACCGACTGTTGAATGCTCAGCTAAAGCTCCTCATAAGCCAGCCAGTGATATTGAGACTCCTGCTGTTGAATGCACCGTAGATTCTGTTCGTGTTGCAGCTGAAAGTGGATTATCCACTTGTTTGATTCAAAAAGCACTTTGTGCTCAAGCTGAATGCAAGTGTGGCGAACCTCTTTCTGTTGAGCCATTACCAGCTCGTCGTAACTCCGAACGTTTCGAACGTCTTCTCGATAAAGCTTTGGTATATCAAACCGCTAACGGCAATCGTCCTACCGTATTCTTTGCTAATATGGGACCATTACGTCAGCACAAAGCTCGTGCGGACTTCTCCCAAGACTTCTTGCGTTCCGGTGGTTTTGAAACCATCTATCCTGCCGGATTTGAGACACCTGAAGCTGCTGCCGAAGCAGCTGTGGCTAGCGGATGCAAAGCTTGCGTGATTTGTTCTACCGACGACACATATCCTGAACTTGTGCCTGCCTTCACCAAGGCAGTTAAAGCAGCTAAGCCGGATATGATGGTTATCTTAGCCGGTTACCCAACCGATTATGTAGAATCCTTCAAGGCTGATGGCGTTGACTTGTTCATTCATGTTAAGGCTAATTGCTACGAAACACTCGAAACCATTCAAAACCACTTAGGTCTTTAATCTTACAACCTTTATTTCAATATTATCATGAGCAACATCCCTGATTTTGCGACTGCCAGCTATCCTGAAACGAAGGTTGGCTCTCATACTCTTCAACAAGTTGACCCTTGGATGAGTAATGAACAAATCCCTGTAGAACCAGCCTATGACAGTGATGTCTATGGCGATTGTAAACATCTTGGCTTTACCGCAGGTGTTTCTCCATTCCTTCGTGGACCATACGCCACCATGTACGTTACTCGTCCATGGACGGTTCGCCAGTACGCAGGTTTCTCTACAGCTGAAGAATCCAACGCTTTCTATCGCCGTAACTTAGCAGCCGGTCAAAAAGGTCTTTCCATTGCGTTTGACTTGGCCACTCACCGTGGTTATGACTCCGATCACCCACGTGTAGTAGGTGACGTAGGTAAGGCCGGTGTGGCAGTTGATTCCATTTTGGATATGAAGATTTTGTTTGATGGCATTCCATTGGACAAGATGTCCGTTTCCATGACCATGAATGGCGCCGTATTGCCAATCTTGGCCTTCTACATCGTTGCTGCTGAAGAGCAAGGTGTAACATTGGAACAACTTACCGGTACGATTCAGAATGACATTTTGAAGGAATACATGGTGCGTAATACATACATTTACCCACCTGATCCATCAATGAAGATCATCGCCGACATCTTCGAATTCACTTCGAAGTTTATGCCTAAGTTTAACTCTATTTCCATCTCCGGCTATCACATGCAAGAAGCAGGTGCTACCGCAGACCTTGAAATGGCCTATACCTTGGCTGACGGTTTGGAATATGTGCGCACAGGTATTAAAGCAGGTATCGACATTGACGCTTTTGCTCCACGTCTTTCCTTCTTCTGGGCACAAGGCAAAAACTACTTCATGGAAGTTGCCAAAATGCGCGCAGCTCGCGTACTTTGGGCAAAAATCATCAAGCAGTTTGCTCCTAAGAATGAGAAGTCCATGGCTTTGCGTACGCACTCCCAGACTTCCGGTTGGTCTTTAACCGAACAAGACCCATTCAATAACGTAGCACGTACTTGTATTGAAGCTTTGGCTGCATCAGCAGGTCACACTCAATCCTTGCACACCAACTCTTTGGACGAAGCTATTGCCTTGCCTACGGACTTCTCAGCTCGTATCGCTCGTAATACCCAGCTTCATATCCAAGATGAAACCTTCCTTTGCAAAGTAATCGACCCATGGGGTGGTTCCTATTATGTAGAGTACTTAACCAACGAATTGATTCGTAAAGGTTGGGCACACATTCAAGAAGTGGAAGCTCTTGGCGGTATGGCAAAAGCTATCGAAACGGGTCTTCCTAAGATGCGTATCGAAGAAGCAGCCGCACGTCGTCAGGCAGCTATCGACTCCGGCAAGGAGCCAATCGTTGGTGTAAATACTCAACGTCTTGAGAAGGAAGAAGCAATCGAAATTCTCGAAGTTGATAACTCCGCAGTACGTGATGCACAGTTGGCTCGCTTAGCCAAATTGCGTGCAGAACGTGATGAAACAGCTTGCCAAGCCGCTTTGACCGAACTTTCCAAGTGCGCTCAAACAGGTGAAGGTAACTTACTTGATCTCGCTGTGAAAGCCGCCCGTGTGCGTGCATCTCTTGGTGAAATCTCCTATGCGCTCGAAGAACACTTCGGTCGTCACAAAGCTCCAATCAAACTTATTACCGGCGTGTACGCAACATCTTATGGTAAAGACCCATTGGTGGATGAAGTTCGCAAGATGACAGACACCTTTGCAGAAGAAACAGGTCGTCGCCCACGTATCTTAGTTGCTAAGATGGGTCAAGACGGTCACGACCGCGGTGCTAAAGTGGTATCTTCCGCTTACGCTGACCTTGGTTTTGACGTGGATGTAGGTCCTTTGTTCCAAACTCCTGAAGAAACAGCCAAAATGGCCATCGAAAACGATGTGCACATGATCGGTATGAGTTCTTTGGCTGCCGGTCACAAGGTTCTTCTTCCTGCTTTGATCGAAGAATTAGCTAAACAAGGTCGCCCTGACATTCTTGTATTCTGTGGTGGCGTTATCCCTGCCCAAGACTACGATTATCTCAAGGAACACGGTGCAGTAGCTATTTTTGGTCCTGGCACGAATATTCCTGCCGCTTCTAAGGAAATCATGACCATTTTAGGCCAGCAATATGCTGACTAATTTGTCCTGACAAATTAATTTTAAGGCTCCGAGGTTAATTCCTCGGAGCCTTTTTTTAATCAGTTTAACAAAATCTTTATCGATATGATCGAATTTTTTAATTTAAACGAGAGTCGGTAGAGATACGAGATTGATGTATGACTCTAAGCGTTTATTGAATGAATTTTTGGTCATTCCGAGTAAAGCATCGGCAGCAAATGATTCACAAGTAAATGAAGCGGCTATAGTTCCATAGACGACAGCGCGCTTCATTTCGTCAAAATCAGGCAATTTTCCGGCCGTCAAAGTGGACAGATACCCCGACATGGCTCCTAAAAAGCTATCACCCGCTCCTGTAGGATCAACTAATTCTTCTAAGGGCCAGGCAGGACAACGGAATATCAATGGTTCTTTCCCATTTTCGGAACGTGCAAATAACATTGCACCATATTCACCTTGCTTAACAATGGCATAAGGAGCTCCCTTATCTAATAAAAATTTACCGGCTTCGATAATATTCGACGTATTAGCAAAAACCTTAGCCTCATGTTCATTCATCGTGGTGATATGAGAAAGAGAAATCACCGAAGCTAACCAATCCGGCTGACGGATAAGCCATTTATCCATCGAATCCGATAAGACAAGTTGGCTATTACGGCATTGCTTTAGCATCTTTAACTGAATATCAGGCACCATGCAAGAAGCCACCACGATAGGCAGCTCCTGTAGATGTTCGGGTACTTCAATATCCCAATTCACCATAACATCATCCAGAGCAAACAAAGTGCGCCGTTGATTCATGTTATCGAAATATTCTCCGGTCCATTGAAACGAAGGTCCCGGATGTCGCAAGACACCGTCAAATCCGATATTTTTTGCCGTAAGGCTTTCTAAATAATGAGCAGGGAAGTCCTGTCCAACAATACTCACCAATTCAACATGATCGGCAAATAATTTTGCGGCTACGGAGGCAAAGGAAGCAGAACCACCTAAAACCCCCTCAGCCTTAGCCTTGGGGGTTATGATTGTATCAATACCTATTGTGCCTCCTACGAGGATGGATTGACTCATTATTATTTAAAGGAAGCTTTTAATATTTCTACGACATCATCATGAGACATTGGGCAACGGTCTAGATCAAATAAACCTCCCATCGTGTCTCGAGCGACACGAGCGTAATCATCAAATAATTCCGGTTTTATACCATAATCGCTCATTTTTAGATTCGCTACATGGCACGCATCTTGTAATTTTGCTAAACCAATTAAGAAACCTTTGACGCTTGGTTCTTCGCCAAATATAGATGCGATCTGAGCATAGCGTTCCGGGCAACTTTGTGCATATTGGCGATGATATGCTAAGGAAATCATGATCAAGCCTGCACCGTGAGGTAGAGATGGATGATAAGCACTTAAAGCGTGTTCAATAGAGTGTTCAGAAACACAACAAGATGTTGATTCTACGATGCCGGCATATGTATTAGCTAGTGCTACATAAGCGCGGGCCGAAATATCATCACCATTGTTGACGGCTGTCGGCAAATACTTAAATACGTATTCTATAGCCTTTAATGCAAACAAATCGCTCACTGGGGAAGCAATATTGGCAATAAAGCCTTCAATAGCGTGGAACAAAGCATCGAAACCTTGGTAAGCAGTCAAATGTGGTGGTACGGTTACCATCAATTCCGCATCGACAATAGAAAGAGTAGGGAAGGAGCCTTTACAACCGAAACCGATCTTTTCGTGCGTATCTTCCTTAGTAATTACCGTCCATGGATCAGCTTCGGTACCCGTGCCGGCAGTCGTTGTGATACAAATGATCGGCAAAGGAGCTACTTCGACCGGTTTGGCTTTTCCTGAGCCACCATTAATGTAATCCCAATAATGCCCCGGATTTGTTGCCATCACGGCGATACTTTTTGCAGAATCCATGCTACTGCCACCACCAAGACCTACGACCATATCGCAGTTGTTGTCTTTGGCTAATTGAGCCGCTTCCATGACATCCTCAACAATCGGATTAGGCTGTACCTTATCAAAGATAACTGACGAAACGCCATTTTGTTGGAGCAGATCTACGACTCGATCCAAATAACCGAATTTTTTGACGGAAGTACCTCCGGTTACGATAAGTGCCTTTTTACCCGGTAATGGAGTTGTGGCTAGTTGATTTAAAGCGCCTGCGCCGAATCGAATATCGGCAGGCATGAAAAATTGAAATGGTTTGTACATATACTATAAATAGAGGGGTGTTAATATTACACGTCGCTGAAAAAATCTTCTTCCGCCTGCTCGGCTGCTGACTTGGCCGGTTTAGCCGGCTTAGTAGGCTTTGGGTTTGGCTTCTGGGCTGATGGTTTAGGTGTTTTTGGCGCCTGAGGCATATCCATGGTATCATCCTGCATACCGTCAGTTGGGAAAGCATTTCCAGCTACCTCGCTTTGGTCTTTATTAGACTTGGTAATGAGGTTTTTTAGCTCATTGACTCTTTGTAATTGTTTTTTGGGATCTTTTACACGTAGAATCATAGCGTACATATTGGTAGCTGCCGTGCCCGTATCTCCATGTTTATAAAGATCGACCTCTTTTTGCCACATGAGATCGTCTCTCTTTTCCATTGCCGTAGCTTTAGCTTCCATCAAGTTATTTCTCGATGGCTTGGAATTTCCATTTTTCCCTTTCTTGTTTCGATCATCCGAATCATCCTCAGGGCTAGAATTATCATTCAAAACGTCTTCTTGTGCGCTTAGAGTAAGCTCACATTCGATTCTCTTATCCCATGCTGATCTCAGCGCAACAACATTACGCGTTTTGCGAAGATTCGGGAATACTACTCTTTCAAAGATTTCTGAAATAGCCAAAGGAGATCTAGGCCAGTTCGGAGGCATCAGCCCTGCAAGCCCATACTCTTTACCTACTACATTATGAAGTGTGTTTTCTTCGATAATGCCTCGTAGTTGTTTTAATTTGTCATTGTTTTTTAATTCGCCAATGACACCCTGCATGAATGAAACAATTTGTGGTTGGAATGTTACAGGATCAAACTCATTCCCATCAATTTTGTTTTTATTGTGGGCAGCTGCAGCTTGTAATGTTAGTTTGGCCCATTGGAATTGCAATTGTAGGGCCCTTCTACCTGCTTGTGTGGTAAGGGTTTTTCCTGCGTCTCCTGTTGACCAATTACGGAATTTTTCCATGTCCACTTTGTTGCTGTCTTTTGATCCAAAATCTTGTTTCTTTTTGCAATCAAAATATAAGCCTTGAGCTGCAGCACCATCAGAACATCCGGAGGACAATAAGCTAAGGGCGTTAGCTATTAATTTGCCCTCGGCTCCCTGACTTTTAATAATTAAATTATTTAGGTTTTCCAATAATTTCTGCTTTGACGCCTCATCCAAAGGCGAAACCTGTTGTGCGCAAACAGAGCCTGCAGCAAGCAAAAGCGCAAATAATGGTGTTCTAAAAATCATTTCTCGCAATTATCCAAAAAACTTCGTTCTTGGCAAGAGAGAAAGACATTTAGATAAATATCAGAGTTCCGGCCTCATTTTAAAAATAATCGAAATCAAGTCGAAGTGTAAACAATGCTTAGTATAAGTCCTCGTATTTCATTATCTTGATATCCTGACATAAAAAGGAACTTAAAATTTTTATTTTGTTATCTAATCGATATGATTTTGAAATGTCTTTGTTGTTATTGTTTGCCTTGGATATGGGCGTAAGTCGAAAGTATTCAATGAAGCTGCAAAATAAAAGGAAATGGCATCAACTATTGATTTCAAAAATGCCTATTTTTACTCTTTTTTCCTGTGCTGAAGGGTGCTAAAAGGAAAGGGCTTTAGATGCATTAGTATTATGCAATATATAGAAATTGAACGACAAGATAAGATTGGCGTTATTTACCTCAATAGCCCCCACAATCGCAATGCGTTGAGTTCGGGCTTACTCGCTGAAATGAGTGATGCGTTAGATGCTTTTGCTGCAGAAGAACGTATTGTAACGGTAATAGCCAATAAGGCTGTCTCTAATGTCTGGTCTGCCGGACATGATATCAATGAATTGGAAAGTGATGGAATAGATCCATTACATTATGCCAACTCTTTAGAGAATATTTTACGTAAAATTGAAACATACCCGGGTGTCGTTATTGCCGCTATCCATGGTTCCGTATGGGGTGGCGCCTGTGACTTGGCTATTACTTGCGATATGATCATTGCTGATGATACTGCGACCTTTGCCATCACTCCTGCCAAATTGGGCATTGCATACAATACTTGGGGCGTGTTGCACTTTATCAATAAATTGCCTTTAAATATTGCCAAGGAGATGTTCTTCACCGCTGAGCCTATCTCTGCCGAACGTGCTTTACGTGTTGGCTTGATTAATCATTTTATTCGTCACGAAAATTTCCGCGCCAAAGTTGAAGAAATTTGCCAAACGATTGTATCTAGAGCTCCTTTGTCCATTAGGTTGTTTAAAGAACAGTTCCGTACCTTGACGAATGCCGCGACAATTTCGCCTGAAGACTTTGAGAGACTTCAAGAATTACGTCGCCGTGTTTATCGTAGTGACGACTATAAGGAAGGTATCAATTCGTTTTTTGAAAAACGAAAGCCCAATTTTAAAGGTAAGTAATTCTTACAAATTGGCTCATTCATCCGTATGAGCCAAAAGATCAATATGAGTGGGGTCATCGGGAAGGGTTTTCTTTCCGGTGACTCCTAATTTTTGAAGGGTTTGAGCACGAGATGTTAGATTACCCCTCAGTGATGAACCTGCTTTGTTGAATAAAGTAACGGCCTGATTTAAGCTCTTGCCTAATTTATTGAAGTGCTCGGTTAATATGGCGCAACTATCGTACACTGCAGCCCCGGCTTGAGAAATTTTATGTGCATTTTCAGCGATTGATTCTTGTTGCCAGCCATATGCTACTGTTTTTAATAAAGCGATTAATGTGCTTGGGGTGGCAATAATGACCTTTTGATTTGCCCCTAATTCAATAAGAGAAGGGTCTCCTTGCAAAGCGGCTTGGAAAATAGACTCTCCTGGTAAAAACATTACAACAAATTCGGGCGATTGCTTAAATTGTTTGAAATAAGCTTTTAAGCTTAACTTTTGAATATGTTCTTTTACTTGTTTGGCATGTTTGACTAAACAGGCTAATTGTTGCTCAGGATCCGATGTTTCCAATGAAGATAAATAGGCGGTCATCGGAGCCTTGGCATCTACAACGATACTACGATTTTGAGGTAATTTGATGACCATATCAGGTCGGATGATGGAATCATCATCTTGGTGATGATCTTGTGTCGTGAAATCACAATGTTCGGTCATCCCCGATAAC
The DNA here is from genome assembly GCA_002471255.1 of Akkermansiaceae bacterium UBA7331. Classification (GTDB taxonomy): domain Bacteria; phylum Verrucomicrobiota; class Verrucomicrobiia; order Verrucomicrobiales; family Akkermansiaceae; genus Akkermansia. The sequence continues at coordinate 56,844 of DKPP01000007.1, read as the reverse complement.
TCGACAACGCGTTGCAATTGTAACTCACCCCATCTGCCTCGGGCGCTTTGATGGTGTAGGGCTTGAGAAAGTTTGGTTGTTTCTTTCTGTAAATTGATATGAGTTTGATTGATGTGGCGGATTTGTTCGTTGAGTGCTCCAAAAGAAGCACTTCGATTTTTTTCCATCTCATTTAGGCGATTACCCATCAACTGCAAACTTTGTGCTACCGGCTCAAGCATGCTTGAAATAGCCTGCTTACGGGCATCAAGTTCTTGATTAGCCGATTTATGTTGTGCTCCCAATTTGGTGCTGGCTAACACGAGAAAATCTTCTTGGCTTTGCTTTAGAGCCTGATGGCTCAATTCGGAAAATGTTGATTTCAAAGAATCTTCCGTTTGATCTAGCATGGCTTGTCGATCTTCCCATACTTGCTTGGCCGTATTGAGTTCTGCCGATAACATGGTTGCTTGATCACGGGCTTCCATCCATTTTTTGATAACGTAAAAGATGGCGATAAAGCATGCTAGTAATAAAATTGATAGAATAATGATTGCAATCGTCATGATATTAAATTGGTTCGGCTGTAGGGATGTCGTCTTCTATCGGTTCTGCTAAAGGAATGTTTTCTTCATCTATCGGGGTCGCTTCCGGAATAGAGTCCTCGTCTAATGGTAAAGCTTGAGGGATGTGATGTGTACAGATACTGGTAGGGGCTACATAACCGGGGTCTGTTTCATAATAAGCAGTTTTGGCCGCTTCACAGCCGGTATGCGCCAATTGATTTGATACATTGCATATTTGTACCGCTACTCCAAAATCAGCAGAGGGTTTGGAACGTAAATCACCAAATGGGTAGCCCAATTTTTGACCTTGTATCATGACATCCGCCCAAATAGGTAAGGCTAATGTGCCGCCATATGCTTTTTCTAAAATTTTTGTTTCGGTATCAAATCCCACCCAAACGGAAGCTGTCAAATAGGACCCATAACCTGCAAACCAAGCATTGGTATAATTATTGGTCGTGCCTGTTTTACCTGCACATGGTGCTTTAAAACCTAAGGATTGGACTTTACCTGCCGTGCCACCCGGCTTACATACTTGCTGTAAAATCGAAGACGTGATGTTTGAGGCTCTTTGCTGATAAACGCTTCTTTTGGTTTTGGTAATCGTAAAACGTGGATTGCCTTTTAAATCATTGATCGATTCAATAATGAAGGGAGTAGGGCGGACACCACCATTGGCAAATACGCTAAAAGCACTAGCGACGTCTAGGGGTGATGCTTCCCATGTACCTAAATAGAGGGATGGGCTAGCATGGTATCTACCTTGGAATCCGGCGAGTTTCGCTTTACCTATCACATTTGATAATCCGGCTATATTACCCACACGTGCCGACATCGTGTTCCGAGATAAAATCAAACCGTATGCTGCGTTTTGTGTGCCACGATAAGTGCCATCCGAGTTTCTTGGTGACCAACGAGGGGCTCCTTTGATTTCACCATAAGCAATTTTGTTATCAGAAACGGGACTATTGGCATTATAGCCTTGCTCAAAGAAACAAGTGTAAACAAAAGGTTTAAATAATGAGCCTACTTGGCGTCTGGATTGAATAGCTCGATTGAGTTGAGACTCTTCGGCATCACGTCCGCCTACTACACATAATAAGGCTCCTGTTGCGTTATTCATTACCACGACAGCTCCCTGAATGTAATTAGGTCTCGGTTGAGTCGTATTTTTCTTTTCGTTAAAGCTTAATTGATCATAGGCTTTCCATTCGTTGGCAAAATGAGCTCGAGTGGTAAAAAGATTCGATTTTGAGCCGGCTTTAACTTGTTTTGCTCTTAGCTTATTCAAATGAGAAATAAATTCTTTCTTTTCTTCAAGCTTAGTCAAATGGCTGTTAAGCGAGTCGAGCACCTGATTTTGATAATCAAGGTCCAAAGTAGTACGGACAACCAATCCACCTAATCGAATGTCCTCTTCCTCTAAAATCGATTCCAACTCACGACGAATCAATGGCATAGCATAATTTTCTTCGGATCGTGATTTTGGTTGGCTTGTTTTGATAGGTTCCGCTATGGCCTTATCATAATCCGCTTGCGTGATTTTTTCACCATTAAGTAAAACTTTAAGGACAATGTCTCGTACTTTCTTGGCATTTTCAGGATGCTTGATCGGGGAGTGGTCATTAGGGCCATAAATCATCCCTACCAAGGTTGCGCATTCTCCCAAAGTAAGGTCCTTTGGCTCTTTATTGTAATAACCACGAGCTGCAGCCGAAATGCCTAAAAACGTATGCCCCCAAAAGATGCGATTGATATAAATTTCCAGTATTTCTTTCTTAGAATACATGGATTCTATTCTTTTCGCCAAAGCAACTTCTGTCAATTTGGCCTTTAAATTACGCTGTTTATGATTGTAGGTGATTTTAGCCAACTGCATGGTTAAAGTGGAAGCACCCTGTGAAGCTTCCTTGTTTTCAATCATTAAGCTTACGGCACGCGCTACACCGATCCAGTCAACACCGCCGTGAGAGTAAAATCTCGTATCTTCACGTAAAATAAGGGCTTCTAAGAAAATAGGTGGTATTTCGTCTAAAGAAATACGCTTTCTGTTTTCTCCATGAAGTTGTCCAATAACACGGTTTTTACGATCAAGAATGGTCGTACGCTCCGGAAGGTTATTTTTTACTTCAGATATATCGTATCGATTAGCTATGGTTCCAAATATGAAAATCAATACTCCACCGACTACTAAACCGACAAAGGCCAAGCTTAAAAAGATTCGAATGGGCAGCGCTATAAACCATTTGATATTTTTAGTAACGCCTATGATGAGCCTGAATGGTAGTGTTAGCACAAACCAAATCGCTAAAAAGAAGGAAATTTTAGGTTTTTTAGGGTCTTGGCGATATGTGCGGTGATTTTCTCTATCATTTGAAGCTGATTTTTCTTTCGCTCCTGACATATTTGAGCTCCGACGCCTCGGAGTGACCGGCTCTTCGTAATCATCTTCATCAAATTGAGGAAGATATTGAGCTTGAGGTTTTTGCCTTTTTTTAAGTCTATATTCTTCCGAATCATCCACACTGCGCCTCCAGTTGTCGCTGTTTTTTCTTGGTGGTTTAGATTCGAAACTCATAAGGTGTGCGGATTATAACATGTCTTTTGTATTTGGTCGAAAAAAAAAGATGACTTTCTATGACGCATGATGCAGGTCATTTTCGCAACTTTTTTCGTTATACTGCGTAGTAGCTTACGAATCCCAATTATTTTATCACTTATAGATATGAGAATCATTAGACAATCTATTCAATCATGTGCGATTGCCTCCTTGGTAGTTTTATGTCTTGGTAACATGAGCAAGGCGGATAATCTTGGTGATTTAAAACAAGTAGAGCTTGGAGTGCAGAAGGTAACGAAATCCTGTACACCGGCTACGGTAGCATTAGTTTCTTTTAGAGGAGATACCGGAACCGGAGTGATTGTCAGTGAGGATGGTTTGATTTTAACGGCGGCACACGTCATTCAAGGAGATGAAATTACCCAAGTGGTGTTTGAAGATGGTCGCATTGAAAAGGCTCGTGTCTTAGGGGCTAATTTCACTCGAGATGCAGCTATGGTGAAATTGGAAGGTAAAGGGCCTTATCCTTATGTAAAGCTCGGAGACTCGGATAATTTGCAAGTCGGCTCTTTTGTTGTAGCATTAGGTCATGCTAAAGGGTTCGATCCCGATAGGCGTGCTCCTATTCGTTTAGGTAGATTAGCGACAGACGGGAAACAACGCTTCCTTGTTTCGGAATGCACATTGATTGGTGGCGATTCCGGAGGACCCCTCTTTGATCTTACAGGAAATTTGATAGGCATTCATTCCTCTATAGGCCCTCATTTAAAGATAAATAATCATGTGCCACTATCCGTATTTAAGCAAGATTGGAATAAATTGGCGCAAGGGCATCAATGGGGGCAGTTAGGTTTACATCCTATGGCAGACCCCGATACCCCGGTTTTAGGTTTTACTATGTTGGAAATTTTACAAGGTAAAGGAGTTATCGTCGATGATGTGATCCCTAATTCTCCGGCGGACAAAGCAGGAATTTTAAAGGGAGATGTAGTTGTTTCCATGGATTCGAGAGAACTTATTACTCCAAAGGATATGATACGTGAACTAGGTCGCTATAAACCTGGAGAAACGGTCAAATTGGTCATTATGAGAGATGGGCAAATGTATCAAGCGCCACTTACATTTGGTCGTAGAGGTGATTTAATGGGACAATAAGCAAAAGAGACATGAACACGGTATTAAGAAATATTATTGCTCTTGTTAGCTGTTGCTCGATGGGAGTGTCGTATGCGAAAAAACCTTCACCTCAGATAATTGCCCCTCAAGATCAGAAAATACTTGATCAACAGAGTCGTGCTATTTTTTCCGGACTAGATAGCGTCTCTAAAGCATATCGAGAAAATGTTGTTGCTATTGTTTCTGGCTCACGTCAGTTGGCATTGGGAACGGTGATTGCTCCACATATCGTTCTGACCAAGTTAAGCGACCTTCGTCGCACGACGAACCCATTTGTAGCCGTAGATCATGAGGGTAAAGTCCTCAATGTAGAGCCTGTAGCTATTTTGTCAGATCACGATCTGATGATTATATACGTGCCGGGATTGAAATCTAAACCTATTGAAGCATCTCAATTTGCAGGAGCTAAATTGGGAAGTATTATTGCCGCCGTATCTCCTCAGGGGAAAGCTCATGACTTTGGTGTGATTTCAGTAGAGCAGAGAAGCTTACGCCCCGAGAATTTACCTTATTTGGGGATTGCTATTGATCCTAAATGGGATAAGGACGGCATCATGGTTGCAGGTGTAGAAGCAGGTGGCGGTGCCCACAAAAGTGGTATTGTCGCAGGTGATGTATTGACTAAAATCAACAATAAAGACTTACAAAGCGTTCTATCCCTTAAATCCGCCATGAAGGGGGTGAAACCCGGTGAATCCGTCACAGTGGAATTAGTAAGACATGGTCAATCCTTTAATGGTGAGTTGCAAACAGGCAAAAAGCCTCATGAGATGAAGTTTCCTCAGAAGCGATTAGCCTTGATGAACTCAATGGGGAATAGGATGAATGAACGGAGAGATGACTTTCCTTTGGTTATTCAATCCGATATGACGATTTTACCTGAACGTACAGGTTGTCCGGTTATTGATTTAAATGGTAAGTTCGTCGGTATAGCTCTAAGTAGAGCCGGTCGAATTGAGACCTATATCATTCCTTCATGGGTATGTAAGGAAATAATTGATAAAGTATTACCTGAAGTGATGAAACAATTGGAAATCAATAATCAAAAGCTGGATCATCGACAAGATTCGGAATCGGAAATGAATATCGTACCCGAAACCGATAGGTGGTAAAATCACGACTTAAATAAAAAGATATTCTATTAAGTAATATGTAATTTACATATTACTTAATTGCTGTTTACCTAAGGGTGACTTTGTGTTAGTGTGTAGGAGTTGACCTTATGAATAGTACTCTTGCCAGTGATGTGTCTTTAGTTATTTTATCGGACAATGCTCCTAGAACATTGTCGATGACTTTAGCTACCTATATGAGATCTCATTTATTAGATATCATACCGCATCACAGTATTGTTAATAGAGGTAGTTCATCGGCAGTGCAACAGATTGCGGCAGAATACAAAATACCTGTATTTTCTGCCAACGCCGAACAAGGCTTTTTTAGTATGCTTAAAGAGGGTATAGCCCAAAGCCATACTAAGTATCTATTATTTGTCGAGGAAGATTGCCAAGTTTGGGAACATTTAAAAGGTGCCAATTTGGAAAAAGAGTTGTTAATGTCGCTAGATTTATTGGAATCGGGGCATGCTGATTTGGTGCGTTTAAGGCACGCTTGGCAAGGCAAAGTACGCCATAAGGCTGCTTCCGTTTATTCGTATTTTTATCCTGTTTCTCAGTTGTCTTCACGCTGGGCTCATGCGGAGGGGCTATCTGACGCTCCACCTTGGGTAAAAGCTTTCCGCCGTTTAATACACCCATACAAATCCAAACGTTGGATTGGACGTTCCGTTTATGTTGAGGAAAATCCACATTTAAAATTTCCTCATTACATTAAAAAAGTGGATAACTCATACATCATAGATAGTTCCGTTTTTTATTGGACAAATCAACCGACCTTGATTTCAGCCTCAATGATGAAAAGAATCATTAAGGTGGCAGAGGCTCGTTTTACTCTATTTCCCTCTTATAATAGTTTAGATTTTGAAGATTCCGTTAATGGTAAAGATTGGAAAAAGGCTCACCTCAAAGTTGGTGTAACGGAAGGCATTTTTACATAATATGAGCGAAAAAACGAAGAAAGTGCGTTATGAATGCACGATGTGTGGCGCTTGTTGCCGTTGGAAGGGTGATGTTTGTATTACAGACGAAGAGGTGGTTTCGATAGCCCGATTTTTGGGGATGGATGAAGCGACATTTATTGATGAATGTTGCCGCCTTAGAGCCAATAGGCAAGGATTATCTATCATTGATCAAGAAGATGGTTCTTGCATGATGTTGGTCGATGGTAAATGCCGAATTAACCCTGTAAAACCTCACCAATGTAAGGGATTCCCTAATGAATGGAGCTTCCCCGGCTGGCGAGATTTGTGTCAGGCAAGAGAAGTGATTGAAATTTAAATTATATCTATTGACTAATAGATATTTATATGAAAATTAATTAACTCTATCATCTCAACGGATAGATATATAATGGAGTAGAATTATAATATTTTTAATTTCTAATACTAGGAATAATGAACATACAATTACCAACAAAAAAAGGGCAATCTGATCCAGCTCCGTCAATAGAATTTAATCAACTTGTTATTATTGGTGCAAATGGAGCTGGGAAAACTAGATTTGGCTCAGATATAGAGAAAAGATATAATCAGAAAACTCTTAGAATTTCTGCACAAAAATCATTAACAATGCCCGATTTTGTTAGCACGAAATCTAAAGAGGCAGCTGAAAATGAATTTCTATATGGTATGAGGGATCAAGGCGATCTAGATTGGTATAAAGAGGTGGGTTGGCTACATAATAGATGGGGAAATAAATTAAACACCCATTTATTAAACGACTACGGCCAGTTAATGACATTACTTCACTCCGAAGAATACGAACAATCGCTATTTTTTAAAGAAAATGGAGGGCCTAAGCCGATTACTAAGCTTGATAGAATACAATTGATATTTGAAAAAGTTCTTCCACATCGAAAAATAATCAAAAAGGCGGGAGTAATAGAGACTTATCCTTCATGTGGTACAAAAGATAATAGGTACAATGCTTCCGAGATGAGTGATGGTGAAAGAGTTATATTTTATTTGGTTGGTGAAGCTGTTTGTGCACCACAAGACGCAATAGTAATTATTGATGAACCTGAAATGCACATACATAAATCATTAGTAAAAAAACTATTTGATTTAATTGAGATTGAAAGACCTGACTGTGCTTTTATATATCTAACACATGATATTGACTTTGCTTTTACTCGACAGGAAGCTACAAAAATTTGGGCGAAATCATATGAAGAAAATGACGTTTGGGATTATGAAATTCTAGATGAACAATCACCTATTCCTCAACAATTATACTTAGAGGTTCTAGGAAGCCGAAAACCTATAATATTTTTAGAAGGAGATAATAGTAGTATTGATTACGAATTATATGAACAACTATTTTCATCCTCACATACAATAAAACCATTAGGAAGTTGTGAAAAAGTTATTCAAACAGTAAAAGCTTTTAATGAACAAAGTGGATTCCACAATTTGAAGTCATATGGTATTATAGACCGAGATAGAAGACCTGATACAGATATATCAAAACTTAATGACAAAAATATATGGGTTTTAAATGTCGCCGAAGTAGAAAACCTTTTACTAGAGGAGAATATTGTAAAGACTATTGCTGTTCATATGGGTTGTGATCCAAATAATGTATGTAAAGAAGTGAAAAATAACTTAATTGATTTTTTTAAGGATCAGATCGAGAATCAAATTATCTTACACTTTAAAGAGATATTAAGAAGGAAATATTTGGAGATAACAAACTTTACAAAAAAAGATATTGCTTCTGTAATATCAGAAATAGATAGTTTGTACACTACTATAGATAAACAGGCAATATACAACGAAATAAAAAATGAATTTGAATGCGTCATTGTTAACAATGATTACAATGCTATTCTTCGATTGTTTAATTTAAAAAATGCTTTAATACCACGATCAAAAGTTTGTGAATTAACAGGAATAAGAAACAGGGAAGGATACTTAAAATTAGTCCTTACACTATTAAAACGTAATGATGATATAAGTTCTGTTATTCAAGATGCAATTAAAGAAAAAATCATAATGAATATTCAATCTTTTTAAGGTTGTGTATATAAACATTGGTCGGATAATGTATTCGACCAATGTTCAGCATTTCGTACTATATTTCATTTTTATATATCGTTTGAGTTGTTTGTGGGTTGTATTGTGTTTTTTTCAGATGGATGCAAAAATGATATTGAAAACCAAACACTATTAATGACGTTTTTTGATCAGCTGGGCAGTTACGGTTTACGTCCGTTCTAAACATCTCTGTACCATGCGTGGGTCTAGAGATTAATTTTTTGATTGGGTTCAACGGCAGTGTGCCTTTTGCCAATTCCGATCAGATCTTACGTTCTAAAGCTGCTCAAACTCTGAGTTTAGAACTAAACTGTGAAATAGATTTTTCGATGATTGAATAGAATATATCATCACTTCTGCTCTGGTTTTCAAGGCTTCTTTTTCGTTTGAGGTAAAACGTCCCCATGTCGCTCACATTTTTAAGTGGACAAATTCTTGTTATGTGAGTGTTTGAGAAACGTCAACAGCAGATAAATAGCACTGTCGTGAGTCAATATAGTGCGCTAAATATCCATATTCTGTATTATCTGAAAAAGATAACGATACAGAGACGGAAGGTTTGCTTTAGAATGCTTTTTTATGCCTTTTTACCATCGGGTACCAAATTCGTAAAATCACATAAATATTTATCATCAAATTAGTTACAGCGCGATCATTTTCTTCTTCTAATGGTTCATTCCAGAGAAAGAATAAATGAATAATAAGAAAGCCGTGGAAATGAAACCACGGCTTTTCTATTTAATTTAAAAGATTTATTCTAGATTAACGAAGCATTTGAGCTAAGTCCTGAGAAAATCCAGGATAGGATGTATTGATGCAGGCTGTATTATGAAGGGTTGTGGTGCCTTCTGCGCTCATGCCTGCTACGAGGAAGCTCATAGCGATGCGGTGGTCACCATAGCTTTGCAATTCGGCTCCTTTTAATTGGGCTCCACCACAAACGATCATGCCGTCTTCAAATTCTTCAACTTCTGCTCCCATTAAACGTAAATTACGTGCTGTCGTATCAATTCGATCTGTTTCTTTCACACGCAATTCTTTGGCGTTTCTGATGACCATTTCACCCTGAGCTAAAGCACCTGCTACAGCTAAGATTGGAATTTCATCAATGAGATTCGGAATTTCCTCTACTAAAAGCTCCGTTCCGTGTAACTGAGCGGAACCACGCACTGTAATTGTACCGTAAGGCTCGCCTTCATCTTCTCCTGATGTCGTTTCAATAGAAATATCAGCCCCCATGCGTTGTAATGCTTGGATAACGGCACAGCGTGTATCATTTAAGCCAACTAATGGTAAGGTTAGCACTGAGCCGGGGCGAGTAGCTGCGGCTACCAACCAAAAGGCAGCCGAAGAAATATCTGCCGGTATGGCTAAATTTCTAGCAAGAGGTAATACGGGGCCATCGATAGAAACTTTCAATCCATTGACTTGGCACGGTATTTGAAAATGTTTAAACAATCGCTCGGTATGATCGCGAGTAATTGCCGGTTGAGTGACGCTAGTCGTGCCTTGAGCAAACATTCCCGCCAGTAATACGGCACTTTTGACTTGAGCACTAGCCATTGGTAAAATGTAGTCAATCGGGTGAATGCTACCTCCATGTATGTAAAGAGGTGCGCATCCTGCCTTTGCCCCTTTTGCGTCTATTTTGGCGCCCATAGCAGCTAAAGGCTCCATAATGCGACCCATAGGGCGAGAGCATAATGATTCATCCCCAAACATTTCAGAATCAAAAGGACAGGCGGCAAGCATGCCGGCCATCAATCTCATTCCGGTTCCGGAGTTTCCGCAATCAATAGGCTTGGTAGGCGCAGTAGGGTGCATGGAAACACCGCTAATGTTAAATTTGGTAGGACCATAGCCGTCACGCGATTCAAGGACATCGACCTTGGCACCTAATTGTTCCATGGCTTTCAAGGTATTTAGGCAATCTTCACTACAAAGGAAATTGCTTACTTGGGTGGTTCCTTGAGCAAGTCCTCCCAAAATAGCGGCACGATGGGAAATGCTTTTATCCCCGGGAACGATCAATGTGCCCTCCAGTCGATCTATGTAATGAGATTGTAAAACCATGATTTTTGTCGCCTTGAGTTATACGTAGATTAGTTAATGCAATCAAGCTTATATCCTCATCTCGATGCCGTCATGATTGAATCTTTTCTGCATTTTACCTTTACCAAAAGGAAAATTGCCTGTATGACTAGCCCTGTCAGTCCGGTTCGGGTGATCGCTGTGTCGTTTCGACGATGTAGAGGAAAGTCCGGACACCATAAGGCGGCGTGTCCCGTGAAAGCGGGAGACAGAAAGCTCAAAAGGCTTTTTGGACGGAAAGTGCCACAGAAAACAAACCGCCGAAATTCGTTTCGGTAAGGGTGAAACGGGGAGGTAAGAGCTCACCGCTCCAAGGGTAACTAAGGAGGCACGGTAAACCCCACGCGGTGCAAGACAAACAGGGGAAGGGTTGCCTGCTCGTTGGATCTCCGGGTATTAGTTGCACCTCATTCTGTAGTGGAATGGGGCGTGTAGGAAACTACATGAGAAAAATGATCACACATCCGTCTCGTACGGAGGACAGAATCTGGCTTACAGAATCGGACTGACAATTTTAATTTATATTCCAAACCTTGGCAAGCACGTCACCTTTAGTGTTGCAAGTATGATAAAATCAGATATTATGCTGCGTCACAAATTGCCCTGATATGGAGAAACTAGTAGTTCACGGAGGATATAAATTAAAAGGAACGGTTAACATTAGCGGTTCCAAAAACGCATCGTTGCCTATTTTGGCGGCATCTTTGCTTACGGACGAGTCTGTATTTATCCGTCGTGTGCCTGATGTATCGGACACGAACTTCATGGTCCAAATTATGGGTCAGTTAGGGGCTTCCGTTGAACGTTTTAGTGGTAATGTACGTGTTGAGGCTAAAAATTTGCATTCTCAAGCAACTTATGAGCAAGTCCGCAAAATGCGTGCTTCAATTTGCTTAATGGGACCTCTCATGGCACGTATGAAGCAATGTGTGATTCCTTTACCCGGTGGCTGCGTGATCGGCGATCGTCCTGTTGATTTGCATATTAAAGCTATTCAGGCACTTGGTGCTACCGTCAATATCGATAAGGGTAATCTTATAATCTCCGCACCTAATGGATTAACAGGAGCCACGATTGACTTACGTGGAGATCATGGACCGACCGTACTCGGAACGGATAATTTGATGATGGCTGCTGTGTTGGCTAAGGGTACAACCGTTATCGAATCTGCTGCCGCCGAACCGGAAGTGGTGGATCTAGCTGACTTTTTGATTAAAATGGGTGCCAAAATCGAGGGGGCAGGCACTCGCCGAATCGTGATCGAAGGCGTAGAGAAGCTTCATGGTTGTACTCACACTGTTATTCCCGATCGAATTGAAGCCGGTACCTTTATGGTGGCAGCTGCTATGATGGGCGAGGGCGTTACCTTAAGACGCATTTGCGAAGAGCACATGTTATCAATTACCGAGCTATTGAGACAATGTGGTCATACTATCACTTTTAATGATAAGGGCGACACTGCCGTAGTAGAATCTGCACAAACAGCTAAACCTGCTGAATTAACTACAGCGCCATATCCTGGCTATCCTACCGATATGCAAGCTCAGATGACGGCTTTATTAGCTATAACCGAAGGCATTTCCGTAGTAAAAGAGACAATTTTCCCGCAACGTTTTATGCACTGTTCCGAGCTGAAGCGTATGGGTGCTAATATTAAAGTTGCCAATGGCACCGCTGTTATTACCGGGGTTAATCAATTAAGTGGCGCACCTGTAATGGCATCAGATTTAAGAGCATCTGCAGCATTGGTTTTAGCAGCCTTAAAAGCGGAAGGTACTACCGAAATCCATCGCCTTTACCATATTGACCGTGGTTATGAGTTAATTGACGAAAAACTTCTATCAATCGGTGCCAATGTAGAACGCCTTGTTGATGAAGAAGAGCAATAATTAAAGCTTTTTGTCATATTAAAGCTATTTTCATAGGATTTTTATGAAAATGACTCCGATTATACCTTTACGATAAAAGGTGTCGGTGTTATACCTAAAATTCCTATGAATAAGTCTCAACTTATTGAAATAATTCAAAAACAAATGGGTGCCGATACTTCGAAGCATCAAGCCGAAAAAGTACTCAGCATGGTAACGGAAGCCATTATTTCCGGAATTAAAGAATCGGGTAAGGTTCAGATTGTCGGATTTGGTTCTTTCGCGTTAAAGACTCGTTCTGCTAGAATGGGCCGCAATCCAAAAACAGGAGCTAGCGTTAGCATCCCGGAAACTAATTATGTTTCATTTAAAGCTTCTCCGAGTTTTTTACAGTAAAACGAAATCAATTCTAAGCATCCTCAATTCTTTGTTATTAGTTCCTAATATAAAGTATTGAGGGTGTTTGTTTATTCTTCCTTTATCGTGGATAGCTTTTGGAGAATGAGTCGTTGATAGGCTCGATAGCTTATCGTTAAGAATACCACAATTGCGACGAGATCAACGGCTGCGGCAATTAAAAAGATTTTATTTAGCCCTGTAATATCAATTAAGGCACCGCCAATCAGAATGCCGAGTCCGAATCCTAAATCCATGGCGGTAAATAGGGTGGAACTGGCGGCACCACGTTGCTCCGGCTTGGCTAAATTCATTAACATAGTGAGCATCGATGGCATCATCATCCCAAAGCCTATGCCTATACCGATGCCGGTACATATATAGCACCATGCTTGAGGAATGAGAGATAACATAACATAACTTATTACCAGCAAGCTTAGTGCCATAGTTACAAGGTATCGTAAGTACCCTTTATCTAAATTTTTGCCAATAAACAATCGGGAACATATACCGCCAAAAGCGATAGAGACATAAAACCATGCCGGGGTTTCCATTCCAATTTGTTGCCCATACATAGCTGCGTATGAGATGGCTATGCCTTGAGGAAATGCTAAGAACAACATTGTTAGCACAATGGGTACTCCGGGTTTGAAAAATAATTTATCTTTTATCGAAGTCTTATTAGTTTTAGGTGCATGCTTTGGTGTGCGTTTTGTTGTAATGAAAAAGGCGCAAATAACAGCAATAAAGCTAAGCACAATAGCTTCTACCCATACCGCAGTAAAAGAATATAGACTGAATATGGCCATCCCAATGATTGGACCAAAGCCCATAGCTATAGGCATGGATAGCCCATAGTAGCTAAGCCCTTCACCTCGGCGAGATGCCGGCACAACATCGGTGATGATGGCACTACCACCTGCCGTGATACCTCCCCAAAGTACCCCCTGAAAACATCTGAGTAAAAACAAAGGGATAAAGGTAAATGCCCAATGGTGAACGATAAATGAAGAGGTAAAGATTGCTAAAAATAGTATATAGAGTTTTTTACGCGAAAAACTATCCAAAAGCATTCCGGTTATAGGACGAGAAAATAATGCGGCAAATGCATACGCCGAAACGATGCGACCAATTTCTGCTCCTGACATTCCTAAATCATTTCTTAAATATAGTGGTAATGTCGGATTTAAAGGGAAATAGGCCAAACAAACAAAAAAGCTTGAAAAAAAGCAGGCAAAAAAGCTTGGAGTAGCAATCTTTTCCTTAAAACTTGGGATCGTATCGTCAGACATGTCTTATGGTTTAATTTTTAAATAGTTTGTAAGTTTTTTGGTGAGCTATGATTGGCAATAAAAACGGCAAAAACATCCTTATACCATAAAAAGCACCCCAACAAATGATCATGACCACAAACGGTACCAATAACGCATAATTGGCCAACCAATCATGAGGTAGGTGCGATTTGAACATGATGTACACGAAATAGTGTGAAGCAAATACGAAAAAGCACCCGGGGGTCAATTTGAGTAAAAATTGCGTTACTTTTGGGAAATATAGTTCGATGAGTATGGCTGCGGAAATAAGCATCATGATCCCAAATAGACGCTCGAATGTCGAAATAGGTGTGTAAAGATTTTCCCAATTAAATCCGTGAGTGCATCCATAATATAAACCGATTAAGACACCACCGGTTAAAAATAGAGAACTATAAGGAGCCCAATATTCCTTGAGCTTGTGTAGCGAAAAACTAGAAAGAAACAGCCCTAATAAGAAAAATCCCACAGAAGAGGGTGACGGTAACAATATGTAATGTGAAATTTGTGGCCACTGATTTTGGAGGATAAACAATAATAATATGATAGGGGGCCAATAAAGTTTAATTTTTTGGAAGAAGGGGACGAGAAGGGTGCATACTAAAATATCTCGCAAAAACCATAGTGGTATATCAGCCGGAAATGGGTTGGCAGGCGTTCCCCAAAATAAATTAAAAGAAAATGATTGATGTAATAAGACAGCGTAGAGTGTGTTCCATATAATAAACGGAATCAAAAGCCCAAAGAAACGATTACCTAACCTTCCTAATGATGCATTTGTCCTGGTAAAATACCCTGCGATCATCATGAAAAAATAAACACGTCCATCAAACTGCATATACCAACATAGTTCGCCAAACGCATTGGTAAACTCGGTATTCAGATACTTTATGTGAGCAATTACAATTAAGATAATGGCCAAAACTCTAGCCACATCTATCCATTTGGCTCGAATTTTCTGCTGAGTTGGAGAATCCATTCTTGTTGGACTCAAAGAATAGATAAAAAAGGTCGTATTGCAATAAAACAATACGACCTTTTAGTAGAATAAAATTGAAAAATTCCAATAATTAGATGTCTTTAGAAGCCTTAAAAGAAATTACTGTTGCTTCTGGAATAACAATTGATTCACCGGTGCGTGGATTACGTCCGTTGCGTTCAGGGCGCAATTTGGATGTAAATGTGCCAAATCCGATGAGCTGTACCTTGCCGTCTGATTTTAAACCTTCAGAGATAGAGGTAAGAACTGCATTCAATGCTTCAGTAGCTTGCTTTTTAGTAGCCATTTCACCTAATTGAGATTGAATGGCGTCAATTAATTCAGCTTTGTTCATAGTAAAATACTATTTAACCTATTTTCCCGCTATTGGCAACCTTTCTTCACTCACTGGCTAGAAAAAATACTAAATTTTATTACAAATTAAGCAAATTTGACATGTTTTGAACAAAATATATTACTTTTAAGTCTTCCTTCGTTACTTTTTTCCTAACTTCAAGTATAACACGCTATGTGGACGATAAGACGAAAGCATTATTCATAGTTTTAGGGTCCCTTGGCAGTCTTTGTTACGGGATTATATAGTATACAAATTATTCTGCCTTTAGTTTTTTAGATTATCTATAAAGACAAATCCTCTTTGGGTGATGAGGTTGGTATTAATGTTCGTAATGGGCAGGGCTCATGGATTATTTATACCTTTGTTTCATTTATTCATGGTTGCGTTTTGGTTATATTCCTTTTAATCATACCGGTTACCATTCTGGGGCTTGTGTGTGCGATTATCCAAGTAGGTTAAAGTCAGCGATGGTGATTATAATTATGTAATGTTGTGGACAATTCCTTTTATCACTAAAAATTCGTATTTACCGCCTGTAGAAATATTGATCCGATTGAATCTATCGAATAATTGACTTAATCTCAACAATAAGAAAATTTCTACATGTTGAAGCTCCCACGCAAAAGGGCGCATCTATTTATATAAAGGCTCCTTTTGAATTATATTTAATACTTCGCATAATATATGTAATGTTAAATAAAAATTAGGTATATAGCATTTGATTTGTGATGATGAGTCAAAGCCTTACTCCGTAGATCTTTGAGAACACGAGATTCGTAAGGAATAGTTACTAATCAAAAAAAAATACCTGAGGCATAAAATGCTATTTGCATACCTCAGGTATTAAAAGTGTTAAATATATTACATTTCTTTTCGTTTACGCTTTAGGAAGATTCCCAAAAGCCCCAGGAGCCCTAAAGCTACACTAGATGGTTCGGGAATTGAAGGAATAACGCCAACATTATTTAATTGGATGTATTTGTTCGATTGATTGATGCTAGCGGTCAAGGTATTGCTATTTCCCAAATCACTATTAAATACATACTCATCCGGTAAAACAATTTTGCAAACAGTATCATTTTCCGATAAGTTCAAACCTTCGAGAAAAATAGACGAAATTTCCTGTCCTCCTGATATTAATGCATTTACTTGATTGATATCTAAATTGAGAGTGAGAATTCCTTGAGAATCAATCATGTTGCCGCCAAGTCTCGTATCAATTGTAAATGAAATAGGTGCATTCCCTTCATTCAAATTTAACAATGATACTTGGTTATTAATTGTAAATGAGGCATTTTGTACCACAATGTTTCCACCAAGGATCAATGATGCGTCGTATGCTAGTTGGGCATTGTTATCAATATATAAGTTATTAAGCGTTACAGCACCACCAATGGTGGATATTGAACTGCCGGCTAATACGCGAATCTCATTGGCATTAATAACGGCACCCTGTTCTACAATCATGTGCCCAGCTAAACTGACATTCCCGGAGAAAGTGGAACCTTCTTTGAAATTAACCGTACCCTTATTTTTTACATCTAGCTTTGATGAGACTGTGGATTTATTGTTTAGTACTAATGAGGCTTGATCGGAAATAACGATTTCTTGGGATTTAAATGAGGCTGTTTGCCAATCATTCGGATTGGTTACAGTTTCGCCTGATACCATATCATTTGCATGCTGTGTTAAATAACCCGAAATGTTAACCGTACCATTTTGGATCTCCATTTTACCTGAAATATCACTTGTGCCTGATAAAGTCCAAGAATCGCCTGTTGTGCCCTGATAAATAACATTTAATACGCCATTTTGACCTGAGGTTTTTCCGTCGTGAAAACCACCTAAATAAGTATGATCTCCGGCTCCTGAGAACGTATAATTTGCTTCTCCTGCATAGTTGGCTATTAGTGCTCCCTTATCGAAAGCGTGGACATTGGCATTTCTCTCAAAATGATGACCATTTAAGTCTAAGCAGCCACCTTGTACGCCGAATATGAGATCTCCTCCGATTTGATTGGAACCGCCTAAGGCTACGTAAGCTCCGGTGTTGATTTTCACGTCTTTTACCGCATAACCATCAGTGCGGTTAAGATAAGCTTGAGCACCGACACCTATGTTTAAGGATGCTTCATTATTACCGGTTCCAGTGATTTCTAGCATGCCCCCTTCTCCGCTTCGGCCCACTACTCGCCATTCATCTCCCGTTTCACCGGTAAGGCTACTAGTTACAATAACGCCTTTTTCAATAGAATAGCCTGCGGTATTAAACGTGACATTGCAGCCTTCGGCCTGTGAAATGGAATACCTAGTTGTTTCGAGTCCAGCTCGATCAAAATAGATTGCTCCTGCTCCGGTATCGATCCTGTTTTCACCGCTTATAATGATATCTACACCACCTCCGGTAAAGACCCAGTCTTTACACTCATTCATGGAATAATTTGATGCAGATTCTTTACCTATACCAGTTGATGTATCTCCATGACGGTTGCTATTTAATACACCTATATTAATATTTTTACTTGCATTGTCTCTATCTGTCAGGCTGGCATTTCCGAATTGATCGGTTTGAACGACCCATTGAGTTGTTCCTTCGGAATTGATTTGAGTTTGGTATGCCTCCTGTACGGCAGTTCCCCATTGTGGTCCTCCGGTAACAGAAAATGACTGGCTATTTCCGTTTCCAATTCCATCGGATGTCACCATGCAACCGAGATATTCCCACTTACCTGTATTTTTATTGTAAATAATAACGGCACTCCCACTATCCCCCGCTAAAGCTCCTATGGGCAAAGGGTTTTCGCTAGAGGGATTGGTTTGTGTAAAATGGTATTGGTAAAATATGTAATCAGAGTTTGTTGACGGCTGCGTAGAACCCGGATTAATATCAATCAAATTGACAGTGGTTTCTGATGGTTTTTGAATGGGATTTAAAATAATTGTTCCTGCACTAAGTACATTTTCTGCACCGGAAATAACAGTATTAGCAGATCCACCACCATTGACAATTGTTTGATTTCCACCGCCTACACGGATGATATAGGTATCATTTAAACCTGAGGCATTATTAAGATAGCTCTTATCCGTGCAATAATCCCAAGCAACGGCATCAGTAACTAATTTTCCTAAACGTGCCGATGAAAAATCGCTTTTAGACGAATAATTTGATCCTGAAGATGTTGATCCTGCATATTCGGTTTTGACCGCTCTGTATGATTCATAAAACACAGTATCTTTTGTTGCCCCGTATTTAACTCCAAAAGATAGCTTTTGTTCCGTACCTGATGTTGCATGAAAGTTCTGGCAATGCGAAGCACTAGATATCCAACCTTGGCTGCCAACTAATGCTCCTGACATTGAAATGGTTGTAGAGGAATCTATTTGGTTCTTAGGGGTCAACATAGCCCCTAAATCGGGCACCAAAGGCAATGTGCTGATTTGATTGCCATCTTTATCATATATCGGCACATTAGTAGCACCGGAAGTCATGCTTCCCATATTTAAAGCTAAGTCAGCGTATGTCTGGTAACCGATAGAACCGGACATTTGCCCGCCGTTTGATGTATAACTCCCTATCAATCCGATAGTTGTACAAGCAATTAAATAAGATAGAATAAATGAACAAGGCTTCATTCTTTGTTCCTAACATAATTATCCTTATAAAGCTAGTAAGAATGATTAATTATTGCCTAGGATGGAAATGAGTGTGGATAGATTTTAATCGTTTACTATCTACGTGAGTATAAATTTGTGTCGTGCTAATGTTAGCGTGTCCTAAAAGTTCTTGTATAATCCTTAAGTCGGCTCCATTTTCTAAAAGATGGCTGGCAAAAGAATGTCTAAGTAAATGAGGGAATAGATCTTCTTCCAGTCCAGCATGAAGAGCTCTTTGTTTAAGAATTTGATAAACTCGTTCGCGTGTTAATTTACTTCCTCTTCTTGATAAAAATACAAACGAGTGATCTTTTTTAGAGAGAAAAAATTGTCTGCCCTCTGAGAGATAATTTTGCAGGATATCATAAGCAATAGTACCTATAGGTACATAGCGGGTTTTATCTCCTTTACCTTGCACACGTATAAAACGTTCGTCAAAATCTATATCCGAACTTTTTAGGTTGATCAACTCGCTGACTCGTAATCCGCTGGAATAAAGGAGCTCTATCATAGCACGATCACGTACATCGTAAGGTGTGACCGGATTTGCTAAGCCATTTAAAAAGGCTTTTATCGTTTCTTGTGATAATACATCGGGCAGGAGAAACTCTTTTTTTGGTAATTCCAGTAAAGCTAATGGATTATCACTAATGTGGTTCGATGTATGCAACCATTTGTAAAATAAGCGAAGATGTATAATTTCCAATCTAAGAGAAGAACGAGCAAGATGATCTCCGGTGCGTTCTTTACTGTAGCAGGAAAGTTCGTTTAAGCTTATATTTTCAATTTTATATTGATGTTCATTAAGCCAATGATAAAAATGGTCTAGTGTTTGGCGACACGATAATTGGTAAGCGACACTTAGTCCCTTCTCTGCTGCCAGAAATCTAATGAATTGATCAATATGGCTAAGCATGGAAAGAAGATGTTAAAATTTTTCCAATAAGAATAAAAACTCCGTAACGGTTTTCGGACGATTTCTGAAATTGCGTGATGCTTTGAATGCGGAATAATTGGTCTCTAAAACATCTAAACGCCCTTGTGTTTTAAGGAATGCCATCATTTCATCATAATTGATGAATCCCTCTGAACTGTAGGATAATAAGATGAATTTGGCAGGGCAACGCTCAATCAAATTAAATAAAGCTTTTGCCGCGGCGTTCTTTACATTGTAGTGAGAACGATTCCAGTTGTTTGGAATACCGGAAACTTGGCTGATTTCCGAAGGAATATCGTAATTAGCCAACACATTGAGCATAAAATAATTGGATCCATACGGATGCTGATTGTAAGGTGGATCCAAATAAGCAATATCACATTCCGGCAACCGATCTATTAGAGAATTGGCATCTTCACAATAAATTTCGGTATCACAATTATATCGAGAAAAAATAGGTTGAGGTAATTCAATTGGTCTGAGGATGCGTTGGAGCGCATTTTTCCCCGAGCCACCAAATTGACCAATACCTTCACCATTTTTATAAAATCCTTTAAACACGCCTGATGTATTGGTGTGTACGGAGGCTTGGGACAGCAAAGGAGCAATAAAATAGGTTCTCAATTCTTCGGGCAATAAATCTATTGCTCGACGTGCCGTATCAAGATAAATGGCGTTTTTGCGAGAATAGAAAACACGCTCGCCTTTTTGAATGGAATCATCATCTTGAGGAGCGTAATGCTCGGCAATTAATCCCGGTGCGAGATTTTCATGAATATACCTAATAAGTCGTCTGTGGTGACGATCTAATTCCAACTCCTCTGCAACATCAGAATTTGTAAGGTAACAATTATTGATAATCCGGCTGTAGGATTCAAGATCATTAACAATCAATAATTGAGAAAAAGCTTTCAAGAAACGAGACACGATGCCTGAACCGGAAAATAAATCCAGGCAAACCAACTTTTCCTTATTTAGTCGAGTTTGGGCATGTTGTAATCCTTCACCGATGAGAGATAATAAAGACCTTTTATTACCTAAATAGGTAATAATTTGTTCGGATAAATACGATTCCGAATCTTGTGGAAACGGAAAATTAAATTTTGGCAGGTCAGTCACAGGTGAATATTTTACTATGGAAAACGACAAATAGCTTGCCCGATTCAAGTAGAATCGGACAAGCATAAATTTGTCAATAAAGAATATCTAAGTATATATTACTTAGAAGCTTCTTCGATAGCAACGGCTACTGCTACGGAAGCACCAACCATTGGGTTGTTGCCCATACCAAGTAAGCCCATCATTTCAACGTGAGCTGGCACGGAAGAAGAACCGGCGAACTGAGCGTCGGAGTGCATACGACCCATGGTGTCGGTCATGCCGTAAGAGGCAGGGCCTGCAGCCATGTTGTCAGGGTGAAGGGTACGACCTGTACCACCACCGGAAGCAACGGAGAAGTATTTCTTACCTTGCTCGTTACATTCTTTTTTGTATGTACCGGCAACTGGGTGCTGGAAACGAGTTGGGTTGGTAGAGTTACCGGTGATGGATACGTCCACACCTTCATTCCACATAACTGCAACACCTTCACGCACGTCATCACAACCGAATACACGTACAGCGGCCTTAGGACCTTTGGAGAATGCTTTTTCACGTACGATGTTTAATTTGCCGGAAGCATAATCAAACTTAGTTTCAACATAGGTGAAACCGTTGATACGGGAAATAACGTAAGCAGCGTCTTTACCGAGACCGTTTAAGCAAACGCGAAGGTCTTGCTTACGAACGCGGTTAGCACTCTTAGCGATACCGATAGCACCTTCAGCAGCAGCGAAGGATTCGTGACCTGCTAAGAAGCAGAAGCACTCGGTTTCATCACGAAGAAGCATAGCAGCCAAGTTACCGTGACCAATACCAACCTTACGGTCGTCAGCTACGGAACCAGGAATACAGAAAGCCTGAAGGCCTTCACCGATAGCTTCAGCAGCGTCGGCAGCCTTTACGCAACCTTTTTTCAAAGCGATAGCAGCACCTACTACATAGGCCCAGCCGGCGTTATCAAAAGCGATTGGTTGGATTTCGTTAACAATTTTGCGAGCATCAATGCCTTTATCCAAGCAGATTTGTTCTGCTTCTTCAATGGAGCCGATACCATATTGGGCAAGAGCGTCATTGATTTGCTTGATACGACGGTCGTAGGATTCAAAAAGAGCCATTTTGTGTAAATCTTTCGTTTAAGGTTCTGGGGTTTTAAATCATTCGTGACGAGGATCGATGTACTTAGCTGCTTCGTCAAAGCGACCGTAGTTACCGGTGCACTTGGCGAGAGCTTCGTTTGCGTCCATGCCTTTCTTGACCATTTCCATCATTGGGCCCATACGAACGAATTCGTAACCGATGATTTCACCGTCTTCGTCTAATGCGAGCTTGGTGATGTATCCTTCAGCCATTTCAAGATAGCGAGCGCCCTTAGCACGGGTACCGTAAAGAGTACCGATTTGGGAGCGAAGGCCTTTACCAAGGTCTTCAAGGCCGGCACCGATTGGCAAACCACCTTCGGAGAAAGCACTTTGGGTACGACCGTAAACGATTTGAAGGAACAATTCGCGCATAGCGGTGTTGATCGCGTCGCACACGAGGTCCGTGTTCATTGCTTCGAGGATAGTCTTACCAGGAAGGATTTCGGAAGCCATAGCTGCGGAGTGAGTCATACCGGAGCAACCGCAAGTTTCAATCAAAGCTTCTTCAACAATGCCGTTCTTAACGTTAAGAGTCAATTTGCAAGTACCTTGTTGAGGGGCACACCAACCCACACCGTGGGTAAGGCCGGAGATGTCTTTAATCTCTTTGGCTTGAGTCCAAGCGCCCTCTTGTGGGATCGGAGCCGGACCATGGTTGCAGCCTTTCTTGACGCAACACATTTGTTCGATTTCGTGTGTAAACTGCATGATAATCTGAAATGTAGATGTTATTCGGATAAAGTGCACGGTGAGCGCACGCTATCAGACGCGGCGATTTTACGGATTTTTTTAACAAAAGCAAACACGAATGATTGCAAAGTGGATGAAAATGCGTCACAATCGAACGGAAATGAAGGCTTTGATATTAAAACGCGTGTCTTTGGTTTTATTAACGGCTTCTTTGCCGCTTTTATCCACGTGTAGTCAAAATATTCTTTTTTATGAAGACACGGTAAATGATTGGTATAAGAAGGTAAAACTTCCCGATGGCTCTGTTTTGTACGAAACAACAAAAGAGGTGTGTTGGACATCACCGAGATCCAATGCCAATTTCGGATATTGGACAGCCAGTTACCCGTGGAATAAAAAGAGAGTGATCAAAGCTACAGGCAATACGGTTACTATTTACCCCGGTTATGCTTGGGATGGTATGACTGTTGGATCTACTACGGTCAAAGAGCTTAAACCTTCTTTGATTCACGATGCTTTGCTTCATGCATATAGCCAAAAAGCTCCGATTAAGCGAAAGCAAGCTGATTTGGCGTTTTACGATCTATTAGGTGAGAAAAAAATGGATAGTCGTCTTGTGTATTATCCTTTAGTCAGATCTTTTGGTTGGGCCTTTTTAAATAAAGATAAATCGAGCTTAATCATCAAGCGAGATGCTAAAAGCACTAAAAAATAACCCTATTTAATGGGCATTAGAAACTTGAGAAGTAGCTTGAGGCTTGTTTGATCGTGTAAATTTGAAGCCTAAAATCGTATCTACATCTAATTTCTTAAATACTTCACGCACTTCGTCGTCCTGTAGGTATTTAGTTAATTTAACATGGCTATATAAACCCTGCATGTCACCTTTTTGCACCGAGGTACGGATCGTCTCATCTTCACTGAGTACTTTTAGGCTCAGCACACGACTGGTTTGCCGAGATTTTGGCATATAATAATCAATTTGGCGTCGTCGTGCCGCCGAAGTCGTCGGATCAAGAGTACAAAGATAAACTACGACCTTGGATAAAGCTAGACGCTCCGGATCATGCTCAGGACATAAAGAGCTTAACCAAGATGTGGCCGGATTATCCGATAGAGAATGTTTCCATTTATAAGCCCAAGGAACTGAGACAATTTTACTCGTATCCATGTGATAAAGAGCCAACTCTCTAGAGCGAGTCATTTCGGCTACGGAACCGTAGTAAAATAAAAGCATCAAACCGACCCAAACGATCACGCAACCCATAAGAATCGTCGTCAGTGCCCCTTTAAATCCACCAAACACGCCATTTCTACTCCACGAAAATATATTGCTAAACCAAAATAGCCCGTTGCTTAATACAGCTAACACAAGAAGCGCCGAAATCCACGAACTGGCAACAACCATCCATTCTTCGGGATCTTTGGTAATAAAAGATAGGTAAGTAAATCCATTTTTACTCACCCAAAAATAGGTAAAAATTGCACAAAGCACGCTACCGCCGAGCAAAATCATTTTAATTGCCCCTTTCATCATCCAAATGATGAGAAACGCAATTAAGACACTAGCGATAATCGCGTAAATCAACCAAGGATCTAGATTTGAAAGCTCGCCAATCGACATGCTTGATAGCTCCGGTAAAAAAATTAACTACGTTGGCAACGTTGTCTCAGATAATGATCGCAAAGAGTCAACCACACCATAGCTTCAACAATCGGCACGGCCCTAGGCAACACACAAGCATCATGCCTACCCTTCCCTTTTAATGTCGTATCTTCGCCTGATTGATTAACAGTCTCTTGATCCAGCATCAAAGTTGCGGTCGGCTTAAAGCCTAGTTTGATCAAAATATCTTCGCCATTAGAGATACCGCCTTGAATGCCCCCCGAGCGATTCGTTTTGGTTCTTACTCGGTCTCCATCCATATAAAATGCATCGTTGTGTTCCGAGCCCATCATCATTGCTGCGTCAAATCCGGAACCAACGGCAAATGCCTTAGTTGCGGGAATACTCATCAAAGCGTGAGCTAATGTGGCATCAAGCTTATCAAAAACAGGATCACCTAAACCGGGGGGGCAATTTCGCACAACACATTGCACTACGCCCCCTAAAGAATTTCCTGCTGTTTTGGCGGCTTCAATCGCTGTGATCATTGCATCAACTACGGAAGCATCAGCTGTTCGTACGATATTTGACTCGATAACATCTGCCGTTGCCTCAGTCCAGTCGGTTTTGGCTTGAATATCATGTATGGAAGAAACCCACGCTACTACTTCCATTTCAGGGAAAGCTTGTAACATCACAGCTTTGGCAACTGCTCCTGCGGCTACACGTCCAATTGTCTCACGAGCGGATGATCTACCACCACCTGCCCATGCTCTTATGCCGTATTTGGCATCATAGGTGTAATCTGCGTGAGAAGGACGATACGTCACAGCCATTTCATCATAAGCAGAGGATTGGTGATCCTTGTTCATGATATTGATAGCTATGGGAGTACCCAAGGTTTGCCCGTCTAGCACGCCGGATAAAATAACAGCTTCGTCATTTTCGTTTCTTGGTGTGACGATAGAGCTTTGCCCCGGGCGTCGACGATCTAACTCGCGCTGAATTATTTCTTGGGTGATGGGAACTAATGAAGGACATCCGTCAATTACCACTCCAACACCCTTGCCATGAGACTCACCCCATGTACTGATACGAAAAATGTGTCCAAAACTGCTAGACATGGCTGAATCTTATCGAATTTCATCTCTTAGGTCAAGGCGAGCTTCCCCTATATCGCAAAGAGCCCCGCCCCTAATCAATCATTTTTCAAGCGTCTTCGCCTACGCTTTACAAATGACTTTTTTAGGACGGGGCTTCATACTCAACCGATGCGATTTGTATTATTGAGAAAATTGTTTGAATTAATGGTATAAATCGGAAAAATTTCTTAATTCCACCTTAATTTGATCACTAAGTTTTTCCATGTTGAAAGCTTGTGTAGGCTCGGAAAGACGACCTAGATTTTTGGGTAAATGGAAGTAATATTGCAAATAATATGTGCCTTGATAATTTCTAGAGACCAAGTCATCAATAATGAGATTAACCGCACTTTCATCCAGTAAATCAGGATGAATGGTTGTACGAACTTCAAATTCTATTTCAGATTGAATTAATAAATCCAAGGTTTGACTAAAATTTTGAAATAAATCTTTTTTTCCGGTTATTTCGCTGAATAAACCCTTTGGTGCTTTATAATCAAGAGCTACATAATCGACTAATTTGTTCTCTATTAACTGCCGGATGACATCGGGTGATGTGCCATTCGTATCAATTTTAATTAGAAAACCAAGATCGCGTATCTGTTTGCAAATAATTTGAATATCCGGACACAGTGTACATTCCCCGCCTGACAAGACGACACCATCGAGAAAATCTTTTCTTTTTCGTAAAAAAGATAAGTAATCAACAGCTTGATTATCACGAGTAATGGAAGGCAATACTAAGGATGTGTTATAACAATACTTGCATCGGAGGTTGCAATTGTTAAACCAGAGAATGCATGCCACTTTTTCTGGATAATCAGATAAAGTCAACGGAGTAATATCCACTATGTCCGGATGGCTCATATATTCACTACAACCAAATTATTTCAAGGGAGCCGAATATTCTTTCGCTTGCTGTATAGCGCTTTCCGGCTCACAAAAATGTTTTCTTTCCAGAAACTCGCCCTGCTTACCTGCATTGAACGTTTCGACAGGACGATGATAGCCCATCACACGAGTGTAAATAGTACATTTCGTACGCAATTCCTCGTTTTTCTCCAGTATTTCTTGATCAGTTTGTTTCATATTCATTATTTATTTTTAATTGATAATAGAAGTTCTTCATCACAATGAGGGCAATACTTATGCTCACCTTTGAGATAACCGTGTTTGTCACAAATGGAAAATAAAGGCGTAACCGTTATGTATGGCATTTTAAAATTCGATAATACCTTGCGAACCAAATCCCTGCAGGCTTTTGGTGAACTGATCGCTTCATTCATATACATATGAAAGACAGTCCCTCCCGTATAACAACATTGAAGGTCATCTTGCATTAAAAGCGCTTCTACCAAATCATCCGTATGGCTCACCGGAATTTGGGTGCTATTGGTGTAATATGCTTGAGCCGGAGTACCTGCCTGAATAATATCAGGGAATCTTTTTTTATCCTCACGAGCAAATCGGTGGGTCGTGCCTTCAGCCGGAGTCGCCTCCAGATTATACAAATTTCCTGTTTCTTCTTGGAATTCTTTCATTTTATTGCGAATGAAATCCAACATTTCAAGGGCAAATTCCTTACCCTCTTTCATTGTAATATCTAAACGGTCGGAAGAGAAATTCCGCAATAATTCATTCATCCCATTGATACCGATCGTAGAAAAATGGTTTCTGAAACCGGGTAAATACCTCTTCGTATAGGGATAAAGACCTCGGTCATACATCGTTTGCACAAAGATCCGTTTTTTCTCCAAGGAGGTTTTGGCCAATTCTAACAATTCAGTAAGCCTAGCATATAATTCTTCCTTACTATCCTTATATAGATAGCCTAATCGAGCTAGATTGATGGTAACTACTCCGATAGATCCGGTCATCTCGGCTGAACCGAATAAACCGCCACCTCTCTTTAGTAATTCTCTTAAGTCCAACTGCAAGCGACAACACATGGAACGTACTGCATCAGGTTTGTAGGCAGCCTCATCTCTTATTCGTTCACCATACTCATTAAGTTTGTATTGGCTGCCTACAAAATTCTGAAAATAAGATGATCCGATCTTGGCTGCATTTTCAAACAACAGCAGCACATTAGGACCATCCCAATCAAAGTCTTCAGTGATATTAACTGTTGGGATAGGAAACGTGAATGGTTGTCCTGTGCTATCACCTTCAGTTAATACTTCATAAAATGCCTTATTAATCATATTCATTTCATGCTGAAAATGCTTATAAGTCATGCTTGTCAAAGTTGACACGCCACGTTGTTTAGCTTCTTCTTCCAACTCGCGATCTTTCATATCCGACAGCAAATGGGAATCCCCGCTGGAGGGAGCCTGATCTTGCAAATCTCTTGGAACAGTCCAATCAATTGTGACGTTTGTAAAAGGAGACTGCCCCCAGCGGGAAGGTACGTTAAGATTGTAAACAAAGCCTCGAATAGCTTTCTTTACTTGATAATGCGACAACTTATCGCGAAATACATAGGGAGCCAGAAAGGTGTCAAAAGAACTAAAAGCTTGGGCTCCAGCCCATTCACTTTGCAAAATTCCTAAAAAATTCGCCATTTGTCCAAGAGCTTCACGAAAATGTTTAGGTGGGCGGCTATTTACTCGGCTACGAACGCCATTAAATCCTTCATTCAGCAAATTACGAAGACTCCATCCGGCACAATATCCCGTCAAACAATCAAGATCATGTATGTGCAAATCACCCTCACGGTGAGCTCTACCTTCAATTGGAGAATAAACGCGGTCGAGCCAATAATTGGCAATAACTTTACCGGCGGTATTGTTTGTTAAGCCTGCATTTGAATAGGTAGTATTCGAGTTTGCCGATATACGCCAATCATTCTGGTTGATGTATTCCTCTACGGTTTGCTGGCAATCCACATAAGTATTACCTTTATAATACCCACCGATTTGTTCACGTTGCATCTTATGCAAAAATCGATACGTAATAAAGGCTCGAGCCGTTTCAAAATGTTTCGCTTCAAATAATGCACGCTCAATTAAATCTTGAACGTATTCTACACTGACTTCATGCAATGAATCAATTTGAGCTAAAACGGATTCATAGATATCCGGATTATATGCTACGGCTGAGCTATGAAATGCTTTCTTAATTGCCGTCTCAATCTTGTAACCTTGAAACGGTTCGGTTTTTCCGTTTCTTTTGATAATGATAGATGCCATATGTGAAAATCTCGCGTTAAGGATGAAATCAATCATCTGAGCGATATGGCATCAATAAGATCGAGCAAAAAACGAGATCTATAGAATTCGACAAATTTTTGCTGATACTCATGACATCTAAGCGCGAGATGAATGACTTTACAGCATTGGTCGTCTTCTGGCTTTCAGCTTATTTGTATCACCTTCCCAAGTTATCTACTCAGTGGTTTCAACATATATGTTTACTGATTACAGCGGCGCGTCCGCGACGGATTTTCACCGTCTTCCGTTACCTTTGCTAAATGTGAATAGACCACATTTTAATTTGGCTCACAAGAAAAAACTTTCATGTGATTTTTTACTTATGAATGTAATTGCTTCTGTATAAATGTTTGTATGAATAGGATAAAATAAATAACCCCGCCGGCTATCTTTCAAACCGACGGGGCTCTCTCTATTTATTCAACTAACTACCTGTATGGACAGCAACACTATGAAAGAAGCATTATGGCCCTCTCTCTAAACCATAGCTTCTAATGAGCTGACGTATGGTAAGACGAGTTTGACAGGTGCATTGTTCATTGCATGACAACTATTCTACGGAGAAATTGCGTTGGTCAATGGCAAGTGCATTTAACTGCACCACCATGAATCGCATCTCATTGAGCATGTTGATGTATAACAATGATGATCTGGTTCTTGTTTGGTTACGCTGAGCGCGTTTAATTTGGCGCTTTGTAGCCTTGGCAATGAGCTGTAATAGCTCTTGTTGCATTGCCATGGTGTAATCCAATTGGCAGAAATCATTTGATTGAATCATGCCACAGATAGAATCCAAGAACTTCATCATATCATTATGCACGGCTTTAAGATCAACGATCTGATCCGGAATAAACGGCTGATGATTGTTATCTACATAAGTGTA
Organism: Akkermansiaceae bacterium UBA7331; assembly: GCA_002471255.1. GTDB lineage: Bacteria > Verrucomicrobiota > Verrucomicrobiia > Verrucomicrobiales > Akkermansiaceae > Akkermansia. The sequence continues at coordinate 27,041 of DKPP01000007.1, read as the reverse complement.
GATGGATTGTGTCATGCGGGACAAACTTTGAGTAGATTCGCTTAAATGATCTAAGGCACGAAGGAAGTGATAACCTACATCCAATGATTCCCCCGGCATCTTAGTTAAGATCGGCAAAATATCATATTTTAAGCTATCGGTGCAACGTGCGGATAATTGAGTAGAAGCTTCGTTTAAGTCTTTTAAACCACGACGATCAGCTTCGATGAAATTGGCAACGACGTCACCATAAATGTCGCGAATGGAGAATACGCCTTCGGAAATTTGTTTGCCACATACCTCAAAGATATTCTCTTCGGTGATTTGTGCGATATGTTCTTTGTGCATCTTATTCTCACGACGACGGTGCATGATGGTAGACTTCGTCAAAATCGTAATGGTTAAGAGCAATAGAATGATAATAGCGTATATTTGACCGTAATGTAATAAGGCCGCAATAATGGCTGCCATCATGAAGGCAGAAAAACCGGTAAGGAACCAACCGGAAATAACAGTTAACACACCTGTCACGCGATAAACAGCACTATCGCTGCCCCATGCTTTGTCTGCTAAGGAGGAACCCATAGCTACCATAAAGGTCACGTAAGTTGTGGAAAGAGGTAATTTTTGTCCTGTCGCCCAAGTGATCAATAAGGATGCAACGGTTAAGTTTACGGTAGCGCGGATAAGGTCAAATGCTACACGATCTTTCGGATTACCAACAAGTGGTGCCGGATCCCATTGGCGATTGATACGCACGAGTAAACGTGGTGGAACAAGTTGCTTAATTCCCTTACCTAAGGTCATGGCGCTACGAACAAGAGCACGAGCCGGAGGCACGGAGCCGAAACGTTCGATACCACCTTCACCTTGACGGGATAGCTCTACTCCGGTAGCAATCACACTTTTTGCCTTTTTTGAGAACCATAAGGCAAAGACCATGATAATACCGGCTACTAGGAGAATATATTGATCAGCAGGTCTGCCATATCCCGGCATTAAGCATTCCATGCTGGTGATGCCTACCGTATTGCCTCCATCGGCTACGACATCGGCAGCAAAGCGGAAAGAGTCCAAACCGGCGACAAAGACACCGATAAAGTTCACCAAGTCATTACCTGCAAACGCTAATGCCAAGGAAAACGTACCGGCTAAAACAGTGATCTTTAAGATATTTACTCGGCAAATGTATTGTAAAAAATACATTAATAAGGAAAAAATAATGAAACTGGCAAAGAGGGAAAGAGTCATGTTACTTTCCAACATCTGCAACCATTTAGGTTCGATCAAAGTGGATTGTTTAAGTCCTTTGAACAAAGCAAAATAGGCAATGGATGTCATGGCAAAACCACACCAAAGTCCGCCAAACCACTTAAATCGATTATGATATCTGAATGAGAAAGATAAACGTGACACCCACATCACAAAAGCACCAATGGAAAAGGCAATCGCAACGGATAAAAGAATACCGGTCACAATTTCAAATGATTTATCAGTGTTGATAAAGTTCCATACCGATTCATTTATTTCGCTATTTGAAATCTTGTAGAGGGCAGTAGAAACGGCAGAACCTAATATACCGAAAACTAGAGAAACCGTAGTGGATGTTGGTAAACCAAAGGTATTAAAGGCATCAAGGAGGATAACCTCACTAATCATCACCGCTAAGAAAAGAAGCATCACCTCATGAAAAGAAAACATGTCAGGGTGAAATATGCCGTTACGAGCAACTTCCATCATACCACCGGAAAACGTAGCACCAACCAATACACCTATGGAAGCTACTATGAGAATGGTACGTACTTTAGCGGCTTTAGAACCAATAGCCGAGTTGAGGAAGTTTACTGCATCGTTCGCAACACCATTGAAAAGGTCAAATAATGCTAATACTAGTAATGCGCCAATAATAATCCAGTAAATCGAGTCCATATAATGCTGTGTGACGATGATGTAAACGTTTTTTACTTGTTTACAGAGCCTATTTACACAGATTTCCGACGGTTTTCCAATCTTTTCGTTAAAATCGTCAAATTTTCTTATTTCATGGCGTGCATTTGGCGAATCTCTTCATCAGACGGCCATTTGTGTTTAGGATAACGACCGGCAAGATCCTTTTTCATGTGAATATATCCGGAGTCCCAAAATCTCTCAATGGAATCTGTTGTTTGCCAAGGACGCTGGTTGGGTGCTAATAAAATAATTTTAACCTTTTGTCTGCCTTGAGCGATGCAAGGAGTCGTTTTCACGCCAATGAGTCTTTGCATGGTCGAGGATAATTCAGGCAATCCATCTTCGGAATAGTGAATTTTGACCTTTTGTCCATTTTCAAGCAACAGACTTTGAGGAATTTCCTTTTCCAATACATCTTGCTGCCAAGGAGAAAGCCAATCTTTTAAAATAGGCAAAATTTCCCTATCTTTGATATCTTTGTAGCCGATGGCATCTTCGCACACTAATGATAGAGCTAGTAATGAATCCGCTTCGGTGAACTCAGGCACGTCATATTCCGGCATGAGCTTACTTAATAAATTCACTCTACGTATCCATTGATCTACCGAATTATCCCATTTGGTTAATTTCAAGGTTCCATCAATGACTTTTTCCGCCAATATGGGTGCAGCCATAGCTGGGTCAGCATCTCCCTTGTCTTGATTGAGGAGCATCAGACCTTTCCAATAAATTTGGCGACGGTTCATCACTCGTCGACGTGTTTCGTCATAAAGAGGGATGATTGTTTCTTCAAAAAGTGATTCATCATAGCGTTCTAAATCACTCAGCTCGATCAGAGTATTTCGACTAATTTTGGTTTCTGTTTGCTTACCTGACAATTCAGCGACCTCGCCGGCCAAAAAGATAATTCCATTTTTTAGCACAGGGGTGGCATCAATTTTACCACTTTTATTGCCAACCAATTTACACGTATTTGCAGCGATACCGTTTTTCACCCCTACATGATCTCCATAGGCAGTGAGTAAGGAATCAATTAAAGCTGAGCGAGCAAATTGAAAATCCGGCAGAGGAATCTCTTTCATATTCCCTTTTACCTCTAAATGAATCAATTGATTGTAAGATTGCCAAATTTCACGGGCAGCTCGTGCTGAAATCCCCCATTGGGTACAATAGCGAGCATCAAATTGATTTTCGTATGCGCCTATAGCGGCTCTCCACTCTGCTTGGAAGTCAGTAAAATCATCATTTTCCCACCAATCCGGATTTAACCCCGATTTATGAGCGATTCTTTCACTATGTAATAAGGAAGTAATGGCTGCGGCTTCGATGTAACATTGCTTTTCACGAGCCTCTATCATGAAACGAGCCAATCTAGGCGGTAAGGGATAAGCCATCATTTGACGACCTATTTCCGTAATATGCCCATCTTCACCTAAAGCCCCTAATTCTTTTAATAATGATTCTCCCTGATTTAAAACATCCGTAGGGGGTTCATTGAACCAAGGAAATTCCTGCCAATGAGCATATCCCCATTCGTGTAGAGTTAATAAAGCACCGCTTAAATCCACTCGGAATAACTCAGGCAGAGTTTGCGAAATTCGTTTTTCTTGCTCGGTTTTGCTCCAAAGACGTAAGCTTAGCCCTTCTTGCACGCGACCGGCACGTCCGGTTCGTTGGTCTGCTGAAGCTTGTGATGTTTTTTCTAACCTCAATGTGTTCATTGCTCGGAATGGATCCCATCCCGACAATCTGACAAGCCCCGAATCAATAACGGTACGAACTCCTTCAATAGTCAAAGATGTTTCCGCTACATTGGTCGACACAATTACTTTAGGACGAGTACCCGATTCTACAGCCTTATTTTGCAAATCAGGGGATAAAGAACCGTGTAGCTCAACAATATCCCAATTCGACAGCCACGACTGGGATTTTAAAGCCTCAACCGTCTTACGAATTTCGTAAGATCCCGGCATAAAAATCAACACATCGTCTGCTCTTCCCCTCTTGATGGCAGATGCAACAGCCGACACGGCTTGTTCCCAAATAGCAGGTGTTTCGATGACACCTCGGATGTTTTTACGTTGCTTGGCCGGTAAATAATCAATCTCTACGGGATAACATCTTCCCTGTGCCTCTAAACATTGGACATTGTCACCTAGAGAGTTCGATAAAAGGTCCAGCTCAATCGTAGCTGACATGATCACCAATCCTAAATCGGGTCGCGTCGTTTTTTGTAGGTCAAGGGCTCGTCCTAAACATAGGTCGCCTGATAAGCTACGTTCATGAAACTCGTCGAAAACGATGGCCGAAATCCCGTTTAAAGATGGATTATCAATCATCCATCTCTCTAGCATGCCATCCGTTAAAAAGATAATGGACGTTTCGGACGATATTTGTCGCTCAAAACGCACGACGTAACCAACGGTGCGACCAACAGGCTCATTAAATGATTTGGCTACATGTCGAGCCAACAAACGAGCTGCTATACGACGAGGCTGTACGACAATAATGGCGCCTTGGCTCGAAATCCCCGCTTCATGTAAAAATTGTGGGACTTGGGTAGATTTACCCGATCCGGTAGGAGCCTTAATCAGTAATTGGAACCCTGGATTTTGACAGGCGTTTTGTATATCGCCTTTGATCTCTAAGATAGGAAGCATATTATCCAAAGAGCCGTCGCAATAGGTAAAGTAAAGGCAGGGCTATCAATTAAATCAAATATGCCACCGATACCGGGTAAAAGAGATCCTGAATCTTTTACAGACAAACTTCTTTTAATTAACGAGCCGGCCAAATCACCGATAACAGCCAATACGAACATCACTGCGATAAAGATAAACAAGTATAGAGAATGAAGATCCGACAAAGAAAAACCATTTGACCATACTAAAGATTCCAATAAACAGTACGCCAAAAGAAAACCGAAAATCTGCGTTAAAATAAAGGATCCGATGATGCCTTCCCATGATTTTTTAGGGCTAATATGTGGAATTAATTTTTTTGTAAAAAACTTACCACCTAATAAAACTCCGCTGATGTAGGCAAAAATGTCGGAACCTTTCGTAATAAGTAAGACAAAGATTAAATAAGCTACACCGTCGGTCAATCCGTATGAGGCAAATTGAGATTGAGAGTAAAACAATAGCAAGGCACCAGCCAAGAACATACCATTTGGATAAATTAAGGATAAGATGCTTGTTCCTACTTCTTGCAAGGAATTCGTGCCTTCAATAGGTTTCCTCATTGCATAGGTAAAAGTAATAATAGCCGTAATGGGTACTACCAAAACAGACAGCAAGACAAACATAAATATCACCATACCCGGATCACCAGATTGACTCGCATAAACCGCACTGAAAACCAATAGAATAAGTAATATATTACACCAGAAGGAAATTTTAGGTTGAGCAGGTTTACCCGAAACCTTAAGCATCTTATACCACTCAAAAGAAGTCATCAAACTCAATAAGCACAATACTCCTGCATAGAGAACGGTATCGTTAAAATATAAAGCTCCACCAAAAACGGCCAATAAAATAATCGTGCTGGTGAGACGCTGTAAAAAAGTTGTTAGTTTCGAGGTTTGTTCTTTGTTGGATATGTTTTCGTCTGTCACGCTCGTGAGACTATCATATTCTTGAATAGTTGGGCAAATGAAAAAGGTACGTATTTGTAAAAGGTATTTTTCTTTACCCTATACAACAATAAGTCACATCTCATACGATTAGTCGTTTTTAAACGAACTTACGTATTAAGATGTGACTTATTGATCAATTTTTCAGCTTAAAACTGAAATTATTTACTAAATGTATCTTGATCGGCTGTTTCAGCTTGGTTCCAAGTCACTTCACAATTATTAGATGCGATGTGAACGAGGCAATGATAAACAGATTCATCATCAGCACCTAATTCGGTAGCAATTTGAGTTGCTGTTTTCGGTTCGGCAACGATGGCGTCACGTACTTGAGCCAATAGATTTAAGAATTGTCCGGCAGCCTTTTTGCCTGCTTCTACGCCTGGTTGGTGGTAAGCATTAATGTTTACTAATGAAGCATAGTAAGAAACGGCACGCTCAAACAAAGCAATTAACATACCTAAGGAATAGGCATTCACTTCAGCAATGGAAATCGTAATGGAAGGACGTCCTGATTCGGTAAGCGCTTGACGTGTACCACGAAGGAAACCTTGCAAGAAATCACCGCTCTTATTGCCAGCTTCTACATCAACAGTATCGTTTTTGTTTTCACGTACTTCGATAAAGGTGGCGAAGAAATTAGCCACACCATCACGTAATTGTTGCACGTATGCGTGTTGGTCGGTGGATCCCTTGTTACCATATACGGAAAGACCTTGGAAAACTTCGTTACCTTCCAAATCAAGCTTCTTGCCGATTGATTCCATGATCAATTGTTGAAGGTACTTGGAGAAAAGAACTAAAGAATCTTTGTACGGAAGCACAACCATGTCTTTTTCGCCTTTACCGTTGGAAGCTTTGTACCATGCTAAAGCCAATTTCATGGACGCATTGCAAGCGACGCAATCTTGGCGTGTCTTTTCGTCCATATCGCGAGCACCCTTGAGCATTTCATCAACGTTTACACCTTGAAGAATAGCCGGCACTAAACCAACGACAGACATAACGGAAGTACGGCCGCCTACCCAATCTTCCATTGGGAAACGTTTGCTCCAGCCTTCGCTTTCTGCTGTTTTATCAAGCATGGAACCTACACCTGTCACAGCTACAGCCTGTGGTGCAAATGCTAAACCGTTTTTAGCGAAAAAGTCTTGTACGACTTTCATGCCATTACGGGTTTCAGGGGTACCGCCTGATTTTGAGATAACAACAACAAGAGTTTGTTCCAATGGAAGGCACTCAAGCACTTTGTACATACCATCCGGATCGGTATTATCCAAGAAAGCCATATCAAGTCCCGCTGCAGGAATGGCATCAGCCACCAACTCAGGGCCAAGTGCGGAACCACCGATACCTACGATCAAAGCTGTGGTATAATAAGGAGCATTTGGAGGAGCAATTTCGCCATCCAATACAGCTTGACCAAAAGCTTTTAGATCTGCCAACGGCTCATCAACCTGAGCTTTAAGTTCGGCATTTGGGGCTAAATCGGAATTACGTAACCAGTAGTGACCAACCATGCGTTGTTCATCAGGGTTAGCAATGGAACCGGATTCTAAAGCCTTACGGTCATTGAAAGCGCGCTCTACTTTGTCCTCCATGGCGGTTAAAAATTCCGCATCTAAAGGCAATTTTGAGAAATCAAGCGAAATCCCCATTTCAGGGTAACGCACAAGCTGTTGAGCATATAAGTTCATCATACTTTTAATTGGTGGAAAAACATAGTCTTGTAACAAGATTGCTACCGATTGAACTCGGTTCTTTCAGTGAGCTACACACATCTTGCACATGTTTTACATTCATCCAAGTTTTTTAAGTTAATGTGTCAAAGTTTTTCCCGTGATTGTTTATCATGATTCCAACTCCTGAAGAATATAAGGCGCCGTGATTGATTTGCCTTTAGCAACCTTCTCCGGCGTGCCACTTATCACGATACGTCCGCCCTCTTCTCCGGGACCGGGGCCCATGTCGATAATATAATCCGCCTCGGCCATTATTTCGGTATTGTGCTCAATCACCACGACTGTATGACCTTGGTTAACTAATCGATACAACACATCAATAAGGCGTCTTACATCTTGAGGATGCAACCCGATAGAAGGTTCCTCGATAAGATATAAGTCACTTGGTAATGGCTTGCCTTTTAATAATGACTGTCTAACGACACGCTGACCTTTAATTAATTCCGTAACCAATTTAAGGCGTTGAGCTTCACCACCCGATAAAGTGTTAGAAGCTTGACCTAAAGTCAAATAACCTAAACCTGTTTCCGATAATAATTGCAAGGGTTCGGCGATGCGCGGTTGTGAACTAAAGAATTCGGATGCTTCCGTGAAATCCATTTGTAGTACGTCGGCAATCGTTTTGCCTTTGTACCTAGCCATTAAAGTGCCTGAATTATATCTTTTTCCACGGCAAGTTTCACATAACACATAGCAAGGCGGCAAAAAGTCCATTTCTAACTTTTGCATACCGGTACCCTTACAAGCTTCGCAATTCCCTTGTGAAGTATTGAAGGAAAATCTACCACGATCATAGCCTAACCTTTTGGCATCTGCTGTTTGAGCAAATAATGTCCGAATATCATCCATAATCCCCATATATGTCGATGGGGTCGAGCGAGGAGTTTTGCCTATTGGCTTTTGATCGACTTCATAAATCATTCTCATCGAATCAAAACCTGAGGAAGACTTCCAACACGCACGATCAGATGCCGTGATATGATCCCCTTTTGCCTCTTTGGCAACCAAACGCATCGTACCGGTTATTAAAGAAGTCTTACCAGCTCCGGACACACCAGTGACAACGGTCAATCGACCTTTCGGCACGGCTACATCTATATTTTTAAGGTTATTTAACGTACAACCGGAAATAGACAGCCAAGCATCTTGATCTTTTTTACGAGGAATTGGGCGTCTCTTGCCAAAATAAGGATGTTTTGGTTTTTCATGCAAAGCTAACCCTGTTACGGAATCGGGGATTTCGGCTATTTCGTCAAATGTACCATCAGCTACGATTTGCCCTCCATTAATACCGGCCCCTGGGCCTAAATCCACAATACGGTCCGCTTGTTTCATTGTTTCCTCATCATGCTCAACGACTAAAAGAGTATTTCCCCTGTCTTTTAGTTGATTTAAGGCCCCCAACAGACGTTCGTTATCGCTTGGATGCAAACCAATAGTAGGTTCATCTAGAATATACAAAACACCTCTCAAATGTGAACCCAATTGAGCCGCCAAGCGGATACGTTGTGTTTCCCCTCCGGATAAAGTCGTAGCACTACGATCTAATGAAAGATAGCCTAAGCCTACATGATGTAAAAATTCCAGACGTTGGACAACTTCCGATACCACGTCGCGAGCGATTAGGGCATCTTGTCCCACAAATTGCCAACTAGCTATGAGCTTAGCCGCATCAAGAGCAGATAAAGATGATAATACACCGGGAGTAAATCCTTGTACTTGCACGGATCGAGCAAAGGCATTGAGTCGCACACCTTCACATTCGGGGCAAACCTCAAATTCAGCCTCATCGTCCATCATCTTCTCTAAGTCTTTATCATAGACCATTTCCGCTTCTAGCAAGGAATTAGCTTTTTCTTCCTTCATCTTCACTTTAGCAGTGATGCCATGCCCTTTGCAATGCTGACACCAACCTCGTGGCGAATTATATGAGAATGTTGATGGCTCTAATTCTTGGAATGATGTACCGCAACTAGGGCAAGCTAGTTTTGTACCGATTAATTCAGGAGTAGAAGAAGCCACTTTGGCAATTTGGATAAACCCTTCACCAAGTTTTAAGGCATCTTTAACGCGTGCTTCGACTTCTTGGGCTGACATATCTTTAGTCAGATAAGCCGTTACCAGATCTAAATCGTGATTGGAATAACGATCTAATGGTTTAAAATCATCAATTTTCGTGTAAGCCCCATCAATCCAAAAAGCATCATAACCACGGTGTTCGGCCCATCTCACTAAATCGGCATAATGACCTTTTCTGTTTCGTACGAGAGGTGCCATAAGCATCAATCGTGAGTTTTTTGCCAAACTTTGCAAAACGAGCTGTACGACTTCGGCTTCAGAGCGTTTACCAACCGGGATTTGACAATTTGGGCAATATGCCTGACCTAATTTCGCATAAAGTAAGCGTAAGAACTGCCATATTTCCGTCACTGTACCTACCGTAGATTTCGTACCTCCACGGGAGACGTTTTGTTCAATTGCTACCGTTGGTGGTAATCCGGTCAAGCGATCAATATCGGGGCTTTCAAGCTGTTCGGTGAATTGTCGTGCATAAGGAGACATCACATCCATAAAACGCCTCTGACCTTCGGCGAAGAAGATATCAAATGCCAAGGAGCTTTTCCCTGAACCTGAAAGTCCTGTTAAAACGGTCATTTCACCGCGTTTTACGTCCAAATCTACATTCTTTAAGTTGTGATGTCGCGCACCACGTAGAGAAATGTAACCGGGAATCACTTGAGATTCGGCATCATCACTTATTTGTGCCAATTTTGGTAAAGAAATGGCATGATGGTTGATGGCTTGATCTAAAAAGGCATAAGTATAACCCTTCGCTTGTTTGATGATGTCTTCCGGCGTGCCAACGGCGACGATTTGTCCTCCTTCATTACCACCCTCAGGTCCAAGATCAATGACGTAATCGGCAGATTTGATCACTTCCACATTATGCTCAATGACCAATAGACTATGACCTTGATTGACTAATTCATGAAATACTTCAAGTAAAACACTTATATCTTGGAAGTGTAAGCCTGTAGATGGCTCATCCAAAATCAACATTTTCGGCGAAATTCCTTTTTTATTTTGCAACTGATCTAAAAGAACCTTAGCCAACTTGAGTCGCTGATTCTCACCACCTGACAAAGTATTTAAAGCCTGCCCTAAGCCCAAATGACCTAAGCCTACTTGTTTCAGGACATTGAGTTTAGATAAAATTTTCTTAGTTTTTGCATCTGATTCAGAGCCAAACCAGTCAATTGATTCGGTTATGGTCATTTGAAGCACCTGAGCGATATTTTTATCACGATAAAAGATTTGCAGAGCTTCTTGCCCATATCTTAAGCCATGACATAGAGGGCAAGTAATGAATATGTCCGAAAGAAACTGCATTTCAATCTTTTCACTACCCATTCCCGCACATCTAGGGCATCGACCTTCTCCACTGTTAAAGGAAAAGAAGCCCGGCTTTAATTGACGAGATTTGGCCGCTTCCGTAGCACAAAACAAAGCACGTATTTCATCAAACACACCTGCATAAACAGCCGGAGTGGAACGTGGTGTACGCACAATGGGGCTTTGATCAACCAATAATACCTCGGAAATAGATTCCCAACCCTTAATTTGTCGCACTTGAGCCGGAGTCTCTTCACAAGTTATCCCCTGCTGTACGAGAGAATGTAAATAAATAACATCATGGGCTAAAGTGCTTTTACCCGATCCACTAACGCCGGTAAGGCAAGCAAACACACCTAAAGGCACCTTTACTGATAAATCATTAAGGTTATTACGTGTAGCTCCCGAAATGCTCAACCATTTTTTAGGCTTGCGGCGTTTATCCGGTACCGGTATCGAGCGTTCGCCGTGTAAATACAGACCTGTTAACGATAAATCTTGTTGGGACATCTCATCAGGACGACCTGCAAAGACGACTTCACCACCCTCTTTACCCGATGCCGGTCCCATATCGATTAAGTAATCGGCACCGCGCATTACTGATTCCTCATGCTCAACTACCACTAGCGTATTACCACGATTCTTTAATCGATTCATGGCATCCATCAATCGTGACGTATCGCGCGGATGCAGACCCACGGTAGGCTCATCCAAAACGAATAAGGTATCGGTAAGTGATGCGCCTAAACAAGTCGTCAAACTCACACGTTCAATCTCACCGCCTGACAATGTCCTGGTAGTACGATCAGAACATAAATACCCCAACCCTACTTCATTAAGATATGCCAAACGACTGCGTAATTCTTGTACGGCATGTTTTAATCCTGCATCTTCGGCCGAATAAGGAACGACGTTTTTATCTACCCAAGGCAACAATTCGGACATAGGCATCACAAAAAGATCCGGTAGAGTTTTGCCGTCAATGGTGAATAATAATGCCTCAGGTCTCAAACGCTTGCCATGGCATGCCGGACACTCGGTATAGACACGAAAACGGCTTAAATAAACTCGTATGTGCATTTTATGAGTGCGAGATTCGAGGTAATCAAAATAGCCTTTAACTCCATACCATTTTCCTTCTTGCCATAAAGAATCCCAATCTCCACCCGGATCTCCGTTCATCACCCAATCACGTTCCCATTGATCGAGATTTTTCCATGGCACGTTTAAGCGAATCGGATTCGAGCGTTTTTTATTGGCTCTCAACAAATCACGTTTACATTCTTGTCCATTCTCGGTCTCAAAAATATGCAAAGCGCCATCCTTAATGCTTAATTGTGGATAAACACATCTGGCATAATCAATCGTGATAATACGTCCATACCCACGGCATTTCGGGCAAGCGCCCAATGGTGAATTAAATGAAAACAAACCGGGACGAGGTTCCTGCAAAGGATACCAATCTGAGCGGTAATCTCTTATATTTGACCAAGTGTCATCGTCGCTTCTCGTAGTAATACGTACTCGATCGCGACCAAATTTGATAGCAGCCTCCAAAGCTTCCAATCCACGCTGATGTTGATCATCATTGATTTGTAATCTATCTTGAATAATCCAAACCTGTTCGCCCAATTCTACATCAGGATCATCCAATCTAACGGCATTACCGTCAATAAAAGCTCGTAAATAACCTTGAGCGGCTAAATCTTGTTTAAATTCTTCTCCTGTGACTTGTTCGGGGCGATTGAGCTTAAAACACACTAGCGCTGTAGATACTTGATTACTGATTAAATCTTGCCAAATACTTTCAGGAGTGGCGGGCTTTACAATATGACCCGTCTGAGGATCGTGGCCGACCGATAATCGAGCAAAAACAAACTTCCAATAATCATTTAATCCGGTCATCGTACCAACTGTGGAACGAGAAGTACGGATAGAATTACGCTGCTGGAGAGCAATGGAAGGTAATATATTATCAATGGCATCGACATCGGGTTTATCCATGCGGTCCATAAACTGCCGCACGTAAGGAGAAAAGGTCTCCATGTATCTTCGCTGCCCCTCTGCATAAAGTGTATGCATGGCAAGGCTAGTCTTACCTGAACCTGAAGGACCCGTAACAACCGTCAATTTCCCAAGGGGAATGTTTACATTGATATTTTTTAAATTATGTTCTCGTGCACCTTGAATACTAATCCAAGAGTTATCACCATTACTCATAGAGAAATACTATCATTTCCTAGAATGATTCCAACTTACTCAAACGTCATTGGGTGTCATGAAAAGATGACAAATAAAAAACAGCGTATCATAACTAAATTGAAGCTGTGGGATACTCCTTGACTATATAAAAGTGGACTGTATCCTATGCGCCATGTCGTCTTTGGATTTAAGAGCAGAGATTTTAAGACTCAAAAAGGAGAAGAATGCCATTATTTTGGCACACAGTTATCAAACAGGAGACATTCAAGATTTGGCTGATTATGTTGGCGATTCTCTTGGTCTTGCCTATAAGGCGCAAGAAACGGATTGTGACGTTATTGCATTCTGTGGAGTGCACTTCATGGCTGAAACTGCCAAAAGCCTTAATCCAAATAAGACGGTTATTTTGCCGGATAAAGATGCCGGTTGTTCACTTGAAGCTTCTTGTGACGCAAAAGATCTAGAAGCATTTTTAAAAGCCAATGCAGACAAAAATTATTATGTAGTGGCTTATGTGAACTGCTCTATTGGCGTCAAAGCACTTGCCGATGTCATTGTTACCTCGGGTAATGCGGTAAATATCGTAAATCAGGCACCTGCCGACCGTCCGATCTTATTTGTACCCGATCAAAATCTAGGTTCCTGGGTAGCGGAACAACTTGGACGCGAAATGGAACTTTGGAATGGTTCTTGCCACGTTCACATGGAGTTTACTCGTGACCAAATCCTTGATTTAAAGGCTCAACATCCTAATGCATTGATCGTAGCTCATCCGGAATGTACGCAAGCAGTAAGATTGTTAGCCGATCATATTTGTTCTACGGAGAAGATGATTCCTTTCTGCCGTGAAAGTGAAGCTTCATCATTTATCATCGTGACGGAATCGGGAATTTTGCACCGCTTGCAAAAACTCATCCCCGATAAGGAATTCATCGCATCACCTACGCATAATTGCTCATGCAGTAATTGCCCATACATGAAGATGAATACCCTTGAGAAACTTTATAAGGCTCTTGATTCATTGGAACCTCAAATTACATTGCCGGAAGATCTCCGCCAACGTGCTGAAGCGCCTCTTTTAAAGATGCTTGAACAGTCTAAAAACTAAATAGATGATTAAAGACCTTCCTCAACTTATACGCTCAAGAGATAATTGGTTATCTCATGAGTTATTTATGCAAACAGCTCTGCATATGCCTGAGGTTGGTTATTACAGCTCAAATATCGAGGATATCGGACTACGTGGTGATTTTTCTACTGCCGCCACCATGTCCGACATCTTAGCTAAGGCAATTTTAGCCGAATGGAAGCAAGCCTGTAAATTAGCAGGCATGAAGTTGCCTATCATTGAAGTAGGTGCCGGCAATGGTGCTTTAGCTCAAAAGATTCTTAGTAAAATAGGCTTTTTTAAGCAATGGATGATCAATTATCACATTGTCGAGTCATCTCCTCGTTTAAGAGATTACCAAAATTTATTTTTAGGTAACCAAGTTAAGGTTCACGATGATATTAAAAAAGCTTTGAAAAAATGCAGAGGCAAAGCTTTCATTTTCTCCAATGAACTTGTTGATGCTTTTGCGGTACGTATTCTAGAATTTCGTAATGACGAATGGTTAGAGGTAGGTTTAACTACGGAGGGCAACCAGATAAAAGAGGAATTACGCCCTTTAACCAGACCTTCAGCCTCCTCTATGATTGATTTTAGTGCCCCAGAAGGGCAAAGAATCGAGGTGCACGATAGCTATTATGAATGGTTGCAATCATGGATTTCAGATTGGCAACTTGGCTCTTTCATCACCATTGACTATGGCAATGAAATGGAAGAACTCTATCATCGTAACCCAAAAGGCACGATGAGAGCGTATTGGAAACACCAATTATTCCGGAATATGGACGTCTATCAATGCCCGGGGATGATGGATTTAACCTGCGATGTCAATTTTTCGGATTTAATTTATTGGGCTAAGAAACATCAAATTATTGGTGAAACCATCAATTTATGTTCCCAACGAGAATTTTTACTCCCTCACACATCTCATTCGGAACAAGACTCATTTCTCACTAATCCATACGGAGCCGGTGAATATTTTCAAGTGTTGAAGCAAGATAGATATCCTAACAATATCTAAATTCCCTCGTATTTATTGAAATAATAAGTCGAAATATCTAGCTAAACAGCCACCATTTTTTGAATTCATCAAAAAATAGGGCAAACAATTAGTAATTGATTCACTCCGATCTGTGACGTTTTACAAAAGAGTTCTTGTTGAATGCGCCGGCGTTGATTGGACTAAGGAGAAAAATTTGCGTTCCCACCGATTAGCGTGTTGACCCGTTGACCCTACTACCACCAGCAAGTTTCTGAAAAAGGAAAAGCTCGTAACTAGTTAAAGTTACGAGCTTTATTATGGAGCCGCTTGTCAGATTTGAACTGACGACCGTCCGCTTACAAGGCGGGTGCTCTACCACTGAGCTAAAGCGGCCTTTGCACTTGGTAATGTGTGCGGAGAAATAAATACACTAAAACAATTTTTTTGGCAAGATAAAAATGAAACTTTTTTCACTTTTTTTCAAAATTTGTCAAAATCGGGCATTTTGAAAAGATTGATCGCAGCTATTGCTAATAACAATTTCCGGGATACGTCACTGGATTGTTCATATTTCACGAGTTTAGATTGGTTGCAAACTAGCTTATTTTCGCTCAATGTCACGCTTTCAAAAAATTAACATTGCAAGAAACAAAATCGTTATTAGTATACGAGGCGACATTTGTAACTGTTAGATTTGAGATTTTGTGATTCTAAGCTTATGCCTTCGGGAACATTTTTGTAAAGTCCGCAGTACCCGTCATGATTAATTTTATGAACACAAAATTATACGTGGGAAATATCCCCTTTGATACGACAGAACAGGATTTAGCTGATCTTTTCGCCCAATACGGTGAAGTAGCAGAAATCGCTATTCCTATGGATCGCGACAGCGGCAGACCAAGAGGTTTCGCATTCGTAACAATGGCAGATCCTCAATCTATGGGTCAGGCTATCGAAGAATTAAGCGGACAAGATTTCAATGGTCGCTCTTTGGTTGTAAACGAAGCTAAACCACCTGTAGAAAGAAGCAGAGGCGGTTTCCGTAACGACCGTGGTGGCAGACGCGACGATCGCGCACCTCGCCGTGATGACCGCTCCGGCGGTGGTTATGGCCGTGGCCGACGCTACTAATCACGATATTGGTTAAGCTGAGCTTAACCTTATCTATTCCATCTTTTTCAAGGTTAAAAGCTAATGCTTTTAACCTTTTTTGTTATCCTCATTCTATCTTTTCTAAAATATCTTACTACCATGCTTCAACAAAGTTTATGAAGCTTTTGTCTAAAATCTCAACAACCACATGAATCAATATGGCAGAAGAAGATAAGACAAATATTCCTAACAATGGATTAGTCGAAAAGGATAATGATACCTATGAGGTAAGCACAGCTGACGAAAAGGTATACGAAGCAGACAGCTTTGATGAGACTTTAACAGGCAAGGATAGCACGGAACTAAAACGTCCCCAGAAATCAGGATGCACAGGCTTGATGATATTTCTTGTTATTCTATTCATCATTTTCTTACTCATCATGTTTTGGGATAGAATATTTGGAGCCGTACAGTAACAAAGCTCTAAATTACTCTTCCCAATAAACAGAATAAGCCACTTACATGAAGTGGCTTACTTTTTGATAGATATATATTCTTTAGATAATTGACCAAGAGATTGTTTCACCTGCATCCATAGGGATGACTTTTTGCCCAAACCCCTCATAACTTGAAGGAATCGACATTGGTTTGTCCTCTAATTTTACGCTTGTTTTTGGTGGTGTTAAGCCATAAATCTTACAGGCATTATCGGAAACAAAAGCTTGCAAGTTAGCTATACAATCATGTTTGGCGAATAATTCAGCTAGTTTCGGCAAAGCTAAAGGAGCTGTAAATACACCGGCAGCACATCCGCATGATTCTTTTGCGTGTATCGGGTGTGGTGCGGAATCACTACCAAACATTAATTTTGGATGAGCTTTTAGTGCTGCTTCTAACAAGGCTTCACGATCTTCGGGCCTTTTTGCGATAGGCTTACAGAATAAGTGAGGCTTCAACATACCACCTGCCACATCATCCAACGTAATAAATAGATGCTGTAAAGTAACTGTTGCTACCAAATTTTCAAATTCATCCAAAAGTCCCACGGCGGAAGCGGTCGTAATATGCTCCATACTGATCGTTAATTTGGGATATTTCTGAGCTAAATGGCGATATACGGATAAAAATTCCTCTTCTCTATCCATCACAAAACCATGACTTTCACCATGAACCAATAAAGGAATACCCATTTCTTCCATGAGTCGAATTGTTGATTCGGCTTCATCCATCCCTTTTACACCGCCTTCACTATTCGTCGTAGCTCCTGCAGGATATAGCTTTAAACCAAAAACATGATCTTTAAGAGCAAGCAATTCAGATTCGGTGTAATTTTTAAAAAACGCAGTCATGTATGGCTTAAAATGCTCATTATCACCAACTGCCTGCATAATTCTTGAGCGATATGCCTCGACACTATCAACGCTCGTTACGGGAGGCACAAGGTTGGGCATAATGACAGCCCCGGCAAAACTATCGGCACTCAAAGGTGCAACTAAACGAAGCATTTGAGCATCGCGCACATGCAAGTGCATATCTAGCGGAGATTGTAATTCAAGAATCATGCAAGAAGTGTGCATCGTTTCACCCAAAAACTCAAGCTTATAGCCTAGTCCCCCCCTATTATCATTAATGGCATATTTCAATAATTTTAAACAATCCTTCAGAATTCGTTTAGTAGAAACCCATATTCAAATCTGACAAAATATTCTCATAGATTATTTTTAAATAAGCCTCTTATGAAATAATACCAAAGAAAAAATCTTGCGAAAGAGGCATTCGTTCGACTGTTTTCCGTGACCGCCCACCGTCGCTTCTTGACCTGTCGGTCTAATTATGAGAAAGTCACCCCGAGTAAAGTTTTCACTAAACTTTGTGTAACTACATCATTTTTTATGAATCCTGTTTCATTTAACTGTACAGTGTTGCGCGATGGACACCAATCCCTCGCAGCTACTCGCATGAATTCATCGGATATGCTTCCGATTGCGCCAATTTTAGATACGATGGGCTTTAGTGCCTTGGAAACCTGGGGTGGAGCCACTATTGACGCTGGCTTACGCTTCCTCAAGGAATGGCCATTTGATCGCTTGGACGCTTTGAAAAAAGCTGCTCCTAAAACACCTCATATGATGCTTTTGCGTGGTCAAAACATC
This sequence comes from Akkermansiaceae bacterium UBA7331, assembly GCA_002471255.1. Lineage (GTDB taxonomy): Bacteria > Verrucomicrobiota > Verrucomicrobiia > Verrucomicrobiales > Akkermansiaceae > Akkermansia. The sequence goes on along the minus strand of DKPP01000007.1, from coordinate 8,806 downwards.
GTTGGCTACACAAACTATGCTGATGACGTGGTAGAAGCTTTCGTTGCTACTAGTGCTAAGCATGGTATGAATATTTTCCGTATTTTTGACTGTGTGAATGATCCACGCAATATGGAAACGTCTATCCGCGCCGCTAAAAAAGCTGGTGCTCAGGCTCATGGCACTATTTGCTATACTACTTCTCCGGTACACACTACTGAGAGTTTTGTAAAAATGGGTTGTGAACTTGCTGAAATGGGTGTAGATGCCGTTGTGATCAAAGACATGGCAGGCTTAATTCCTCCATACGAAACTCACGAATTAGTAGCTGCATTGAAGAAAAACATCAATGTGCCTGTATGGATTCACACTCACGATACCGCAGGATTAGGTGCTTCCACCTATTTAAGCGCTATTGATGCAGGAGTTGACGCTTGTGACGTATCTATCGCTCCATTTGCTAATGGTACGGGTCAGCCGGACTGCTTGAGAATGCTTGCTTTATTGGAAGGTTCTCCTCGTAAGCCTAGCTTTGATTTAGACAAACTCAATGAAGTACAAGAGATGCTTAAGCCTATTTATGACTCTCTTGACAAGTTCACTTCACACAAAAATGAAGTTGTTGACTCAGACACACTTCGCTATCAAGTACCTGGCGGTATGCTTTCCAACTTCCGCACTCAGTTGAAGGAACAAGGCATGAGCGACAAGTTTGAAGAAGTATTTGCTGAAATTCCGGTTGTTCGCAAAGCCTTAGGCTGGATTCCATTGGTAACACCGACATCTCAAATCGTAGGTGTACAGGCTATGCTTAATGTGAAGTTTGGCCGTTGGAAAAACATCAGTCCTCAAGCCGCAGATATCGCTTTAGGTTACTATGGTCGCACAGCCGCTCCGGTTGATCCTGAAGTACAAAAGCTTTGTGCTGAGAAGATGGGCAAAGAACCAATCACCTGCCGTCCTGCCGACTTGATCAAGCCAGGCATGGCCGATCTTCGCAAAAAGCTCGAAGAAAAAGGCTTACCTACAGACGACGAACATTGCGTAATCTATGCTATGTTCCCACAAGAAGTAGAAGCTTACTATAAGAAGCCTGAGCCAAAAGCTGAAGCACCTGTTGCTATTTCAACACCTGCCCCAGCTGCAGCCGGCATCAGCGCCCAAGTATCCGGCACCGCCGGCAATCGCTCGATGAACATTGTTATCAATGGTCAATCCCATAGCGTACAAGTTGAGCGCGTAAACTAATTTATCAATTAGCCTTATTTATAAAGCTGTCGTATCTTATGATATGGCAGCTTTATTTATTTCCTTCATTAGGCAGTACCGCTTTTTGAGGCTCAGAAACATTATCTGAAGCGGCACTAGGATTAAGCTCATCGGCATTATCCTTCACATCACCAATTTTAGATTCAGTGTCTACAGATTCAGCAGCAGGTGTGGTTTTATCCATATTAGAGTCTGCTTGATCTTCTGAATTTGTCACCGGATCCAATTCCACATAATCGCGCTTAGAAGAAACTATAACAGGAACGTCGTCGATATTATTATAACCGAGATTCAATAATTTATCGCTTAATTTAACAAAAGATACCTTAGCTAAGACCATAAGAGAATATTCATAACGAGATCTGTTTTCGTTAAACTCTCTCCATGATCTATCATGGTCTTCTTTTAATTTAAAACCATAAAGGACTAGCTGATCACACATACGATCATAGGCTTCTCGACTCACTAAAACACGAGATCTAGGCTCGTGTAACATAGGGAGAACTTGAATTGCCTGCATAATACGAGTCAGAGAATACACACCTTCTTCCAAACAAGCCACAGCAGCGCCTATATATTTTACTTGAATCGAGGTAACCATTAAATTAACAGCATCCATAATGGCAAATGTTGTGATTAACCACGATTGACCGGAACGCACAGAAGGAGTAAACAACAAAACAGGTGATTCCGAATGAGTATCACCAATCATTCTCAAGTAGTCTTCCCAATTATTCCAAAAAGATTGCAAATGATCTCTGTCTTCCAATCGGTTGAGCCAAGAATAGAAAGAAGCGCAGTTCGGATCTTGATTAGTGCGTGCATAAAGCCAAGCAGACTTATTTTCTCTCGCTTGTACTACAGACTGATACCCAGGTATGAATGTAATTAAAAACACGATAACCCCCAAGCCCACTCCACCTTCTATAATAGATATAATTTGTCCGCTATGACCATGAGGAGTAAAAAAGCCTAAAGTACTCAAAGCTGATCCACTAGAAATACACGCTTTCACAAAATCGGGCTCCGAACCAAAACTCATATATAAACAAGCAAACCCAACTAAAGTAATAAAGAAGTAGCTCGAAATCATCCCCAACATAAACAATGGACTAAACCAAGTAAGTTTCCATTGCATTTCAGCATAGCTATCTGTTTTAGAATTCATTCTTCTAAAGAAATAATAAACGCAACGCGCCGTTGACCGAGAAATAATTTCAGAAGAAGGATAATTCATTAATCCCACCTTACAAGCAGACCTAATCACAGAAAAAATAAGAATTAAGCCTATGAGTGTCAGTATAATATTTCCAAAAGTCTCCATAACGGTTACGGTTTTATGAATATAAGAGATCAGATGACCTAAGTAATAGTCATCAAATTTAGCCAAAGTGTTGAAATAAAATAAAAAAATACTCCGAGCAATAAGACAGATAACAGACTGCCTTTATGATTGATTCTTGCACAATAATCCTTATCATCAGCCTGTCATGACCTATCGTATTTGTAAATGCATCGAACTGGAAAGCGGACATCTTTTATCCAAGCATCCGGGCAATTGCCAATTTCCACACGGTCACACGAGATCCGTTGAATTGGTATTCCGAGCAGAGACTTTGGATGAAAATGATATGATTATGGATTTCAAAGCCATTAAAGCGATGATGAATGACTTTCTTGAGCAATTCGATCATGCTCTTTGCATGAATACGGAAGATCCTCATTTTTCACAACTAGTAGAGGCATATGGTCAACGAATCATTCCTTTTGAAAAAGAAGATCCTACTAGTGAAGTAATGGCCAGAACTATATACGAATTTGCCGCTAATGCACTTAAGCAAGCATCTGAAGGCATGATTCCTTGGCCTGTAAGAGACTCGGTCATTTTAGAACGAGTTAGAGTATGGGAAACAAGCAGCTCATGGGCTGAATATGGCATTTCCTAATGCCATATAACCAAACTATAAAGTCTGTAAGTGCCTAAATAACGATGCTACATCATCGTGAATGGCACCATAATTTTGTAATTCTTCACGATTACAATATCCCCACCCTACCGGCACAAAATCTACAGAGGCATTAGTAGCAGTTTCGCCATCGTGGATGGAATCTCCTACTAAACAGACTTCATCAAGGGAGAAGCCCCACATATCGATGATATGTAATAAAGCGGCAGGATCCGGTTTTCGTGGAAATTGAGATGAATAACCCATTATTGGCTCAAAGTCGCACTGAGGAAATAAGGTTTTCACCATAGGGGCAGTTACTTCGTGTGGTTTGTTAGAGAGAACGGCCAATTTTAGTCCTTTTTCTTTTAAACGAGACAACCCATCAAGAACACCTTCGAAGATATTTGTTCCTTCAAGCCAAACTTGAGGATATTCCTTCATAAAAGCTCCTAGCAAAGCATCAATCTGTGATTTCTGCAACTCCTCACCCTTTGGTATGCTTAAAGCGGCTCGACATAATTCTCTCGCCCCCTGCCCCACCATTTTACGGATCGACTCTTCCGAATGCGTAGGATAATTCAAAGAACTTAATGCTAAGTTTAAGCCTTCGGAAATCCCCGGAATCGAATCCACAAGGGTGCCGTCCAAATCAAAAACAATCCCTTTTTTCATGGAATCAACTTTAATTAATGGCAAAAACCACGTTCTGAAGACTTAACGCTGTTGATGATCTCTTTCATACAAGCATTATCGGCATATTTGGAAGATTCCATCTCACCTAAAGCTTGCTCAACAGTCAATTCTTTGTTTACAAACAATTTTCTATAAGCCAATTTTACGGAACGAACATCATCCTCAGTAAAACCGCGACGCTGCATACCTACTACGTTAATAGCGCGAGTCGAAGCCGGATGTCCCTCAACAATTGTGTAAGGAAGCACATCTTGAGCGACACGAGCCATAGCTGCGACCATACTATGAGCACCAATATAACAAAACTGGTGGACAGCACAGCAACCTGCTAGAATCGCGTAATCACCAATGGTTACGTGGCCTGCAGCTGTTGCATAACCGGAGAAAATAACATTGTCACCAATTTGGCAATCGTGACCTGCGTGGCAGGAAACTAAGAACAGACAATTACTACCTACGCGAGTAGCATCACCTGCATCAGTAGCACGGTTAATGGTCGCGTATTCACGGAAAACGTTATTATCACCTACTTCTAAATAGGTAGGTTCACATTTGTATTTCAAATCCTGACTTTTGCCACCAATACGGCAAAATGGATGAAACTCATTGTTCTTCCCGAAAGTGGAAGGGCCTTCCAAAACAACGTGGCTAATCAACACGCAACCTTCGCCGAGGGTAACATTTTCGCCTACTACGCAAAATGGGCCGATTTTTACATCATCAGCTATTTTTGCACTTGGATGAATGACTGCGGTTGGATGAATATCTGCCATAACGTTTTTTGTTACTATGCTCCGAATTATGCCTTATGTGAAGCCAAATTCAGTACATCCGTTCTTTAATTATTATTTGGATGATAACATTTCATTTATCATAACCTGTATTTGAGGAACCCATGGTTCGAGCACGACATCCATTGCATTTGTTAATAATAACAAAGATAAAAATAGCACTACATAACGTATCGAGCTTGTTTTAGTAGATATCATGGGCGAGACACCCAATTTCATATCCCAAGTAGCCATACCTACACGGCGAACACTCCACCAGCTCAAGAAAAGAGCCACTAAAGGAAACAAACTAATGAAACAGCCTGTACCCAAAACCATTACCCACGCCGATCTTTTGAGGGCTTTGAGAAAATTAAGTTTTTGGCCAAGAAAAGTACGCACGCGGATCCCCATAATAGCCTTACCCGGAGTAGTGCCCCATGTACTTAACAATAATGATTCGATGATAACGAACGGCACACAAATGTATAATAATGTATGCTCAGGCGTAGGCATTATAAACCAGTCTTGAAACCCCTGAAAAGAATATCGTAATACGACAAAATATAAACAGGTAAACAAAATGATATCAAACATGCGTGCCGAAAAACGCAGCCAAGGATTCGGTACGGCGACTTGCAGTACTACCTGGGGATTAGAATCATTTTGTGCCGCATCTTGCATATCAGGCGCAGATGCGGAATCGGAAGAACCATCAATTGATTCTTGTGAATCAGATTTTTCTACTTTGGGATTAAAATAATCATCTAAAGCAGGTAAACTTTTCAATGGCATCCAAGATTCGCATCCTTTATGCCATCCTTTCACATCAGGAGCAATCGCACCTGATTCCAACATAGAAATAACCTCGATGACTGGGTAAGGACCAGCCTTCTGCGAGTTTTTTACAATAAAAATATCCATTTTTTATAATCCTCTTAAAGCTTTTGCCGGATCTTGGCGAGATGTAATTAAGGCAGGAACAATAGAGGCGATTACTACCATAATAAAGGCCTTAATGCCTTGCCAAATCATTTCAGACCAATCAATTAATGCAGGCAATTCCGTGCCATGGAAACTCATTGGGAACGGGTCAAACCCGATAGATGAAAGCCCAAACTGAATTTGTGAACGATAATGTAGCACCAATAAACCTAAACCGATCCCCAAGATGGCTCCCACAAAACCGATAATCACACCTTGCCATAAGAATACGCGAACGATTTGCCCCGGAGTGGCGCCTAAGGCTTTCATCACGGCAATTTCTTTCTTACGCTGAATAGAGACGGTGAACATAACAGCCATAATACAAAATGCTGAAATTAAAGAGATAAATGATAAAACAAAGCTCATCATCGTTCTCTCCTTTTGCATCAATTCAAAGAATGAATTAAAACGTTCCATCCAAGTATCTAAGGAATATTTGACCCCTTCCGGAGCTATGGAATCAAGCTTAGCTTGCAAGGAAGGCAAAATAGTAGATACATTATAAGGATCATCGACTCGAAGAGCTACGCCTAGCACCAAATCATCTTGATAACCTAATAATTCCTGTCCAATGCCTAAAGGAATAAACATATCAGGGCTCGGAGTATGTTGGGATGATTGATAAACTCCAATTACTTCAAGATCTTTAGGTAATACAAACTGTTTGATTTGTGAAAAACTATCCATATCAACCGCATTTTTGTCCTGAGTAAGTAAAGTTTCTATTGATTTACCCCACATTTCTTTAGTGCCGCTAGGGAAAACAACCTGGTCACCTTCAAGACTCGATTCATTGATTACATCATAAAGCTTATCAAGAGGCTCGCGCTCTTTATCACGAATTTTGGAGTTTAAGATGGTCACTAAATTATTAGCAGCATTTTTCATTTCATCCGTAGATAAAGATTCGGTTTTATCTAAAACCTTAATCTTATCGGCAGAAGATTTTAAAACTTTTAACTCTTCGGTAAATTTATCCGAAACTAAAGGTAATTCGGTTTGGCTGTATGCATTGGAAACTTCTTGGAAATTTCTGGTCGTATATAAACGAATCGTACTACCAACTCCGGCATGCATCGATTCAGACATTTGGGAAGAGATCACGGCCTTTTCACCCATGTCTAACTCTGCATTACCGGCTTTAACCAAATTTTTCAACTCGCCTAATTGCTCTGTATTTTCAGTATCAATGGCACGAAAAAAACAAGGACGGTGGCGACCATCAGCATCTACCAAAGAATAATCTTCAATGAGGGCATAAGAAGACTTCACCCCGGGCACAGATATTAATTGGTCAGCCAATTCTTGCCAATTTTCGATCGGACGTCTTGATCCCCATTGATCGACTTGAGAAACTTGTACGTGAGGAGAATGGGCAAACAACCTACCTTGAATCTCTTTTTGTAATCCACCCATGACGGATAATACAACAATAAGAACCATGACGCCCAAAGCAACGCCAATCAAACAAATCAAGGTAATAATGGAAAAAAATGTACGTAAAGGATTCAGATACCTCAACGCAAGAGTCAAACTAATATGCCCACCCAAAAAATTCTTCATAATGCAGAAAGGGTAATATGAAATAATTATTGTAGAAACCAAGCCCAAATAACGTATTCTTTGAAAAACCAATATATCTGCTGGCTTTTATCCATTTTTAACACGATAAAAATATAAAATGAACCCTCTATACAAAACATTACCACTAATGGGGACACTATTAGCATCAACTATATTAGCTAATAATAAATCCAATATAGATATAAATCATTATAACACATTCATTCCTAAAGAAATTTGGAAAGATAACCATGGAGTCCACATCAATGCTCATGGGGGAGGAGTCATATTTGATCCAAAAACAGAGCAATATTATTGGTTTGGCGAACACAAAATCGCCGGAGATGCCGGCAACAAAGCCCATGTTGGAGTTCATTGTTATTCATCAAAAGATTTGTGCAATTGGAAAGATGAAGGCATTGCCTTACCCGTAAGTGATGACCCTGAATCCCCTATCACAAAAGAATGCATCCTTGAACGCCCTAAAGTAATTTATAATCCGGTGACCGATAAATATGTTATGTGGTTTCACCTAGAAAGAAAAGGACGAGGTTACTTATCAGCCCATTCCGGAGTAGCCATTGCAGACAAGGTCACCGGTCCCTATCAATTTTTACACGCGGGGCGTATCAATCCCGGGAAATGGCCAATAGGAATGCCGGAAGATCAAAAGAAACCATTAGACAAGCCATTTGATGATAAAAACCATTATAATCAAGGAGAATACACCTTGATTCGTCGAGATTTTGAAGGAGGACAAATGGCCAGAGATATGACTTTATTCATCGATCAAGATGGGAAAGCCTATCACATTTATTCTTCAGAAGAAAATAATACGACTCATATCGCGGAATTAACACCCGACTTCACTGCTCACACCGGCAAATACGTACGTATTTTTCATAATCGATTAATGGAAGCACCAACCCTTTTCAAAAAAGGCGACCAATATTATTTCATTGGTTCAGGGTGTACAGGATGGGCTCCTAATGCAGCTCGCTCCGGAATAGCGTCTCACATTCTAGGCCCATGGAAAGAATTGGCAAACCCATGCCAAGGCAATGATGCTAACATCACTTTTGGAGGACAAAGTACATATGTCTTACCGGTAGAAGGCAAAAAAGATACTTTTATCTTTATGGCTGACGAATGGAAACCGAATAATGCCATTGATGGTCGTTATATCTGGTTGCCTATTGAGTTTGATGGAGATCAACCAATACTTAATTACAAAAAAACTTGGTCTTTAAACAAAGATTAATAATTAGTAAAGCCCTCCTATAGAACTAATAAACAGGTCTATAGATAAAAATCGCCAGTATAGTGATGAGACTATACTGGCAATTAAATTATAAGCTAGGTCGCAAAATATTTGCTACTTAGGCAAATAGATTAGAAATCGTAACGATAACCGATGCTACCATTGACGCTGTTTTGCTTGCTGCGGAAATCAGCATTTGCTTCAGCAAAAATGGAACTATTTTGATTCAGAGGAACTGTCACCCCTGCACCAATTTGTACGGCTGTTGAGCCAACTTTCGCTCCGTGAATGCTTTGGCTTAAGGAAGGATTCCCTAAGAAGCCCGCATTTACTTT
>DKPP01000006.1 GCA_002471255.1 Akkermansiaceae bacterium UBA7331 | reverse complement strand
CGAGGTAATAGCCGAGAAGATGAGATCAAAGTAAACGGATCAAACATACCATAAAAAATAATTCTTTATTTTTGTTTCAAAACGCTTAAATTAACCATTTAAGCGTTTTTTATTACTAAAAAATAGTGTGTGTTATCTACCTATAACAATAACTATCCTTACAATCTATATGAAAATAAGCTTCATTTCTTCACTGAGCTTGTCCATCTTGTTGTTTTTTGCAACTAGTGGGTCTTCTTATTCAAACCAATCCATCACGTATGATCCCTCCATTTACATGAAGGATGAAGCATCGACACAAAAGGATTTTTCAGAAAAAAGGTATCAAAAAATTATCGATGAATCTTGGAATCAGCTCATTCATGGAAAAACCAAAGATCCGGCAATTACCCTTTCTACTTACATCAAGGCTCTAATCAATCTTAACAAGGAAAGAGGGGGAGTCATGCACTTTGAAGAAATTAAAAACCAACTACTAGATAAATTCCCTAACTCTCCAGAATATCGTTTTGCTATCGGATTAGTTTACTTCCAACTCCCCGGTTATTATGAGTTAAACGGAGCCAACTACAACAGACAATATAGTTCATCCATATACTATCTCTATGACTTAAGGCCTGACAGAATTGCGGGATTACGTTATATGCACCAAGCATTTGAGCTAGCCTTAAAGCAAAACAACAAAAAATTGGCAGCTAATTACGCATACATGTTAGCCAATGCATTGTGTTTAGATTATGAAACTTATTTTTTCGGATCATCAAAATTTAATTATTTAAATTTAAATCGTTTAACAAATTTAAATTGCACGCCTACACCTGACAATACGAATTTTATCAATCCATTAACTTCAGCAGAATCTTTCACCATATACCAAACACCATTATCATGGAAATCCGCAAAAAATGATGCAGAGCGCGTATTATGGTTAATGGCAAAAGCCAAAGAGCTAGATCCTCATCAGGCTTCCATGCCCTGTGACTTGTTGTGGGCAAAAGTGATTTCTTCTATGTTTCAATCAAATAGGGTAAATCTCAATAAATACCTATCTGACAATCAAACGGCCACAGAGCTTAGTAAGCTTAAAATCAATGAATATAGCTACACGGGAGGTATGCTGGAGAATGACGATGACAGCGAGATTGGAAAAATCTACAACTTAAAAGGCATTTACGATTATAACCAAACTTATCAAAACGCTCTTGCTCAAACTCCCGGAAATTTAGAAATTGCTACTGAATACGCCAATGAATTATGGAATAGATCCAAATTTCCCGAAGCGGTCGAGGTGATTAAAAAAGCACTTGCCCATACATCTGAACCAAAAGATAGCATCGTTCGTTGTGAATTAGATAAATTATTTCATTCAATTATTAGTCCGGCCATCAAACTCAGACCTGATTACGATTTTAGAACAGTCCATTCAAATATACCTAAAGATGGATTTAAAATCCCTGTCTATTACCATAATTCACCAAAGGAAAAATGGAATGTAACAAAAATAGATTTATCTAAGCTCACCAAGGAACAAATCAACGAGTTATCGGATATTAAATCTAGCGAAGCACATGATAAAATATGTAAAGAATTCGAGCCAAAACAAATCATTAAAGACATTTTAAGCAAGAAAAAATCTACCCAAAAATACATTACCCATTTACCCGACATTGACCTTCAATTCAATTCATCCAAGCCTTATCAATGGTATGAAGGAGAAATGGTCGTGCCTATCAAAGAACCCGGAATTTATCTCATATCAGAAGCTCAAAGCAAACAATTCTTCATTATTCAGATATCATCGGTGTCGTATTTATTTAATAGATCCGGCAATGGTTATGATTTCTTGTGTTTTGATCGCACATCCGGCAAACCTTTGACCAATATATCCTGTGTATTTGATGTTTGGCTCCCTTATAAGAATAAGTTTAGACGCCACCAGATAAAAGCATCATCGGATAAAAATGGTATGTGCCATATCGATATAGAATCTCTCAAGCCACTCGGTGGCAAGAAGGCATTTCTTAATCCCATGACCATTGGAGGATTTGTATCATACGAAGAAACAACCATACCTATCTCCCCTATCACACTCGATATTAGCGCCAATCAATCAAGTTCCGAAAAGGCTTGGGCTAAATCATCTATGGCTCAAGGCGAGCTCAACAAATTTTGCATATTTAATCAGCCCATCTATCAACAGGGTAATACCGTTCATGGAAAATTTATCGTTTCTCAATATAATTTAACCAAACCAAGAGCATCCACGTTGGCAGGTACTCCGGTCATCATCAAAGTTCTATCAAGCCGCTGTGATCCAATAGAACTTTTTCAAACAAACTATTATCTTGATGAATTTGGCACGGTTGATTTTTCTTTTAACTTGAAGGACTATCACCCTAGTGGCAGTTATGAAATTGAAATAGACACGGCCGAATTAAGTGAGAATTTCTCATTTTACCATACCGCATACATCCAAGTAGAAAAATTTGTAAAGCCTGACTTTGAAACATCCATTATAAGCAAAACTGACAACATTGAATATAATAAACCTTTTACGATTGATTTTTCAGGTTCTTATTATTCAGGTGGTCCTCTTGCTCAAGGAAAAGTCGAGTATGCGCTATTTATAAAAGAATTTTATGGAGGATGGGAACCGGCACCTAAATGGTCATGGATGGATGGATCTTATGATGATTCATACTCTTTACCATCCTCTCAAGGGGAAGAATTGACACGGGGAGAAATGAAGCTGGATCACAACGGAAAAGCATCATTTACATTTACGCCTAATCAAAAGACATTCGGAACGCTAACGGAAAATTATCAACGATGGCAATATTTGGTCAAAGCCATATTTTACGATGAATCTGGAAAATCCATTCAATCCACAGCTCTATTTAATGTTTCCAAATATCCTTTTTTCATCAATAAAACACTAGAAGAAAATTTTGCCATAGAAGGCAAAAATTACCCTATTACGTGGGAGGCAACAAGCACATCAGGTTCTCGGATACCCAATGTGCAAGGCACTCTCCATCTCGTACAAACGGACCCGAACTGTGAGCTTGGAGAACAATCTCCTAACGATAAAATTCTTGAATCCTGGGATATTAAATTTGATGAGCATGGTATTGCCAAATGGAACTTTACACCAAAATTTGCCGGTGAATATGAATTACGAGGCAAATGGCAGGATCAGCAGGGAAATATCAGCAAATCGGCATCAACTATCCTAATTGGAGGCAATAATGTTCTTAGTCCATTTCGATCTAACGATATTATTCTCAATAAAGATGCTTATACCCCGAATGAAAAGGTCAAGGCTCTTATTACCACTTCAAACGAAACAAATTATGTATGGTTGAATATCCGTCAAGATTGGATTAACCAAACCAATCCTATTATCCAAACAAAATCGGGCAATCATCTTCTTGAAATTGATACAACGCACAAAGACCTACCCAATTTTCAAATCTCTTTTATATGTCTGGGTTCAAGCTTTAACTGGCCGAAAACGCTTAATGTATGTTTCCCGCCAATGGACAAAATAGTCAATATTTCAGCTATACCGAACAGCCTCATATATGCTCCAAAAGAGACAGGAAACATCCAAGTACAAGTTAAATACCCAAACGGTGCTCCTGTAAAAAATAGCCAAATTACATTAACGGTATATGATGCAGCTTTGGACTATTTCAATGACAAAGCATACCCCTCTATCCTCAGAAAAACTTGGGGTAATCTCAATACCTTTAACAATAGCTCTAACTTTGAATTTGATTGCAAATCAGATAATTGGATGACTTATTCAGGAAAAGATGATCCATATCGTTATCCATTCGATTTTCAAACTCATTACAGTCGTTATCAGGCTTTGCCTGAGTTCCCTTGTACTCCGGCAAATGATGATCCTTTTGATGGAACAGACGATAATGCCCCTTTTGGTGGTGATATGTCAAATGCATCAATCACAACAACAAAAGCTCCTGAAATTCGCTCAACATTTTTAGACTCTATCAAGTGGGTGGGCTCTCTTCAAACCGACAAGCATGGTGAAGCGACCATACCTATTCAATTGCCGGACAACCTTTCCAAATGGAAAATTATAGCATGGGTCCGCACTCCTGATTTAAAGGTAGGGCAAACCACTTCCTCATTTATTTGCACAAAAGAACTCGCCATTCTGCCGAACACTCCAAGATTTCTTGTAGCTGGAGATGAGGCAACTACTTCAGCGATTATCCGAAACCGCACGGATAAACCAATGAAATTGAAAGTCAGTCTAGATTTAAAAAACTCATGTATCGTTTCTTCTTCACCACACACTCAAGAAATAGATATCGATGCTAAAGGGCAAAAATTAGTAACATGGCATCTATCTGCCAAAACATCGGGAACCGCATCCATGGTGATGAAAGCTATTGGCGAACAATATAGCGACGCCATCGAAATTACTTATCCGATACTGATGAATGGGGCTCGAGTATGTAATCAAAAAAGCACCATATTATTTCCTGGCACAAAAGAATCATCAATTGCCATTGAGATACCAAAAGAAAAACAAGAAGGAAGCGCAGCCTTATCATTAAATATCTCACCTTCTTTATCGTTAATGATGGTAAATACCATCCCTTATTTAACCTACTATGAATATGATTGCTCCGAACAAACGGCAAACCGAATCGGACCGGCAATACAAGTGATACAAACGCTCGATCAACTTGGCTATAAAACTCAGGATGTATTAATCCAACTTCAAAAAAAGTCTCAACAATCCGATGTTGGCGATCAATACATACAACACCTGACCAAGCTCCAAAAAAATCCTATTTTCAATGAGCTCATCCTCAAAGATATAGTCAATAGCGCAATCAATCGATTAAGGAGCCTTCAACATAACGATGGAGGATGGTCATGGTTTGACAAAGCATCAAGTCCCGATCCATTAATTACCGTTTATATTGCCGAAGCACTTGATCCTATCAAGAATAACGAGGCTATCACGGACATGAAAGAATCAGCTCAATGTTTTTTACAGGATGAAGTCAAAAAATCGGTAAAATTGTTGAAAAATGGGGATAAGTTCCGTAACGCGGATAATAAAAAGCAAAAAGACATCAAGCCCTATCAATTATTAGCAAGCAATTGGGACGCCTTACTTTACAGCGCATTAGACGACAAAACCGATGAAGAAATAGAAGAACTCGAAGCCTATTTATGGCGAGACCGTTATGAATTAGGAATATATGCTCAATTAAAGCTAGCTAATAACTATGCCAAAGAAGGCAAACAGGAAAAGGTAGCCGATTTGATGCCATTGTTCACGCAATACCTCAAGCAAGATGAAGCTTCCCAATTAGCATGGCTTCACATATCCGATCCTACTTGGTGGAATTGGGATTGTAATAAAATTGCCATTCAAGCCGAGTTCCTCAACCTACTTGTCCAAACGGCACCTCAAGGTAGCGAACAAGAAAAAATCATGGTTCGAGTAGCCAAATGGTTAGCTGAAAATAGATCTTACGGAAATTACTGGGAATCTACCCGCACCACGGGGCAAGTCATCAATGCGTTATCCGCTTATTGCTTGCGAACCAAAGAAGGAATGGAAACCATGTCCGTAGACGTCTATATGGATGGCAAACTACTAAAAACCATTACATCCACACCTGACACCATCTTTGATTATGACTCCACGATCACGTTAACTCCGGAACAACTCAAATCCGGCACCTATAACTTGGAGTTTAAGAGAAAAGAAGGTAAAGGCAACATCTACGCTTCGGCTCAATGGGAATACTTCTCATTAGAAAGCCCCATCCCGGCTACCGGTAATCAAGCAGTCATTGAGCGAGC
>DKPP01000002.1:27622-364599 GCA_002471255.1 Akkermansiaceae bacterium UBA7331 | reverse complement strand
ACTTTAGCTCAAGGCGGATTAAGCGATTCGGATACTGCCGTTTATAATGGTAAGATTGACGGTTCCGCCGGTATTGATAAAACAGGTGCTTTTACTCAACAATTAGGTGGCAGCGTTAATGCTTCTTCAGTAACCGTATCACAAGGTAAACTTGTTTTTGCCTCTCCAAGTGGTAATTCAACCATTAGTGGTAATATCAATGTGGCCAACGGAGCCACTTTAGGCGTAAGCGGATCGGGCACGACTTTAACAGGTCAATCTCTTACATCCAATGCCGGCTCTACGATTGATCTGGGTACTGGCTCTACTCTTAATATTAGCGGTACGGGTGCAACGACACTAAATGGTAATGTTACAGGCAGCGGTACCTTAGAAGTCAATGGAGCCTTATCCGTCGGTACGGGAGGATTCACCCCATCAGGTAGTGACACCTATAACACCACCACGGTAAAATTAAATAATGACGGTTCGCTCAATTTGGACAAAAACGTACAAGTGGGCGCTCTTGCCGGCACCGGCACAGTCAACTTAGCCGGCAACACCCTTACATTAGGGGGTGCTAATGGCGTATTTGACGGTACCATCAATGGCACCAATGGGTCTACGATCGCTATGGACGGTAGCTCCTCGGCTACTCAAGTATTAAATGGAGCCGGCAATGCCAATACCGGATTAAACGTTTCTAAAGGCACTCTTGTCTTGCAAAATAAAGACGGTGAAAACGCTACTTATGGTGCGGCTAATGTAGCATCCGGCGCTACCTTGCAAATAGGAGGGTATCCGGGTGGTTCCTCTACTCTACAACCTCATTCAACCAATGTGCATTTGAGCTCGCTTACCATGGCATCAGGTTCAACCTTAAACCTATATTATGGTAATAACGCTAGCGGTGATTTGATTCCACCTGCCTTAACGACCACTACGGCCGCCAATATCGGCTCCGGAGTAAAAATTAAGGTTAGTAGCTACATTCCTGAAAACGATATTGCTCTTAAGGGAGGTAGCGATGTATCACTCACGCTCATTCATGGCGAAAGTGGCACGGCTTCCATCGCCGCAGATAGCTCCAATCCTTTAATGGGCTTTTTAACAGCCATGTACGAATGGAAACTCAAAGCGGTAGGTTCCGACATCGTGTTGGATGGTACGACACGTCAGGGTAATTACTACGATCAAGCGGGATTAACTCATAACTCTTCTGCCGTAGCCGATTTGCTTTATCATGCATCCAATGCCATCGCATCCGCTCCGGGTAGCACCTTAAGAGATTTGGCCGATTATGTCGCCGATAGCATCAACTTGGGTAACATCGAAGATGCCGCTCACGCCATGTCGGCAGCATCCGGGTCATCCATTACCGGTTTGATTATGGCTCAAAATAATCAAATGTATGATCAAATGGAATCCATTCGTAACCGCACCATTACCATGGGAGCAAATCCAAGCATGGATAACAGCGACGCGCCTTACTACCACTTCTGGGTACAAGGCAATGGCGGCTACAATGATCTGAATACATCCAGAGATGAAAGCGGCTACAAGCTTACCACTTGGGGCGGTACCGTAGGGATGGATGTGGATTTCAACGATCGTTGGAGTGGTGGTGTTGCTTTTAGTGCTACCTTTGGAGATTTGAAAGCGCATGCGGCGGATTCAGCCTCGGGCGATATGGATTCCTACTATTTAAGCCTCTTTGCACGCTATCAACGCAAGGCATGGGCTCATACGCTCATTCTGACCGGAGGTTGGAATGATATGAAACTTAATCGTAGCGTGAACTATGGTGGTGGTTCCTACATGGGACATGGTAAGACTAATGGCGGCGGTTTTGGTGCCATGTATGAGTTAACCTATGATATCAAGCTCAATGAAGATTCCACATCCATCTTTCAACCACTCTTTAACATCGCCGTATCGGATACATCGGTGAAGGGATACGATGAAACGGGAGCGGGCAATGCAGGCTTACGCGTTAATAAGATGGACATGACCACAACAACTTTAGGTTTAGGTGGACGTTGGATAGGCTTATTTGGTTCTAACCTATTTGGTCGTGAGTCGGTAGGTCAATTCCGAGCAAACGTGTCTCAAGAATTGGGCGACAACCGAGGTAAGGCAAATGTGGCATTCTTAGGCAATCCGGGCTACAGCCAACAAGTCATCGGAGCTAAAGCCGGAACGACGGCATTACAACTTGGAGCCTCAATCACTACTCCGCTTAACCAAAATAGTTCCGTATTCTTGGAAGCAAATGCGGATTTCCGTACCAAACAAAATAGCGTAGGTGGTAGCATCGGTTATCGCTACGATTTCTAAGCATTTACAACATCAAATCATCAAAAAACCTCGCTTGATTCCTATCAAGCGAGGTTTTACATTTCATACTCAAATCAATTAAGATCGAAACTTCAATTGCTATTTTTCAATGGCTTTTTGAATTTGTTCGGGATTATTCGGATCGAATACGGATTCTTTATCCCCTAAATCATTAACAATAACTTCTTTTTTACCTGACTTAATCTCTTTAGCCATTGTATCAGTATCGGTAATTTTGAATCGTAAAGATCTGATATAAGGAGATTCTTTACGGTCAAAATGTCCATACGAAGTACAAACTAAGGTACCATCAGGTAATAATTCCGCAGCAGGATAGGCAGTATCCCAGCTTTGTCGGTTATCTTTCATACGGATTCTGTATTCACCTTGCTTACCATCGACAATATCTTCCCATCGACCAACCCAAGCAACCCAGTCACCGACTGTTGGGCTTGTTTTCGCGTCAGCCTTTTTATTGGGAACAATATCTCTAAATTGGATGAATAAACGACCATCAGGCAAATATAAAGCTTGGTGTCTATCTCCATTTAAAGAAGCAGGTAAATTGGTAGGTTTGGACCAGGTTTTGCCCTCATCGGTACTATAAATTACTTGGGAATTATGATTTCTGCTATTCTCGCGTAATAACATGGCAATAGTCTTACCATCAGGGCTACGTACAAAACCGCCTTCGCATAAGTGCATATCTCGTATTGGTTCACCTACCGGCTCCGGCTTTGTCCATGTTAAGCCGCCATCTGTCGTAAAGGTTACTAAAGGAACCAGTGTACCAAATTTGCCTTTTTCATCATTTCCGGGCATTGAAATATGATAAGTTGCCATGTAATGCCCCTTTCCGGTATTAAGTCCGATTAGATCAGACATAGCAACAATACCACCCGGCAAAGTTTCCACAGGCTCGAGTTCCGACCACGTTTTCCCTTCGTCCTCACTAATAGCCATACGATTCATTACTGTTTTTGATGTACCTTGAATCCCGCTAAACATGATAATGCGTTTTTTGCCATTCGCATCATAAACATCATACAAGGTAGGCACCTCTTTACTGGTAGCCCAAGATTCGGGCACAGGTAATCTTTCAGACCATGTTTTACCGCCATCAAAAGATTTTTTCATCACTACGGGGCCACGTCCATGCCCTTTAGGATAAACACAAATGATCGTTTTCTTGTCATCTAATAAGACAGTAGTTGGGTGACCAAGATATTGTCCTTTTTCCTTATCTACAATCGTATGGAACGCTTCTTTATTTTGTAAATCAACAATTGGGATATCGTAAGATTGGAAAACATCAATAGGCGCTTTTTCCGCATAGGCCACACCTAAAAAACAGATAGGCACCATCCTTTTTGCCACTACTGATAATGCATCATTAATATTAAACATAAATAACTATCTATCAAAAAACTCCTCATAAAAAAAGAAGATTCAAAGGCAAGACCTTACGTCTCAAAAACAGACCAAGAATCAAACAACAAAAATATCAAACAAGTCAATAACTCTATAATAATAAGCTATCTATTTCTTTCATCAAAACGAATCATCAAGAATCATACCAAAACTATCAAAATAACATTCCAAATCTTGATCATCATGAACATGAAAATTTATAGGCAGACCGTTTGAAATAGTTGAACATTGTTCATTATAAACGGTCATTAACGTAATGAAGGTTGCGTTGCCTGTCTTACTTTTACTGTCGTCGTTGACACATATTATACGAGCAGAGTCCTTTTTCCCTAAAGAAGGTCCCTTATCCGGTATCTATGAAATGATTGAAAATGTTACAGGGGGGCAAAATGATTATGCATCGCAATATATATTCACAGGTACAACGGTAATCACATCCGCACAATCGGGCCAGTATGATTTAACGATCACCGGGACAGAAACCAATCCAAATACTTATCGAGCTTTCAGTAGTGGTCAAACAACAATGGATTTAACGTTAAGTGATCTAGGCAATATCACTTTAAATTACATGCAAGGGGGAAATCCTGCTTCAAATTTATCTACGGGTGAAGGTGGTGCCATACGCGCATCCGGTAACGTGTCCCTCATCAATAATAAAAATATCACATTTATAGGTAATGAGGGAATTTATGCCGGCGGGGCTATTTCAGCTAATGGAGAAGTGAACATACAAGGTAATGGGAACGTGTTATTTCAGAACAATCATACTAACAACTCCACAGGTGTCGGCGGTGCTATCCAATCAATAGGTAACACATATATAACCGATAATAAGGATGTTTCGTTTTTACAAAATAAAAGTATAGGATCACTTGCCTCAGGTGGTGGAATCGATTCATTAAGGGCTGTTTATATAACAGGAAATGAAAATGTTACTTTTGCACAAGATAGCTCAATACTACTAGGTGGCGCGATAACGGCATCTGATGAAATTGTGATTGCGAATAATTCAGGTAACGTGGTTTTTGCAGGTAATACGCTTAAAAATGGTGAAAGCAATGCATTAACACAGGATGGTTTTTCCACTAATGTTAACAATCAATTGTCTGCAAACTCAGATAAATCGATCACATTTTATGATGGCAATAAGTTCAGCGGTAATTTAATCCTAAATGGTTATGGAGATACCAGAGGAGTAGGGACTAATCTTGGTACCATCGAATTTTCCGGAGGTGCTACTTATGTCGAAGGTATCGGCACAATTGATGCAAAAGGCGATCAAGCCATAACGACCATCAACAAAGATTTATCACTACTAAATGGCACCTTAAAAATAAGCCAAAATGCTAAAGTGAAAGTAACGGGTTCATTTTCAACCAATTCGGGAACGACTTTATTCTTTAATCTTAATAATACCACACCGAATTCACTATCTGCATTATCTCTAGGTAGTTATAATACACCCACAGGAAAGGTCACTATTACCACAGAAGGTGGTTCCGCCGGCAACACATATAACTTGATTGATTTTGGCTCCACACATTGGGATTCTTTGGCTGATCTTAGCAATAATTTCACCTTAGATCACTCCGATTATACTGAATATCACTGGGATCCGAGCACAAATATTCTTTCATTAACTGTTATCAAGACACCTCCTCAACCGACGCAATCTTTATCAGATGCTACGATCGCTGCGGTTCCTAGCACCCTATGGAGTAGTTCATTTACGATGAATTCCGTAATAAACTCAATAGATCAAAGGACTCTAGCACCATATTACATGCCTCTATTCCCCGATGCTAAGGCCAATCTGTGGGTCAATTATCTAGGTATTGATTCTACTTTAAATAATCGAGTGGGAACAACCGGCACAGATTTCTCAGCAAATGGATTCGTAATAGGATCAGACGTTCAAATTTGCCGATCTCGCCTCGGAATTTCTTATGGTCAAACGTGGGGGAAAAATACCTATCATGGTCTCGGACGAATCATGCAGGACACATCTATTTTTGCCATATACGGGGAGAGCGTTCTTCATCAAAATACTACCAATAGATGGTTACTACGCTACATAGCAGCCTACGGACGTAGTCAAAATCATTCTAAATTAGAAGAAGCACCCGGCAAATGGCACAGCAATAATTGGGCGATTGATATCAACCTCAATTATCAATTTATGATATCCGAGAAAATGATTGTGAGCCCTTATATCGGTTTACAATGGCAATATGCTTCGACTAATACTTGGGTATCACAAGATAACTTACAGTTTAATCGAGAGCACCTCGACTATCTTCAAGCCAATATAGGCATTAATACGATGTATGCCATTACCAATAGTTGGAATGCTTATTCAGATATCTCCGTCAATCCCGATTTAAAAAGACATAATCCCCAAGGGATAATTTCCGGTAACACTCAGCAGTACAATTCTTTTGCTACTAACCCCGGTCGTGTCTCTTGCAAAGCTACCATTGGCTCTACTTATGCCTTGAGTGCTCATACGCGACTTTATGGCTCGTATACCATTGAAGCAGCTGAGCACTCAACATTGCAAAGTTTCCAAATGGGCGTTTCGTACGCTTTTTAAAACAAAAAACTTATTTTTCCCAAGGCAATGGTACATTAGCCAATAATTGACTATCGTAACCCGCTTCAACAAGTGTCTTAAAGGCGGATAAAGCCTCCTGAGTGACAGGTTGCTCCGTAGAAAATCCTTGTTTAGGATATTCCAATATTCTCTGAAAGTCACCGATCATCGCATTGATTACAAAATCAGCAGGCAAACTTTCGGTAATATATTCTTCAAATTTACATGGCGGAGAACTCACTTGAATGTCGGCTTCAGGCCATTGTTTTTCTAATGTCGCTAAAGTTCTACGCTCCATGTATGGTTTTTGAATGGCTAGAACTTTGAGGTGATCGCCAAAACCTGCTTCTTTGAGAATTTCTCGGCTAAAACGAACATTCTCACCCGTATTAGTAGATTTGTTTTCCAATAAGATGCAATTTTCCGGCACGCCTTTGGATTTAGCCACGTCACCAAATAATTCAGCTTCGGATTTTTGCCAAGCTCCGGTAAAACGCCCTACTCCTCCGGAAAAAATAATCAAGGGAGCCAATCCTTGAAAATATAGTTCCGCCGCATATTCGGCCACGCGAGAATCATTACTACCCAATACGAATATAATATCGGATTTTTCTAATTGGTGATTAACATGATGATAATCCCACAAATCATTTACTGCCTCTAAAATTGTCTTATCCATAATATTTCTATCTTTATCTTACCATAATCCATATTTACCCCAACAGACGGCGGCAAGACCCAACAACAGGTTCGCTACAGCATGCATCACCACCACACTACCAAGGTTTTTTCTCCATACGGTCAACAAATAGGCCAATGAGCCATATACAAATGCACCCAAATAATCCACCGGATTGTGAATCAAGATAAAGCAAAGAGTGGTCACTCCATAAGCCAGCCATGAATGTGTACCGAATGGTACTTTCCATGGGTAATCTCTGTTGATCATCAAGCGCATTAAATAACCGCGCCAAAATAATTCTTCAACTAAAGCCACTACTACGACGGCACGAAAGA
Organism: Akkermansiaceae bacterium UBA7331; assembly: GCA_002471255.1. Taxonomy (GTDB): domain Bacteria; phylum Verrucomicrobiota; class Verrucomicrobiia; order Verrucomicrobiales; family Akkermansiaceae; genus Akkermansia. The sequence goes on along the minus strand of DKPP01000002.1, from coordinate 357,239 downwards.
ATCTCAATAGTAAAGCACCCCACCACACGCCGGAGCCTTCATTAAACACTATACTTGGATCAAAACCTTCGCTTCTAACATCTAAGCCTAGTAAATATTCATACCAAGGCCAAGCCGGCTCGCCAAAATAGGTATGCAAGTCCGCAGGCAAACGGTCTGCAACCATCGTTGGCAAGAGCCAACATAAAATACCCAGCACCCCAAAAACGATACCGAAACAGGATTCTTTAAGATTCCAGTCCCACTTTATCCAACGGCGCCAAACCCAAACAAGCACAAAGCAAGTAATAGCTTGGAGAGGATAGAGCCATTGCTCCGGAGCATGACGCCACCATGGAGCTTCGGGATGTTCCCATCTAATCGCTCCATCAATAAATTGGCCGAGAACCAAAAAACACATAAAAACAGCAAAAGGCACTACATAGGCCCGCGTTTTCAGCGTCTCTAAATTCTCAGCCATGATTATTAAACTGATTTAAAGAGATTTTACGAAGCTTTCCATGCGGTCGCATGCTTCTTGGATTTGCTCAAAAGCAGTAGCATAGCAACAGCGTAAAAAGCCCTCACCGCTTTCACCAAAAGCAGTACCGGGAACGGCTGCCACTTGCTTTTCCATCAAGAGACGAGTAGCAAACTCCTTACTACTCAATCCAAATTTAGAAATATCAGGGAACACATAAAAAGCTCCTCCCGGCAAATGGCAATCTAAGCCCATGTCATTTAATCTCTTAACAAGATAATTACGGCGCTGACGATAACTTTCACGCATTTTTAGCATGGCAGGTGTACCATGTTCCAAAGCTTCAATAGCAGCCTCTTGAGACATGATAGGCGCGCAAAGCATAGAATATTGGTGAATTTTCATCATTGCGGAGATCAATGGTTCCGGACCACAAGCATAACCTAGACGAAAACCGGTCATTGCAAATGCTTTAGAAAAGCCATGAAGCAACAATGTACGTTCTTTCATCCCCGGGAGAGATGCAATAGATACATGCTTTTCATCATCATATCGCAATTCACTATAGATTTCATCGGTGATTACGATCAAATCATGTTTGATACACAATTCAGCTATAGCCTTCAAGGTTTCCAAGGGAGCAACGGCTCCGGTCGGATTTGTAGGAAAGTTTAACATTAAAACCTTAGTCTTAGGCGTAATAGCCTTTGCTAAAACTTCAGGATTCAATGCAAATAAATCTTTTTTACTTGTTGGTACGGCTTTAGCAACGCCGTAGGCCATGTTCACACTAGGAGCATAGGAAACATAGCAAGGCTCATGATAAAGAACTTCATCGCCGGGATTCAAGATGGCACGTAAAGCGATATCGATAGCTTCACTTACCCCGACAGTTACAAGAACTTCGTTTGCCGGATTATATTCCACATCAAAAAAGCCTTTTACGTATTTAACAATGGATTGGCGTAATGATTCCAAACCATAATTTGACGTGTAAGTAGTACGACCTTGTTCCAAAGAATAAATAGCCGCTTCACGAATGTGCCAAGGCGTCACAAAGTCAGGTTCTCCAACGCCTAAAGAAATAATATCGGATCGGCCTGTGACCAAATCAAAAAACTCACGAATACCGGAGCGAGGTATATCAGATACCTGCTTGGCAATTTTATCATTCCAGTTCATTTAAAAAAATATCTATTAGAGATTAAGGAGCAACAATCAAACGCTCCGGTTGTACCGGCTTTTCAAAAATACAGCCGTTTTTCTTGTATGTTTTAAGATGGAAATGTGTCGAGGTGGACAACACTCCGCCCAAGGTGGATAGTTTTTCAGATACGAACTGAGCAATTTCCTTCATGCTTGTACCCTCAACCAAAACTAATAAATCAAATCCACCGCTTGCCAAATAACAAGAACTTACCTCATCAAATCTGGAAATACGGGTCGCGAGACGATCAAAACCACCATCACGCTCGGGAGTCATCTTTACTTCAATAAACGCCGCCACTCGCTCCGCTTCGCTCACGTCATCATTAATAACTGCTTGATAACCAAGAATACGACCTTCGCGCTCACACGCTTCACGCTTAGCTCGAACCTCATTTTCAGTTGTATTCAAACGATCTGCCAAATCCGCATCGCTTAATCTTGCATGCGTTGCCAAAAGTTCTAGTAAAGGTTCTACTGACATAACTTCCGAGAAATAAAGCCTATGTCACCCCTCAATGTCAAGACTGGAGCTTGCCTTCCCTCTTTTTTCTTCAAGCTACCATCTCCACAAAAAACCAACTCTATGACATAAAAAAACTTACTAACAATAAGTAGGTTACATTTATTTTTGAACACTTGTTCAACTTTTTAACATAGAATTATTGATTCAAATTGCCGTTTGTGCGAGTATTAGCTCATAGACATTGAATTAGACGCTAGGGCGCCATTTAGACGATTTATATACTTGATTAGAATTATTACTGCATGAATATGGCACTTAACCCAGACCGCGCTACACTCAACTTTTTGAATGCTTTTCCTGAAGCCGTTCGACTTCGTGGAGAGCAATTGCAAAAGGATGGAGCTGTAACGCAAATCTTCGGTAACCACTTATACATCCAAGGTCGCGTAGAAGACGCACATGGTACACACCGTGTGAGTTTGAGATTACAAGGCAATAGATGGTTTGGTAGCTGCACCACCGCCGATAAGGAAATCGCAGGAGCAGCCATGTACGCAACCATGATGGAGCGTATGTATCGTGGACAAGACTTACCGGAATCTCCCAATGAATTGGATGATGTACCACTTCTTGATATCATTGAAGAAAAGCTTGGTCGTGAATTGGACGACAAAGAGGCCGATTATGTAACAAAACTCGAAAAGCGTTATCGTCGATTTGCCATCGAACAGGAAATACACGATCACGATATGGTTCGTCTTAATCCAAGATGGGAAATCACTTCATACGAACCTTTAGAGCTTTGGCCTGTTCCTCCAAGCAACATTTTAGAGTTTTGGAACTACATCGCTTATGCTTTCACCAAAAAACGTCTTCCTTATCCGGACTTCCTTTCTTGTGTAACGGATTTGGAAAAAGTACAACGCAAGATTCACGAATGGGAACGCTCTCGTGAAGTTGGCACTTGGTATGATCGTTTACAATCAGTAAACGAACGTCCGCCTCAACCACCACGTGGTGAGTTGTACATGCGTTTGGTTTCGACCATCAACGAGGGTCATTTCGAATATCGCCAATCTTTACGCGGAGAATGGATTCCTGTTAAAGAAAAACATGATCTAGATATCTTAGTGGACTTGCACCAACGTGCTGCCGTCAAATTAGACGCTCCAACTGAGATCTTGCTCATGATGCTTCAAGAGTACTACAAAAACGAAGAAGCACTCACTCTGGATTTAGACCAAGAAGAGGCATGTATTTTGATGAATAAATTGTTCCATCAGCCTGCATTAAAAGGCTATTTGGTCAATTTAGATGAAAATTACTTTAAAGTCGTCGAAGAACCTTTGAAATGGGTTTGTCACGATGACCCGATCGAACCTGATTGCTATGCGTTACAGTTGGTTACATCCAATGACATCGACGTATCTCACTCTGTTCGTCAGCTTCCCGGTTTACGTGAATTATACCAATCAGACGAAACGGTATTTCCAGGTCCTTCACGTTGGTTAGAGACCACGGAAGTTGAACCAAGATATTCCATTCCAAAACAAGTTATCGATAGCTTAGAAGGGGTTGAATTCTTACGTAAAATTGGATCCAGCTTGCCACCAAGCATGCAAGACCGAGTGATTGATATCGACTTACGTGGTAAGTTTGATATGAAAATCGTTAAGGGTCTTACTTCTGCTGAAACGGAACACGTACTTTGTGAAGTGACATCCAAAGACGAAGCGGGAAATCGTGTGGAACGTCTTATTAAGGACGGTTGGGAAGTGACTCACCAAGAGCCAATGAAAGATAAGGCCTTGTTGAGATTCATTCGTGAGCACCTTTATCCGATTCCGGGCTTACTTGATGAAATGGGCTTCTCCTTTGACCCTCAAGTTAACGCATTTAAGGCACGTATTACCCGTCAATTCCCTGAAAAGTTTGCAGATTGGGCAAAAGCATTACCTACCGACCTTGTGGTCGAAATGGATAATAATTTGCAAACCCTCTTGTCTGATCCTGTGGCAGCTGCCGTACGCTTCGAAGTGGTGAACCAAGAAATTGACTGGTTTGATCTTCGCATCGTGATCGATGTGGAAGGTGTACCTCTTAGCAAAGAGCAAATTCGCCAATTGGTTGCAGCTCGTGGCGGCTATGTACGTATGGAAGACGGCGGTTGGATGAGATTGGAAATCAAGCTTGATAATGATCAGCGTGATGCCGTTACTCGCCTTGGCCTCGATCCATTTGACCTTTCCGGTGAAACACACCGCATGCACGCCATGCAGTTGGCTGATCCGAAGGCTGCTGAAGTATTCGATCCTAAAGCGTGGAAGCGTATTAAGGACCGTACCGCAGAAATTAAAATCGACGTTAAGCCTGACGTTCCTGATCGCTTGCAAGCCACTCTTCGCCCTTATCAGGTGGACGGTTTCCATTTCCTCGCTTATTTGGCGACAAATGGTTTCGGTGGTATCCTTGCTGACGATATGGGTCTTGGTAAAACGATCCAGTCCATCACTTATGTATTATGGTTGCGCGAAGATTATGCGAGAAAGAATAAAACTCGCAAGAAATTGGCAGTGCCTCCTGTTTTGATCGTATGTCCTAAGTCCGTGTTGGACGTATGGGCAAGTGAAACTGAAAAATTTGCCCCTGGTATTCGAGTATTGGTCATTCGCAATCGCGATCAAGCCAACTTGGAAGACATCAAAGCAAATTACGATATGGTCGTGATTAACTACGCTCAGCTTCGTGTTTGTGGCGAACAAATGAACTCCATGAAATGGCTTACGGTCATTCTCGATGAAGGTCAACAGATCAAAAACCCTGACTCTAAGGCGGCTAAAGCAGCTCGTGAAATCAACTCCTTCAACCGCTTGGTACTTTCCGGTACTCCGATTGAAAACAGATTGCTCGATATGTGGTCTCTTATGGCCTTTGCTATGCCGGGTGTCTTGGGTTCACGTGCTTACTTCAAAAAGCGCTTTGATAAACGTAAAGACCCACAAAGTCAGAACCGTTTGGCAGCTCGTCTTAAGCCATTCTTGCTACGTCGTACCAAATCACAAGTGGCTAAAGACTTGCCACCACGTACCGAAGAAGAGGTTTACTCCAAGATGGAAGGCATCCAAGCTCAACTTTACAAAGCCGAGCTACGCCGCATCCAGCAAGCCCTTTTGGGATTGGATTCCGACGAATCCGTCAAAAAGAACAGCTTTGCTATTCTCCAAGGTCTCATGCGTTTGCGTCAGATCTGCTGTCACCCCGGTTTGGTCGATCCAAAATACGCCAAGGAAGAAAGTGCCAAGCTCACAGCTTTGTTCTACTTGCTTGATCAGTTAAGAGAAGAAGGTCACAAGGTACTCGTGTTCTCCCAATTCGTATCGATGCTTGAAATCATCAAGAATCGTCTCGAAGCGGAAAACAGACCGCTTAATTACCTCACCGGTCAGACAAAAGACCGTCGTGGTGAAATTGAGAAGTTCCAAACGACCAAAGATCCGTCAGTATTCTTGCTTTCCTTGAAGGCTGGTGGTGCCGGTTTGAACCTTACTTCCGCTTCATACGTTGTACTTTACGATCCATGGTGGAACCCTGCCGTAGAAAGTCAGGCTATTGACCGTACTCACCGTATCGGCCAGAAAAACAAGGTTATCGCTTACCGCCTACTTACCCGTGACTCGGTGGAAGAAAAAATCCGTATCCTTCAGCACCAAAAGAACATGCTTGTTGCTAACGTGCTTGGAGATGAAGGCTTTACTTCCAGCTTAGGCATTGATGATTTGAACTTCATCTTGAATCACGGCGACGACGAAGAAGGTTAATCACCTCTTCAATACTAATTATTTCAAAACCCCGATTGAAGGTAATTTCAATCGGGGTTTTCTTGTGTAAATGAACTTAAAAATAAGAAAATCAGATCGATTTTACTTTAATCTGCACAAATAAGATTTTGCCTGACGGCTTGTCTTTGAGCTCAATAACATGCATCCCCTCTTGCAAAATAGCGTAGCTACCGGAATCAGACTGCTCAATCTTCAGTGTTGGAGATGACCACTCAATTTCTTTTGGAAAAAATGCTTTTAAAGGCAAGCGTAAACCATTACCCGGCAATTCCGGATCAATCAAAAACTCTGCATTAGGCAAAGGTGAGATAATTTTTTGAGCTACCTTATAGCCTCCTTGATTACCTAATGTATATTGAGCTGTCGCATCCTGATCTTTCAAATGATACCATTCATTATAAATGGGAGATAAGAGTACTCTACCTTTCTCATCATAATCTCGAGAAGAGGCTTCATGATTCGTAGAATCAAGCAAGAATAAATCATTTTGCAAATATTCCGGTGGGATAGGCAAATTCTTGTTTTTCACATAATGCCCCGTTCGTCTGTCAACTTGGAGTGAATAAACAGCAGATGGTTTTTCAAAAACACCGGCTTGATCGCCTTGGTGCAAATATCGTATGCAATCGGCAAAAATAGGACCGGCACCCGTAATACCGCTAATTCCTTTCATCGGGCTAAAATCAAAGTTACCAACCCAAACACCTACCGTATAATCTCGTGTGTATCCTATACACCAATTATCTCGATAATTTGAAGATGTTCCTGTTTTAAAAGCACATTGATAAGGAAATCGAAATAATGGGCCATAACCAAATCCCGAAACACGAGCCGTATCGTCAGATAAAATATCAGTTAGCAAATAAGCTATTTCAGGGGCAATAACTTGCTTAGGTTGAAATTGTAGCTCTTGATTTTGTTCGATGCGTAAGTCTTTTAAAAGACCATAGGATGCCAAACAGGTATAGGCTCTGACGACATCTGTGAGAGTGACCTCGGCATTTCCTATCGCCAGACCGATTCCATAATGCTCCGGTGGTTTATTAAGGCCTTGAAAGCCCAATTCTCCTAATAGCTTTAATAAGGCAGGGGCTCCTCCATTATCTTCCAAAATCGACATGGCAGGAATATTTTGTGATGAGGCCAAAGCTTGACGCATAGAGATGGGGCCTAAAAATTTCCTGTTGTAATTGGTAGGTAATTTAATCCCATAAAAACTCAAAATACGCATCGGCACATCCGGCACGATAGTACTAGGCGTAGCCCCGGATTGAAAACTTAACGCATAAACAAAAGGCTTTAAACACGAACCGGCAGAACGCCGTAATTGAGTACCATCCAACAATCCGCCATTTACGTCAGCTCTTTCGGCAGAACCTATCGAGCATAAAACATTACCGGTCTTATTATCGATTACCATTAATGCGGCCTGGCCAACATTTTTATCTTTTAATGGCAATAAATGATGCTTTATCAATTCGGAAGCCTTTTTTTGAATACCGGCATCTAATGTCGTTTTGATCATTCCGCTCCGATTTTGCCTGATCAATTTGGATGACAAATGAGGAATCAAATATTCATGAGAATTCGAACGATAACCGGGAAATAAAGGCTCCTCCTTTGCTCGGGCAGCAGATTCCGCATCAATCATACCGAACTCTTGCATGCGATCTAACACACGGTTTCTACGTTTCAATACTCTATCCGGATGTTTAAAGGGATTTAAATAATTCGGATTAAGTGGCAAACCTGCTAAAAAAGCATATTCTGCCAATGATAATTGATCTAGTTCTCTATCAAAATAAAATCGTGCCGCATATCGAGCTCCACGACATAGATTACCAAAATCCAAACGATCTAAGTACATTCTCAAAATCGTTTGCTTGTCATAGCGCATCTCAACTTGACGAGCTAAAATCATTTCACGAATTTTAACTTTCAAATTTCTCTCCGATAAAGGATATGAAATTTTGACTAATTGCTGAGTGATCGTAGAGGCTCCGGACTTAACCTCACCATGGGAAACGTTATCTCGAAGCGATCGGGCTATGCCTAAAAAATCTATACCATGATGATTATAAAAACGTTTGTCCTCGGCAGCCAAAATAGCCTTTTTAAGCATTTCGGGAATCTCTGCCTCAGACAATGGCAGATATCGATAATGATCTTCTGCCGGCAAAATAGCTAGAACTCTATCGTTCCTATCATAGACTATGGCACCACCTTTACGTTCAAGCTCAGTTTGTTCGAAATCCGAAGGAAGACTAAAAAACCACGGAAATACAAACCAACCAAAGCCAAACATTAAGATGAGGGCAAGCCCCCCCAATAAGACCCATCGTAAGATGCGATGCTTTTTGGGGGCGCAAACCTTGTATTCGCCTTGCTGAATCATTTGTCCTTTTTACTTTCAGCAGGAATACTCATTTTGATAGGAATGCTTAGTCCATAAACATTCGGATCATACATAAGCTCCATTTTGGCAGCAGGGGCTGTCACTTCACCGGATTTAACGACACGGGCATAATATTCCACCCTAAAACTAGGGCTCATCCAAGTATTAGCAAAGAATCGTACGCGATCTTTGAGGAATTCTTGATGACTAAAAGTAATGTAATAACTCGTAGGATATGGTGCATTAAAATATTGTGACGGCAAATTAGGATTTAATGCCTCAAAGGCAGATGGCATATAGTCTTCAGCAACCAAATAATGGAATATTCCATTATTCTTATCACGCGTACCCGATAAAGTGATGCGTACAATATCTCCGACATTAAAGGTAGAAGTATTTTGCCAAGTACCATCAGGCATTTGTTTTGCATAGAAACGAGTAATCTGAATACCATGATTAATCAACTGTTCCTGATGTTGCATATCCACTTGTCCGGATGCTACAGCGTAACCATAAACAGTACCTTTATCGGCTACACAATGCATAGACACCTTATCTTTTAATCCGGTTTTGATAGATGCTATCTCAATATTCTTACACTTCAATTCCATCTGCTTATCATCTACTTTCACAATAACTTGCTCGTCAGACAACTGAGTGGGCATCCCTTTTAAATATTGAGATATCAAAAATAAATCCCACGAAGCAATTTGAGTCGTATAGCGGAAATTCTTTGAAGCACCGATTTCACGTACATAATTCACTACGTTTTCTCGATTTTGAGGAGAATTATCGAGAAGAAGCCTTGCTAGCAAAAGCTTCGATCCCAATGAAGATTTCGTTACGTCAATAGACTTTAACAAAGTTTTAGCCTTATTTTGGAAAAGCTTATTTTTTTGCTGAGCTAAGAGCATGATGAAATAAAGCTTATTTTCATCCGATGAGAATTTATTATGATCGAGAATAGTGTTAATAAGTGATTCATTTAACTTACCGGCTTCAAATAAACTCAAGGCATATAGCATATTATCGGTTTTACCATCGACCAACGCTTTTTCCATAAATCGGTATAACTTGTTTAAAGCAACATCCGGCACAAAGAATCCCATTTGTTTAGCTTTAGTCAATACCATGGCTGCGTATGGAGTGTACTCGCTTGCTTCATCCCCCTTTGGCCAATACGACAAACCGCCATCCGACAATTGATTATTTAATATCTTACCAATGCCGTCATTGATGCATTTATCTCTGGATAGTGTATTTGTAGCCTTACTAAAACCGGGTAAATAAACTTTTAGTTCAGGTTCATAAAGCCACGGAACCAAGCAAGATGATAATTGCTCTAGGCAACCATACGGATATGTTAACAAATATTCAAAACTTCCATTGCAATACATGAAAGGACTCGTGCATAAGGACCACTCTACCGTAGCTCCTGCCACAAATGGATATTTAAATATTTGATCAAATTTCACAGGCTCAGAGCCATTGAGAGTGAAAGAATATTGCTCACGTAATTCGGGTAATGGTAGTACAATCCCAAACTTAGACTCCACAGCATCGACATACGATGCTTCAGGGCCATTAACAATGACTTGTTTATCAGCATTGACCGGTTGTATGAACCATTCCAATTTTGCCTCACCCTTAGATTTCATATTAACATTGAATTCTAAAGATTTAGGCTCTTTACCGGTTAATTCCACATATTGCACGGCATCACTTACACTTACGGTATCTGAACCTTTTAGTCGCACTTCCCATAAACCTTGTCGATCAATAGTTTGACTGATTGTGACCGGAATATTGAGCTTATCCCCCGTTGAGGCCATCATAGGAGGCGCCGGTTCAAGCATGATTTGTTTATTGACCGTGTAACTTGATTCCCCTGAGCCAAATTGGTCTTGTCCGGCAGAAGCGACAGCCATCACACGATAACGTGTTAACAAATCCGGATTCACATATTCGGCTTTAAATTGGCCATTGGCATCGGTTTCGATATTAGCCAACCAGACAGCCAACGGATTGAAATCCGTACGAATCTTCATATCTAGTGGACTAGATTTCATGGCTCCTTCACCACCGCCACCAATGAAAACACCTTTATTCGTGAATGAAACCAAACTCGGATCTTCTGTCAACAATTGACCTAATGTTGTCCATGTATTCACCCCAAGAGGGATGGTACTATAGAATCGATTAAGTGGTTTTGGCAAATCATAACCACTTACTTGTAATGTCCCGTCATCGACCGCATAAAGACATACGTTTGCATTAGGTACGGTATTACCTTTAATGTCTTTAATCACTCCTTTTACCGTAATTTTTTCACCCGGCTTGGTTGTTTCAGTAGGAGGCTCTAAAGAAACTAATAATTTTTTATGATCTACGCTGACATTTAAGCAAGTATAGCCCAACTTCAATTGAGGGTTTTTGACCGCCCGCTTGTTAAAATCCGCACCTTTAACTAAAAAGGCGGAAACATACACATTGGGAGCATAGCCTTCCTCGATCGGCACCTCAATAATTGGATTATCAACAGTTACTTTCCGATTATAGGATTTGAGGACTCCATTACGCTCAACCGTTACGACCAACTCCGCATCAATTGGTGTCATCAGTAATAATTTAGCTGTTTCCCCCGGAAGATACATTTTTTTATCGGTAACGATATCAAGCCCTAATCCGTCGCGATATTCCCAAGGAGACTGACCATCACCATAGACCCAACGTCGAATCGTCGAAGCAAAAGGATTACCTTCCTCATCTTTACCGGACACTTCTATATCATAAATCCCGGGTTGCTCAGCAGTAAACGAATAATCAACTTTGTTAGGATCCTTCGAATCTTGAGGCGTTAAGACAATGTCTTGTTCAGCTACTTGAGTCCAAACCGGAGTAGAATCAACGTAAGATCCATTTTCATTGACTCCTCGTGTCGTTTCAAAAGCTTGATGCTTCACCTTCACTTTTAAAGGCAAATCACCTTTTGTATAAACTTTTTCCTCAGGAGTAATACCTACTAGCGATAGGTCGAATTTCGTATTTTGACCGGCGATCACATCATCTGATTTGATGCCTACGAATACGTTTGATGGGTAATATACACCACGATCACTAGCTTTTAATCTTTGCTTATTAAGGTTAGTAACAAAAGTATCTACCTTGATGTTTTTAATCTTTAATGGATTATCATCATCTATTTTCCATTTTTTAGTGATTTTTCCGTCCAAATCTAAAACGCCTTCTAACATGGCATCGTTACTACTACCCCAATAGCCATTGGAATAGCCATAATAAGTTCTCCAATATCCGTAATCGGTGGATGTGTGATCACCAAAGAAATAGTCTTTATAATTTTTAGGGTAAAAGTTAGTCGCACGCTCTTGTTTATACCATCGTACCTCACCATTAGAAACGGGCACGCCCGAAAAATTTATTGCGGATGCAGTCAGTTCCAACGTTTTGTCACCTGGCTTACCAAGAACTAGCTTTGGTTTAATTTCAAATTCATTACGCTTAAATTCTTGCACACTTACATGATGATCAAACTGAGTCATGGAACTTATTAAATTTTTCTGAAACCACTCATTATCCTCTCCTGATTTGTATTTACTCAAATCCGGCACTTCCACTCCGTTTAACTTAGCTTGAACACCATACGAACCAACCTTTGATGATGGGAAAGTGTAATTAAAATTAAATGCCCCATTTTTATCTATGGGTAAAGTTTCTTTCCAAATTTCCGTATTGCTTTGGTCATCTATGATCGATATGTCGACACTTTCAGCTTTTGGTAACAAAATTTTGTTATCTTTCAAATCTCGGACAATACCTTTTAAATGCATTGTTTCGCTAGGACGATACAACTCTCTATCACTAAACATCAATACTTTGGGAATAGCCCATTCATTTGGATTTAATCCTATACTTTCCCAAGCACCTCCTACTGTCTCGATATTTGAACCGGCATAAACACTTCCTGCATCATTAACAATAGGCATCAAATATTGATCCACTACTTGTCCTTGATCAGATAACTCCGTACATCTCACATAAACTCCTCCCTTGGGTAAAGTTACCATGCAAGTTCCATCTGTCATTTTTTCCGTACTTAAAACATCCCCTTCCTTATTAATAAAACTTAATTGAGCATTTTTTAAAGGTAAGGCTGTATTCAACGAATAGGCATAAAAAAAGCCGTTTGTTCCGGTAATCTTTGCTAACAACCCTAAATCAGTAAGTTGCACTAGAGATTGACTTACTATCCCTTTCGCTTGAGTACCAGTCTGAGGCCGAGATTCTAAATCATCCATACCATAAAAATCTACAGATTGCTGACTTTGCGGACTAAACGAATTTTGCACATCAATGAAATACATCCCCTTAGGGGCGGATCCTCCCACCAAATCATCCAAGGTTAATTCTATTGTCTCATATTTAGAGCTTTCACCTTTTGATTCAGGAGTTTTAATAAACTCAAATTGCTCACCAATAGTTAAATCCTCAATGGAAGCGAGAATTTTTTTATCTTTTTCATTACCGTAGTCATAGGGCGAATAATCTTGCTCATACAAATTATACGCGAGTGCATCATAAGCCTTAGAATCATTAGTTGATGGCTTGATGCGGATTACACGATATGTAATTTTATCAATCCCGACAACGGAAGACCTCACAGATTTAGACCCTTTTGACATCACTCCATTGTTTCCTAAATTAATACCGGCATCCGGTATTAGCAAATTAAGTTTCCAAGTATTATAGGACTCCCTTAGTGATTCAGTAAACGAATTAACTCTCTGCTTTGACGTAAGGTACAATTCCTCCATCAAACTTTCAGGCTTCACTTTAAATGATAAAGAACGGATGCCTTTTTCATTATTGAGTTTATCGTCTTTTGTCAAACTACAAGAGACTTCGACATTAATCATTTTATTCGTTTTAGCATCCTTAACCTTACCGACGAAAATATTTTTCTTATCATCAAAAACTAAGGTTTTTTTTGAGCGTTGCAATCGCAATTCTAAATTATTTTTAGCATACTGATTAATATCTTTTATCTGAATGGGAATTGCCCAAGACAAACGATACACATCTTGATCCCCTTCCCGATCTACATCGGTATTGAATTGATATGGTATACCCCGTCCTAATTGAACATAACGGTCTGCATACTTTTTATTCGTTTCGGAATAAGCTCCCATATTAGGGATCGCTAGACGCAAATTATAATCACCATATAAATCATCATTTTCTGAAATATCCAATCGGTAGCAAGTTGTATTTGATTGAAGAGGCATGTTATCAAATTCTTCTTCGGACAAACCGAGAGAAGGCAACATCTCTTTATATACTTGTAGAAGATCGGGATTGTTTTTTATATCGCTTATTTTTAACCTTTTTAAATCAAAGATAAAGGAACTGGCATTAACCCAACATCCCGCATAAATGCTTTTTTCAATGTGACTTTTCGTAATTTCCGGTGCATCTTGCCCAAGAAAGATATACAATGGTTCTTTAGTATTGATGCTTTCGTATTGATTGCTCTCTCCCTTTTGATTCGTAACCAAAACAGGAAGTATTTGATAAACTCCAAGTGCCTTATTAAAATTTAACCCCTCCTTTGTACCATCCGCATAAGTCGCATCCTTAGATAAACTCATCTTCACCTCTTTGCGGAACGGCAAACCTTTAGGGAAATTAATTTCCATAGAATTAGACGTCAACCATACGGCTTTATAATCTACATTGGGTTCAATCACTAACAATCCCGAACGCACCGGTTTACCCACTTGATCAGGAGGAACCATAGCTCGATCAAATCGTAAAATATATGATCTATCACAATTTTCCCAATAAATACAGTTTTGCCTGTCCGCATCCAGACGTATCTCTGCAAAAACAGACGAACACAAGCACATCCCGCATAAAATCACTGCAGCACTTTTTGAAATTTTCATAAGAGTAAATTTTAAAATTTATGTACTAATCATTTACTAAAGATAGGGGAAAGCAAGCAGATTCGCCATACTATCATAAAGATGACAGAAACCAAAAATTAGATAGGTAACAATCTTCTAAGCAATACGATAATAACAACAAAGAAACCAATTATTTCTCGAGAAATATAATAGCTAATTGCATTGTCTGCTTTTTATCCGGTCAATGAGATTCTGAATTTTACCGGGGCAATCCCCCCACAGCTCATCTAGCATATCAAATTTTTCAAGATTATTAAGAATGTAAATTAAAATACGAAGAATAACATCTGAGATTTGATCTATGGCTGCTGGACTATATTTAAGTTTAAAATCAATAGCTGACAATAATGGACTAATGCATTCGTAGTCATTATCACTTTCATCAGATAAAAGATAAGGTTCCACACTAGGAAAATAAAAAACGAAACCCTTATCTTTCATCCATAAAAAATCCTCTGCATAATACTCCGAGGACTCAAAAAAAAGCTGTGCTGCCTCGTGAATATTTTTACCATAAAAATTCCTTTCGGCATAATCTCCATCTAGAGTTCCGTCATTGATATCTTCTTTAGAGGGAAGCGTGTTCATATTATAATCAGAGTTTAAATTAATTAAAACCGGATGCAGGCATTGATCCAGAAAATGGTAGGATGTGATATTGATAGTACATAACTGATCGAAGTTGAGACAAAACAAATTTCATTAAAAGATTTATCAATTTTTTCTAATTACCAATGGCGAGATGGATCTAAAAAAATAACAAAATGATACCACATAATTATCGACAAACTCATGATTGGATACAGATATTTTTGCCCCATAAGAAACGTGTAATATGCATCTTGATGATAATGACGAATCATACGCTTAGCTTGAAAATTGATTAGACAAACAGGACAGAGACCAATCATTAATGCTGGTATGAAGGCTCCATAACAAGCAATCTCGATAAGATGATTCATGAAATCTATTTTTAGCACTTTGAGTATTAATGTAGATAACATAAGTAATAAGCAAAAAATGGACCAATATAATCTATATTTAGCCTTATCAAAAAAACCATATCTACCACTCATATTTCTAATAATTTTCGTATTATATTCCATATTAGCGATAAAAGTTAATTGGGGCCACAATCCATTAACAAAATAAACACTTAAAGTTAGAGTAAATACTACAAGTGAAAATACACCTAGAGACATTGCATTTTTCGTTGGCTCATTAACTGTTATAAAAAATATAAGAAACAATAGACCAAATGCCAATGTTTTAGCTACACCAAATTTTTCGTTATAAATGTTAACAAGGCAAAGATCATTTCGTGTTTTGCTTATTTCAGGCACTGGCAATTCTTTGTTGAAGCAACTCAATATTTTGTCCACTTTTCTCACGCCGCCACACACTTCCCTACCCGGATATAATTTTACACTCTCTCCATCATCAAATATTACTTTAACCGGGAAAATATCACAATTTCTTACAATCATATATCACGTAGCAATTAATATCGTTGTTATGTAAATCCACAAAAAGACAAATAGTATTACTTACCTACTTTATTTCTTCACTTCATCGGGGTTTTTTACTTTTTGCTCCTCTTCATTTAACAATTTTTTTAAATCTTCTAAATTGAGATTTTTCAAATCAAATATTTCAACACATGTTTTTAAAAATTGTTCACCTGATGTGATACCATTATCCGATATTAATGACTCAACGGTGATTTCGATAGATCGTGCGTAGTCTCCATAATTGAAGCGAATATCAACGTCCTCTATTTTATTTTTATTGTTAATAAGTTGTCGAACACCGTCCGTTTCAAATTTAAGTGAATCAAAGTACTTCAAAAGATTTTTTGAGAGGTTTTCTTGTTCTACTCGCGATAAAAACCGATTTTTATATACACGGTTATAAAGATTCATGATGCTAAATGCGATCAAGAATTCTTCAACTTGTCTATAAGAAGACTTACCTATATTTATTTCATCTTTGATTTGAAATTTAGATTTAATTTCATCTAGCTTTTTATCAGTATCAACTTTACCTTCGGATTTCTCCATGCTCTTGAAATAATCTTCATTGGCATTAATTAATTTCATGAGGTATTTGTTAATATCCTTCCACGATCTCAAATCAAGAGTATTGTCGCTATCCTTATATTTATTGAAAACAAGTTCGACAAGACCGTATCGATCCATTACATAATGATATTTATCTTTCTTTTTCTCATCTGTGGAATCTTTAATGAGAAAATAGATTATTTCAGCATCTTTAGGGCTCAATTTCAGATCTACATTTTCTGCATAACATATACTTTGAGCGAAAAAAAGAACTCCGCAAATTTTCTGCAATTTATTCATAGTATTATCTTAGTTTATCTTCACAGGACGATTACCTTTTACGAAGAATAATCGAAAATTCCTCTAATACTGCCTATTAGAGCTAGCAATATACGCTTACGCCATTGAAAGATATCCTAAGATAGTACTTTTATGTGCATATTGGCAATAATTATTTCGTTATTCAGTACAATATGGATTATACAATCCATCGGATTAGCACACAGTTTTAGATCAAAATAAGGGCTAGATTCTGCCTAAAATCAATTCTGAGACTTTCGATAACGCCAAGGTTCTTGAGGGGTGGACTTATCAGACCACAATCCTAGCTTTTTATCTTTCGCATTTTGTTGCGCTTTTTTTAAATCGGAATCTTGAGAATAATGATCATAATGCCAAGCATAACCATTTTTAATCATATCAAGATTCACATAGACACCATCGGAATAAATTTTACCGACTATTCTACCATATCGGTCTTCGTTTACTTTATCGAGTTTGACCTTTTTATTTAAAACATACTCTTTCATGGCTTGCGTCGATTGCGAGCCAAACTTTTGAGATCTTTCCGGGGCATCAATTCCATACAAACGAATTTTTAATACATTATCGGAATCTGATGATTTTAAATGAATCGTATCGCCATCTACTACTTTGGTACATAGATACTCAGAAGCATCTTTATTGGGATAGATATCAAAACCCTCTGAATAAAAATAAAAAGAAAGTGATGCAATCAATACGATGGCAGCTAAAATCCCTTTAGCCCATTGAGGCAAAGATCGCGCCATCTTATTATATTCTTTAGCCAGATATTTTTTAGGGTCGCCTATAGATTGTCCGGAAACGGATTTCTTAGTCGCTCTTTTTCTAATCGGCGTTTTTGATGCCGCTTTAGCTTTAGACGCTTTTGGCTTAGCACTTGCCGAAGCTTTAGTTCTCCTTTTGGCAGGTGCCTTTGTAGATGTCTTAGCAGCAGGCATGAGTTAAGCTCCTTGTAGCACCGTTACGATTGTTTCGGCAGCTACTTTGGCAGCGCCACCTTCTCCTAGCAAATCAGCGGCGGCTTTCATCTCATCGCTTAATTTTTGTCTTTCAAGCGGGCACATTAGTCTTTCGATCTCAGCTATTACTTGCTCAGGAGTAAAATCATTCTGAATCAATTCTTTGACGACCTCTCTTTGAGCCAAGATGTTAACCATACCGATATGTGGGATTTTCACCAACATTTTGGCCATCAGGTAAGTTAATGCAGGAACTTTATAAACCAACATATAAGGCATGCCATGTAGTGCCGCCTCCATAGTAGCAGTGCCGGACGCCACAACTCCGACGCAGGCTCGATCCATCAATTCATGATAGCGACCTATCGTAATATTGACTACTTCAAGTGGGATACGAGCTTTAATCGCCATATCCTTCATTCTGTCGGCAAGCTTTTGATTCGATGCGGCAGTTTCAAATTTCACATCTGACTGGGTCTTGCTCATCTCACGGATCACCTCTAATAATACGGGGAAGTGTCGATCAATTTCCCTATTTCGGCTACCGGGGAAAAGTCCTATCAATTGAGCGTCTCGTTGACAGTGAATTTTTAAATCTTTGATTTCATCAACCAATGGGTGCCCTACGAATTTCGTAGGCAAACCGGCATCTTGGAATAAAGGAGCCTCAAAGGGGAAAATGCACATCATATAATCAAGGGTCTGTGCCATTTTAGGAATACGACCACGATGCCATGCCCAAACTTGAGGAGAAATGAAATAAATAATTTTCGTATGAGGGCTAACTTGTCGCACCTTATTTGCCATGCGCAAGTTAAAACCGGGATAATCTATTAGAATAAGGCAATCCGGCTGATCTTTTTCGATTTTAGACAAAAGCTCCAAAAAGCGTTTACGAAACCAACCGTACTTTTTAATTACTTCTACGAACCCGATAACGGCGGCTTCATCAGCCCAATTCTCAATCTCAGGACACAAAGCATGCATACTTTCACCACCCAAACCTTGAATACGAGCTTGAGGCAACATTTCCGTCAAATGCCTCAACATTAAGGAACCATGAATGTCCCCACTCTTTTCTCCGGCTACGATATATATATTCATAAGGTGATGATTGATTTCCTATCTAATTTTCTCCTCACATAAGATACAAATTCTATGACGCAATCGCAATAAAAGACTTTCCATCAAATAAAATTCATGCCATATAAACTGCGTTATGCTCCACGACTTAATAGTAACATGGATGTCCTGGGTAAAAGAATGGGAATACCTAGGAGTCATTATCCTGATGGCAATGGAAAGTTCCATTTTCCCCGTACCTAGTGAAGTCGTCATTCCACCTGCCGCTATTTTAGCAGCTCAGGGGCAAATGAGTTTTTGGGGCGTGGTCATATCAGGCACTTTTGGTTCATGGTTAGGCTCAGCGATCACCTATTTAGTTGCACGAGCCGTTGGACGCCCCATGGTTATGAAATGGGGTAAATATTTCTTCATGCCCCCTAAAAAAGTGGAAAAGGCCGAAGTCTTCCTGCAACGATATGAAGTGTCAGGCGTCTTTTTTGCTCGATTACTTCCCGTGATCCGACATTTAATTTCCATTCCTGCCGGCATTGTGAAAATGAACTTCACCATTTTTTCCATTATCACCACAATCGGCGCATTTATCTGGTGCTGGGTATTAGCATGGTACGGGCATCGTGTGGGCCAACAACATCCTGATCTTTTGGATAGCCCTGAAAAGCTCATTGAAACAGTTAAAGGAGAGAGTCTCCCTCTAATTGTTGCCGTTGGTATTTTGGCTGTCCTTTATATTTTAATGCTGAAATTGACGGATAAAAAATCTCCAAAGGAAGCCCCAGCCACCACTACGGATGATGAATAATTCTGAAACAAATGTTTCGCATTTACTTGAAGTGCAAGCATTGGATTACTTTCACCAAGGTTATAATTGTGCTCAATCCGTATTTGCAGCAGGCGCTCATCATTGCGGACTTTCAGAGGAGCAAGCACTACTCATCTCCGCACCTTTTGGAGCAGGATTTGGTAGAATGCGCGAAATTTGTGGTGCATTGAGTGGTTTAAGTATGGCTATTGGCTGCCATCATGGAAACACCACACCCGATAGAACCGAAAAGGAAAAGATATTTCAGCTTACAAGGGATGTTGCCGAGCAATTTAAATCAGAGTTTGGATCCATTTATTGTAGAGACCTCTTAGACTTAAACGAAGAGAGCCGAAACAACGAATCAGCTCTACCAGGAGAACGTACCGAAGCGTATTATGCAAATCGCCCTTGCGAACGTTGCGTTGCCTATTGTGCAAAATTATTAGCCACTTACATACCACAGTAAACTTTATGTCATTCCTACGTCCTATATACATTTTGACCTGTTGCTTTTTTGCCATGACACCAACTCAAGGTTTGGCTGAGACAAAGTCAGAACCTGCCAAGACGGAAGAAAAAGAAGAAACTTCCTATTTTACCGTAAGAAAAATTGCAGGTTATGGCGTTTTAGCTTTTTTATTGGTATGGATGGTTTGGAATCAGAATCGTCATGAAAAAAAGGCAAAACTGGCTGAAGATAGCGAGAAAAACGAGCCTTATGACAATTCTGAAAAAAAAGACAATTAGTTGTGAAAAAATGGCGAGTTTTATACGTAAGTATTAACAACGATGAGTAAACTTTCTACAGTAATTTTGGCATTTGTGTCGATGATCTTCTGTTCTTGGGCTGAAGAACCATCACCGACACAGTCTCCTCTTGATCAAAAACAAGGGGTTTTACAAGAAGTTTGGTTCAATATCGCCGGCAATGATGTAGCCGATCTTACTCGTCACGAAGAATATCAAAAAAGTCCACAACACGCCAAAATCGTCTCGAAAATCGATTTTACCAATTTATTTGTACCCAAAGTATTTGGTCAACGTTTTACTACATTAATAGTCCCTGAAAAAACAGGTGACTATCGATTCCATTTAGCATCGGATGATGCTTCTGAATTATGGCTCAGTAAAAATAGTTCTGACAAGGATATGAGCTGCATCGCTTTTGTTCGTGGTTTCACATACCATAAAGGATGGTTTAGCCAAGCGTCTCAAATATCTGAGCCTATTCACTTAGAAGCAGGCAAAGCTTACCTTCTCATTATATTACATAAAGAAAGCGGTAGCCCAAATCATATCGCTTTAGCATGGACGGGACCTGATATTGAAAAACCGACTATCATTCCTGAAAACGTTTTTCATCTCCCTGAAATTCTTGAAAAGAATAAGGAGGGCATCCTCAAAGCATTAGCTACGCCTGCCCCCGCAAGTGCCGAAAAATAGAATTTTATCGGCTTTATTACCTTTTCTCTCCATCATGTCTTTAATTGGCACCAAATCCTTGTATTTTGACGCCATTTAGGCTTGTTTCTTAATGCTCTGGGCGGTAGATTCTGCCGCGTGATGGCCCAAGATCAAAAACCTTGTTATTTAGAATCCCAACTTTCCTCGCGCATCGTTATTTTAGATGGTGCTATGGGCACGAATCTTCAAAAGTTTAAGCTTGAAGAGAGCGATTATCGCGCCGAACGTTTTGCAGATACGACTCAGTTTCCTAATGATTTAAAAAACAATAATGACATTTTGGTCATCACTCAACCTGATAAGATATTAGATATCCACCGTCGCTTTTTATCTATTGGTCAGGCTGATATTGTCTCTACTTGTACTTTCGGTTCAACAAGTATCGGACAGCACGATTATTTTTGGAAACATGCTCCTCAAGGCACCCGAAAAAACCAAGATTTCTTTGAAGAAGTTGTTGAAAGTGATGAACTCAACAAACTCATTGCCGAAATGAATCGTGAGGCGGTAAAAATAGCACGCCAAGCTTGTGATGAAGCTGAATCACAGGACGGCAAACCACGTTTTGTAGCCGGCTCTATCGGCCCAATGCCCGTGACTTGCTCGCTATCTCCCGATGTAAACGATCCGGGCTTCCGTGCGGTAAACTTTTCACAATTAAAAAGAGCTTACCATCACCAAGTCAAAGCTCTATTGGAAGCCGGTGCGGATTTACTCTTGGTAGAGACCATTTTTGACACGCTTAATGCCAAAGCGGCTCTTTTTGCCATTGATGAATATTTCGAAAATCATCCGGAATCGAAAGTTCCCGTAATGATCTCGGTGACCATCACAGACCGAGCAGGACGCACCCTTTCCGGCCAAACAATTGAAGCCTTTTGGAACTCAATTCGCCATACTAAGCCATTTGCCGTAGGCATCAACTGTGCGCTTGGTGCGGACTTAATGTTACCATTTGCCGAAGAATTAGGTCGCTTAGCAGATTGCTACGTATCGATCTACCCAAACGCAGGTTTGCCAAACCCACTTAGCCCTACAGGCTATGATCAAAGCCCCGAGGATATGGCAAAGCTCATGAAGCAATATGCCGAATTGGGACTTCTAAACATTGTGGGCGGTTGCTGTGGCACTACTCCCGAACATATCGGGGCTGTAGCAGATGCTATCAAAAACTTTGCACCTCGTAAGGTACAGCAGGAACAGACGCATATTCTTCGTTTATCCGGCTATGAAGCTTACAATCACACTGCCGATAAAAACACCCTATTCATCGGTGAACGATGCAACGTAGCGGGTTCTCCTAAGTTTGCAAGATTGATCCGCGAAGGCAATTTTGAAGAAGCTGTACAAATCGCCAGACAACAGGTGGATAACGGAGCGATTGTTCTAGACTTTTGTTTCGATGACGGTCTGATCGAAGGTGTGCCGACAATGGTTCAATTCCTCAATTTGGTATCTTCCGAACCTGACATTGCCAAAGTGCCTTTCATGGTTGATTCATCCAAATGGGAAGTACTCGAGGCTGGATTACAATGCATGCAAGGTAAAGGCATCGTGAACTCCATTTCCCTTAAAGAAGGTGAAGAGGAATTCATTAAAAAAGCCAAACTCGTCAAACGATATGGTGCGGCGGTAGTCGTCATGGGCTTTGATGAAAAAGGTCAGGCAGCCAATTTCGAAGACCGAGTACGTATCGCCAAGCGAGCTTATGATATTTTAGTTAATAAGGTAGGCTTCCCTGCCGAAGACATCATTTTTGATCCGAACGTCCTTACCGTAGGCACCGGAATTGCCGAACATGCCAATTATGCACTAGACTTTTTCAAGGCCACCGGTTGGATTCGCCAAAACTTGCCACACGTACACATTTCAGGCGGTATATCAAATGTATCTTTTGCTTTCAGAGGCAATAATCCTGTGCGTGAAGCCATGCACTCCGCTTTCCTCTACCATGCCACAAAGGAAGGTTTGGATATGTGCATTGTGAATGCCGGAATGTTGGAAATCTATGATAACATTGCTCCGGATCGACTCACTCTCATTGAAGACGTTTTATTTAACAAGAACGATGAGGCAACTGAACGCTTAACCGAATATGCTGAAAAGCTATTGCAAACCATCAAAGGACAATCGGCGGAAGATAATAAGCCGGTTTTGGAATGGCGCAATCAACCGGTAGGCAAGAGATTGGAGCATGCTTTGGTTAAAGGCATTACCGAATTCATCGTTTCCGATACCGAAGAAGCATTTAATGAAGCGGCATCTCCATTAGAAGTGATCGAAGGCCCCCTCATGGATGGCATGAAAGTGGTAGGCAAGTTGTTCGGGGAAGGCAAAATGTTTTTACCGCAAGTAGTGAAAAGTGCTCGCGTGATGAAACAGGCTGTAGCGTGGCTGACTCCGTATATCGAGGCTAGCAAACAATCAGCTTCGGCAGCCGGTACGGCAGTATTGGCTACGGTTAAAGGCGATGTACACGATATCGGCAAAAATATCGTAGGCGTGGTGTTGGGTTGTAATGGATTTAAAGTGATCGATTTGGGCGTCATGACTCCTGCCGAAACCATTTTAGATGCCGCTATTGAACATCAAGCCGATATAGTCGCCCTTTCAGGTCTTATCACCCCATCCTTAGATGAAATGACCCATGTCGCAGCAGAAATGCAACGTCGTGGATTTACCATCCCTCTTATGGTGGGTGGTGCTACCACCTCGGCTTTACATACAGCTCTTAAAATCGCGCCACACTACGCAGGGCCGGTTATCCATACCGAAGATGCATCTCAAGTCGTACCTGTGGCAAATAAGCTCATTAGCCAGCACAAGGAAGATTTCGTGGCCAACCACAAAATCCAACAAGAGGAATTACGTGATAATTACAACAAAAAGCCTGATAAAAAACTTCTTAGTCTTGCTGAAGCTCGTCAACTTCATTGGAAACAGGCTGAGCCACCTTACCAAGCTCCCGTACCGAAACGATTGGGGGCTATCGCCGTAGGTAGTACCAATGGCGCTACGTGCTGTTGTTGCTCAGATGGTGAACCGAGATTTTACATATCGATTGAAGAATTGATCTCACGCATTAACTGGACACCGTTTTTCCATGCTTGGGATTTACATGGTGTTTGGAGCAATAGCAAAAAAACCTTTACTACGAAAGACGAGCATAAAGCTGAGGCTGCGGAATCACTCTACAAAGACTCTTTAGAGATATTAGACGAAGCCCTTAGACATTCTCGATACCAAGCCAGGGGTGTCATCGGCATCTTCCCTGCTAATAAAAAGGAAGATGATATTATCGTATGGGATGATGAAAAACGCCAAACTAGCAAAGCCGTATTATTAACCCAACGCCAACAAGAAGACAAAGAGGAAAAAGCCCGATTATCTCTTTCCGATTTCATCGCACCTGAGGGATCTGCCGATTATGTAGGGGCTGTGACAGTCAGCATACAAGGAGCCGAGGCTTGGGCAAAAGAATTGGAAGGTCGCAATGACTCTTACCGTGCTCTTCTCGTTGCCAGCTTGGCTGATAGACTGGTCGAAGCCTTTGCCGAAGTCGCACACGAAAAATTGAGACAAATATGGGATATCCCTAACGAACAAGGCGTACGCCCCGCTTGTGGATACCCAAGCCAACCCGATCACCAAGAAAAACAAACTGTTTTCGAACTTTTGGAAACCACGGCATATACCGGCATGACCTTGACGGAATCATGGATGATGAAACCGGCTTCATCAGTGTGTGCGCTTGTATTCTCACATCCGCAATCATCATATTTTTCCGTTGGTGAGATTGGTAAAGATCAACAAGCTGATTATCAAACCAGAAAATCACTGAAGTGGGATAAAAATGTAAAAAAGTGATAAAAACGGATATTTTTACCTTGCAAAAATAAAGAAGTCATGATTTAATCCCCCCGCACCGAACGAAAAAACGTTCGAAGCACAAGTAGCCCCATAGTGTAATTGGTAACACACCTGATTTTGGTTCAGTATTTCTAGGTTCGAGTCCTGGTGGGGCTACCAAACAAACAAAAAAGTCTTAGAGTAACATTTAAGCAATAAGTAGCCCCATAGTGTAATTGGTAACACACCTGATTTTGGTTCAGTATTTCTAGGTTCGAGTCCTGGTGGGGCTACCAAAAAATAAACCATCCGATTAAGGATGGTTTTTTTGTTTATGCAAATCTCCTTATGCCTTCTTTTTCTATTTTCTTTATAAAGAAATAGGAGATAATTAACTTTATGTTTTGCAAGCAACTACTAGTACTCATTGCTACCCTAGGCATTTCTTCTACTACATTAGCTAAAGTCATATTCCCCGGACATGCTCCGGGTGAAGCTAAAAGTAGCGATATGAAGAAAGAAGGACGCTTTATTTTAAAAAACGATTTACTTAGCGCCGCTTTCCAAATCAACAGTAAAGGACATCTTGAATTTTGTGGCTTAAACTCACTAAAAAACAAGATCGCAGCACCATCTGAAAATTTGTTCATACTCCAACTAGCGGACGGACAGAAAATATCATCTTCCTCGATTAAAGCCGGCAATCTTAAAATTACCGATATAAAGGGTAAGCCGAAAGCATTTAATTTAGCCGAACGATCCGACGGTAAAATCATTAGCTGCCAGTTTAAAGCCTTAAATGGTGAATTAATCATCGATTGGCGTGCCATTTTGAGAAATGACTCACACTACCTACGTCAAGAATTAGCCATTCGTAGCACGAAACCTCTTGCTATGGATAACATCACGGCAATGAATTACCTATTTTACACGGGGAAGAATGGAGAGCCTAAAGTGATCGGTAATACCAGAGGTTCCGTCATTGCCAATAAAATTGCTTTTGCCGGCTTAGAAACTCCTATGGGGTTAAATACGATAGCAAACCAAGCTTTAACGGATTGGTCGGCAAACTCATGGATAAAAGATTCATGGATGCTGGCACAAGACATCCCACAGAATCTTAGCGCTAGCTATGGCGATCAATTAATGATTGCACAGGGTCCTGTAAATATTGAAGAAACAGGCAATTGCCAAGTTAGCTTCCAATATCAGGGTGGTGATGGCGGACACAACAAACTCAACATCGTAGGTGTACAGCTATTAGATAATAAAGGAAAAGTCATATCCGAAGATTTTCATGCGGGATCAACAGGCGACAACAACAAAGACAACTCCTATACCGTTAAAGTACCGAAAAAAGGCAATTATACTTTACGATATTGGGTAGAGACTAAGACCGAACCCGTAGCAAGTAAAGGAGCTATCACTTTTAGTATTCCGGTTAAAACTAGCGATAAAATTGTTAAAGAAGGAAATCAAGAAGAATTGGTACAAGGTACATGGAGTCGTAAAACCACCTTAAAACCGGGTGAAACATGGAAAGTTTCTTCCGTCTTGGGCTTGTTTGCTCCGGGGCAGGAACGTCGCTCCTTCCTCGCTTATATAGAGCGTGAAAGGGCTATGCCTTATCGACCATTTATTCATTATAACTCTTGGTATGAGCTAAATATTAATCGCAATAATGATACCAATCCTGAAAAACGCATGACCGAGCAACAATGCTTAGACGTAGTAAAAGATTGGAATGACGAGCTTTTTAAAAAACGCGGCACGAAAATCGACGCATTTGTTTGGGACGATGGTTGGGATGAGTTCAACAGTTTATGGGATTTTCACAAAATGTTCCCACAAGGGTTCAAAAATATTGATTCCCTTGCCCGCAAACAAGGAGCCGGTACAGGTGCATGGTTGGGACCGGTGGGTGGCTATGGCTCATCAAAAGCACAACGTTTGAATAATTGGAATCAAAAGCATCCTGACAATCAGATCGGAAACTTCCAATTATCCAACAAGGAATATTTCGATGCATTCGTAGGTCGTTGTTCTCAAATGATTGATGATTATGATATGCGTTATTTCAAATTTGACGGTATTAGCACTCATTTTCACGCCAAAGGACCTGCTAACGAAGAAGACGCCGAGGGTATTTTAAAAGTAGTCGATCGTTTACGTGATAAGCGAGGTGATTTATTTATCAACTGTACGGTAGGAACTTGGGCATCTCCATTCTGGTTCAAATTTGCAGATTCCGTATGGAGACAAGAAAATGACTGGGGAGCCATTGGTGAAGGAGATAAACGCGATCAATGGATCACATACCGTGACAGACTCGTTCATGAAGTATTCACGGAAGGCTCTCCTCTCATGCCGATCAACTCATTAATGACACACGGTCTCATGGTGACCAAGTTCGGCGAACCCAACTGCATGTCAAAGGATCCGGAAAACGTTAAAAAAGAATTACGTTGCGCATTTGCATGCGGCACCTCGTTACAAGAACTCTATGTTGACCGAGACCTCATGAATGCCGAAAACGGTAAGTTATGGGATGAGCTAGCTCAGGGAATTAAGTGGATCGAGCGAAACAAAGACGTGCTTGATGACATTCACTGGGTAGGCGGTAATCCTTGGAATAAAGAAACAAAAGAAGGTAGCGTTTACGGATGGGCAGCTTGGAATAAGGATAAAGCCACTCTTGCCTTGCGTAATTCATCCGCTCAAGAAAAATCCTTAAACTCCACCCTCCGAGAAATCCTTGATATTCCTGCACAAATTAAAGGCTCGATTACATTTAAGGATTCCTACAAAGATCAACGCGAACTAGAAGGATTTTCCGGTAAGTCGATTGATATCGATAAACCTATCACTTTCACACTAAAACCATTTGAAGTGTTCGTCTATGAAGGAGGAACAGTCAAATAAATAATATTTCTATTATCAAAACACCGCCATTTGAAGCGGTGTTTTGATACAAACATCTCAATACTAAAATAAAATTATGGGAAGCACTATTGATTATATCGAGTTCGTCATGGACCAGTTAGACAGGTTACCATTTGTATTTCGTTATAAAAAAATGTTTGGCGAATATTGTGTTTACGCCAATGACAAACCAATTATTCTCGTTTGCGATAATCGAGTCTTTGTTAAAATGTTACCGTGTATAGAATCCCTACTGAGCGAAGCGGATATAGACACCCCCTACAATGGTGCAAAGCCTCATTACGTGCTGGATGTTGAAGATGCAGCTCTATTAAGCAAGGTAATTCCCCTACTAGAATCAAACACACCACTCCCCAAACCTCGCAAGCCCAAGGCTAAAAAATAATGGATGATATCGACACTAAATTGGTTTGGCATAAGTATCGCATCGATTATGCCACCCTTTTAGCCATCGAGACTCTCCTCGGGACGGCGGGCTTAATTGCACTCGACGAGATAAAACTCTTTTAGATGCTTCTGAAAATTCCTTTGCTGCTGCCGCACCCGGTTTAGCCGAGCGCATCTCTTCCAATACTTGCATCAATCCCCAGCCTTTACCCTGATATCGTTCTTTTGGATTAATCCCCTCGCCTTTAAAATTGACGTAATCGATCAGGGCATACATGCCATTCGGTGTTTGAGCGACAGCATAATAGCGAGTAGCCAGTTCTTGAGGTGATGAGGATTGTTTCTTTATTCGCTCTAAAGCGGTGAGAGACCGTGCGATAATGAAATCAGCTTGTAATTCCGTATGGTTGGCTAACCATGCACGCATTTGGGAAGCTAAACCACCCTTCACATCAGCTTTTGCCCACTCGGCTCTAGTTTTCCAAGGAGCCGCGCCGTCAAAAAAAGCGGGCACCTTCACACCTTTTCTTTTTGCAAATCGTACAAACTCGGGGAAGCTTTCTTCAAAATTCGCTTTCACTCCGGCAGGAAACCAAATGAAATGGCCAATGCCCAAGGAAGGAAAATCCTCACCTTTATTCCATGAAACAAGACCTTGAACGGAGCCGGCACATTCATTTTGCCATATCTTCTGTGCAATTTTTGATTTTACAGTCGAAGCAGGAGCAGCGGCCTCAATAATACTGCCAAATACACAAAAAGCGAAGATTGCCGACAAAAACAAGCGTTTCATGCAAATCTTTGTGCCAAGACTTCACTATTAAGTCAAGTCATGGCTTGTTTCTACTCATCACTCATGATATGACCTAACGACTACGGTTCATATGATTATCGCATTCCATAAACCATTTGGCATATTATCTCAATTTTCAGGTGATCACCCGCGCTATGGCACTTTGGCAGAGTTTGGTCTACCAAAAAACGTTTACCCCATAGGCAGATTAGACGCCGATTCCGAGGGTCTGTTGCTATTAAGTGATGAAAAATTGATTGTCGATTTATTATTGAATCCTAAAAACGAGCATCCAAGAACATATTGGGTACAAGTCGAAGGAGCCCCCCAATCTCAAGATCTAGCCCCTTTACGTCGTGGAGGCATCGCCATACAAAATTATCGCACACTACCCTGCCAGGCGGAGGTACTCAGTGAGGCACCTACCTTACCACCCCGTAACCCTCCTATCAGATATAGAGCCAGCATTCCCGATACATGGGTAGAATTAACTCTTACCGAGGGAAAAAATCGTCAAGTGCGTAAGATGACTGCTGCCGTAGGCTTCCCGACACTAAGATTAGTGCGTGCTGCCATAGGAAAATTAAAGCTAGGAGATTTGCAGCCCGGTCAGTGGTCGGAACTATCAACCGAGGACAGAAAGCTCATCATACCGGCACAATTCAATAAAAAGATACGTCATGTTCAAGCTAGACCGCATTCTAAACTTGATTTTTATAACAAAAGGCATTAAGAGAGTTCTCCGAACAAATCGAGTAACACTCACTGAAAATTTTCCATGAAAGCTGAACTTGTAGAAAAAGCATCAAAAATCATTATTGAACCGCAAATCCTTGTTAACGTGGTTTCCCGCCGTGTCACTCAATTAAATAATGGAGCATCCCCATTAGTGCCAACTACACCACACATGGGCAACGCCAACATTGCTTTACTTGAGATTATCGAAGGAAAAATCAAGTACACAGGCGAATGCAACAACGAGTGCGCTAAGTAATCATCCTAATATTTTTCGTAACGCACAAGCGCCTCGATTGGGATGCTTGTGCGTTTTTTCTTCCTTCACATCGTTTAACGCATGAAAAAAAAGAAACCTACCAGTTCTGAAATTTCGACGAACAAAAAAGCTCGTCGCGATTATGAGATTACTCAAACCTATGAATGCGGTATCGAATTAAAAGGAACTGAAGTAAAATCGATCCGCGCCGGTAAAGTCAACATCTCCGACTCATTTGCACGCGTGGAAAGAGGTCAGGTTTTCCTATATGGTTGCGACATTCAACCATGGGAAACAGCCGGAGATTTTTTCCAACATTTACCTAAAAGATCACGAAGATTGCTATTACATAAAATGGAAATCTTCAAATTGGAGCAGCTACAGGCTCAAAAAGGCTGTACTCTAGTTGCCCTCAAGCTCTACTGGAAAAATGGCAAAGTCAAACTAGCCCTAGGCGTAGGTAAAGGTAAAACACATCGTGACCAACGCTACGATCTCAAAGCTAGAGTCGAATTACGAGAAGCCCAACGTGAAGTTGCTCGAATCAATCGACGATAAGATCACTTACCTTCTAATCGCTTTCCATACGGAGAGCGATTTTTTTATGCCTGCCAATCAACAGGTAATTCAACCAATTCGCCTTGCTTGTTGATAAATTTGACAAACTGATTTTCTACACCATAAAGATAAACATCACGGGTCACTTTAACGTCAAAACAGCAATAACGGGCAATTTCCATCAAAACATCCGGATTATTCGTTTTCACATACTCAGCCCACCACTTTAACGCCTGCGTACCTACGGCGGTTTTAGTGGAACCGATGGATGATGCAGCTAAGGAATCTAATTTCAAGCGAATCCCCCCTCTCATTTCTACATCACGACACATATCGAGATTATGAGTCATATCAGCCATATTCCACATGGTATAGCGCTGCAAAACCCCATAATCGAAATGCAAATGATTATACCCAACTACCAAATCAGCCTTACTAAGTTGATCAATAAGTTGATCTACGGTTTCTTCCGTATAAATTTTATATTCGTTGAGGGCGGAAGAATACGTCACGCCTACGGACATGCGCATGGCTTCCAAATTATGCCAGCCTCCCACTTCTGCGGCAGAATGACGAGTCTCCAAGTCAAAATAGACAATATCCCTCATGGCGAGCAAGCTATCTTATTTTTGATATAGAAACAAGTCTCACTTGCACAGGACAATAAATTTCGTAACAATATGCCCCATGAGTTCTCAGCCACGCTTCAATGTCGTCATGTATCATCCGGAAATCCCACATAACACGGGAGCCGCCGGCAGATTGGTGCTTTCCACCGGATCACGACTACATTTAATCAAACCCTTAGGCTTTAGTCTTGAGGAAAAACACATACGCCGCACCGGCTTGGACTATTGGTCTCAAGTGGATTTAAACGTATGGGAAAGTTTAGAAGAACTACAAAAGGCGGCAGGCCCCGATGCCAGATTCTGGTATTTATCA
This sequence comes from Akkermansiaceae bacterium UBA7331, assembly GCA_002471255.1. Lineage (GTDB taxonomy): Bacteria > Verrucomicrobiota > Verrucomicrobiia > Verrucomicrobiales > Akkermansiaceae > Akkermansia. Next base: position 325,728 of record DKPP01000002.1, on the reverse strand, counting down.
ACCAAGGTTGATACCCCTCACTGGGATATTGAATTTAAAGAAGGCGATTATCTCGTCTTTGGCCCCGAATCAAAAGGCTTACCGGAATCTTTATTGGAATCAAATCGCGACCAATCATTGACGATCCCTATGCCCGGAGAAGGCGCACGCAGCCTAAACCTCTCTACAGCCATTGCGATCGTTTTATACGAGGGCGTACGTCAAATATCCCAATAAACGAAGAGGCACCTGTCCCATTTACTCTTCTTTCGCATGACAAAAATTACAAAATTTTTCTCAACCGACTAATGATGCTAAAAAACTCACGTTACTCATAGTCGAGAAGATAATATCTTAGAGCGTGCATATAATGGACCTCAGTTTAATGTAGCCATAGAAGAAAATTAAGCTGAGGAATTCCATCTCGTTATACCAAAAATGTGATCACTTTTGCCGACAGATAAGGCTTTAGTGATGACAACAGTACCCATTTATAATATTGATAATGAGAATACATTAGGTAAATTCTGAAAATGGTTACGAAAAAAACTCAACAAAGCAAAATATGAAAAATAATACAAAAATAAAAATTAAAAAAATACTAAAGTGGTTTTTAATTCTATTATTTCCTCTTCTTTTTATACTGTGGTTTTTTGCATGGGCACTGACTCCTGTATATATTTGGCTTTCATTCTTTATATACGGATCATATTATTTATCTACTTCAGATATGGAGGATATTGTTAGGAAACAGCCTAAAAATCTTAGGGAGCTACGCATTTTAACGAGTCGGCATTCAGAGAGTAATAGTAATTGGACCCCTGACGACGATGTTATCAATAGTTTAAATGAAAGTAGTAAAGTTGAATTATTGAATGTAGATTTTAATAAAGTTGCATGGTTTAATAAAAAATATAATAAATCCGATGTTAAATATGTGGACACATTTACAGTACGTAGTAGATGGGCGCAAGCTAAAGGTTCGATAAATGGACCTTTCGAAGGAATGGAGACTTTTTATTTTTTATTCGATTCCGAATTGAATCTGTTAGGTTATTATCATAAAAAATAGACAGCAATAATAATTTATTGATTATTATTTGATAAGCAGCGATAAGATCATTCTTGTCGCTGCTTGATATACTACCGCTACATTACGGCAAACTTAATAACTTCAAAACACAACAATTATCCTAAATAGGACAAGAAACGCGGCGTCTTGGAAGTAAATTGGACTGCGAAAACTCCTTAGAGGATGTTAAAAAATGCGTAAAACATCTTTCAGTCGAAGAACTCATTCTTGGAAAAATAGATAATCCCCCATGACCTCTTCAAATGAATTACTTTGCGATTGAAAAAATTTGTATAAGAAAAAATATTAATCTCAAATAGATCCTATACCCCAATCATTTCCATATCAAATAATTGGGGGATTTTTCTTATTCATCGTTGGTGAGATAATCAAAACAACACGACAATGGCTCTGCTTAGCATTGCCATGCATAATTTGCTCACAATCAATGCACATAGCATGATCCTGCATCAAACCGATGATCAGCGAAATACGCTAGAACATGGGTAGTGGGATAATTTAGTCCTTAAGGTTACAGAAAAAATAGAACATGTATTGACGCCCAATAGCAACGCTAGGGGCAAGAAACTAAAGCTGAAATAAAAGTCGACAATGTCGCATTAAATGTTTACAAAGAGCTCAAACGGACAATTCTTGATAGCTTAGGTAAAGATCAATGGGCTAAGAATAAGCACAAGATTACAGAAATCCGGTTATCACGTTTTTGCCGTTAATTTACAAGAATACTTATGAAGACTCGATACATTAGAATAATTATTTTAGTTATACCGCTCCTATACTGTGTACAAGTTCTCTTTTGCCTACTGGTAAACGCTTGGAGTAAGGAAGAATATCATTTGGACAGAATCCAGATTACTCTGAGCGATGGGACCATCGATCACCTCGAATACATCCCTTTCATCGGCTTAGCTGCATACGTCCGTAATTTTTTGATTGGTGGTACCTTTTCAGTAAAGCATCTTCGTATCTCCTACAACAACTGGACCTATGAGGAGGAAATCGAAGACGCGAATGTTATTCCGTGGAAAAATCTAAAAGTAGTAAAACATGACTGTTATATTACATTGGAGGAGCCTGATACTAATTGGCCTATCATTACTATTCCAAGGAGAGGGCTTAACCTAGGTAGATAATGATTTCATAGTCAATAATAAGAGTCATTTTGCAAAGAACCTTTTTTAACCGGATCTGACGGTAGTATTTCTGCTAACTTTGGGAATGACGATAACTCATGTGACGAAAGTGGCTTTGATGGGACCATTTCCGTTGAAATTAGAGGGGGTGCAAGGCTGGGGATAGGCATTTAGGTCAACGGCAATAGGACATGGGCTATTACATCTAATGCGGCGTGAAACTTTAATGTTAATTCCTCCTTTGTTATAGTGACGCGACTTCAAGCTTATGTATCTGCGTCTGACTCATTTAACTATTTAGTTCACTTTCTTTAAGAAAAAAATGAAAAAACACAATTCGGTAATTATTTGCTCAGTAATATTGTCATGCCTCATTCTATTTGGTCTAGTATTCTGGCTGGATTCCCGTGGACATACCACATTAGGAGGTGCCATTTTTGTCACTAGTTGCGCCATAGCGACCTGGTTGATGACAATCAAAGGCTTGAGAAAAGGAGAGCTTAGGCTAGGTAATACATTAGGAACTACTTTTGAAAGAAGAAAACAGCCGGTCAGATTTTTTCTAACCTTGATCTTTTATCTAATAGGTAACCTGCTTTTTACAGCGTTCGCCTGTTACATGTGGTGGATATCTATGATAGAATAACGTGAAAACGTTGTAGAAACGGTCAAAATGTACCCGACGCTTTTTTAAGAGTCATTCCTTAAGTATGCTCTACACAAAAAACTCTTTATCAAGCAATAGCTTTACTGCATCCTTATGGGAAACACCTAAAGAAACTTGTCGAGCAATCATAGTTCTGAAGTTTTGACAATTTCGTTTTTTATCTTCTAATCCTTCAAAAGGCTATCGAAATAAATTATTACTGTTCAAACAACTATATCGTCTGAATTTAATTTTCAGCACGCGAGTTTGTCCGCTTGAATAGTATAAAGCCTGTCTGAAATAATGATCACAAAACTGAACCCATCATGCTTACATTGAGGGAAACATGAAGTTTTTATAGGAAAATGATCTACATGCCAACATTTGCATTGAGAAGTGCGGATGATTTGTTTGTTCTAAAAATGCGATTAAAAATTACGGGCATAGTAAGAATACGTTCCTCCATGCTCAACTTATTTATGGGGCTTCTGTATTTTTGTGAATTTAACTTGATAAATAAATCACTACTTATGGACTTCATCACCGATTATATCGGAGAGCCAATAAAGGTTTCAATCATATGCAAATGTGATAAAGCAACAAAAAAATATTACCTTGACATTAAATGAGTGAAAGGAGAACCTTCTTATTTGTATCAACGTAGTTTCGGTAGAAATAATATTAATGTTGGTGTTGGTGCTGAAGCAACATGGCCTAGATAAAAAATACAAATATGATTATAAGAAATTGCGATATTTTCCCTATCAAAGTGATATTTGAAGATGGAGAAATTGTGAAGGTATACCCAGGAAAAACCGTGAATGATGATGTAAAAAACATTGATAAAATATTTGGTTTTTTTAATAAAGAGCTGGTTATCCCTAAAATAAGCAAAACACGAAATGATCTTTGTCTAGTTAATATTTACAATGAAAAATTTAATATAGCAAAAACATTGATCTATTTACTGTTGTTTTTGATATTTTGTATATCAATCAGTGAACCTAAATCACAGGCAATGTCAGTGGGTTTGTTTTCGCTTCTTGTAATCATATTATCTTTCAGTATTTATTTTATTAATGCTTTTTACCCACAATTAACATTTATTGAAAATTTAGAAAAAAACTCAGAAATAATTAAATATATGACAAACAAATACGGGTTTTTCGCAAAAACAAAGCGGAGATTTTTCGTATTAATATTAATTTTATCAATTATGTTATTTTTATTAATCATTAATTTTTTCAATATAGATATTATAGAAAATTACATTATGATGCAATTATATATGACAATGCCTGTAGCTGCTGTATTAGCAGGATTGACTCCTGTAAACACGTTTAGCTTTCTTTCGAAAATTGTTACCCCCCATTATTATCAAGATACATATTTTAGTATTAGCATAGCTCACAAATATTACTATTTAACACTAATTTTAGGAATGATTATGTTATATAATTATTTTGTTTTTCTAATTAGATAATTATTAATCAAAATATATTTAAAATTTGAATATTAAATAATCCCCCCTAGTATCCAGAGCATAATGGGTACTAGGGGAAATTTTCAATTGTATAGCTTGAAATATAATTGCTTAACTGCACAAAAAGAATCAGGTTTCCCCGAAAAGCTTACGAAAGAATCAAAATTCTACATGAATAAAACTACCGAAGTATTCGATAATATCTTACCATTGATACATCGAATTATCGAATGATTGGGGTATTTTTATAACATCAATATTATTTTATTGATTTGACTAATCCTTTGTTTCTTATAGAGTCGCAGAATGGGGAACGGCTGTGCAACCGGTCGTCTACGCTTATGATCAGGCCGGTCGCTTGGTCAGCATGAAAAGCTTCCGTGTGGCAGGGCAAAAGATCGAGGATGACCCCATGACCCGTCAAGACGGTGATGAGACTCTTTGGAGCTACGATGAGGCCACAGGTCTTCTTCTTAGCAAAACTTATCCCGACTTGCACCAAGAACTCTACGGCTACGACACCATGAACCGCTTAATTTCCAAAACTCAGGCACGACAAGTCAATGATAGTGGCACCCCGCTCATCACGACCTATGTCTATGATGAGCTAAGCGGTCGATTGCTTCAAGTGAACCATAATGACGGTACGGCTTTCACACAGTACTCTTATGATTCTTATGATAAGGTCATCAAGATGCAGGGAGATTTGGCAAGAGAGAATCCATTTAGGCATTCCTGCCAATACGCCGATGATGAAACGGGGCTCATTTACTACAATTACCGCTACTATAGCACCCAAGACGGACATTGGATCAACCGTGACCCGATTGACGAACAAGGGGGACTTAATCTCTATGCTTATGTGGGCAATAGGGTTAGTTGGTTGAGGGACGAGTTGGGGTTATATGGCTTTCGAGTACCACCAAGAAAGCCTAAAAACAAGGAATTACCACCAGAGCCTCATGATTATAGCTCTTATCCCTACACATTGATTACCGCACGAAATAACAACGCCTCTAACTCAAATAGTCAAGCAGTTACATCTAACGATTATGAAGGTGAAATTGGTGATTATCCAAAATGTGGTTGCATTCTAATTTGGATTCATGGCTATAATGTTGATTTAAAAAAATCAAAAGATAGTTTTAATAAGGTTGCTAAATTATACAAAGACAATGGAGGTAAATGTGATGTAGCCTTAGGAGAAAATGGACCTGAAAACCCTCATCCCAATACACCGGAAAATGTGAGCGCTCATAACCATACAGAATACTTCCTTCATGATCATAGTGCCGTTTATGTAGATGATGAGAAAAAGATGGTAAAGTGGTCAAAGTGATATCAGGACAATTTTGGAAAATGGCTGCAGAAAAAACTCAATAAAGCAAATATGAAAAACAATACAAAAATAAAAATTAAAAAAATACTAAAGTGGTTTTTAATTCTATTATTTCCTCTTCTTTTTATACTGTGGTTTTTTGCATGGGCACTGATTCCTGTATATATTTGGCTTTCATTCTTTATATACGGACCATACCATTTAACCAATTCAGCTATGGAGGATGTTTTAAGCAAAGAACCTAAAAACCTCAGTGAACTTCATATTTTAAATCAACAGTACTCACGAAATCGCAATTGGCTACCGGACGATGATTACATCAACATGTTAAAGAAAAGTAGTAAAATTGATGTTAATGATATAGATTTTAATGAAGTTAAATGGTTTAATAAAAAATATAATAAATCAGATATTGCGTATGTAGATACCCTCCCAACACAACCTAGATGGGAGCAAGCTAACAGCTCATTTGGATCTTTCGAAGGAATGGAGACTTTCTATTTTTTATTCGATTCCGAATTGAATCTGTTAGGTTATTATCATAAAAAATAGACAGCAATAATAATTTATTGATTGATTGATTATTATTTGATAGGCAGCGACAAGATCATTCTTGTCGCTGCTTGATATATATGGATAATTTTATAACATCAATATTATTTTATTGATTTGACTAATCCTTTGTTTCTTATAGAGTCGCAGAATGGGGAACGGCTGCGCAACCGGTCGTCTACGCTTATGATCAGGAAGGTCGCTTGGTAAGCATGAAAAGCTTCCGTGTGGCAGGGCAAAAGATCGAGGATGACCCCATGACCCGTCAAGACGGTGATGAGACTCTTTGGAGCTACGATGAGGCCACAGGTCTTCTTCTTAGCAAAACTTATCCCGACTTGCACCAAGAACTCTACGGCTACGACACCATGAACCGCTTAATTTCCAAAACTCAGGCACGACAAGTCAATGATAGTGGCACCCCGCTCATCACGACCTATGTCTATGATGAGCTAAGCGGTCGATTGCTTCAAGTGAACCATAATGACGGTACGGCTTTCACGCAGCACTCTTATGATTCTTATGATAAGGTCATCAAGATGCAGGGAGATTTGGCAAGAGAGAATCCATTTAGGCATTCCTGCGAATACGCCGATGATGAAACGGGCCTCATTTACTACAATTACCGCTACTACAACACCCAAGACGGACGTTGGATCAACCGTAATCCTATTACCGGACAGGAAGGAGCTAATCTCTATGTTGATATAGGTAATTGGGTTAGTTGGTTGGTTAACAAAATAATCTGAAGCATTACTATTCGATACTAATATGTTAAAATCTTTGTTCCATGAATACGGTAAGAATATAATGCTTCATATGAAATTAGAAAAAACAACATTTGATGAATAAATATGATTAAAAAAATTATTATATACGCTTCAATATCCTTATTAGGGATGAGCTGTAATATGAAAAGTAAATCAGATCCAAATAGAATCGTTGGATTGGAAGCCGCCATGGATATCAGTAAAGCCTCTCCCATTTCAGCAAAACAAGCAGCACTGATTATGGAAAAATATATAACAGATAATCCTAATGCCCCATTTAAATTATTTTTACCACCTAGAATTTGCTATGTGACGAAAGGAGGGAATTATTTTTTTCCAAAATATATATATTTTAAGAGAGAGTGCATGCTAGTAGGCTATTATGTCTCAGGTCAAACAGGTGAAATCACCGTGATCAAGGAACCGCAAAAACGTTTTGTTCCAGATTACACACGTGAAGGGTCTAAGCAACTATTATCATTAGAGTAATTTTTTAAAAATGTTTTATTATTTTCCCCTTTCGGTTTAGAAATAGGCTAAAAGAGATTTTTGTGCAGCAAAAGGATCATAATTATATTTGCTTTACTCTTATGATTAGGCATATCACTTGGTAAAGATGAAAAGATTCCGCGCGATAAAGCAAAAGGCCAAGAATAACCCCATGAACTGACCCGCAGAGACTACGGACACTTCCAGATAGGACACCAAAGGCTATACTATTTAAAGAATGATAACTAAATGTGCAAATTTTACAGCAAAAAGAGCCCTAGTTGTTGAATGAGCATTGGCAATCAATGGAGCAATTGAAAGCCATAAAGAATAGGGATAGCAGGTCGTCATCAAAGGTACAATATAGTAATGTAATGGCAAAAATTTAATATCAACATACAATTAAAATAGAATTCAATTAAACATGATTATACCAAGTATAAATAATTTAATTTTACGCGTGGAAAACGTAAAAGAACAACCTCATAGTGAATTAGAATCGATAGGACATCCGAAATTTGACATCTGGATTAAAGACTATGATGTTGAGCATTCAAATGAAAAAATAGTTTTCGATGCTTTAGATGATGCTATCAAAATAGCATCAGAAATAAAAGTCGGTTGTAAGTTTATTCACATTGCCATAGAAGGAGGAGATGGCAATGGATTTTTAATTAATCCTAGCATGTTAAAATCAATGGCAAAGGCAGATTGCTTTCTTGAAATTTATGCTGATTGCTCTACGGAAGAAGACTAGGATTTTTCATTAAACCCCAAAATAATTTGAAAATATTAAACAGAATTATTTTAGTAAATAGTATTAATATGATTAAAAGGATAACATATATTTGTATTTTTGCACTGACATCTTGCAGTCAAAATGTTGATATGATTAAAGACTTTAAAAAAGTTGATCAAGTTTGGATGGAAAACGATAAACGGTTATATGTATTAAGTAGATCACAGGATAATCCGTTACTGTTTGAATATTCATATTCCACTTATTACAAATTAGGTCCACCGCCGGATATGATCAATGAATTAGGTTTTGTAGATGAAAGATCCGTTAAAAACCTTTTAAAAGATATTAAAGAGTATTCTAATTATGTACCTACGTTCTATCACCCTAACGATTTAAGCGCACCAGTGAGCCCTAATTATATTGGAATAAGATATAACAATTATGATAAAGTGCTGCAATACAGTGGGAATATCGAAAAAGAAAGAAATAGATTCAATTTGATTTTTGATAAAATAAGCACAATGGAGACAATTAATAATAATGATTAATATTGGTAATATACCATACACAACTTAAGAATGTGAATAAAATCTTCTAAAATTAATATTAAAAATTGATCATAAAGTCATCATAGGATTTATCCTTAATCAGTTGATTACAAAAACACTCAACTTACCAATTATCTATTTTTATTGTAAAGTTAAATAATTAAATTCATTGATTTGACTAATCCTTTGTTTCTTATAGAGTCGCAGAATGGGAAACGGCTACACAACCGGTCGTCTAGGCTCATGATCAAACAAGGAACAAGATTAAGGGCAATACCATGATCCTGCTCATCATGACCTATGTCTATGATGAGCTAAGCGGTCGATTGCTTCAAGTAAACCATAATGACGGTACGGCTACCACGCAACACTCTTATGACACTGATGATAGCTTAATGAAGTCAGCGAAGCTGTTTATTTTAATATGAAAACGTGTACACTCATCTAAAACTACAGAAAAAATTCTCATGCTATGAAAAAAACACAATATATAGTTATTGCCTTATTTAGCATCATGACTAGCGGGATCGTTATCTCCTGTTCTGATAATTCAAATAAATTTAAATCTACTCCAGCTCCTATTTTTGACATCAATGATCTACCTGTGTCAAAATCAGAGTTAAAAGCAAAGAAATTGTTTAATCAATTATCTAGAGAACAAAAGGAATTGCTCGCAAGTACAATTGTCAATTCTGCTAACTGGGAAAAAGCATTAAACCATAATGGGGATATATTGAAAAGGCCCGGACTGGAACTTAATAATTACTGGTATATGCGAATACTTTCTGCAATTCGAAAAATTTCATCTGATAATAATATTAAATTTTTATTGGATACCACAGATGGCGCGGATAGTATCTATTTGGAATACTTGAATTTATTTAAAATTGTCGTAAAATATTACATTCTACAGCATCCGGATGATAAAAATGGATGGGACTTTTTATGGTATTATATGGGAGAAGAAGAGGAAGAATACACATATTTCAGTAATATTTGTAAGCTCATTACTCAAGAAAATTTGACAAAATTTAAATATGGGCAAAAAATTATGGAAAGAGTGAAAACTAAAAATCCATTATTTAACAAGCAAGACCCACTTTAAATGAATCGTTATTCACAATAACTATCGAAAAAAGTAGATTATAAAATTATAACATATACAATTTATTTTAAAAAGACTAACCGATCAATATACACCTATATCAATTGATCGAATCATTAAAAATATTTATCACAATAAAGCATGTTTTATAATATCAACTAAATATATGAAAAAATCTAACATAATTAAGGTATCTGCTCTATTTTCAGCAGTCATGTCATTTGATTCCTTAACTCCATTTATTAGTCATAATATAAATCTATATGATGTTCTTATGCCTTTACTTATTGGCTTTATGGGTCCCTATATATGTCTTTTATGGGTTTTCAAAAAAACTGCAAATACGGATTATTGGAACATTGTATGGTTTTTGCAAATTTTACATTGCCAGAATAAACTTAAAAATGCTAAAGATATTATTTCAATAGAGAGAACAAATTCCCTTGATTCATATGGAGAGTATCTAATAACCGTCCAAAAAGAAGATGATATAATTGCTTATACATATCCCAAATATGCTTCATGGATTTCTCTTAAAGAATTGTGGATTTTTTGCACATTTTTGGGAGGCGTTATTATATATAACTTATTCCCTGAGATAAATCAATATATCCCTAAAACATTATATATCGTTCCTACATTAATCCTATTTATTTTATTTGAGACATCTTTTATTAGAAAAGTGCAAAATAAATATTTGCCTAAATATTTACGCCAAAAGGGAATATCTATAGTTAATATCATTCGAAATGATCATGCCGATATGACTACTTTATACAGGGGTGAATATAGTAAGCAAAATGAATATTTTAGCTGTTCATGGAATGAATCTTCTTCCCGCAATGACGGCCCTTCAAAACAGATAATTCATCAGTAATTTCAAAATTAATTGCGTTTCTATGTCGGATTACATCATATATTGACTCGATTTAATTGAGAAGGGGTCACAAGGCTTTTTGCTTAATAAATTTTATCGGTCTATATATTAATCAGATGTAATACAGTTTTTTATATTATCAAAACGCGCGGGTTCAATTAAATAAACTAGCCTTCAGTCGCCATATTAGCTTACCTTCATAGAATTTATTGATTATTATTTGATAAGCAGCGATAAGATCATTTTTGTCACTGCTTGATATATATGGATAATTTTATAACATCAATATCATTTTATTGATTTGACTAATCCTTTGTTTCTTATAGAGTCGCAGAATTGGGAACGGCTGCGCAACCGGTCGTCTACGCTTATGATCAGGAAGGTCGCTTGGTAAGCATGAAAAGCTTCCGTGTGGCAGGGCAAAAGATCGAGGATAACATCATACCCCATCAAGGCAGTAAATAGACTCTTAATACCTTATATCCATACTTTTGATGATCAGGATTCCTTCTATAAGGCTGAGGAATTATCTATTTGTTTGCTGTGTAAAAGAACATCTCAAAAAAAATCCAACCATTAAAGTAACATTTACAGAAAAATAAAAAATACAAAATACATATTATTAAGCTTATTTGGATTAACGATGACTTGCTCATGTTGTGCAATTAAAAAACCGATAGAACCAAGGGATGTTATTGCTAACAGAAGTCATCTGATCTTTCCTGCAGATCTAAACGGTCTTTCTAATAATATATATCAACAAGCTCTTTTTATTTCCTCAACAGGAATTCTTGAAACAGGAAATATTGATTGCATGACATTCGCGTTTCCTGGCGTAGTGTACTACATTCAAGACACTCCACTCATGGTCGCCGCTAAAGCAAACGACATTGAGTATGCTAAAGCTTTGATCAATTTGGGTGCAGATGTGAACAAAAAAAATAAAAAAAATAAAATACATCCTGAAGGTTCTGTAGAAGACGAAACAGCCTTACATTATGCAGCACGTCATGTCGATGGTAGAATATATGAGTTACTATTGAAACATGGCGCTGACCCTAAGATAAAAAACATCTCAGGGCTCAGCCCCGAAGAACTTCGAGAATGCGTTATAACACGAAACCCGAAAGAAAAACAATAATAACGCGTGGGCTCAATTAAATAAGCTAGCCTTCAGTCGCCATATTAGCTTACCTTCATAGAATTTATTGATTATTATTCGATAAGCAGCGATAAGATCATTCTTGTCGCTGCTTGATATATATGGATAATTTTATAACATCAATATCATTTTATTGATTTGACTAATCCTTTGTTTCTTATAGAGTCGCAGAATGGGGAACGGCTGCGAAACCGGTCGTCTACGCTTATGATCAGGCAGGTCGCTTGGTAAGCATGAAAAGCTTCCGTGTGGCAGGGCAAAAGATCGAGGATGATTCCATGACCCTGCTCATCGTGACCTATGTCTATGATGAGCTAAGCGGTCGATTGCTTCAAGTGAACCATAATGACGGTACGGCTTCCACGCAACACTCTTATGACACTGATGATAGCTTAATGAAGTCAGCGAAGCTGTTTATTTTAATATGAAAACGTGTATACTCATCTAAAACTACAGAAAAAATTCTCATGCTATGAAAAAAACACAATATATAGTTATTGCCTTATTTAGCATCATGACTAGCGGGATCGTTATCTCCTGTTCTGATAATTCAAATAAATTTAAACCTACTTTAGTTAAATGTTTTGACATCAATGATCTACCAGTGTCCAAATCAGGGTTAAAAGCAAAGAAATTGTTTAATCAATTATCTAGAGAACAAAAGGAATTACTTGCAAGTACAATTGTTAATTCTGCTAACTGGAAAAAAGCATTAATCCATTATGAGGACTCATTAAAAAACCGAGAAAAATCATTAACCCCTGATGAGGATTCATTAAAAGGTCCTGTACTGGAACATAATTATTACTGGTATATGCGAATCCTTGCTGCAATTCGGAAAATCTCATCTGATAATAATATTAAATTTTTATTGGATACCATAGGTGACACGAATTACAACTATCTAGACTACTTGGATTTATTTAAAATTGTCGTAAATTATTACATTCTACAGCATCCGGATGATAAAAATGGATGGGACTTTTTATGGTTTTATATGGGAATGGAAGAGGAAGAATATCGATATTTCACCGATATTTGCAATCTCATTACTCAAGAAAATTTGACAAAATTTAAATATGGACAAAAAATTATGGAAAGAGTGAAAACTAAAAATCCATTATTTAACAGGCAAGACCCACTTTAAATGAAGCGTTATTCACAATAACTATCGAAAAAAAGTAGATTTTAAAATTATAACATATACAATTTATTTTAAAAAGACTAACCGATCAATATACACCTATATCAATTGATTACATCATTAAAAATATTTATCACGATAAAGCATTTTTTATAATAACAACTAAATATATGAAAAAATCTTACTTAATTAAGGTATCTACTCTAGCTTCAGCAAGTATGTTCTTAGGTTTATCAGTTCCAGAAATCAGTCATAACATCACTCTATATAAAGTTCTTATTCCTATATTTATTAGTTTTATGGCCTTCTATATATTGTTTGCATGGATTCTCAAAAAAACTGCAAATACGGATTATTGGAACATTCTATGGTTTTTGCAAATTTTACATTGCCAGAATAAGCTTAAAAATGCAAAAGATATTATTTCAATAGAGAGAACCAATTCCCTTGATTCATATGGAGAGTATCTAATAAACGTCCAAGAAAAAGATGATATAATTGCTTATACATATCCCAAATATGCTTCATGGATTTCTCTTAAGGAATTGTGGGTTTTTTGCGCATTTTTGGGAAGCACTATCATATATGTCTTATTCCCTGAAACGAATCAGTATATCCCTACAGTATTATATATACTTCCTACATTAATTCTATTTTTTTTATTTGAGACGTCTTTTATTGTAAAAGTGCAAAATAAATATTTGCCTGAAGATTTGCGCAAAAAAGGAATATCTATAGTTAATATTCTTCGAAATGATCATGCCGATATGACTACTTCATACAAGGGAGAATATAGTAATAAAAATGAATATTTTAGCTATTCATGGAATGAATCTTCTTCCCGCAATGACGGCCCTTCAAAACAGATAATTCATCAGTAATTTCAAAATTAATAGCGTTTCTATGTCGGATTACATTATATATTGACTCGACTTAATTGAGATGAGATCACAAGGCTTTCTGCTTAGTAAATTTTATCGGTGTATATGTTAATCAGATGTAATACAGTTTTTTTTATTATTAGAACGCGCGGGTTCAATTAAATAAACTAGCCTTCAGTCGCCATATTAGCTTACCTTCATAGAATTTATTGATTATTATCTAATAAGCAGCGATAAGATCATTTTTGTCGCTGCTTGATATATATGGATAATTTTATAACATCAATATTATTTTATTGATTTGACTAATCCTTTGTTTCTTATAGATTAGCAAAATAGGGAACGGCTGCGCAACCGGTCGTCTACTCTTATGATCAGGCTGGTCGCTTGGTAAGCATGAAAAGCTTCCGTGTGGCAGGGCAAAAGATCGAGGATGATCCCATGACCCTGCTCATCACGACTATGTCTATGATGAACGAAATGGTCGATTGCTTCAAGTAACCATAATGACGGTACGACTGCCACGCAACACGCTTATGACACTGATGATAGCTTAATGAAGTCAGCGAAGCTGTTTTTTAATATGAAAAAGTGTACACTCAACTGAAACTACAGAAAAAGTTCTCATGCTATGAAAAAAACACAATATATAGTTATTGCCTTATTTAGCATCATGACTAACGGGATTGTTATTTCCTGTTCTGATAATTCAAATAAATTTAAACCTACTCCAGCTCCTATTTTTGACATCAATGATCTACCTGTGTCAAAAGAAGAGTTAAAAGCAGATAAATTGTTTAATCAATTATCTAGAGAACAAAAGGAATTGCTTGCAAGTACAATTGTCAATTCCGCTAACTGGGAAAAAGCATTAAACCATAATGGGGATATATCGAAAAGGCCCGGACTGGAACTTAATAATTACTGGTATATGCGAATACTTTCTGCAATTCGAAAAATTTCATCTGATAATAATATCAAATTTTTATTGGATACCACAGATGACTCGAATTACAACTATTTAGACTACTTGGATTTATTTGAAATTGTCGTAAAATATTACATTCTAGAGCATCCGGATGATAAAAAAGGGTGGGACTTTTTATGGTATTATATGGGAGAAGAAGAGGAAGAATATCCGTATTTCAGTATTATTTGTAAGCTCATTACTCAAGAAAATTTGACAAAATTTAAATATGGACAAAAAATTATGGAACGAGTGAAAACTAAAAATCCATTATTTAACAAGCAATCCCCACTTTAAATGAAGCGTTATTTACAATAGATATCGACAAAAAAGTAAATTATAACATATACAATTTATTTTAAATAGACTAACCAATCAATATACACCTATATCTATTGATCACATCATTAAAAAAACTTATTGACGATTATATTGAAAATATTAACAGTAAATAACAAAAACAATAAATGAAAAATAAGATATTATTAATAAATTTTATAATTCTTACGTTGTGTGCATGTGAGAAGAAATCGGAAAAAGAAATTTCGAAATATGAAAAAATTTCGGATCAACCATATTCCATTTTGTATGATTCTGCCAAAAATAAGAAATTAAAGATATTGGATACAGATCCTAACGACCGAAAAGCTCTTGAGATAGGTTACTTTCTGTCTGACTTAGACGCTAAGGGATATAACGCTATCAGAATTAATCAATCGGGACATATCACCATTATTGATTTTAATTTGATTGTTGCTAGAGAAAAAAATGCACCTCCCTTGGTAAGGGGAGACGATAGCGAGAGAATACAAAGACTTATGGATATGGGTATAGAACTGGATCTCCCTTCTGATAAAGAGGAACAAGGCGAAGACAAATAAACCTAAAGACCCTCTTTTCACGTCAAATTTTATTTCATGCTTTTAACCATGTTATTATAAAAGATAATCAAATCTCATGACAAGTTATTAATATCGTATTATTTCCGTCAATATACGGAGATTTGCCATCAAGTCACGACAAGCGATGACTTAGTTATCCTTCATGGATAAAAATGTGCTGAACCGAAAACAAAGCACAAAAACTAAAAATCTTGATAACATGTTAATTGCCGACATTATGACTTCTTCTGCAACGAGGGGCTTGCTTTTTAGACGATTATTGCTAATATGCCCACTCATTTAACATAAATAAATCCATGTCTGATAAAGTATATTTCTTTGACACAACTCTTCGCGATGGCGAACAATGCCCTGGAGCTTCTATGAATCTCCGCGAGAAACTAGAAGTTGCACGTCAAATGGAACGACTCGGAATGGATGTCATTGAGGCAGGCTTTCCTTGCATTTCCGACGGTGACTTTGAAGCGGTAAATACCATTGCCAAAGAGATAACCAAAGCTAAAGTTTGCGGTTTGGCTCGTTGCGTTAAAAGCGACATCGAAGCAGCAGCTAAGGCTCTCGAACCTGCAGGTGACCGTGCACGAATCCATATTTTCTTGGCTACCAGTAAGCTTCACATGGAGCATAAGCTGAAAAAGGCTGAAAGCGAAATTTTACGCATGGCGGCAGAAGGCGTTGCCTATGGCAAAAGCTTCGTACAGGATATCGAATTTTCCCCGGAAGATGCCTCTAGAACCGATCTTAATTTCTTAGCCAAAGTGGTGGAAACCGTTATTGATGCAGGAGCTACGGTAGTCAACATCCCTGATACCGTAGGCTACACTACTCCTGACGAGTTTTATCACATCATTCGTCATTTGAAGGAAAATGTACCTAATATTGATAAGGCTATTATTTCCGTGCATTGCCACAATGACTTAGGCTTGGCCGTATCGAACTCATTGGCGGCAGTCCGCGCCGGAGCACGTCAGGTGGAAGGTACTATTAATGGTATTGGCGAACGCGCCGGTAATGTTGCTTTGGAAGAGGTAATCATGGCTCTTAAGACACGTCCGGAACAATTCGGAAATGTTGAAATTGACATCAATACTAAGGAAATCGTTAAAACATCTCGTATCGTTGCCAGAATGAGCGGTATGCAAGTACAACGCTCTAAAGCAATCGTAGGGGAAAACGCATTTGCTCACTCCTCCGGCATTCACCAACATGGTATTTTAAATTGCCGTGAGACTTATGAAGTAATGGATCCTGTAGCAGTTGGTTGGGGAACTACCGAATTACCTTTGACCAAACACTCCGGACGCGCAGCAGTGAAAGCTCGCTTGGAACAATTAGGCCATGCTTTAAGCGAAGAAGAAGTAAATAGTGTATTCGAACGCTTCAAAAAAGTAGGTGATTCGAAAAAGTTTGTTTACGATGATGACCTTTCAGCCATTGTGGACGATTCTCTTCATTCTCATTCCGGTCTTTGGGAACTTGATTTTGTACAATTTGTAGCAGGTAGTCACGCTAGAGCTACATCTACTATCGGCTTAATCAAAGAAGGCAAACGTTATGAAGACTCTTCTACAGGTAATGGTGCTGTTGATGCTATTTTCAAAGCTATTGACCGCATCACCAAGAAGAAAGGTGTCTTAAAAGGCTATAGCGTTCATGCGGCATCCGAAGGCAAAGACGCCCTTGGTGAAGTTACAGTACATGTTGATTTTGGTTTAGCAAAACCGGTTACCGGCAAAGGTGCCTCTACTGACGTAGTTGAAGCTTCCGCTAGAGCTTATCTTAACGCCGTAAATCGTTCCGTAAGATTGGCTGAGATGCCACAAACGTCTTCCGTTATAGAGCCTACCATTTAAAATAATTCTTAAAATAATGAAAACTACCATTAAACTACTTACACTCACTTGCATTTTGAGTTGCGCCAATTTAGGCGCAGCTCAAACAAAAAAACCGACTGAAGTACCCGCTGCTCTTCCGGAATTGACCAAACAAAGCTTTGATGTCGAAGGTCACCCCGAAAGTGTAGTAGTCGATTCTAATGGCGATATTTATTATACATCTATTGGTGAAGAATTAAATCCTACAGCCAAAGATGGTGATGGAGCCATTTATGTAAGACCATTTGGCACTCATTTAAGTCGTAAAGTGGCCGGAGAATTAAATGCGCCAAAAGGCATGTTGCTAATTGATGGTTATCTTTATTTCACCGATGTGAACATGATGATGAAAATGGATCCGAAAAATGGTCAAATCATGGGATACATTGATTTTTCACCATATCGAGTGAATTTTTTAAATGATTTAGTTAAAATTAATTATGGAAGAATGGTTGTATCTGCTACAGATACGAATCAGCTTTTCATTCTTGATCCTGTAACTAATACATACGCAGAATTGGTTACTAAAGAACCATTGAATGCACCCAATGGTTTAGCATGGGACCCTAATACTAAAACCTTATATGTTTGTGAATATTCTACAGATGATAAAGGTAAACCGAATGGACGTATTCTAACGGTCAATATCCTTACCGGCGAAGTATCGGAAGTTTCATCAGCCAAAGGCCAATTCGATGGTATAGCTATTCATAATGGTAATTTATACGTCAGTGATTGGGCGAAAAGTGGCAAACCCGGAGCAATCCAACGATGCACTTTAAAAGCGGCAAATCGTTCATACGATACGGCAGCTCAAGCGGTTGACGGACCAGCGGATTTCACCATTTTTAATAATATGATTGTGATCCCCGGGATGAAGGAGAAAAAAATCCATATTCAACCAATTCCAAAGAAATAATATTTCACTAAATAAAGTCACCAAAACCTCATCTCAGCATCATTCTGAGATGAGGTTTTTGTTTGTTCGCATTGATGATGTCAAAATATGTACTGTTATGCTATTGAATCGAAATAGAATAAAATTATAATGTTTGAGAATCATTCCAATATGAAACTCAAATCTATAACTTTATCTTTGCATATCTTAGCACTTGGTCTAGGTCTCGCTTATGGAGGCACCCCTACTCAGGAAGGGTTTGACCAACTGAATAAGGCTTTTAAACATGCGACAAAGGAATTAACTGCTGTTAAATCTCCTGAACAACTGGCAGCCGCTATGGGCAAACTGAAAACCTTGCTGCAGGAATGCCAACAAAACCAAAAGCTTAAAGACATTTTATCTTTAACTCCTGAAACATGTCCGGAAAACCTTAAAAAAGCATATCAAGAAGCCTTAACTTTACAGGCGGATATGAAAGACGCAGCCAAACGTCTTGCTATGGCCGGTATTATGCAAGGGAATGACAATTCCAAGGATTATATGGATTTCATCCAAATTATCCAATTGACCGGAGACAACCAAACAGCTCAAGGTCAGCGTGAGGGAGCCCCGGAAGAAACACCTGAAGCGCGCGACGCTCGTATGAAATGGTGGAGAGACGGCAAATTTGGCATGTTTATTCACTATGGCCTTTATTCGGGTTTAGCCGGCGAAATGCAAGGCAAGAAATTCAATGGCTGTGTTGAATGGATCATGCAATATTCCGGTGCCGATAGCGATACATACGCTAAGGAAGCATTGGCAAAGTTTAATCCAAAGTCCGGCAAAGCCGCAGAATGGGTAAAATTAGCTAAAGAAGCCGGTTGCGCCTACACTGTTTTAACCAGTCGTCACCATGAAGGATACAACATGTTTGACACGAAATTTAGTGATTTCAACGTTAAGAAAACTAAAGGTGTTGATGTCGTAGGCGAATATGCAAAGGCTTGTAAGAAGCTTGGCATGAAAGCCGGTTATTATGTATCTACTATTGACTGGAGCCATCCTGATTATGATCCGACCGGTTCCGGTATTTCTTATCCACAAGGCAATTTTGACGCACAAAAGGCAGGTAAACGTACGTTTGGCAACCACGAACAATATAAGAAATATCTATACAATATTTTTGATGAGTTACTCACAAAATATGGTCCGGTAGATCTTGTTTGGTGGGACTTTAGCCAACCGAATTTCCAAGGCGACAAGGCTTGGGGAGCTACGGCCTTAATGAAAAACCTTTTTGACAAAAATCCGAAAGCCATCCAAAACAACCGTTTATTCCACTCAGAAAACCATTTGAGTGAAGGTGGTATCCGTGTGACTCCGGTAGAAAAAGGTGACTATTCTACAGCAGAACACCACATCCCTGCTACTGGTATCAATGGAGACTGGGAAGCTTGCCAAACTTTAAATGGTACCTGGGGCTACTCTGCCGATAACCAAAAGTGGAAAACATCCCCTGAACTCATCAAAGAATTAGTCGATACGGTGAGCCGCGGCGGTAACTTCTTATTAAATATCGGACCAATGCCTGATGGATCTATCCCACCGGAAAGCGTTCGCTTATTTAAAGAAATCGGAGCATGGATGAAGAAAAATGGCGAAGCTATTTACGGAACACGCGCCAATCCTTTGAATGTGGAATTACCATGGGGTCGTATCACACGTAAAGGCGATAACACAACCTATATCTTCGTTTATCAAAAACCGGAAAATGGTCAAATCACGATTCCTTGCACGTTTGACGCACCACAAGCTAAAGCTTTAGCTGACGGAACCAAAATCAAGGTATCCCAAGACAAAGAGGCCAATACCACCACCTTTGATATTAAAAACTTAAAAGAACAACCCGGTGCTAGCGTCATCAAAGTGACCGGTAAAAGAATTGTGAAATAATCATTTCATCTCACAACTTATTTGGAAAGCCCGTTAATCTTATTGATTAACGGGTTTTTCTTTGCAATGCATTCGAGTCTCTACGACTCAACAAGGCCGTAAACCTAAACAAAAGGCATACGGCAGAACCCTCTATACCGCCTATTTAATCCCTCATCCCTCATAACATTCAAGAGACCGAATATGAGAGATAACAATATCATGACTAAGGTTGATTTATCTATATAGGACAAAAAAATAGAGCATCCCGCAGATACGGGATGCTCATTTTTACTTAGTATATTATTGGTGGATTATTTCTTGGAATTGAAGATCTCAGCGTATGGGAACTTCAAGAAATAAATATTATCATTACCTTCGTAGAAGACACCAATGTTCTTATCATCTACAGGAGCTAAAGAAGAATAACCGGCACCATTTCTCTCATCATATAAGATTTGGAACTTTTCAGGCCAGGTTTTACCTTGGTCTAAAGAAGCTTTTAAGGTCATATTTTTACGACCATTATGAGAATTAGGATTGGAGAAGAATAAAGGATGTGCTACGCCACCTTTGTTTGCCACGGTAAGAATGCTACCTTGACAAGCACCGGGTTCGGCGAGACCGTTACCATCATTATTTTTATTGGTTGGGTGTTCTTCCCATGTTTTACCAAAATCTTTGGTCGTATAAACCACACGCCAGCCATTTCTAGCTTCGTTACGTGAGTTAATCATGATAGAGCCATCAGCCAACTCAACAACTTGAGCTTCGGATGTATCCATCACAGGAGATGTGCCTACTTCCCATGTCTTACCATGGTCTTTAGAATAAATGATGGAACAATGAGCCTTACGACGACCATTTACATCATACCAAAATTGGCAAGGGAACACCAAAGTACCATCCTTTAAGCAAATGCCGGAGCCCGGACCTTGGAAGTTAACACCCCACTCTTCTTTCTTAATTTGGTCGGTGATGTTGGTTGCTTTAGACCAAGTTTTACCATCGTCATCACTGTGGATTAAAACCAACTGGCTCACTTTGTCAGGACTGTTAGAACCTTGTTCACTATGCCAAATCGGATGTTTACCATGGCTCCAAAGAACTGCCATCCAAATACGACCGTTAGATTCATCTACAAGCATAGCGGCGTCGCCATTACCGGCACCTTTGTATCCTTTGACCGCATCTTTAAACGGCAAAGCGATTTCCATAGGAGACCATGTTTGACCACCGTCAGTAGAACGGCTTACACCCATATCAATATCGGCAGGGAGGTCACCACTGTGGTTGTAACGAATGTCACTTGCTGCTAGCAAAGTACCTTTTTTGGTGCGAACCATTGCCGGGATACGGAAGTTTTTAGAGGCACGACGAGTTGGTAACACTTGATCACCACCTTTTACCACTGCATAACCGATACGCTGAGCGACAGGCTTGGAATCAGCAACAGCAACAGGCTTGCCATTCAAGGTCACAGATACCGGCTTAGCTACAACTTTACCACCAACTTTGGCTTTATCCTTTAAACGAACGCTGAGCCATAAGTGATTATTACCCGAGGTAAGTTCCGTATTGCCTTCAAACTTCACTGACTTAGGATTGCTAACACCCTTTAAAGGAGAACCAATCATATCGGAGCGTTTTTCAGAAACTTTCTCAGTACCATTGAAAAGAGTAATACTGTCAATATCAGCCATGTTTGTGCCGGTCATGTCGAAGGTAGCACCGGTAATTTTCATTGGCTTCAAACCGCCTTCGGTCTCAACATCAACGCGAAGAATTGGGTTTTCATCAAGTCTTACCATAGCTGGCCACACATCACTATGCATGCCGGTTTTTTTGAACTTCATCGGTACACAAGGAACGATGTACAAATCGTCCAAAAGAACACCGGTATTGTCAGCCGTATTGGAAGCAAAAATCAATTTTGTAGTTTTTGCAGGAACTTTACATTTGATCTGAGTGTTAAAACCACCGGTTTTTAGGGCTTTGGTGCCATTATAGATTTCTTTTTCACCATAAGGGCCAACAGCCTTGATAGAGAATTCAAAAGGAGTCTTACCTGACCATCTTTCAGCCCAAGCAGATAAATCTACATCAATTTTAGGAGCTTCCTTTAAAGTCAATTCAACTTGCTTATTATCTCCACCTAACAGGCGAAGAGATTTGTCTCCGGATCGACCTTTGTTATGGATGCCGGCATTCTGGTCAGAAGCTGATAATTTACCATATTCTGTCTGTAATGATGTAAAGTTACCGCCTTGTGCCGAATCGAAATTCTCAACAGCAAAGGAGCTACCGATACCCAAAACAGTAGATATTAGAGCAATGTTTTTGTATATCATACTATTTGTTTAATTAAGATGGTATTGTTTCTAGATAGTTAGCGAAAATTGTTATTTATTTACCGGGCGTAACTGAGAACTTTAAGCCAGGAAACTCTTTTACATTTTGACCAGGAGTCTTTTCATCGACCAAAACCGGAGCAAAAGTAAACATCCATCGACGAGCAGACCCATTGTTAGGACTTTTCACCAAAACTTGATTCCAACCTTTATTCAAAGCAATCATGGTTGGCTTTCTGAAATGATAATTTTCATCAATCAAAGCACCGTTATTTCCAGGCTTTTGCCATGTAGGTGGAGATATTTCTTTACCATTCACAAAGAATTTCGGATTCGTGTGGAACCATTTGCCCTGCACACTCACCGGACCATTACGCCAGTCCGAAGTAGCCCAAGTATGGCCACTAACCCAGAAAGGCACATCCTGTTTCTTTGGCGAATAAATGTAGGTCATAGCATAGTAAGTATGATCTTTGTATGGATGGGCTCCCATTTTGTTACCATTAAACAGGGTTGGAAAATCGCAATAATGTTTAAAGAGGATGGTATTACCGGTATAGGTCTCAGGAGACCACTCGTATTTCTTACCATCAAACTCATAACTCTTGGCTATTTTTTCACCTTTAGATATTGCTTCGGGTGGAAACTCCATATCTACATTACCTTTATTTGGGAAAGGACCAATCAACTTCCATGGCATATTCGCCTGACGGACATAATTAAATTCCTTATTAATGAAGAATCGGTCACGTATAGCCAAAACTCTATCTTCATATTTTGCAAACTTATCCAATAAGGGATCACCCTGTACCGGCAAGTTGGAAAAATACTTCATATATTCATCATTATTAGGATTGCCTTTAATCTGTTCATGAGGGTTATTCCACAAAGATTCGGATACAAAAGCCATCCCCGGATATACAGGTGTGTGTAAGACTTGGTTACGTTCGTTCTCAATCGGCAAGTCAGGCCATGAGCATAAAATCATACCCAATCCTTCCGCATTTTCAAAAGGACAAGGTCTGCGGAAATACATGGTCATTGCCGTTTCAAACGGATCTAAGTGATTAAGATATGTTTCAAGCGAATCAATATATTTGCTATTTGGAGTTGGCCAAGCATGTCTAGCTTGGCGGCCGGACCACAATTGCTGAACGGCGCCATTGTACCCCTTAGGAGCTAAGCCCGGTTGCCAACGAATAGGAATACGATCATTCTTTTCTACGGTAGCATAATATTGCTTCAATATCTCATCATTCACTCGCTCATGTCCACCTCGAGCTTCATCCGTACCAATATGCACATAAGGCATCTGGTCTTTTGGTACCAAAGCGCACATTTCATCAACTAATTTCGTCAATGCTTCAGTGGCTTTTGGATCGCTCATTTTTTCGATATTTAAAGCACGTCTAAACCCGCCACAATGGCCGGGCATATCCATTTCGGGGATTAACTGGATATTGCGTAAGCGACAATATTCTACTAAATCTTGAAATTCCTTCTGGGTATAAAACTTTCCGGGCTGGCGGGTATGATTTTTCGCTTCGGTCAATTCAGGGAAAATTTTACTCTCTAATCGCCATCCTTCGTTTTCTGTAAAGTGGAAATGATAAACGTTAAATTTCAATCGTGACATTGCTTCCAATTCTTCATGAATCAAAGGAATAGACATGAAATTTCGACCCACATCATTCATGAAACCACGCACTTCAAAATCCGGCCAGTCCACAATTTTACATAAGGCTACACTGGTCTTACCACCCTTACGAACCAATAATTGTTCTAGGGTATTCATAGCATAATAAAAACCTTTTGTCGTAGGAGCGGTAATTTTAGCTCCATTTGCGGTTACTTCCAATTGATAGGCTTCATCAGCTCGTTTTCCAGTAATTTCTGCCGGTATTTTTACAGAGCCTGTTACAAATTGGATTTTGAAAGGAGCTTCTTGAGAGATGCCTACCTCATGCTCTTTTAAATAATTAGCTAATTCTTTAGCAACGAACTCCATTTGTTTTGGATCACTCGACTTTCTATCAATCACGATATTGGCTGAGCTCAAATATTGAACTTTTTTTGTCCAGTGAATTTCTTGAGGCATTGGAAGCAAAGGTGGCGTATCCAAACTAAATTTTGAATAATTGGCACCGGATGCCGGAAACTTAGTAGATGTCTGAGCCCCACCGGCCAATGATATCATTGGTAATGAGGTTAACAGAATTGATGCAAATATATAGGGGGCTTTCATAGCGAACTCACAAAATATCAATCTATAAATACTTTTGTCAACATAAGTTGAAACGATTTTAAATACTTTTAAAACGAATGATTATCAACATATTACAAAAACAATACAACTAAAAAGGAACCAAAGAAATTTTAAGGTTTTTTTTCATGAAAGGAACGGCAACATAAAATCGTATTCTTATCCAATCGACACAATATGAAAAGCATACTCATAAGCGTGATTTTAGCACAATCTTTAGTATTTGGAGCAGATCAGAACCCGGAACCCATTTCCCAAAGCGACAAACCAAACATCATTTTTATCCTCGCCGATGATATTGGTCCGGGGATGATAGGATGCATGGGACAGAAAATTATCAAAACGCCCAACATTGACCAATTAGCAAAACAGGGCATGATGTTTACTAAAGTATATAGTAGCCAGTATTGTTGCCCGGCCAGAGCGTCTCTCCTACAAGGCGTACACAATCGATATAAAAATTCTTATACACAAACCCCTGGCGGATTAGAAATTCAGCGAGATAAAGAATCATGGAGCTGTGAGGAGCTAAATGAAAGGGCTAAACAAAACAATACGGTCAAGCCCGGCGAGAAAGAGATCTTCCTCCCTCAAATGCTGCAACAGGCAGGATACAAAACAGCCCAGTTCGGCAAATTAGATTGGGGATTTATGTCCTACCATGAATCACTTAAACGGCATGGTTGGGATGAATATGTCGGATATTACGATCACGTAAAAGCTCACGGTTTTTATCCTACCTATTTATGGAAAAATGGTAAGGAATTACCTTTAAAAGGAAATACTCATCTTAATTGCGGTAAAACGAATGAGTCTTATGGAAAAGGAAGCACCGAAAAACGCCGAGATCGAACAGGCAAACAAACTTATGCTCCCGATGTATTACTGGATGAAGCTCTAAGCTTTATGCAAAATAACAAAAACGATCCATTCTTTGTATTTTTTGCCACAAACTTACCTCATGGTCCTGTAGATATTCCAACGAAGGATAACGTTTACAAAAACAACCCTATTATACAAAAAGCTTACTCTACAGAAACAGGTAATAATATAGAATGCGCCTCCGCCGCGGAAGATTATGCGTCTATGCTTCACAAGCTTGATTTACAAGTCGCAGCTTTAGTCAAAGAATCTCAAAAAATTTATAAGGAAACAAAAAGGCCAACCATCGTATTTTTCTCCTCCGATAATGGTCACGAAATCTATTATCGTGCCGATAAACAAGGAAAAACTCGAAGCAATGAATATCATGCAGGTGTTTTTGACCAAACAAAAAAAATGCTTGATGTATTCCAAGGCAACCGAATGTATGACCCTAGTCAGAAAAAAATCATACCATTAGCCGGTCTTAAATGGACAAATTATGATGGTGGCACACGAGTTCCCTTAATTGTTTGGTGCCCGGGCATAATCAAGCCCAATAGCATTAACACTCGCCTGACTGCCGTGTATGACCACATGGCAACAATGGCAGATATCGCCAAAGTACGTATGCCCGAAGGAAAAGATGGGAAATCTTATTATAACACTCTTATCAATAAGAATAAAAAAACCACATCTGCCAGACCATTCATCATTATTGATGATGCCATTTTTAGCTCGGATGGCTGGAAGCTGATTCGTGGTAATAAGCCACAGCTATTCAATTTGAATAAGGATCCCGGTGAATATATCAATTTGATAGACACAAATCCTGAAAAAGCTGAAGAATTATTAAGCCTCTATCGAGAAAACACAGGAAAACAACGACGAGACAAATAAGCCAGTCTATCATGGATTTATTATCTTGAAATATTACCGAATTTAATAGTAGATATAAGCATGAAATATTTCCTACCTATTACATCGGTTATTTTATTGATGACAAGTTGCACCCCATCCGGTGAACACGTGAACTCATGGGATAGACAAAGCTCTGCACTTGATCCTGTGGGTGTATCTACGCTAAAGCAACAGGCTCGAGCCCAAGCTGAACAAGCTAAATTTAAACCCGGCACATCAGTTACTTTTTCCAGCCCTAAAGTAGCCGTATGCTCTTCTAATCCTGAAACTTCATTTTCAGCATCCACGAAAATGAAAACGGTTAACGATGCCAAAGTACTTATCTGCAGCAATTATTATGCCAAAGTGCAATTCCCCGATGGGGACATGGGTTACGTCAATCTTAACGAGATCGTTGATCCTAACCAACAATTCGCATCTGAGGACTTACCTGTAGGATTAGGAGCGGACGAAAATATGCCTACATTTTTAAATGTAGCAGAAGAAGCTACGGATATAAAAACAGATAATCCCGCAGATACCACACAACCTGTGACGGAAGATTTACCACAAGGTTTGTAATTTGCTACATACATCATAATTCTTTGAACGGATTAGGTCGTAAATCGGCCTAATCTCTCAATGAAAAAGTGCTTAAATGACAAAACGATTTTGATGGTAGTCACTTCTTGGGATCGTTTGGGCGATACGGGAAGAAGTACGGGACTGTGGCTTGAAGAATTTACGACTCCTTATTATTGTTTTAAAAATGCCGGGTATGATGTAATTGTCGCATCCCCAAAAGGTGGTCATGTACCGATTGACCCGGAAAGTTTAAAACCGGAGGCATCATCTGAATCAACTATTCGCTTCATTGAAAGCGGTGATGATGTACTAGAAACCTCAAAAACCATTAATGAGTGTCTTAATCTGGAGTTGTGCGCCATTTTTTATCCCGGTGGCCATGGTCCTATGTGGGATTTGTCACACGATCGAGACAATGCTCAGTTATTAGGTAAAAATTACCACGAAGGTAAACTCATAGGAGCGGTTTGCCATGGTCCGGCAGCATTTGTATCTACAAAGGATTGTTGCTGCGGAGAGCCTATCATCAAAGACAAAAATCTCACCGGTTTTTCAAATAGTGAAGAAAATCTCGTTAACTTAAACAAAGTGGTACCTTTCCTATTAGAATCAAGACTCAAAGAACTGGGAGCACACTACACTAAAGGAGATAATTGGACCTCTTACCATGTCGTAGATGGTAACTTGATCACAGGCCAAAACCCTCAATCAGCATTAGCAACTGCCAATGCGATGATAGAATGGCTAAAAGCTCATTAATGATGTGCTAATTTTTATCCTAGGAGCTTTTCTTTATTAACGAAAAAGACGGCTCCTAGGACGCATAGAAATGCCCAAAAATAATCCCATTTCCACTTTTCATTTAAGTAGAATAAGGCAAATGGGATGAAGACACAAACTGTAATTGCCTCTTGAAATATCTTAAGTTGGAAAACGGATAGACCACCTGTTGCTCCCAAACGGTTGGCGGGAATCATGAAGCAATATTCAAAGAAAGCGATTCCCCAGCTAATTAAAATCACAAAAAACAGAGGTTTACTATCGACGGCATTATCCTTTTTTAAATGACCATACCAAGCCAAGGTCATAAATAAGTTTGATACAATCAAAAAAACAACGGCTAAAGAAATTTTAAGCATATAAAATTACTGTTTTTTGGAAGATTTAGGGTCTAAAGCGTCACGTAATCCATCTCCTAAAAAGTTAAGAGATAGTAATGTCAATGAAAACAATAGAGCAGGAAATAACAACAACTCGGGGCTGACTTCCATTCGATCCGCACCTTCTTTAATTAAAGTACCCCATGAAGAATTAGGCGCTCTCACACCTAATCCCAAAAAGGATAATACCGCTTCTAACAACATAATCCCCGGAACGGCCAAGGTTGTATAAACAATCACTACACCTAATAAATTAGGGGCAATATGTTTGAATAAAATAGTAGCCCAACCTAAGCCAAGAGAACGTGCCGCTTCAACAAATTCCTGATTTTTTAGTTCAATTGTTTGAGTTCTAACAATGCGCGCCAGTGTCAACCAACCCAAAGCGCCAATAGCAATAAACAAGGGGATAAGACTCATAATAGGAGATACGGTCTCCAAAGGAAGCCCAAAGGTTTCTACAATCCACTGAGTTGCCACTCTGGAAGGTTCCTCAATAGATAAGGAAAAGACAATAACCAAGACGATAAAAGGTAATGCAAAAAGGACATCGACAATTCTCATCAACACCGCATCAGCCTTACCACCTACATAACCGCTAATCAAACCATAGGTCACACCAATGATCAACGAGACGCAAGTAGCAACCGCACCGACGAGTAAGGAAATGCGACCTCCATATAATACTCTGACAAATAAATCTCGACCTAACTGATCCGTACCGAAAGGATGAGCAAAAGAAGGCGAAGCTGCTATATTTGTTAAATCTTGATGATTAGGATGAGCTAGTGGCAACAACAATGGTCCTAAAAAACAAATCAAAATAATGGCTAATAAAATGATGGTGGATGCCAAGGACATTTTATTATTTCTCAAACGTCTGAAGGCGTCTTTCGTCAAAGACGAACCTTTCACTATATCCGACGTATTCATGCTTGATGACTTAGCCATATTAAGATGCCTTTCTTAATTGAGGGTTAATCATATAAAGCAGAACATCCACAAAAAGGTTCGCTACAACAATCATGAGTCCGTAAAAAAGCACTAAGCCTTGGATTAAAAAATAATCTCTATCAGTAGTCGCATTGACGAAATGCATCCCCATCCCCGGAACCTGAAAACACGTCTCTACCACGAATGAACCGGTAATGACCGCAGCAAATGCAGGTCCTAAAAATGATAAAGCAGGAGTTAATCCACCGCGCAAGGCATGACGCACAATCAATCTGTAACTCGAAACGCCCTTAGCTTTAGCCGTACGTATGAAATCTTGATTTAAAACGTCCAACATACCACTTCTCGTCAATCGAGCTAAATAAGCCGCATTCAGAATTCCTAAGGTTAAGCCCGGTAAAATCACGCAATACCAATCATCCCAACCAGCAACACTTAAAAACGGAATATTCATACCAAGGGCAATACCCAAAACCGGAGCTAATACAAAAGCAGGCACACAAATTCCGACTAAGGCAATAAACATCACTGACCAATCGATCCATCTATTCTTATAAAATGCCGCAACAATCCCGGAAGGAATACCAATCATAACGGCTATAATCATCGAAAAAACACCCAATAATAACGAAACGGGAAAAGCTTGGCTAATAATTTCACTAACAGATACCCCTTCACGTATAAGAGAAGGTCCAAAATCCCCTTTAGTTAGAATATTTTGCCAATAATGAGCATATTGTACCCAAAAAGATTCATTTAATCCGTAATTGCTCTGTAACTGATGCAAGATGTGATCGGGGAGTTTTTTTTCACCCATAAATGGGTGACCTGGCAATAATCGAATTAGCACAAAGGTAATGGTCTCAAGAACAAATAACACCAATACACCCTGCCCCAATCGATTCATTATTGTTTTAAGCATCTTGACGCATCTCCCCTATTTTGATTGTTCCTGCAATGAAACCTTCTCTATCAGATGATTATCTAATAATAAAGGATTCCAATGACGTACTTGAGGTTTTTTTAAATAAACCCGTTTGCTCCAATATAATGGTAAAACAGGCATCTGGCTTAACATCAATGACTCTGCTTCAGCTAACACCTTCATTCGATCTTCCAACTTAACCGTAGATTTCGCTCTAGCGATCAATGCTTCATAATCAGGATGGGACCATCCGGTATTGTTATTTCCCGAAATTTTCGTCCACAAATCTAAAAAGGTCAAAGGATCAAAATAATCACCCGACCATGATGAGGAACATAAATCATAATTCATGGAATTCTGGGCCTGTTTATAAGCAGTCCATTCGCAAGAACGAATATCAATATGGATATTGAGATGCTTCTTCCACATTCCCTGAATAGCTTCCGCCATGGTTTTTTGAACCTCGCGTGAGGTAGTTAATAATTCAATGGCAGGGAATCCTTTTCCTTCCGGATATCCTGCTTCGGCTAACAATTGACGAGCTAATTGAGGATTAAATGTTATTTGATGAGGGGTCTCATACCCTGCACCACAAGGGGTAAAACCAAAGGATGCAGTACCTGCACCTCGCACCACATCTTTCACTAAAGAATCGCGATCGATAGCCAAGCTTAATGCCTTACGAACTTTTTCGTCATTTAAGGGAGCTTTTTGAGTATTGATACGATAAAAAATGCTTACATAATAATCGTCTTCACAAAATTCCAATGGCGATTTTGATTTAGCATACCCAATCATTTCCGGTGGCACGTTGTTAGTAATATGCAGTTTATTATCAAAAAACATTCGTGTCTCGGTAAAGCCATTAACAATAGGTAGGAATCTCACCCCATTAAGCGAAATTTCATCAGCAAGTCGATATAAGGGATTTTTTCGTACTTCCAAATAATTATTAAACTGATGCTCTTTTAAAACAAAAGGTCCATTTGAAACTAAGGAACCCGGTTTACTCCATTTTCCTGCCCGGCTCAGCATCCCTCCTTGATCCTCAATGACGTGTTTAGGCACCGGAAACCAAGTGCAGTGCAAAATCAACAAAGGCAATTGAGGCATCGGATCATTTAAAGTCAATTTAAGAGTATGAGCATCAACCGCCTTGACCCCGATTGAGGAACTTCCCCATAAATCAGGGTATCCTTGATCCCGATCTGCACGTAATGTAGCCCAAATAAGATCAGATTCCTTGTCACTTAATCCTTCAATTTTATAAGGATCATCCAGATGTTTTTCAATTTTATCCCAATCGAGATCACGTAATGTCGCCCAATCAAAAGAGACATTTGGAATATCCGACAACAAAAAATACGGACGATTATTTTTATTATACTGCTCAGCGCCCTTAATAACGTATAGCATATCGGCATAGCGCCCCCCAAACTGTGGGTGCAACAATCGGTGATAGGCATATTCAAAATCGTAAGCAGTCAAATTTTTACCATCGCTCCATTTAATATTCGAATTGAGGTAAAATGTCCATTCACGCGCATCATCACTCATTTCCCAGCGAGATGCCACACCCGGATGGTACAAATCATCACGTTCATTATCACCACGTAATAATCCCTCAAATAATGAATGAATTACCTTAAAGTCCGCAACGGAGCTTGCAATGTGAGGGTCAAGGCTTTGAATTTCGGAATTATTACCAACAAGAAGAATATCTTCTTTATCAGCTTTTTCTACTGAGGATTGACGATCACAGGAATTGAAAACAAAGCAAAAAAGCGACAATATCCCTAATATAATCGGGGAAAATAATTTGTTCGCATTTCGTCTCATGGCTGTCGCTATATTTACGATAAAATCCTTGTCTATCAAGCTAATCGATAGCTAGGACAATCTACCCCGAATACCATAAGAAACAAGTAAATTCATCATCAAGTCACAAGGAATCAAATACAAAAAAAGCCACCTTGTAATCAAGGTGGCTAGAAAAATTGTAGCTATCGATTATTGTGCGTATTTTTCAGCAAAAAGTTTTTCAACATATTTTGCTAACATATCGACTTCGATATTTACATAAGCACCAATTTTCATTTCATATAAATTCGTGCAAGAGAACGTATGAGGCGTAATCCAAAACTCCAAAACATTGTGTTTCAAGTTGGCAATAGTCAATGACATACCATCAATCGTGATGGAGCCTTTATCAATGCAATATTTTGCCAATTCCTCGGGAATCTGAACTTCTAAACGATGGTCTTGTCCGACAGGGGATAAGTCGGTTACCAAACCTTTACCATCTACGTGTCCCATGACAAAGTGTCCACCAAATCGGGCCGTACCGGACATGGCACGCTCTAAGTTTACCTTTTGATCAACTGTTAAAGCACCTAAGCTTGTTACATTCATGGTTTGAATCAAAAGATCGAAAGACACATGATTGCCGTCAATGGAATCAACTGTAAGACAGCAACCATTAGTTGCCACAGAATCACCTAATGCCAATTCGGAAGCAAAAGGGATATCCAAGACAAGTCTTGCACCACCTTCAATCGGGTCGAAGGAAATAATCGTACCTGTCGCTTCTACTAAACCAGTAAACATATTGTTTTTCTATCAATAATTAATGTCCGAAACAAGTATAGAAAACGTAAACGATACCTGTTGGAACAATTGCCCAAACAAATAACCAAAGAGGATTAATACCCTTGAAATATTTACCTAAAATTGCCTGACCTGCAGGGTTAGGAGCATTAGCGATAACGGTCAAACCACCACCGGTAACAGCACCGGCTACAACCGCATATTTCACACTATCGGATAACCCTGGCACCGTTGATGCCAAGAATGTCACGGCAGCATTATCGTTAAACGCAGTCAATAAGGTAGCGCCCAACATCACATATTCTTCATTGATGCTCATCAATACAGGTTGCAACCACCAACCCTGCACACCGCCCAAGATCACCAATCCCGCAAGGAAGAAGGCAACCATCATCGGTACGCGAATGGACATTTGGTTTTGATACTGAGGGGTGGCTACGGTAAAGCCCAAGTAGAATAAGAAACCGCCGATAAAGAGAACAGGTACGTGTGCGAAAAAGACAGTCCATCCTAAGAAGAACACGTGACCGAGAGTCACCCATAGAGGGATTTTATCTTTACGGTCTTCCCATGACTGAGGCACGGCATCATCAAAGTCCACCTCCGCTTTTTGCTGAGTAGCCAACGCGGCAAACTCTTTACGGAAAATCATGAAATAAATGAAATTGGAGCATAAAATGGCGGCAACGGCTTTCCAACCGAAGTGAATGAACATAAAGCCCATACCCCAGCCCCATTTTTCAGCTACCATCACTACAGGAGGCGCGGCAAAATGTGATAATGTACCACCAATCGAGATGTTAACAAATAATAGACCCAATGTAGCATACATCAACTTGCGACTTGGCTTCAATTCATAGAATCTCTTACCTAAAATTAATGCACCGATAGTCATGGCAGCAGGTTCGGTAATCAAAGAACCCAATAGTGGGCATAAGCACATGACGGCCATCCACCAAGCGCCTGGTGATTCTTTACCTAATTTAGCACCGCAGTTTACCGTACTCTCAGCTAATCTAAAAATAGGACGACTTGAAGCCACGATCATCACGATCATTACGAACAAAGGCTCAATAAACGAACAGTCGTAATTCAAATAATTAGAGAATGAAGCAAAGTCATAAGTATTCCAACATACGAATAAGAATGGAATAATCCAGATACCAAACACGGCTTCCACCTCACCTAAAAAGTGAAAAATAGCTGACGCAAAAGATACGGGCATGCGTTCTTCAGGGTGCATTACACGAAATCCCGTAGCTAGGAGTTTTTCTTTATGCTTTAAGGCTAATTTATGGGATAAACGTTCGAAGCGACCGGCTAGGAAGGTATGAATAATCGCCCCTAAGAAAATTAAAGTTACAGCAAGGTTAAAGCCACCTGATTGATCATTACGTTTCTCCAATGTTGTCAGCAAACTATCGTTTGGATCATCTTTATACTGATTCAAAGGAATAGGAAATTTGCTCATTTGAGGTTTGGATCCGGTCTGCTCTGCAGAATAGGCAGGAACGGCATCTCCATGACCACCTCCGGCAGCCAAGGCTAAGGAACCACTGCATGCAAAAAAGCAAACCATTGCAAGCGTCATCACAACACATTGATGTGTTAATGTTCGAAGAATTTGAGAAATCTTGATCATTTCGAGCGGGACTTTATCACCAAGTTATTGCAATTACTAGACAAATTTACCAAATCGAACTCAATACACTATAATTCAATAAATTTCAGATTGTTATATAAAAAAACAGGCTTCTCAGTTCAATCACGAACCCGAGAAGCCTAAATACGATAACTTTTTTATAATTAGTCACCAAAGCACACGCCCAAATCGCGAGCAGTGCGTACCAATTGGCAGTTAGGATCAACTAATTTCAATGTCTTAACAGCCTCTTCGATTGGCATAGCAACCATTTCCGTACCATGAAGAGAAGCCAAACAATTAAATTGTTTGTTTTCAATCATTTCAACGGCAAAAGAACCAAAACGTGTACCAAGCACGCGGTCAAAAGCGATAGGAGAACCACCACGTTGCACGTGACCAAGCACGGCAACACGAGTTTCAATACCGGTAGCTACTTCAAGTTTTTCAGCAACCAAGTTAGCAATACCACCTAAGCGAACTTCACCTTTGGTTGTGGCATCAATCATCACCAAATCGTTACCAAGCTTGGCACCTTCCGATACGACAACCATGATTTCACGTTGTCCGGCTGCCTTACGAAGCTTAATAGCGTCAACAACTTTGTTCAGATCAAAAGGAATTTCAGGCAATAAGATCACATCGGCATTACCGGCCATACCACCTTGTAAAGCGATCCAGCCGGCATGTCTGCCCATTGCTTCGATCACAAACATACGCTGGTGAGCATTAGCTGTAGTTTGCAAGCGATCCATTGATTCACTCACTACTTCTAAAGCACTATTAAAGCCAAAAGTAACGTCGGTAGCACCTAAGTCATTATCGATAGTCTTAGGCACACCTACTACAGGTAATCCGATTTCAGCCAAAAGCAATGCGGTAGATTGAGAACCGTCACCACCAACAACAACTAAGGCTTCTAAATCTAAACGCTTGATGGTTGCTTTAACCTTCTCAAGCACAACCGGGTCAATTTCACCTTTTTGATTAACACCTGTTTTAATAGTAAAATTACCTTTATTAACGGTACCTAAAATCGTACCTCCTTTAGAGCGGATACCATGGCAAATATTTTCATCCAACCACTGGTAATGCTGCCAATTTTCATCAGAAAGCAACCCCTCGAAACCATCGTAAAAGCCTACAACTTTCCAACCTCTTCTTGTAGCGGCACCTACTACACCTTCAATCACAGCGTTCAATCCGGGGCAATCACCCCCACTGCATAATACACCTATATTCATAATCTATTTCTAATTTAAAAAACTTTATTTAGCACCAGTTCCTTTTGGTAACTGAAGAAACTCCTTAGGGTTGCTAACATCTTGGCCTGATCTTTGCCAAATTTCCCAATATTTCCAACCATTTTCAAGCAACGATTTCGCCAAAGTATAACGCTGACTCGTCCCTAAAACGACAATAATCATTCTTTGTTGATAAATGGCATCTTGACCGGTAGCCGGATTTCTTAATTTCAAAGGAGTTCTATCTGCACTAACCATCAAGCATGGACCGGCAGCCACGGAAGTACCGGCTTTAATACCGTTTACTCCATTAACGTTGATCATCTGATTATCATTAACGATATCATAGGCCATCGGGCCTGTCGCTTGGTGATTCACAGTAATGCGACGGCTTGCCTGACGAGTCACCATCGAGAAAACAGGATTTTGCATACAGTACGTACCCAGCAAAGCTAAATCGACAGCGCACGATGTAGTCAACGCATCTTTGCGATCGACACCATCCGGAGCGCGGAACATTGTTCTTTTCATGCCTAAAGATACGGCAAGGTTATTCATCTCTTGAATAAACGCACCAACAGGAGATCCGTTACCACGACGAGCAATCAAATCGGAGCCCACAAAATGGGCTACGGTCAAAGCAGAAACACTATCACGCCCAAGCATGGCGGCATAGAGAGCATCACGGAAAGATAACTGGTCACCGGGCTGAAGATGCATAGGATTACCTACTCTAATGCCAAAGGCACTTTGAGGAACCGTAATCATCGTATCAAAGGGCATTTGCGTTCTAGCCGCCCAATCTAACGCAACAATCGTCGTCGCAGCATGAGCCAAGGTAGAAATCGGACGCTTTTGCTCAGCATTAACACTAAACAACAGTTTCCCAGTATTGGCTTCAATGGCAATATAACTCGGAGCCTCTTGAGCTCTGGTCATCGATGGAAAAACCATGAGACATGCGGCAATTAAAACAAATAATCTTTTCATGAAAAATCTCGAAGCATTATGCCAATTTCCATTCGAGATGCAAAGCTAATTTTCTAAGTGAGATGGATTAAGCCTAAAAACCATCCATCTCTTATGACATTTCGTAAATTTTGCAATGAACCTTGCAAGTTTTTCGTTATGTCGCCATAATAGATTGCATCAGTAACAAATATAGGAATTCTAGTATTGTGAGTCGCCCACCAACCAACTATTTTTTGTACAATAAAACTTGGAAATGGTGTATCCTCGCGTCCATATTGTTACACTTCCTCGTCGTAATAACTTTAGTTAAAACACCTATTGATAGGACACATCAAATTAAAACACCCGAAAAAAACCGGGAATTTATTATTATTGCTCAAAAAGATGAAGAGGTAGCCAAAAAAGATACGGCAAAAGAAAACGAAGACTCATTAGCTTCTTTAAAACCGGATGAAAAAACTTTCGTTAAAACGAATGAAGAGCAACAAAGCGCCACTAAGCCGGATAACGCCAAATACCAATCACATCTGAACACAAGAGCTGAGGGTGGACGGCAAGATCCGAATGGTGATGCGGATATGCCTGCTCAAGATGGAGAAGAGAACAGAAAAGATATCGTTTTATTTGATCAAGATTATCAAGATGGCGATTGGACAAAGACCGATCCCGGGAATTTAATTAAGCAAGCTAATCCAACACCACCTACTCCTCCGGCACCATTGGATAATCAACTTAATGATTATAACGATGAGATGGACATGATGGCAAATGCAGGGAGTTTATCAGCAGAGACACCAATACAAGAACCACCCGTGGATCCTCTTTTAGAGACACCCAAAGAATCCCTTGAAGATACAAAAAAAGACACGGAAAAATCTGATGAGCTCGTGGTAGATCAGAATGAGGGCGTCAATAAGATAGACAGTTTAACCAAACTACAACTACCACAAACAATCGAAATAGCTAAAACAGGCACGACAGGCGTACAACCAACCCCTACCAACCCACAATTTTTACAAACACCTAACAAAAAACAGAGACGCACCATCCCATACGATCCGATTTTCGCTGCCGATGCCCAACCGGGAGCAAACACGGTCGAGCGCAAAACCAAGACCGTAGGAAGATTTAGCTTTGGACGCAGAGCCGCTCTAGACGTCGAAAAAACAGCCATGGGGGTCTATCAAATGGCAGTATATCGAGCTATTGCCAACGTTTGGTATTTGGAGTGTGATACTAACCGAGACAAAATCGTTACCGGTGTGGTCAATATCCGAATTCACGTTAATAAAAAAGGTCAGGTCGTCTCCATGAAACAACTTTCACGAGAAGGAGCCAGTGAGGCCCAGAATGCTTTCACCATGAAAGCTATTAAAGAAGCAAAAATTCCTGCTATTCCGGTAGAAGTACAACAAGACATGCCGGGACAAGTCATGGAATTCATTTTCAATTTTTATTTTTAACCCAATAACTCATTCATTACAAATATGTTTATTCAACAATGCGCAGAATTCTTCCAAAACGGTGGGATTTTTATGTATCCTCTCTTGGCTTGCTCCATTTTATTGGTCGCAGCAATTATTTATCGAGCAATAGGCTCGAGGTCATCAGCAGTCATGCCCCAAAAGCTATATGAAGCCTTACAAGAATACGCTTTAACAGGTGACAACAAATCACGAGCGATTAGCTTAGCAAATTCATCATCTTCCGTATTAGGCAGACTTGCTACTTTGATCTTAACTTCCACTAGCCACAACGAAGAGGAATTAAAAGCCAATTGTCTATCAAAAGCCAAGCACGAGTTTGTGATTCAGCAAGCAGGTCTCCCCATCATGGATATGATCGTCATGATTGCCCCGATGTTTGGTATTTTAGGTACGGCTAGCGGATTGGTACTCGTTTTCTCCCAATTTGGCATCAACGATGAACAAGGCATGATTGCCGAAGGTATCGCACGTGCTCTTAATACGACAATCACCGGTTTGGCGATTGCTACTCCGGCAGTCATCGCCCAAACGTATTTTTCACGCAAGCTTGAACACTATTCTTCAAGCATGGAGGTGTTGTTAACTGAATTAATTCATCGACACCTAAAATCTTCCAATCAATAAAACGATGCAATTTTATCGACGTACAAGCAAAAGTGCGGGGTTACCAATCGTGCCAATGATTGACATCCTAACTATTCTTTTGATTTTTTTCATTATTCATACTCAATGGAAGAAAACTCCAAATGTACTCAAAATCAATGTTCCGACTATGGAATACATCGAAGGTTCTAAGAATAAAGAGGTACGAGACATTTTATCCGTTTCAGGAACCTCGGAAATTTATTTAAATGGTGAGAAGCAAACGAAAACATCCTTGATTACAGCTTTACAAAAATTAAAGGACTCAAATCCTGACTTAAAATTACAATTAGATTTGGATCAAGACGCATCATTTGGCACTTTAGCGGATATTTGGGATGCCTTGACGGCTGTAGATATTGACGTAAACAAAGTCCCTGCTAGAATCGAAGCCGTAAAGACAAGCAATTAATTATACATTTACCAATTATCATGTTGATGGAGATCACCCAATACGGGCAAGAAGTGTTAAAACAAAAGTGCCGATTAGTCGAACGTATCGATGAAGATTTACATTCTTTAGCTGAAGATATGCTTGAAACCATGTACGCAGCTGAAGGCATTGGTTTGGCAGCACCTCAAATTAACCAACCTATCCAATTGGTTGTTATTGATATTCCCGAAGAAGAAGACTCTACCACCTACATTCAGGTAAACGGTGTCGATAAAACTTTAAGTGAGATCATGCCTCTAGCTTTCATCAACCCTGTCTTAGCTCCTTACGGAGATATGAAGCCAAAACATGAAGGATGCTTAAGCGTCAGAGGCATCAATGCTTCCGTTATCCGCCCTGAACTTGTTAAGGCGAATCTCACCTTATTGGATGGCTCACAGATTGAATTAGATTGCAATGGTTTATTAGCTCGTTGTTTACAACACGAATGCGACCACTTGAATGGTGTTTTGTTTGTAGAGCGCGTTTCTTCCGCTCAGAAAATCACTCTGAGAAATAAGCTCAAACGCATGGCTAGAGACAATTAAGCCATCATTAAATCCCGTGATCCCCTTTTCTTCAGGTGCACTCATCAAACATCCAAGCGCAGGACTTGTGCTTGGAAAAGGGCCGTTTACCGAACAAGCGACACCACCTTCAAAAGGTGTCGCTTTTTATGTCAACACATTTGACTTAAACGATCCCAAGCCTTGGAAAATTCCTTCGGAAATTTTTTATCCTTCCATCTCCGACTTGGGAACAAACATACCTGTGCATGTCAATTGGCAAGAACCGACTCCGGATTCTTATGCACAAGTCTTTGAAGAAATCATGCAGGCTATTGCCACCGGTGGCATCAATAAATGTGTACCGGGGATGAGTGAATTCGGCACATTGATTTCACCTGACAATCCTCAAGAAATCATTGGCAATGTACTACAGGACTTCCCCAACCATTTTCAATATGGATATTGGGATGATAAACAAGGATTTTGCGGAGCTACTCCTGAAATCCTAGTACACACGCAAGATAAGCACGTTTCTACTATGGCATTAGCCGGCACAGCCCGACCGGAAGATGAAAATGTCTTTATCAATGACCAAAAGGAAATCCGTGAGCATGAAATCGTTGCCAGATCTATTCTTTCTCAATTATCACCGCTTGGTTATGCTACACGTACACCAAGAGGTATTTTAAATTTAGGCTCGGTCATTCATTTCCAAACTTTATTGAATTTGGAATCGGAAGCAATCCATTCACCGGATTTTTGGGTTCATTTATTACACCCAACCCCGGCTTTAGGCTGCGAACCAAAAACAGGAAAAAATCTTACTCAACTTTCCAATTGGAGATCTCAGCTCAGAAGCCCTGCTCACTTTGGAGCACCCTTCGGCATCATCATTGATGGTGAATTTACCTGCTTAGTAGCTATCAGAGGATTCTTTTGGAAAGAAAAAACTCTAGGTATTTGCGCAGGAGGTGGTGTCGTAGATGGTTCATCTCTCACTCATGAATGGAGAGAATTAAAGCTTAAACGCTCTACCATCAAAAAGCGTTTTCATTTAGGATAATTACCACCAAACAAACAGGTGATCAAATTCTTCAATCTCTTCTAACAGAAAAATATTATCCTTTCTACGAATCAATTTAGAAGGCTCACCATCTAATTGACAATGAATCTCTTTCACTTTTGAGGGGATACCATGTATTTCCATATTTAATTGGTCATGGAAACAGGAACCTTCCCCGTTTTGCTTCCAAATCAACTCAAAACCTTGCTCAGAAGCCGATATGTAATGCCATTGATGATAAACAAATTGACCACTTATATATTCATACCCATCACCGGCATCTTCATATAAATCGGAATATATCTCATCATTAGGCGCCCACCACAAAGACAAAGTCAAATTAGGTTTCGTAATTTCACCAACGTATTGTTGAACCGGCCAATGAGGAATAATAGCCCCGCCTCTCACGTAAATTGGCATTGCCGATAACGGACAATCGACCCACACGTCCTCTTCTTGAGGCTCGATTAACCGATCATCCAAATAGGAATACCACGTACCTTCCGGAACATAAAGAAAACGCCCAACAGCTCCTTGTTCTAAAATCGGTGCAATATATAAATAATCGCCTACGAAAAACTCTGCCGAGCGCCAATAAGTGTCGACCGTCTTACAACATTGTATAGCCAAAGAACGAAGGATCGGTGTGCCCAACAAACTATATTTGTAAAATTGAGTATAAAAGTAAGGCAACAATTTATATCGGCGCTCAATCGTAGTCCGAATTAAGGACAAGACAGATTCATCATAGACCCATGGTTCCTGATCGTATTCACCGGAAGAATGGTTTCTAAAAAATAGATGAAACGAAGCTAATTGCATCCAACGACACATCAACTCACCATCAGGATGATCTAAAAAACCACCTACATCGGATCCGGCAAATGAAATACCTGAACAAGCTAAACGCTGGCATTGATGATTTGCCAGTTTCAGATGTTCCCAGCTGGCTCGATTATCACCCGTCCACGTAGCTGCCATTCTTTGCAATCCGGCATATCC
Organism: Akkermansiaceae bacterium UBA7331; assembly: GCA_002471255.1. Lineage (GTDB taxonomy): Bacteria > Verrucomicrobiota > Verrucomicrobiia > Verrucomicrobiales > Akkermansiaceae > Akkermansia. The sequence goes on along the minus strand of DKPP01000002.1, from coordinate 283,627 downwards.
CGATCGACTTAACACAAATGGTCTAAAAGGTTTGGCATAGACCCTCATGCCGGTATAAGTGGCATCAACCATACAATGGCCATAGATGTTGTGTGCTTTTTCATGAGAACACGGCATGCCATCATAATAATGACGAGTGTCCATAGGAAAGGTCTTGTCAGGGAAGATAACCGGCTCATTCATATCTAGCCAGAAACCACGTACACCATCATTTGTAATTAATGGTTTTAAAAGACTAGCCCACCATCTACGCACGTTAACTGATGTAAAATCCGGAAAATTACATAAACCGGGCCAAACATTGGCACTAAGCAAGGCACCTTCGCCCCGACGACAAAAATATCGTTTTTCCAAACCTTCACACCATACTTTACTATCCGAGTTTACCTTGACTCCCGGATTAAGTATTACTACGGTTTTCAACCCCAAAGTCAGAAGCTTTTTCATCATCTTTTTTGGGTTTGGGAACTCCTCATAATTCCACGTAAAGTTTTCTTTATGATACATGTAATGATGATCCAAATAAATCACATCACATGGTACACGACTGGAACGAATTTTATTCGCTACATCATAAACTTGAGATTCGGGATGATAACTCCATTTTGATTGTTGATAACCCAATGACCATAAAGGCGGCAAAGAAGGCAATCCGGTTAGACGAGTATAAGAGGCAATGACTTCTATAGCTGATTTTTCATAGATAAAATAATAATTCATCAAACCACTGACGGCACCAAATCGTAATTCATGTGATTTTTCCGAACCGAAATCAAAATAAGCTCGAGAAGTATTATCGAAAAACAAACCATATGTTGCGCTTTCACGCATACTAATAAAGAATGGGATATTCTTATATAAAGGATCTGAATTTTCATGAAAATCATAATGATCAGCACCCCATAATTCAAACTTTTTCCCTCGAAGATTTAATTCACATGGTTTATCTCCGAGACCATAAAAATGTTCTTCCTTATCGATGAATCGACTCAGCCACACTTTAATGTCGCCCGTCCACTCTTTGTTTTCATAACTATACCCATACAAATCACGACTGATACTTTGCCCCGTAGCAACATCATAAAAATGCACTCGTAAAGAATCTGATTCGATTTCAATTTTTAGCGTATTCGTCTCAATATAAAAGGATTTGTTCTTTTCATATTCACGCAAAATGCGATTTGGTCTCGGTTGATAGACGGCACTTACACCATAGCTAGGCTCATCCTCAATCGTCACACCATGAAAATAGGTTACTCGAACTAGCCCATCATCCAAAACATATAACACTAAAGTTATATGCCTATCATAGTCAACAAATTGACGCCTCTGCGCCAAATAAAGTTGAGGCGAAGCTCTATCTGCTAACTCAATATTGATATGCCGAACCATATTGCAATTATCCTACAAATCCAGAATGTAAAGTTACATTCTTCACATACCAAATAACTTACGTTTCTTCAAGACAATTCACACCTTTTGCCAAAATAATTCAAAACCTCTTAATAGCCTGGAAAGCTCGAAATTCCTCAAAAAATTTGAACAAGCCTGAATCAGAATTGTCAAAATTTTAGTTAAGTAAATCAGATAGTTGGAAAGAGATAAAATATTAAAAATACTAATAATTTATCTCGACTGTTTCCTTTATTTATGAGTAGACTAGGGTAACTACTAAAACTTTTTCCGATTCAACTATTCATCCATTCACAACAGTACTATGAATAATATTAAAGTGTTAACATTAGGATGGGAGTTTCCTCCTATGGTAAATGGCGGACTTGGCATTGCATGTTTAGGACTATGCAAGGCCTTAGCTAAAAAGTCTGACCTGACAGTGATTGTCCCCAAAGCAGACCCAACTGCACAATTTTCCAATTTTACATTAACCGGCATCAACAATATCACTCGACAAGATATCAATGTCGTAGAAAGAGACTATCAATATGATAGTTTTGCCATTGTAGAACGAGCTCCTATCGACCTAGATCCATATACCACTATTGAAGGATCCAAAGACTATATTAAATTTACTCAAAACGGTAAAATTCAATTCTCCGAAACAAGTGATCATGATTTAAACCTTTTTAAAAGCAATGAAGATCTCTATTCCGGTGATCTCGCTTTAAAAGTTATCCAATTTTCCAAAATTGCTACGAAACTAGCACTGAATCATGATTTTGACGTTATCCATGCTCACGATTGGCTCACCTACTTAGCCGGTGTTGAGATCAAAAAAGCTACAGGTAAACCATTGGTTGTCCACTTACACGCCTCTCAATTCGACCGAGCCGGAGCTGATGCACGTGGTTGGATTTATGATATCGAAAAATATGGAATGGAACAGGCTGATGCCGTTATCCCCGTAAGTAAATATACCGGCACGATTGCGAGCGGTCATTATGCTATTGATCCACACAAAATTTTCCCTATCCACAATGGCGCCGACCCTGTGAAAGTTTTCCGCAGTAAAAAGAAATTCCCTGAGAAACTTGTTTTATTCCTTGGAAGACTTACAGCCCAGAAAGGTCCGGAGTTTTTCCTTCAAATTGCAGCAAAAGTTCTCGAACAAACTCGTGACGTACGCTTCGTCATGGCAGGAACGGGAGAAAAACTTCGCCAGTTAATAGAAACAGGAGCATTTAAAGGTGTAGGCGATAGATTCCATTTCACCGGATTCCTCAACAAGGAAAAAGTAAATGAGCTTTTGTCTATCACAGACATTTATTGTATGCCATCCGTTTCCGAACCTTTTGGTTTATCGGCGCTTGAGGCTGCTCAGTTCAACATTCCGGCCGTGATTTCTAAGCAATCCGGTGTAGCCGAAGTGATGCAAGGAGCTCTTAAAGCCGATTTTTGGGATGTCAACAAAATGGCAGAACACATTGTCAATCTATGCACCGATGAAAAACTCTATCAACAAGTTGTTGACCAAAGTAACCAAGACATTCAAGCCTCTACTTGGGATACGGCAGCTGATAAAGTTTTAAAGGTATATGAACATATACTCCAACGTTAAATTAAGTCTATGAACAACATTTCACTTGTCTTTACTGCTCACCAACCAAACCGCCTGATTCCTTACGATTTTTTCAAAATCGGAGAACATGCATTTTATGAAGATGATGCCCTCAATGCTAAGGTTCTTAGCGCCGTTGCTGAAAGATGCTACTTTCCGGCTAATCGCTTAATGAAACAACTCATTGAGCTTTCGGACGGCAAATTCCGACTAGGTTTAGCAGTTAGTGGCGTTATTTTGGAGCAGGCTACATATCATCGTCCCGATTTGATTGAATCATTCAAAGAATTGGCAGATACCGGATGTGTAGACTTTTTGGCTATGCCATATTACACCTCTTTAGCATCAATTTTTTCGCCAAAAGAATTTGAGGAACAAATTCGAGAACACCAAGAATTGATTCAAAAATTGTTTGGCGTTCGTTCCGATGTATTGATGAATACCGGCATGTTATATTCCAACTCCATTGCTGCTCAGGCAGAAACAATGGGGTTCGCAGGAATAATAGCGGATGGCAATCCAAATATGATGGAGCAATACCAACAAAATGAACTTTGCCAAGCCCCAGGGGTCCATCATACGGTGACGATTTGCCGCAACCGTGAATTATCAAATGATTTAGCTGTTTATCGGACCAATCCTAGTTGGTCGGAATATCCTTTATCTCCTATCAAGTTTGCAGAATGGTTAACTTATCAACCAGGTCAAGTGACCACTTTAGCAATGGATTACGAGACATTAGGAGAAAGACAATCTGATGCTACCGGTGTTTTTGAGTTCTGGCGTTCGATGATCAATCATTGTCTTGATTTAGGCAACCGCTTTATGACCCCTAGCGAGGTAGCTAATGAAATTAAGCCGATTGGTCACTGTAATTGCACACAGGAAATGACTTGCTCGACTTATGGCACCCTATCTCATTGGATGGACAACGTGATGCAAAGCGAAGCCCAACGAAAGATTTATCAATTGGAAGCTGATGTCAAGGCAGCCAATGATCCTGATTTGACTCACGTGTGGCGTAAATTGCAAAGTGCCGATCACTTCCATTATATGCAAAAAGAGAATTCTTTTACTCCATACGCTTCTGCCTTCGATGCTTATATTTATTATATGAATGCACTTTCCGACTTACAGATTCGCGTCAAAGAAATGCAAAATCACAAATAATTTTCGATAATCAACAACATCATCATGAAAGTAGCTTTCTTTATAAGGGAGCTACTTTTTTTGTGCAATGAAAGGAAAACATCAAGAAATGCGTATTCATTACAAGTTACTTGATCGATCACATGAATATCAAACCTTATCTTATAACCACTCTATTTGCACTTTCCTATGATGGATTTAGCTCTCCTGCGGAGCAGTTCAAATCACCCATAGGAAAAACGCCTTCTTCCCCCTATAAGACAAAAGTTATTGATGATTCAATTGATCAAGAACAAGGAAAATTCTTATGGAATCGAAATTGGCAATTTAAATGGGGCAATAGATTATCAACAGACAAAGACCAAAAAATCCACCTACCCCATTCTTTCAGTCTGCCCTACTTTCTGTCAGATGCATTTTACACAGGTAAAGGCACTTATACCAAAACGCTCGAATTACCGAATAATTTTCCTCCAAGTAAGCAGATATTTCTCGATGTTGAGGCCGCATTCCAAGTTGCCGACATCTATGTAAATGGTAAAAAAGCAGGTTCTCATGAAGGAGGATATACAGGCTTCCAAATCAATTTAACTCCTTATCTGAAAACAGGTAAAAACATCATAGAAATTGAAGTGGATAACCGCTGGAATCCACAAATAGCACCCCGTGCTGGTGAACACGTATTTTCCGGTGGATTGTATAGAGATGTGTATTTAAATATCACTGATGCAGCCCATATTCCACTTTATGGTATATGGGTAAAACCGCACATAATCCAATCAAAGAAAGCCACAATCAGTGTTGCCACGGAAATTGCTAATAATGCGGCGACTACCAAAAACTACATTATCAAGCAAATGGTTATGTCTCAAAAAACAGGCAAAACCATATCTTCCATCACTACGACATGTGAAATTCCTGCGAAAACGCTAAAAACTATCGAGTCTAAGGAATTTTCTATCCCATCGCCTAAACTATGGTCTCCAAACACGCCTAATTTGTATGTTTTACGTACTACTATCACCACTCCTGATGGTAAATTAATGGATAAAACGGATACCCCTTTCGGATTGCGCAACTTATCCATTAGCAAAGATTATGGTGTTAAATTAAATGGAGATCACCTTTATTTAAGAGGAGCCAATGTGCACCAAGATAGAGCCGGTTGGGGAGATGCCGCCACCAACCAAGCCTTTTATCGTGACGTCAACATGATTAAACAGACAGGTATGAACTTTATACGAGGTTCACACTATCCGCACGATCCTGCATTTGTGGAAGCTTGTGATAACCTTGGTATGGGTTATATGTGCGAAGGTATATTTTGGGGTATGGGGGGAGAAAAAGAACACGACCAATTTTGGAATTGTGATGCTTATCCCCGACAAGAATCCGATCGAGCTCCTTTTGAGGCAAGTTGTACTAGGCAAGTAAAAGAGATGGTTAAAGCATTTCGCAATAACCCCTCCATATTAATGTGGAGTATTAGCAATGAACCATTCTTTACTCATAATAAGGAAGAAGCCAAACAATTATGCGAAAAACTTATTGCACTTGTTAAAGAACTAGATCCTACCCGTCCCGTATGCGCAGGGGGAGGTCAACGAGGAGGCTTTGCCGAATTAGGAGACTTTGGTGCCTATAACGGAGACGGAGCCAATTTCATCAAGCCGGAACGCGCGAGTATGGTCAGTGAATATGGCTCAGTTTCGTGCAAGCGTCCGGGAGAATATGCCCCCGGCTGGGGAGACTTGAATAAGTCAAAACAAGAAGGCATTACCTATCCATGGCGAATGGGTGAAATTATCTGGTGTGGTTTTGATCATGGTAGTATATGGAGTGCAGGGGCAAGGATGGGGATTGTCGATTATTTCCGTATTCCAAAACGTTCTTGGTACTGGTACAAAAATGAGTTCGCCAAAGAAGCCCCACCAGCTTGGCCGAAACAAGGCACTGCCACGAATATTGCACTGGTAAGTGATAATACGGTAATCAATTCATGTAATGGGCAAGATGATGTACATATTATGGCACAATTAGTGGATCATAATGGTCATGCCATTAATACGGAAGCTCCAATCACTTTCGAGATTATAAGTGGTCCGGGCGAGTTCCCAACAGGTAAATCTATCACATTTAGCCCGAATACGGACATTGATATGAGAGACGGCTCGGCAGCCATCGAAATGAGATCCTATTATTCAGGGAAAACAAAGATCAAAGCTAGCTCTCCAAATGTACAAGATGCCTTCCTTGAGATTGAAACAAAAGGAGATCGTCCTTACGATAGAAAGGTAAGCAATGAAACAATCAATCGACCTTACAAACGCTTTACTCAAGAAGACAAAAAGGCCCAAACTCAAGAAAACGAGCAATCGGTAGCCAATTTGGCAAAAAACCGTCCTTGCCGTACATCAACAAATATGGAAGACCGTTTCCTTGCCAATGACGGCGACGCTCAAACCATTTGGAAACCGACTCAAGATGATAAAAAACCGAGTTGGGAACTAGATATGGAGTTCGACTTCCCCATATCAAAAATACAATTAGTAGGAGCAAAAGGAATCAGCTCTAAAATGATAGTTAGTACATCAATGGATAGAAAAAAATGGCACCGGTTAACGCCTAAGCCTGTTTCCTTTGATCAACAATCACATAGTTGTGAAATTACAACACCCGACTCAAAACCGATCCGAGCAAAATATATCCGTATTGATTTTGAAAATGCTACCGATGCCGGATTGTCAGAAATAACGGTAAATAACTAATCGTCAGTTTGGCGGATACATAAAGATATGAAGCCCATGGAAATAAACATTTCCATGGGCTTCATTGTATTCAAACGATTAATTTAAAGTCCCATCTTACTAAGACGAGCCTTAACATCGGCAGGAACTTTCGCTTTTTCTTCATCAGTATTGTATGGACCTTCGTAAAGGACCTTACCGGCTGCATCCATCACTTTTACATCGACTTTGTCATTGCTACGTGAAATAACTACAGCACCATGACTATCGGAGGTGATTGATGTTGAATGCATCATCGATGTGACAGCTCCATTTTGATTCGGCATGGCACTCATTCCGGGCATTGTAGACCTTGCGCCCATTCTCTGTTGCATAGCCTGCCTCATGGCTTCCATCTCTTGCATCATATCATGCATAGAAGAATTAGGCATATTCATGCCACTTTGCAGCATTTGCATAGCTCTGGCATGCGCATTGTTATTCATTTGTTGTGGTGAAATACCTGCCCCATGCATGTTCATACCCTGCATAGGTCTTACATTCTCCAAACCATCTTTGGTAGGTAACAATTCTTCTGCAGATAAAACTCCAGGCTGTAGAACCATTTCCACATCCTTCTTTTTTCCTTGATGGTAAAATTCAATGTTCACTTTATCGCCGGGAGCAAATTCACTCAGAATTTTACTAATGTCTTGAGGTCCTGCAATTGGTCGATCGCCTATTTTGACGATTACGTCATTAGCCTCTAAACCAACTTTGGCAGCGGGGCTATCCGGAATAACCGATTCGACGACAGCACCGGGAAAACCGTTAAGTTGTAATTGGGAAAGCAAAACTTGAGGTACAACGCCCGGTACGACACCAAATTTCACCTGCCCCACTTTAGGTAAAGGTTTCCCCTCTTTAATAGACGTGGGATTAGCTGTTGGTGAAACTTCACCGGAGGTACCATCAGGACGCTCAATGGAAAACCCCTGCGAAGCGGATAATGATAACGCTAATGCTAAAATGATTTTCAATTTCATAAGATTTATTTGTACTTCGACTATTCCAAAATCCACTATGTTCAACAATAAATCAAACATATTTGTAGGCATGAACTAGTCTTTTATAATACACAATTACTCAAATAAGGTTGCACTTCCATGACATTTAAAATCAAAAACCGCCTCAATCCCATCGGACGAGGCGGTTTCAAAAAACAACAACTGTTGAAAAAAGACTTAGGAAAGGGTATCTTCCTTACCCATTTTTTTAATATCTTGGCTCAAACGCATAGCACAAAAGTCTGGGCCACACATGGAGCAAAAATGAGCTTTTTTCGCATTGGCATGAGGAAGAGTCAAATCGTGGAAAGAACGAGCTTTTTGAGGATCTAACGCTAAATTAAATTGGTCTTCCCAACGGAACTCAAAACGAGCCTGAGCTAATGCATTATCACGTAATTGAGCAGAAGGATGACCTTTAGCCAAATCAGCTGCGTGAGCAGATAATTTATAAGTTACTACAGCCTCTCTCACGTCTTGCTTATCAGGTAATCCCAAATGTTCCTTTTGAGTTACATAGCAAAGCATGGAACAACCACGCTGAGCAATCATAGCACCACCAATCGCACCTGTGATGTGATCGTAGCCAGGGGCAATATCGGTAACTAATGGCCCTAATGTATAAAATGGAGCCTCTAAACACCATTCCAATTGTTTGGTCATGTTCTCAGCAATTAAATGCATAGGAACGTGACCGGGGCCTTCATTCATTACTTGCACGCCACGATCCCAAGCACGCTTAGTTAAATCGCCTTGGATTTCCAATTCGGCCAATTGGGCAAAATCGTTTGCATCAGCAATCGACCCAGGTCTCAAACCATCACCAATGGAGATGCCAATATCATAAGCCGCGAGAATCTCACAAATTTCATTCCAATGATCATATAGGAAGTTTTCCTGACCATGAATCATGCTCCATTGAGCCATGATAGATCCGCCACGAGAAACGATACCGGTCATGCGGTTAGCCGTATGATTCACAAAACGCTTCAATAATGCCGCATGGATCGTTACATAATCCACACCTTGTCGAGCTTGCTCAATCAATGTGTCTCTAAAAATATCCCAAGTCAAATCGGCAACCTTGCCACGTACCTTTTCCAAGGCTTGATAAATAGGAACGGTACCGATTGGCACAGGAGAATTACGTAATATCCATTCACGAGTAGCGTGGATGTTTTTACCCGTAGAAAGATCCATCACCGTATCGCTACCCCAATGGATTGCCCAACGAAGTTTTTCCACTTCTTCTTCAATACTTGATCCTAAAGCGGAGTTACCGATGTTAGCGTTGATTTTAACTAAGAAATTACGACCGATAACCATCGGTTCACACTCTGGGTGATTGATATTGGCAGGAATTAAAGCTCGGCCGGAAGCAATTTCATCACGCACAAACTCAGGAGTAAAATAAGCAGGCATTCTGGAACCACTACGCTTCTCAGGTACGTGCTGATGAGTAAGTTGGTCACGGGCTACCATGCTCTTAGGACCAAAGCCTGATTGAGCTTCCAACTCGGAGGGGCGTGGCATGTAAGTCAACTCATCAAGAATTTGTTGTGCATCTTGAGGACGTGACTTTTCATTAGGATAACGATCATAGACGGTTTTAAAGGCCTCTTCTCTACCCAAATTTTCACGAATGGCTACATATTCCATCTCAGGGGTAATGATGCCTTGCTGTGCATAATGGCGTTGGGTTACAGGCGTATCGCTTTTTGCCACTAAATAGGAAGCATCTCCCTCGGTTTGGCGAATCACATCCCCACGCTCCAAAATCCAAGATTCACGCAAACGTGGTAAACCTTCTTCAACATTACCGTGAAAAGAATCATCACCCCAAGGGCCCGAACAATCATAAATGGCCACCGGAGCATTTTGATGTGCCGTACCATCAGGTAAAAGGGTGTCACTTAAAATAACTTCACGCATCGGAACTTTTACATCAGGAAACAACTTTCCTTGAATATACGTTCTACGTGATCCGGGATAAGACAAACGATTTTCTGCGTCCATATTTTTAATAAGATTGTTTCAAACGGATGAACGCTAAACTTAATCCGGTGCGAACCGGATGCTTGCGAACTCCCTGCGATGGCATTACCCATATCAGGTTTTAAGGGTCTTTGAAGCATCATTTTATACTCCATCATCTCAGCTTAATCGCTCCCCCGTCGAAGTTACGAAAAAGTACCATTTCAATTTGTTTAGGACGATAATTTAGCTCGTCATGGTAACAAGTTATTCTATACTAATTTTAACATGAACGAGACTTTGCGAACAATTCTCACAAGAAGAAGCGTGCGAGCCTTTAAATCCGATGAGATTGATCAACACAGTGTTGAGATGATACTCAGAGCCGGAATGGCGGCTCCGAGTGCTTATAATGCACAACCTTGGCATTTTATCGTAATAAATGATCGTAAAGCATTATCCGAGGATATTCCGCAAATGCATCCTTATGCTCAAATGGCAAAACAAGCACCATTGGCTATTCTTGTTTGTTCATCGACATTACCACCCAAACCTCAAGCCAATGCATATTGGCAACAAGATTCGGCAGCTTGTTGCGAAAACATGCTCTTGGCTGCGCATTCCTTAGGAATTGGAGGAGTATGGACAGGAGTGTATCCAAACCCTCTTAGATTACCACTTTTCAAAGAATATTTCAAACTGCCACAGGACATAGAACCTATCGCATTGTTAATTTTTGGCATTCCTGATCAAAACTTACCGAAAACAGACCGTTTTCATCCTGAAAAAATTCATCACGGCACATGGTAAAACAACAATTTCTTGCAACTTTTACCCAATTCTGACGTTTAATAGACTTACATGCCCGAGGATATCACCATTGATGACAACGCTCGTGAAGACATTCGACTTATGTTGAGGGTCAAGATGAGTGATGCCAGGGCTATGGAGCAATTGATCAATAAACATAAGCAATCAGTTTATGCAACTGTGGCACGTATGTTAAACAACCACCCTGATTGCGAAGATATTGCGCAAGAAGTCTTCATTCGTGTGTGGCAGCATGCCGACTCCTATAATCCGGAAGCAAAGTTCACGACATGGATGTACACAATCCTTAGAAATCTCATTTTTAATGAAATGAGAAGGCTAAAACGTAAACCCACTACTTCGATCAACGCAATTGAAGAAGAAGTAGGAGACACCTTTCCTGCACCGGCAGAGGAAGTGCCGGACTTACAAATGCAACAAGAGGAATTATCTCAAGTTGTCGATCAAGCAATCGCCGATTTACCTGAAAATGCACGCTTAGCAATCCAATTACGCCGATTCGAAAATCTTCCTTATGAAGAAATCGCAACTATCCTCGATAGTTCGGTACCGGCAGTGAAAAGCATCCTATTCCGTGCTAGAAATACGCTCAAAGAAGCCTTAGCCAAATATATGGATAACTAAATTGAGGGTGTCCCTTAGACGTAGATGCGAGGAACACGAGCCGTGATACTGGTCAAAACATTGCTCGGAATGGTATTTGCCTGACGTGTAATTTCCGCCCAAGCAACATTTGGCCCCATCAATTCTACTAAATCTCCTGTTTGCACCTCATCTAAATGGGTAACATCTACCATTACCTGATCCATGGTAATACGTCCCAGCACAGGACAATATTGGCCATTAATAAACACTTTGGCATCTTGATTGGAAAGATATTGTAAATAACCATCTGCATAACCGATACCAATCGTAGCCACTTTTGTAAGGTTACGTGTAATATAACAATGGTTGTATGAAACACCGTGATTTTTTGGCAATGTACGAATCAACATGACACGACTATATAAAGTCAATGTCGTTTGTAACTGGCTATTAAATGGTGAAGGCATTGGCGAAAAGCCATACAAGATGCGCCCTAATCTCACCATATTGGAAGAAGGAACCTTGTAATTAAAAACAGCCGCGCTACTGCACAAATGTTTATATTCAAAATCATGATGCTGACCTAACTCAGTTACGGCATCTTCAAAGCCACCAATTTGTTGGTGTGTAAATGAAATATCTTCAGCAGCAGCTGATAAATGGGAAAAAACGCCTTCGCAGTTTAAATGTTTCATTTCATGCAAAGTAGCCATCATCCCAGGTAACTCAGTTGGCAAAAAACCGCTACGTCCCATACCGGTATCGACACAAATATGCACGGGAACCTGCTTATTATACAAAGCACCCAAGGATTCGTAATGTTGAGCTTCTTCCATACTTGAAATGGAGATTCTCCAACCATTTTGCACTACTTCTTCGCGTTCTCCCGGATAACAAGGGCCCAAAAGAAATGGTCTTGTTTTAATACCTGCAACCTTCAAACGAAGAGCCTCGGCAGGAGTGGCTACGCCGAAAAACTCAATTCCTTCATTATCCAAAGCTCTAGCTACTCCTTCCAAACCATGACCATAAGCTTCAGCCTTAATAATAGGCATCAATTTATGGGTAGGTTTCGCCTTTCTGACTACATTCAGATTGTGGCGCAAAGCATCGGTGCTAATTTCAGCCCATGCGCGAGGAGGACTTTGGAGTTGCATATGCAACACTTTAGTCTCTCTTGTTCTAGCTTCAAGTATTTTATAATCGTAACAAATCATCACTATTCATTTAACTTGTCATGCAATCATCTCCTAGATTGCGAGCCGGCAATAAAAGTGCATGATATTGGCAGGAACAAATCTTTCACATGAATAAATGGCACTTTTTACCATCCTTACTAGCTTCTCTAGCATCAATCATTACGGTTTCCAATCTGGAAGCGGCAGAAGCGACAAAATTTGACCCAAAAGATCATGCTATCATCAAGGCTAATCGTCCTGACGGGAATCATGTTTCTTCATACGCCATCGCTCACAACTTGGTAAATCAAACTACTCCTGCTTGCCAATTTGATCCGTCAATGAATGCGGAACAATTTACCCAATGGCAGGCAAAAGTTCGGTCTGCGATGAAAAAATTGATGAAATTTCCTGTACACCAATCAATTAGTCAGCCTACTTTAGTCAAATCAGTACAAAGAAATGGCTATAAAATTGAAAGATGGGATGCTTACCCCTTTAAAGGAGCGGTCGCCCCATATTTTGTCATGATTCCGGATCAAATTGCCAAAGATCAGCAATCGCCCGTTATCATGTGCATTCCCGGTTCCGGTCAAACCAAAGAATTACTTGCTGGGGAAACATCGCCCGACCTGTCCGCGCCGGCAAATGAAGTCTCGGCCAATGCCATGGCTTACCATTTCGTAAAACAAGGATGGATCGCTGTCGTGGTGGACAATGCAGGAACCGGTGAACAAGCCGACCTTGAACAAAAGGCAGGAAGACATGGTTATAATTACGATAGCATCGCTCGATATCTTCTAGAAATTGACTGGAGTTGGCTGGGATATACCTCGTATGTTGATCAAGTTATCTTAAATTGGGTCAAAGAACAGCCTTGGTGTAATCCAAAACGTATCGTTTTAAGCGGTTTTTCTCTAGGAACGGAACCTATGATGGTATTAGGCGTGTTAAATCCTGATATTTACGCCTTTGTATATAATGATTTCCTATGTCGTACAAAGGAAAGAGCCTCTGTCATGACAATGCCTGCCGGGAATGGTGCTCGTCCTTTCCCTAACTCAATTCGTCATTTAATCCCCGGCTTTTGGCAACAATTCGATTTTCCTGATATCGTTGCATCCTTGGCACCTCGCCCTGTTATTTGTACGGAAGGCGGCCTCGATAGAGACTTTCAGCTTATTCAAAAAGCGTTTGATATAGCAGGTTCGCCAAACCATTTTAAGTTCATACATCAACCGAAATTTGCCAATGCCGAAAGGTGGCAAAAAGACGAATTACCAAAGGGGATCAACAAAACGGAGTTTTTCCATCATGCAAACGTTGATCCTTCCAACCATTTTTTCAAAAGAGATGATATCATGCCTTGGCTAAGCCAGTTTTTAAATCAAGGCTCAAACAATAAATCTGAATCTAAATAACGAGTCATTTACATAACAAAAACGCCTTATCCTCACATGAACGAGGATAAGGCGTTACTATTTATATATTAAATGATACTAGCGAATACGCTCAAGCAACCAAGGTAAGATATCCTTGATAGCTACACGCTCTTGCTCCATGGAATCGCGATGGCGAATGGTAACGGTATATTTTAAAGATTCATCATTTTCACCAAGTGTTTCAAAGTCAACTGTGATACAGAATGGGGTACCTACCTCATCTTGACGACGATAACGGCGACCAACGGCAGCAGTCTCATCATAGAACACATTCATCCAAGGCTGAAGTGTCTTTTGAATATCACGAGCGATACGTACTTGCTCATCATTCTTCTTTAACAATGGGAAGATAGCAGCTTTGATCGGTGCCACTTTTGGTGAGAAATGTAAAACGGTACGTACATCTTTCTTACCTTTTTCGTCCACCAATTCCTCTTCTTCAAAAGCTTCACAAATGATTGCCAAAACCGTACGGTCGCAACCGGCGGATGGCTCAACAACGTGAGGAATGAATTTTTCACGAGTTTCTTCGTCAAAATATTCCAATGGCTTGCCGGAACCGGTTTGGTGTACGGTCAAGTCGTAATCGGTACGATAGGCGATACCTTCGAGCTCTTGAATACCAAATGGAAACTCATATTCCAAATCGTAAGTTTTCTTCGAGTAAAAAGCACGTTCACCGTCCGGAACGTCTAAAATATGGATTTTTTCACGTGGCACACCTACTTCTTCATAGAAGGATAAACGAGCTTCCAACCAGTCCTCAACTAACTGCAAACCTTGCTCAGGACGGCAGAAGTACTCAACTTCCATTTGTTCGAACTCACGAGAACGGAAGGTAAAATTACGAGGGTTGATCTCATTACGGAAAGACTTACCAATTTGAGCAATACCAAAAGGAAGCTTCACACGAGAGCTGTCGGAGATATTCTTATATTGGCAGAAAATAGACTGAGCAGTCTCAGGACGTAACCAACCGATAGAGTTAGGATCATTTTCATCAGATGTCGCACCGATGGTGGTCTTAAACATCAAATTAAACTCACGAGCTTCGGTCAATAAAGAACCATTAGCTGGATTATAACTGGTAGAGTCTGAAATCGTTTCGGTACGCTCACCAATCAATTCCATTTCCTTATGGGATACACTCTTACCTGCTAATTGAGCATAGTAAGTAGCGGCTGTCTTTCTAGCCTTATCAGCATCTTTTTCTGATGGGACTAATACGGAATATTCCTTATCGCTGGACCATGTGCCGTCTTTTTTATTAGCACCTGTAAAGAAGAAACCTACACCACTTTGGGCAGGTACTTGGTCTGCACGTAATCTTTCCTTAGTCAAAAGACAATCACACATCGGATCGGAAAAACCGCCAACGTGACCGGAAGAAACTAAAACGGAATTGTGAGTCAAAATCGAGCCATCCATGCCAACAACGTCGTCGCGTTCTTGCACGGTCTTACGCCACCAGTAATCTTTAAGATTTCTTTTGAGCTCAGCACCTAAAGGACCGTAATCCCAGCACCCGTTTAAACCGCCATAAATTTCTGCTGCCTGAAAGATGAAACCTCGGCGTTTGCAAAGGCTGACGATTTTTTCCATTCTTACGGGATCGGTATGGTTCTTATCTGCCATAATATATTATATTGGTTTGATTAGGCTGTGAGCCTTATTGATGCCTTCCTTTTCTTGAGAGTGAAAGCAAAAAGCGTGTCTTGCGACCTACTGGTACTATATTATCACATAAAATCAATCTTATTAAGTGATATATCATTAAATTATGAACTTGCTATCATAGCATCTTTGATGTAGCTATGAAGTATTATGAAAAACTACAAACGTACTTTCCTCATTTTACCTCTCTCTTTAGGTTGCTTGGCTTGGGCAGATGCAACCCAAAGTGCGCAAAAAGAAACATCAAGCGAAGTAACCGCATTGGTTAGTAACACTCCTCTTAGCCAAGCAATTATTGACCAAAGGCTTAAATTATTTCCTGCAGTCAAATATTTCCATAAAGATGCGTCCGCGGTAATTGGGGTGACAAATATCATTAACTTAATCGAATCAGGCACTTCTTCATATTTTTTAAGTTACTTGATGGATTGGGATGAAGCGCGCGACCTAGATGATTTTAAAGTCGATGCTGCGAACATTTCATTTGGTTCAAGCCTTAGCCATGGTTATCAATTCCCAAATCTTTATACAAAAGGTCAAGGCACATATTTAGCCAAAACTATCGTCAAATCATTCAACCCCGGCAGGCAAGATGAAATCTTACCAAATAGTATGTTGATGCTACTATTTGGCACAGCTCCCAAATTCGATTTAACTGAAGAAAATTTTTCTATCGAGCAAGATATTGCATCAGCAAAAACGATCACCAACCAGTTCAAATCACTTCTGAACCATTCATTTAATGCTCCCGACTCCCTATTAACGGCTGTCGTATCACTTACAGATGCAGGTTTAGAGGATGTTTCGGATGAGCTCGAAAATTTACCTCAATTCGTCAATTCAATGGGTAATGGCGTTAATTATTATTCACAAACAATTGATGGCATCGATTATCAGGGCTTATCATTAGATGTGAACTATATTTTTAGTGAAACATTAGAAGAACTCAATAGTTATCTGCACGGAGAACTTCGTCAACAGGAAGAAGACAAAGAAATCACTCAAACGCAAAAAGCTCAAATAGAGGAACAAATAAAATCCCTCGATGCTATGTATAATGAAATCATAGCGCAGATGGACAATAAAAAAATCTATGTTTTGATAGGTCAAAATGAAAATGACCTGATCATTAGAATTTGCACCGAACCGGAAAAGCAAGCCATTCAGCCAAAGCAAGAAGACTCCATGATTGCCAGCAATAATTTCAACATGGTAGATCAATCCGAAGACGCTATCCCGTTGGGCTATTTTTATTGCTCCGAAGCAATTCTGAATCATTTAAAATCACAAGACAAACCGGAATACAAAGAATGGAGCGATGGTTTGAAAATAGGGTTTGAATCATCTTTAGCTAAAATAGACGACCAAACCACGCATACTCTACCCGACTATGCCGATCAATGGATCAAGACGCTTAGTCAAACATCTGCCAACATCGATAAACGATTCAATAAAGCAACAGGAGGAGCAACGGCATTTGCATGGAAAAATGATAAGGAGTTTAACTTGGATATCAAACTACCTTATTCCGTTATTTTAAGTAACAATTCGACAGCTATGTCGGGCGTAGATCAAATATCAGACTCTATCGTCAACTCATATGGATCATTTGATAAACAAGCATTGTCAGATTATGCTCAACATATCGTCTCATGGGGTGGTTTATTAGCCTATACGGCGAAACAACACTTTATGAACGCATATAATGAGGATCAACAAGAGATGACCCATACCATCAAAACGGCGATAGGATTATTTGACAATGTTGTTGCGCCTAATGGTTTAGGCATCGTGCAACAAATAACTAAGGGCATAGCTCCACAATTTGCCGGATTTGCCAAAACGGGTAATAATGAAAAGATCCAAGAAGCATGGATTAAGGCAACCAATGGCTTTCCTCAAATCAACATGGCAGTAATGGCTCCTGTAGATAATGTGGCAGATCTATCCGAAGCATGGAAACCTATCGAACCACACGTCACTCAATTTTTATCCCTAGTTCTCGGGCCGGATGGATTCATTTGCGATGAAAAAGACGGCACTACCTGCTATACCGCAAAGTTGCCAATGAAAGAAATCCAAGCCATGAATCCGGTATTTCAGCGTTCCACACAATATTGGTCATTCGCTATACCGGGAGCAGAAGAAGCAACACTCAAAAAGGCAGTTACCGACAACAAAACGCCTAAAAATGGATTTAACATATCATTAAATGTTAATAATTTATATGAATTAATCAAACAAACTCAAAATATCATCATTAAAACAAAAATTGAGGAAGGTTGGGAAAGCACTAAACTCTTAGAAATGGCTGAAAGTCTCTATCAAGATGCCAAATCTATCGAATTCAACGCTGGTCCGGATAACAAAGGCGGCGAACAATATCAACTCAAAGTCCGTTATCAAAAAGATTAACAAATAATCAATTCGGTAAAAATCTATTAAAAAAGCCATCTTATAATGGATGGCTTTTTGCTATATTTATCAACGGTAAATTAACCTCTTGCGGGAAGAGGCATCACCTTCGGCGCTTCTAATTTAGGAACCGTAATCAAAATAGGCTTACCTTCTAAATCTTTCACCGGTTCAAGCAAAGTCACAGGACGAGTTGGATATTTGGATCCTTGATCCGTCACATATAAATGCTCCCAATTAAGAACCACCACCTGCCCAGGTGTGAGCTTATTGATTTCAGTCAAAATAGCCTTATCTTGAAATAACTGAGGTTTGGTTTCATTCATATCAACATAAAACTCTGTTTGTTTCTCATCACCATATTCACCCGGCTTATCATAAGAAACATAATTCAACACCTTGAAAACAGCCACTTTTTTAGCATGACCACATCGATCGGGACACAAAGCAGTACGCCCCATACAAGGTCGCTCTTGGAACCCCATAAATACGG
Organism: Akkermansiaceae bacterium UBA7331; assembly: GCA_002471255.1. Classification (GTDB taxonomy): domain Bacteria; phylum Verrucomicrobiota; class Verrucomicrobiia; order Verrucomicrobiales; family Akkermansiaceae; genus Akkermansia. Next base: position 265,077 of record DKPP01000002.1, on the reverse strand, counting down.
AAATTGTTTGATGCTCAGCCAAAACCTCAGCAGCCTGAGCCGCAGTAGCTTCCATACAAACAGCCGTTTTAGCATCGTGGCCCTCTTGACCTAAAGATACGGAAGCACTACCCAGCATCACCAAACTTAACAATGAAAACCATTTCATAAGCACTACCATACCCATCACTCACCATCAGAGTCAAGCCATCGCTAGACCAGTTTTATCTTACCCCAAATCCGCCACCCCTCATCCCCATCACATTTTTTTGCATTTATTACAAAAAAAACTTGCCATGAAATCAAAATCCATGTATATTTCGCCCGTCCACACGAGGAAACATAAGAAACAAATCGTTAGACGGGGTATTAGCTCAGTTGGTAGAGCGCTTCAATGGCATTGAAGAGGTCAGCGGTTCGAACCCGCTATGCTCCACCAAATAAAGGCTCGGTTTCCTAAAGAAACCGAGTCTTTACTTTTTTTGCGGCTGATTATATCGGAGAGCCCCTTTTTATTTGCAATTTTTGACTACTCCCGTTACTCTTGCTAAGTAACCATTTTTAATTACTACCAATTAAAGATATAGCACGAGAATTAAAAAACAGGTGAAATGGCTGATTTTTTAGGAAATTTAGGGATTGCAATTAAATATTACGGATCAAATGCATTGGAGGAGATATTAAATGCCTAAAATTTCAATTATTATTCCAGTTTATAATGTTGAAGATTTTTTAATTCAATCATTAGATAGCGTTATTAATCAAACTATATCAAACTGGGAGCTTATTTGTGTTAATGATGGATCTCCAGATCAATGCGGTAAAATCTTAAACGAATACGAAAAAAAAGATAATCGTATAAAAGTGATTACACAATCTAACCAAGGCGTATCAACTGCTCGCAATACTGCTTTAGATGTTATTACTGGCGATTATGTTGCTTTCTTAGACCCTGATGATATCATGCACCCTCAATTTTTAGAGGTTTTGCTAAATAATATTACAGCATCCAAAGCCGATATTATTTGGTGTAAACATGCAAAAATTAGAGAAGATGAAAAAATAGAAAATTTCCCTCATATTTCAGAAGAAAAATTCTTTGATATCCCTCACCATTTTGAAAGATTTACAACTCATCAAAAACCATACCCAAGCGTTATGCTGTGGGACAAACTTTATAAAAAAGAACTATTTCAAAACTTACGATTTGTTAAAGAAATTAATGTTGGAGAAGATCTTGCACTTCAGCATCATCTATTACACAACGCAACAAAAGTATGTTTTATTGATGAAAATTTAATTTACTACCGTGAACGAAGCAATAGTTTAACACATTCTAAATTTAACTATCAATATATAGAGGATCATCTTACTTTAGTTAAACTCTTACTAAAAGATTTTGAAAATAAAAAAATAACCACTCAAGCCCGTAAGGCATTGAATTTTAGATTACAAAAAATGCTTTGCAAGTCATGCATTACCCTTCCTTATAAAAGAGCAAATATGAATAGGGAATATTTACAATTTTGGCACACCTATAGTGACGTGTTATCAAAATTAATTAAGGAAGGAGTGTATCATCCTGAATGCCTTGATTTACGTAATCGTTTTTTAACATTTTTATTTATCAGAAAAAAATTCAATTTATTATCTCTTTTATTAAAAATATAAGCATAGCAATATAACTTTTTTCGATTACATATTGCAGAAACAATAGTAAGATTCCATTCTATTCCTAATACGCCTTTGCAGGGCATATTCAAGGAACAAGCACAACATTTAGATCGCTATATGGCTGCGTCGAATCAGCTATATCCGATGATTTGAATTGCTTTACTAGCTAATTCACCTTATACATCATGAGTCTTTATTATATGGTCATGCCTAAAGTATCCGTTTTACTACCCGTTTACAACACGAATGAATCTCACTTACGAGAATGTATTGAGAGCATACTCAATCAAACGTTCTCAGATTTTGAGTTACTTATCATCAACGATGGATCTACAGATACACATGTTCAAAAGGTCATAGATTCTTATAGTGATATGCGTATTAAAATCGTTACGCAAAAGGGCAACCAAGGCATCACCAAAACCCGTAATAGGCTTATAGAAAATTCGCAAGGCGAGTATTTAGCCGTTATGGATCATGATGACGTTGCCTATCCGGACAGATTAGAAAAACAGGTCCGATATTTAGAACAACATCCTGATATTGGAGTTATTGGGACTCAAATCTCAATTATTCCATCAGGGAATGCTCCTATATTTCCCTGTTTAGACTTGGAAATCCGTACGGCTTTGGCAGAGGACTGCTCGATTATGCACCCGACCAGCATGATTAGAGCCAAAATACTCAAAGAGAATAATTTATATTATGAAGAGCAATTTAGCCCTGCTGAAGACTTTGCTCTGTGGAGCAAGTTGGCCTCATATACAAGATTTCATAATTTAAAAGAGCCTCTTCTCTATTATAGGCGCCACGAACTCAACACATCACGTACACAAAGAAAAAAAATGTTGTTAGCAAGAGATGCTATTAAAGCTAATTTCAAGCTGAACAATCCTGTGTTATTGGAATGTTACAACAATCAAAAGGAAGATATTGTGTGGGTTAAATTATTCGGATGCATTCCTTTTATTAAGACCATACGAGCAACTACTTACCGTAAGTATTATTTATTTAATTCGCTACTTATATGCACTGTAAGAACGAGATCTCACTATAAACCGAACAATACATTGAAAGGTTAATAACAACAAAATTAACACTTGTAAAAAGTCAACTCTATCCGAATTATCGATTTACCTGATGTTCCTCCTGTGTTACAATCATGAAAAAGTACGGCATTGAAATAAATCATGAAAGGAATCATCTTAGCAGGGGGATCGGGTAGCAGATTATACCCATTGACAAAAACTACATCCAAACAATTATTACCTGTTTATGACAAACCGATGATTTATTATCCGTTGTCAACTTTAATGCAATTTGGCATCAGAGATATTTTAATCATTTCAACTCCTGATGATACTCCTAACATTGCTAAACTTTTTAGCACAGGTGTGCATATTGGGTTATCAATACAATATGCAGTTCAAGATGAGCCCAAAGGTATAGCCCAAGCCTTCACGATAGGAGCCGATTTTATAGGGAACGATGACGTTTGCCTCATATTGGGAGACAATATTTTCTGTATGGGCGAGCAGTTAAACACGTTTCAAGATGAAATAAATGACAACAATGGGGCCTTGATTTTTGGCTACCATGTTAACGATCCTGAACGTTTTGGTGTTATTGAATTCGATGATGAATCTCGAGTTATATCCATCGAAGAAAAACCGACGAAACCGAAATCAAATCACGTAGCCGTTGGATTGTATTGCTACAAAAGTGATGTTGTAGATAAAGCTAAAAGTTTGAAACCATCCGCACGCGGCGAGTTTGAAATTACAGATCTTAATAAATTGTATTTAAACGAAGGGCGTATGAAAGCTTGCTTTTTAAAAAGAGGTACTGCATGGCTTGATGCGGGCACGCCTGATAGTCTCATTGAAGCAGGTCAATACGTCCAAATTATTGAAAAAAGACAAGGTTTAAAAATCTCTTGTATCGAAGAAATAGCCTACCGTGCAGGCTACATTAGCAAAAGCCAATTTAAATCCATTATTGATTCACTCTCCGATGGCATGAGCTATAAGCAATATTTACAAAACGTTTACGAAGAAAATTAATGAATTTTATCAAAACTAGCATTGATGGTGTTTGCATCATTGAGCCGCGAGTATTCTCTGATGATCGAGGTTATTTTTTCGAAAGCTATAATGAATCTGTTTTTGTAGCCCATGGTATTACCAACAAATTCATCCAAGATAATCAATCTCAATCCGCCTATGGTGTCATAAGGGGCTTGCATGCACAACTTGGAACTCACGCACAAGCAAAGCTAGTTAGAGTACTTCAAGGTAAGGTTTTAGATGTCGCTGTTGATGTAAGACATGGCTCCCCTACTTTTGGTCAACACGTTGCAGTTGAACTATCAGAAAAGAATAACAGGCAATTATTCATTCCTCGCGGTTTTCTTCATGGATTTTCCGTTATGAGCCCAACTGCTACATTTGCTTATAAATGCGATAATTTATATTGTAAAGAAGCTGAATGCGGTGTGAGATTTGATGATGATTTCATCAATATTGACTGGCAGATACCAGCAGATAAAATAATCGTGTCGGAAAAAGATAAAACAGCCCCATTATTAAAAAATGTTATTGATAACTGGAAGTAACGGACAACTAGGTCAAGAATTGACAGCCAGGCTACCTCAAGCAATCTGTGCTGATAAAAACACGCTAGACATCACGAATCGTTCTGCCGTACAACAATTTATACAGACACATAAAATTAGCCTTATTATCAATTGTGCTGCATACACAGCTGTTGATAAAGCTGAGGATGAAGAGGAATCAGCTCGCCAAGCCAACGCAATTGCTCCAAGAATTTTAGCTCAAACAGGAATACCCTTGATACATATCTCGACAGATTATGTATTTGATGGCAAGCACTATCGACCCTACCAAGTATATGATGCGACAAATCCATGCTCAATCTATGGTAATACCAAATTAGAGGGAGAGCAAGAAGTCATGGCTCACGCCAATACGGCGATCATCATCAGAACATCTTGGATCTATTCATGTTTTGGTAATAATTTTGTCAAAACTATGAGACGTTTAGGATCTGAAAAAGAATCACTTAATGTCGTTTCAGATCAAATCGGCACTCCTACCTATGCTGGTGATTTAGCCCAAGCTATTACGGAGATTATCCCTCAAATAAAAGCTGGAACCAAAGAAATTTATCATTATTCTAACGAAGGCGTTGCATCGTGGTATGATTTTGCATGCGAAATCATGTACATATCCGAATTAGCCTGCAACGTTTTACCTATCAAATCAGATTCTTACCCAACCAGGGCTCAACGTCCTTATTATAGTGTAATGGACAAATCAAAAATCAAACAAGATTTTAATATTACAATCCCCCATTGGAAAGAAAGCTTACGCAAATGTCTCAATCAATTTTAATCACAGGCGGAGCTGGATTCATCGGCTCAAATTTCGTCCCTTATTTCGTCCAAAAGTATCCTCAATATCATATTATCAATCTGGATAGCCTCACCTATGCGGGAAACCTCGATAATTTAAGTGAATGCAATGAATGCGCAAATTACACTTTTGTCCATGGTGATATTAGTGACAGAGAATTGATAGAAAAACTTTTTCAAGATAATGACATTCGTGGAGTAATCCATTTTGCAGCAGAAAGTCACGTTGACAATTCTATTAAAAACCCTAAAGCCTTCATTGATACCAACATTGGTGGTACATTTACGTTAATTGATGTAGCTAGACATCATTGGATGGAGGCACCTCATCAATCGAAGCCAGGATACGAAAACAGTCGCTTCCACCATATCTCTACCGATGAAGTTTATGGCACCCTTGGAGACACGGGTTTGTTTATGGAGACTACTCCTTATTCCCCCAATAGCCCCTACTCCGCAAGCAAAGCGAGTTCAGATTTCATTGTGAGAGCATACCATCACACATATGGCATGAATGTTACGACATCCAATTGTTCTAATAATTATGGACCCAAGCAACACCATGAAAAGCTTATTCCTCTAATCATCCAACAAGCTCTTGCCGAAAAACCATTGCCCATTTACGGCAAAGGCTTAAATATTCGAGATTGGTTATACGTATTGGATCACTGTAAAGCCATCGATACCATCTATCATGAAGGTCGCTCCGGCGAAACTTATAATGTTGGCGGCAGAAATGAACGAAACAACATCGAAATCGTTACTAGAATCTGCTCTATTTTAGATGAAATGAGACCAAGAATTTCCGGCAAATATGCAGATTTAATCACATTCGTGCAAGATAGACCTGGTCATGATATGCGCTATGCCATTGATGCCACAAAATTGGAAAACGAATTAGGCTGGGAGGCAGATGAAACTTTCGATACCGGCATCATCAAAACTATTGAATGGTATTTAAGAAAAATGATCATTTAGTAACATGAAATATATTTATTAAGGAAACATATACGACCAGCAGATTTGACGCAGAGCCCGTTCCTCAATGACCAATTTTTCTTTGATATCTCAAAATAACTGACAAAATACCCTGTCTACATAACAACAGACCTAGGAAATATCCGAATCGAAGAACCCCATTAAAATAATTAAATGAAATGGTATAAAAAAGAAACATATGTCGATAATGACATAAGATATTCCAAAATCTGTTTATTGGGAAAATGTATTTTCAAAAAAGAAAAAAGTGAAAGATACAAAAAAACATATTTTTTCAACAAATGCATTAAAGTAAAAGAATTAAACCCACACACAACCAATACCATAGATCTTAATTTATTATTTTCTCAAAAGACTAAAATTTCATACCCTTCTATTGATATTATTATTCCTGTTTACAATGGATATGACTATCTTTACGAACTCTTTACATCGATCTATAACAATACTGACCTTGACTATCATCTGATCGTCATAAACGATTGTTCTCCAGATAAAAGAATCCTGCCAGAGCTAAAAAAATGGGAGTCTCATTTTGGGCCTAAAATAACCTTTATTGAAAATGAAAAAAACTTAGGATTCATTAAAACAATCAATAAAGGGTTTAAATATACATCTCGACACGTTGTTATACTGAATACAGATGTCATTCTCCCAGCAAATTGGTCATCACGGCTACTCAGGCCCATATTAACCGACAACTCTATAGCCAGCGTTACTCCCTTCAGCAATGCGGCCACAATATTTTCCTTACCCAAGGTTTTTAAAGATAATGATTTCCACGGAGATATGGAATCTCTTAATTCTATTTTTGATAAATGGAATATCCCATACAATCAACTGCATTTTTCAACAGGGGTGGGATTCTGCATGGCAATCAATCACAATACACTTAAGCAGATTGGAGGATTTGATGAAATCTATGGGAAAGGCTATGCAGAAGAAAACGATTGGTGTCAAAGAGCCATTCAAGCAGGGTTTTCGCATACTTTAGCCGGGGATCTTTTCGTATGGCATAAACATGGAGCAAGCTTTAATAGCAAAGAAAAGGAAACACTGCTTAAAAGGAATCAAGAAATTTTACAAAAACGCTATCCTAATTATCAAAAAGACACCAAAAATTCAGCAAAAAACATTTATTTTCAATCTATGCGTTTTTTTGCAGAACTTTTCTTTCATAACGTTTTAATTTCCGAAACTATCATATGGTTTGATCACAGTTGGGGAGGAGGAACTGAACTGTATACCAACAATGAATTCAAAAAGTTGAAAGATCATTATCTATTACTTAGAATACAAGACCATCATAACAATTCATTCTTATTAACCTATTTTCAGGGAGATCAAAAAAACTCTATTGTTATACGAACAATTGAAGACGTAAAAACAATTTTAGATAATTTGAATATTGCATCAATTGTCATCAATAATCTAGCAAGCTATCCGCATCCTTTAGAAGTACTTAAAACAATTAGTTGGATCAAAGCGAGCAAAAATATTAACGTCTCTTTCAGACTTCATGATTTCCAGTGTGTTTGCCCATCAATTACTATGATGAATGGTCAAAATCAATACTGCTACTGTAGTGATCAACAACAATGCCAAGAATGCTTCCCTCTTATATCAGATTCATCCCCAATTAAATGCAACAATATCAACGAATGGCAACAAACATGGAAAGAAGTTATAGATACCACAGTCGATGATTGCATCGTTTTTTCTCATTCTTCACACGACATTATAACTTCTATATTTCCATCTCTGCGAAACAAAATCAGAATCTTACCCCATTCCATAGTCCCACTGAGCAGAGTTAACATCAAGCCTCACAAAAAAATCAATATTGGCGTATTAGGCACGATGAGCACACACAAGGGGCTTCCTATTCTAAAAGAATGGGACACTCTTCTGCCGTCCTATAAAAATGTAAAAGTCACAATAATCGGAAACTTGTCAACTGATAACCTCAAAAACATAGAATTAACAGGCAAGTACAATGCTATTGATTTACCAAAAATCATTGAGCGCCATAAAATTGATATCATTTTTATACCGTCCTTATGGCCGGAAACCTTTTCCTATACAACAGCTGAAGCCATGTCAATGCAACTATTGCTAGCGTGTTTTCCTTTAGGAGCACCTGCGGAGAGAGTATCAACATATACTAAAGGGCTTGTCATTTCAAAAATAGATGCAAAAACAGCTTTAGATGAAATAATAAGATTTGTGCAGACTCACAAATCTTACCATAAAAGCTAAAATATCATTTCTAAGCTATTATCAATCTAGCCCCTAAGCTTATCACCACATTAACATCTTCACATAACAATGATTAATTTCAATGAAGCTCCATTTTTAGGCAACGAGCTTGAGTACATTACTGATGCCATCAATTTGAAGCATATCAGTGGTGACGGGAAGTACACCAAGCTTTGCCATCAACTTTTGGAAGAACATACAGGTACGCAAAAAGCGTTATTAACGAACTCTGGCACTGCAGCATTAGAAATGTCAGCGATGCTACTAGATATCGAAGATGGAGATGAAATAATTTGCCCATCATTTACCTTTGTGACAACAGCCAGCTCATTTGCTTTAAGGGGAGCAAAAATTCGATTTATCGATATTCGCAATGACACATTGAATATGGACGAAACTTTATTAGAAGAAAACATTTCATCTAAAACAAAAGCTATTATTCCGGTTCACTATGCAGGCATTCCTTGCGCAATGAATGCTATCATTGATATAGCTAATCATTTCAAAATCCCTGTGATAGAAGATGCAGCCCAAGCTGTCGGCAGCTTTTACCATGACCAACCTTGTGGAAGTATAGGCACTATGGGTTGTTTTTCTTTTCATGAAACAAAAAACATATCAAGCGGAGAAGGAGGCGCTTTATTGGTTAATGATAGTTCCTATATTGAAAATGCTGAAATCATCCGCGAAAAAGGCACTAATAGAAGCAAATTCTTTCGAGGGCAAATAGATAAATATACATGGGTCAGATTAGGATCATCATACTTACCCAGTGATATGATTGCTGCGTATCTTTACCCCCAGCTGCAAAATATTAATTCTATCAATCAAAAACGGATTGAAATATGGAATTACTATGATCAAGCCTTTAGAAGCCTTGAATTCAAAGGGCTAATTCAATGCCCATTCGTTCCGGAATATGCAAAACACAACGCTCATATGTATTATTTACGATTTGCTAATCTTGCAACAAGAAGTGCATTTATTGCATACATGAAAAGTCACGATATATCATGCGTATTCCATTATATCCCATTACATAGCTCTCCGGCAGGGCAAAAATATGGTTCTGCATCTGATAATATGCATGTAACAAACCACGTAAGCGATACATTGGTCAGGCTACCTATGTATTATGGTATGAGTTTATCTGATCAAGATAAAATTATAGATCACGTAATTAAATTTGTTCGAAGTTTATGAAAATTTTTGGTTGGCATAAACAAAAATATCGATTTTTTGGAATCCCAATTTTGCGGATTAAAAATATTAACGAAAACTCGTACTATTATTTATTTTCAATCAAAATATATAAAGAATCATGCATATTAACGAAGATTCAGCATGAATTCCAAAAACATAAATCATTTGATACACGAAGCTTCGATAAAAAAATCACACAATATCTTACTAATCTACCGCCTCGCACTGAAGAAACATCACACACGAAACAAAATCATATAGCATTTTTAGCCTCTGAAATATATGACTCGGGGGGACACACTGAATGCATTAAAAATTTAGCTTCATCTTTCCCCAAAGAATTTGAATCTAAATTGTTTCTGACGCGTTTTGAAAACTCCACTCAGAATGCTCCGCATAAAATTGATCAAATATCGAAATATACAGAAATTGAACATGCCAACTTGACAATTAATTCTTTAAAACGAGGTAATCTGTCATTGGTAATGATACTTGTCAAAAAAATCATTGATTTTGAGCCGCAGACTCTTATTTCATTTATTCATATGGATGATTCATTAGGAGCATGCATTTTGGCATACATAAAAAAGCACACAGACATTCACATTATCTTTTGGAATCATGGATCCCACTACCCGACCTTAGGAATGAGCTTTGCAGATATAATCTTGGAAGGTGGTGAAACCATGGCTCAAATCACACAAAAGCAAAGAGGATTCAACAATACATATACCTACGGACTATGCTATTTAAAAGAAAAGGATATTCCAGTCTTTACAGAAAGCCAAATGGCTAAACAAAAAGAAAAATTCGGACTCCCGTCAAATGCAATTTGCACAATGTCCGGAGGAGCCCCCTATAAATTTTTTGACGGAGATAAATCATCTTACTTCGAGATGATTTATCGGTTGCTACGTAACAATACCAACCTTTATCATGTAATAATCAGTCGATTTTCAGATTCCGAGCAAAAGACAATAGAACAAATATTTAAAGATACTACAATAAAAGAACGCCTAATTATCACAGATCTTACTGCAAACTATAGGTTATACTTCAAATGCGCAGATCTGTTTATTGATAGCTTTCCCGTTTCATCAGCTCTTACTCAAATTGATTTGATGAGTCTAAAAGTTCCTACGCTAGTAAAAATTAATAAAGACGATCCGAAGCTATCTTTTCATGAATATTTACCAAATAATTATCCTTACATGTCCGAATCAATTGAAAGTTTTGAAAGAATGGCTCAATTTTTAATTAACAATAAAAAGGAACGCGTGAGGATAGCAGAGCACAACTACAACTTTTTCTTAGAAACGTATGAAGGCACAGTTGCAGCGAAAAAAATACTAAATTTAATTGACTCAATAGCTTATAAAAAATAGTCATTCTTTAGTTTAATAATTTCCAAAAAACAATAATTTGAATATGAAAAAAATTATTAATGTTATTAAAACTTTCCGAAGAAACATTAAATTATTATTTCGTGTTTCCCTTAATGATCAATTAAACAAAAAAGAACAAATAGATTTTGACGAGCTAAAGTATGAGTTAAGTGATGAAATTAAAAATTTACAAAAACCAAATATAAAAAACATAGAGGAAACTATAGATGATTTAATTAAAACTAAAGCCTCAATTTGTAGATTTGGAGATGGCGAATTGCAACTCATTGAAGGGAAAGATATTCCCTTTCAAAAATCATCTCTTGAACTTTCTAAACGATTATTAGAAGTTCTTTCATCAAAAGAAAATAATATTTTTATAGCCATTCCTAAAATAATATATTCTAGCAAAAACAACATTGTTGAAATAAGTAAAAGTTTTTGGCGTCAAAATGGAGCGAGTTTTAGAAATAGAATAGAAAAACATATTGATTTTAATCATCAATATTACGCTGCTGAACTTACACTTGCTTTTTCAATGTTTGAAATATATGACGTGGAAAATTATTTTCAAAAAATGTCTAAAATTTGGGAAGATAAAGATATTACTATTATTTGTGGAAAAAGCGTTTTTGATCAAATTAATTATAATATTTTTCATTGCGCTAATTCTATCGAATACCAGTATGCTGAAGGAATAAATGCCTTTGATAACTATGAAAATATTTTAACAAATGCACTTAAAATTCAGAAAAATCGCATAGTCATATCCATACTGGGACCAGCTGCAAAAGTTTTGTCGTATGATTTGGCTAAGCAAGGCTACCAAGCCTTAGATTTAGGTCATATAGCAAAATCTTACGATTGGTGGAAAAAAGAAAAAAGCACTAAAACTATGTCTGAAGCCATCGATTTTTTTAATGCTGATTAAATAAATTTATTAATTAATTTAAATACAACTGAATCAATAGATTATGAAAAAAATTGGCATACTACAATCTAATTACATACCTTGGAAAGGATATTTTGATTTAATCAACCAAGTAGATGAATTTATTCTGTTTGATGAAATGCAATATACCAGAAACGATTGGCGAAATCGTAACAAAATTAAAACAAACAATGGTACAATTTGGCTTTCGATACCGGTGGAAACAAAAAACCACCGTAATAAAAAAATCAGTGAGATCACAATCGCTGATCCTAAGTGGGCAATTAAACACTGGACATCCATAAAACATGCCTATTCCAAAGCCCCTTATTTTAAAGAGTATGAGGACTTATTCAGATCTCTGTATTCGTCCGTCGAAAAAGAAATGTTTTTATCAAAAATTAATTATAAATTCATTCAAGCCATATGTAATATTCTTCGAATAGACACGACTATAACTTTTGATAGGGATTACGGTATTATTGAGGGCAAAACAGAGAGACTCGTTGATTTGTGTAAAAGAGCCAATGGCTCACACTATATTTCAGGTCCCGCAGCTAAAGATTATCTTGATGAATCTTTATTCCAAACTGAGAACATTAACGTATCTTGGATGGACTACTCACATTATGCTACTTATCCACAAATTCATGGCGAATTTGAACATGCGGTTAGCATACTTGACGTAATTTTCAACTGTGGTCAAGACGCTTCCTTATTTTCTATAAACCATAATATTCAAATGAATTGATTACAAACTCGTCTATTCAATAAACATTATTTAAGAAGATTGACCAATCAACAAAGAAAACACGTAAGAGAAGCACTTGAATCACAAATTGATGAAAAAATACCATATCATATATTCGCTTGGTACCGATTGCGCTTGTGCCATGTACATGAAGCAACATAACTTACGCCAATACTCAGGACCCTTCGATTGGCTGACCCATGCCACTTTTGAAACTCGTGCTAAACTTATTATAAATGATTTTGATAAATTTCTTGAAATAGATGATCTTCGACCAATAGCAAAAGATATTAATGTAGAAAACGATGATCACTGTGATTATTATGAGAACATAAGATCGGGGTTTTATTACTATCATGATTTTCCAGTGGGAAAAGCACTGAAAGATGTATTTAATGACGTTCACACTAAATATCAAAGGAGAATTTGTAGATTTTATGATAATGTATCTAAATCAAAAAAGGTTTTATTTATTTGGTTTAGTCACGAAGAAACGCTATCCGATTCATTCATCCTTGATAGATGTGATTTAATATGTAAAAAATTTGAAAAAATTATTGATTTTGCCATTATTCAGCATGATCCAAATTCACCAAAGGGTACGATACAATCAAAGCTCATAGCGCCAAACATTCAACGATATTACCTTTTTTCCCAAGCGAAGGATAGTCTCAACCGGCCAACAACCCAAGGAGATATAGATACATGTTCCAAAATTTTTGCACAATATCAACGAATAATTCCTTTTCGTAAACGATTTTTAAAGAGAGCTCTGCGCATTTTATGTATTGTAATACCGCAACGAAATCTAAGAAAACGCTTAAGAAATTTAATTAAACTATAAATTATGAAAAAACCGATTATAGTATTTGGAAATTCAGATTTTTCAGAGCTTTTATCTTACTATTTATTAGCTGAATATGAAATTGCAGCATATTGCGTCAATGAGGAATATATTGAAAACTCCACTTTCTTAGACAAACCTCTTGTAAGTTTTGAGAAACTCTCTCAACAATTTCCCAATAATAAATACGATATGATTATTGCCATAGGCTATAATCACATGAATACTGTACGTGAAAAAATATTTAAACAAGTTAAAGAATTAGGCTATAAGTTAATATCTTATATTCATCCTTCTAATTTAATTTCTCCATCTTGTCATATTGGAGAAAATTGTATTATCCTTGAAAACAATATTATTCAACCATATGTTCGAATTGGTGATAATGTCATCATTTGGTCAGGATCAACCATTTGTCATGAATCAACTATAGATGACCATGTTTTTATCGCATCGAATGTGTGCATAAACGGAAAAGTAACCATAAAAGATCACTGTTTTGTTGGTGCATCCGCAACCATAAGAGATAATATCAATATTAGTTCTTTCTCATTAATCGGTTGTGGCTGCACCATTCTCCATAATTCAGAACCATATTCTGTATATAAGTCAAACAACTATCAAATAATTAATATTTCTAGCCTTGATATCATTATATAGAAGGGTCTTATTTCACACACTGACATTCTGAATCGCTAGTTGGAACATTACCTCTTATTAGAAAATCTTCATCCACAAATTAGCCAAGTGGGGATTTTTGAATAAGGTCAATAATTTGAGGGTGATGGCGTGTTTCCATTTGATTCCATTGAAATCTATGCTTCCGTTGCTTAATAGCAGGGGAAGGTCATTTTGAAGTAATCTCAATAGATTTTGGCGTTTTTGTTCATCTTTTTGCTTCTTCTTAATTTGGTTAAGAAGCATTTTCAGCATGGGATTAAACCGATATTTGCGAGCTTCGGCTAAAAGACTTGGTGCTTCGTTGGCAACGACCTCTGCGGAACTCTCTATACAAGTAATAAAATCTTTATATCTGCGCTCATCAAATGATGATGCCATGATGGAATTGGGGCGCTGAAAGTACATGTATAGTTGCTCCTTTACCAGAACAAGTTTTTCAGCTTTGATCAAAACTTTACAAGTATGATAGAGGTCTTCATAAAAGACGTCTTCTTGAAAGCTAATGCCATCTAGTATGTCTCGGCGATATATTTTCCAAGAGCTTGTCGGTATACGGCTATTGTGGATGTAAGACTTAAATGGCTCATCATAGAGTTCAAATGGCACCTCTTTGGGATCGTATGAGGTGAACTCGAGCTCTGAAACATTATGAAACTTTTTAAAATAGCAGCAACCTACATCAGCAACTGATTTTTGCATGACATGGACCATTATTTCTAATGTTTGGGGATGCAATAGGTCATCCCCGTCCACAAAATAAACATATTCGCTTTTTGCCGCTTTAAGTCCGGCATTGCGAGCGCCACCTAAAATACCATTATGCCCTAATCTTATGATATTAAATCTAGGATCACCATCTATAGCCTTCTCAAGCATTTGGGGTGTTTGATCTGTTGAAGCATTATCAATACAAATACACTCAAAATCATGCAAAGACTGATTTTTAATAGATTGAATGCAATCTACTATTTCGTTGGGAATATTGTAAGCTACAACAACCAGACTAACTTTGGGCATAGGCATACACTAGCTTTATAATCATTGATTTGCAAGCTCAAACGAGGAACCAGGCAAACCGTGTTTAGAGTACCTGCGTACTTCTTTAACCAAAATTTTTAAAGTTCGAAACTCTTAAACATTAACATACAAAACCCAAATGAACAAATGTAGTTCATCCGGCACAATTAATGTCTCTTTGTGACTTTTACCGACACACTTTCCGTATGTGGTAAAATGTATTTATAAAGCTCCAGAGTTACACCTCTTACCCCTTGTTCATTTAAACAAACATCTGCTAAATCATTAGCTAAGGTTTCGATCAAATGGCGAGGTCGTTTCATGGCCTCGGCCTGCAATTTACGAGACAAGGTATCATAACAGACCGTATGTGAAAAATCATCCTGCATAGAGGAAAAATCTTTCTCCATATTTAAGCTTAATGAGACACGTAATGTTTGGGCATTTTGTCGTTCTTCATCCGGCACTCCAATATAGGAATGTATAATCAGACTATTGATGTTAATGACATTGCAGGAATCCGTAGGCAAAGGATATCTACGCATGAGCGTGCGTAACACTAACAAATCAGGTACGATGATGTCAGGCTTGGCATGGGATAGTTGCATAGCATCATTATATCCTGTCAAAACGGCGATAGAGGTGATGCCGGCATAATGCGCCGTTTCAATATCATGCTGCATATCCCCAATAAATGCTGTCTCATGAGCATGTAAACCATGTTGAGCTAACAAACTATGAATATGTGTATCTTTGTGACGTATGCCGGAATGAATAGCTTCGAAATAATCATAGAGACCTAATTCTTTGCATTGTATTTCATACGCATTAGCATCCACACTAGTCAAAATGAAGCAACGAATACCACGTGCTTTACAAAAATCTAAAAACTCTTTTGCGTGAGGCAATACACTCACTTCCGTATCGGCATGATCAAACGCATGTCGAAAATGATCCTCAAGTTCATCTAGATCAGCATCAGGTAAAACTCTCGCGTAATAATCTGGATAAGGCAATTGGAACTCGGCACGAAATTCGTCACGGTTTAAGGCGTTTTTACCATATTGGGCAAAAACATAATTTGAAGCGTCCAAGGTTAGATCTAGATCATCGACCAAGGTTCCCGACCAATCAAAAATGAGATTTTTAAACATATTATTAATCTAATGCATAACGAATGGCTGCCATTCCAAAAAATGTGGCCGTTTCCACTCTCAATACGATATTTCCCAACGTTACCGGTGTAAAACCTGATTCTAAAGCCAAGGCCGTTTCTTGAGGAGTAAAGTCTCCTTCAGGCCCGACCAATAGAGAGGCTTCTTTAATTAAAGAATTTCTCGCCGATTCCAATACTTCTCTTATTGGCTTCACTCCATCCACTAAAGAGGCAATCAAATGTACTCCATCTACAGATTTTTTCTTAATGCCCTCGGCAAAAGTTTGAGGTTCTTCAACGATGGGTAAGGTATTTTGTCCGCATTGTTTACAAGCTTCCAGCGCCACGCGTTGCCATTTCTGTTGTTTAGCTTTAGCTTCTTTGGCATTAAGTCTTACGATCGTTCGGTCTGTAATCAAAGGAACTATATGTGACACCCCCAACTCAACAGCTTTTTGGATAATTAAATCCATATTGCTACCTTTGGGTACTGACTGGAATAAGGTGATACGAGCCATAGATGTCGGCTCGGAAATATCAGAACCTCTCTCTAATAATACGGAGGAAGCATGAGGCTGTCCTTTGATACAAGCCTCAGCAGCTCTACCCTGCCCATCAAATACAATACAGGTCGAGCCTTCTTTTAATCTTAAAACTTTGGTAGCATGGTGAGCTTCATCACCAGTCAATTCCCAAACAGTTTTTTCCCA
The DNA here is from genome assembly GCA_002471255.1 of Akkermansiaceae bacterium UBA7331. Taxonomy (GTDB): domain Bacteria; phylum Verrucomicrobiota; class Verrucomicrobiia; order Verrucomicrobiales; family Akkermansiaceae; genus Akkermansia. Next base: position 248,055 of record DKPP01000002.1, on the reverse strand, counting down.
TTCGTCTGCCGGTAGATAAAATCTCGCCATGCTACTTTCGTTTTAAATCAAATTAATTTTTAGGTTTAAGATACTTAGCTGCTTTCTTTTCAAAAGCAACAACTTCAGGCTGATTCTTTTCAACCTTTAACGTATCTGTAAATTCCTTAAGCAACTTCTCCTGAGCGGAATCCAAGTCACTTGGCATTTCCACTTGTACTTCAATGAGCATATCTCCCTTATCGCTAGATCGGAGATTCTTCACTCCCTTACCCTTTAAGCGGAAAATCATGCTAGATTGCGTGCCTTGTGGAATTTTAATCTTTGACGGGCCATCTAATGTCGGTACTTGTAAAGTACCTCCGGATAAGGCAATGCCCAAAGAAATAGGTACGGTGCAACTTAAATCATTACCATCGCGATGGAAAATAGCATTAGGTAACACATCGATAAATACGTGTAAATCACCTGTGGCACCACCATGTACGCCGGCATCACCTTCTCCTGCTATGCGCAACTGATTACCGGTATTTACACCGGCAGGAATGCGAACAGAGATACGAGAATCTTCACGCACACGACCTTCACCATGACAGCTACGGCAAGCATTAGCAATCACCTCACCGGTACCGCCGCAATGTGAGCAAGCAGTTTGATGAACAAAGAAGCCGGACTGTTGGGTAATCACGCCACGACCTTGACAGGCAGGGCAAGTCTCAAAAGACTCACGACCATCCGCGGCTCCTGTACCTTTACAACTTTTGCAAGAAACAAGACGTTCAATCTCGAGTTCTTTTGTGCAACCATGTACGGCTTCTTCAAGTGAAATGTCTAAATCATAACGCAAATCGGAGCCACGACGACTACGAGAACGTTTTTGACCGGTGCGACCGCCGCCACCACCAAACATATCGGCAAAGCCGCCCATACCGGAGAACATTTGTGCGAAAATATCCATCGGATCATGGAAACCACCGCCGCCGCCATAGGATCCGCCACCGCCCATACCACCATTTTCAAAGGCAGCATGACCATAATTGTCATAAGCAGCACGCTTATCAGCATCGGAAAGGACTTCGTAAGCCTCACCAAGCTCTTTAAACTTTTCTTCCGCTTCCGGGTTATCCGGATTACGGTCGGGGTGATATTTCAAAGCCAACTTACGGTAGGCTTTTTTGATTTCGTCGTCAGACGCACCCTTTACTACGCCTAAAATTTCATAATAATCTTTTTTCGCCATAGAGGTCTACTACTCCTATATTAAGCTTCTGCTTGATCTTCTGCTATTTCCTCGTGTTTAGCAACCACGACATTAGCAGGTCTTATCAACCTGTCCTTAAGAGTATATCCCTTGCGAATAACTCGAATAATTGTGCCGGGAGCTAAGTCGGAGACTTCGCTATCCAATGCATCTTGAGTCTGCACGTCAAACATATCGCCCACTTGTGGCTCAACGGCTGTTACACCATTGCCGGATAAAAATTCATCGAGCTGTTTCTTCACCATGCTCATGCCTACATAAATCATGGACGAAGTATCAGCACTGGCAGCCATCATGCCCATTTCAAAGTTATCGATTACAGGTAAAAGTTCCTCTAACAAGCGTTGGTTAGCATATTTAAGAATTTCTTCTTTATCCTTAGCCATACGCTTACGATAATTGTCATATTCGGCAGCTGTTCTCATGGCGGTATCGCGCCATTTCAACATATCTGCCTCCACAGATGCCGTAGTTTCGGCTTCTTCCTCCAAAATGGCAGCTTCCTGCTCCAAAGCTGTTTCTAGCTCTTCTTCTAAACAAGATTCTTGCTCTTTTTCACTCATGGCTTAAATGTAATTGAATTATTCCCCTATCGTCAATGTTAGGGTAAGACATGAAACACATGCCTTTTGTTTCTAATCTTGACACTTTCTTAAAACTTTTTTGGCTTCATCAGGCAAATCTATTAATTTAATCCTGCCTGTGTCACCGTGTATAATGGAAACTTGTGATTTTGGCACCTTTAAAAAATCAGAGAAAAAAGCAATCACAGCTTTGTTCGCTTTTCCCTCGACGGGAGGCGCAGCAATGCGAATTTTCAGTATAGAGCCCATCTTGGGGTCTTCTTCCCAACCTATAATTTCGCTTTTTTTAGCATTAGGAGTAATTTTGACTGCTAATTTCATGTGAGTTAATTACTTCTACCATTAAAAGCGATCAAATCATCAAAGGCCAAACGATTTCCGCCAAACAGATCTAATGCACTACCAACGGTAGCATCCATATAACCGGAACTCAGCTCTTGAATATCGTGAAAATCTTGTAAAGAATTGATCCCACCGGCATAGGTCATAGGAATACGGTTCCACTGACCTAACATTTTAACCAAATCACGATCTATCCCTTGGCAAAGTCCTTCTACATCAGCAGCATGAATAAGAAACTCATCACAATACTCTGCTAACATGTCCAAAGTATCTTTCGTGACAAATAGTTCAGTAGGTGTTTGCCAACGATTCATTGAAACCACCCACCCATCATTTGTTTTACGGCAACTCAAATCTAAAACCAATTTATCCGTACCCACGGCACTTACTAAATCTTTAAGATTTTGCTGTAAAAATCTACCTTCTTGGGAAAACAAAAAGGAAGTCACGATAACATGACTAGCTCCCGCATTGATCCAATACTCGGCATTTTGAGCTGTAATCCCGCCTCCTATTTGTAAACCATCTTTCCATGCAGACAAAGCCGCAAGAGCCGCTTCATCATTGTTCGGGCCCAATTTAATGACATGGCCTCCGGTTAATTGGTGTTTTTCATACAGTGAAGCAAACCAATCAGCACTATGAGCAGACACAAAATTTGTCGCAAGATTTCTCTCATCATCGGTTAATGAACCACCGACGATTTGTTTCACTTGCCCGTGATGCAAGTCAATACAGGGTCTAAACTTTGTCACAAATCTAACAGGTTAATTTTCAATACAAAAATTATAAGACAAACTCTTCGGGTTTTTCTTTAATACCATCCCAGCCCATGTCAATAATTTCAGAAATTTTAAATAAAAATTTACCAGGATTATTGATATCCGGAATGCGAATGATTTTACATTGCATACGCATCCAATTCTTATCATCAAATTGCTCAAACACTCGAGTCTTATCTTCTTGAGAAAACTCATATAATTTAAGAGCTTTATAAAAATCTGTTCCCGCCTTTGTTTTTTTGGTCACTGTAACTGGTGGTGAGATTTGATTGATTGCTTCTACACCATTTGGTCTTGCTTTATAAAGCACTAAACCATAATTATCATTATCTTCGTAAGCTTTCTCTCTCACTGCATAAACTCGAAAAGAAGCCACTTCCGGACCTTTTCCGGCAAAAAACTCATTCCAATTCTCGCTCTGATAACGAACAAATTGAGGCCAATCCAATTTCCAATGGCCATCTGCTGTATCCTTAATTAAGGATACTTCCAAGTCCGGAGCATTTTCAATTTCCAACAAAATATCTGCAACATCGTGACCGGATTTTTGACTTACGGCTATTGCCTTAATACCTACGATCTTACCTTTCAAGAATTCATAACTTTCAGCACTATAATGCTTAACCATAAGAGGAATCAAAGAATTACCATTAAATACGACATTGGATTTATTAGGAACATCCTGACTATCCATAAATTTTTGCAAACCGGCAACCCAATCATAACGTAGTTGTTTATTATCTTGATCCGAAAAAGGAATGGTCTCCTTTAAACAATAAAGAATAGAAGCATCTTTCAAAACATCTAAATCTTCGCTCCTGATCTTGTCGTAACTCACTTGCGTAGGAATAGCTATACTATATTTATAAGCACGATATTGTTTAAATGCAAAGTACCCGCAATATACAAATACAACACCGGCACCAATAAAAAATATAGAAGCTAGAAGCAATTTTAAAAACCTACCTTTTGGGTTACTTTCAGTGGTATTAGATGATGTAGAGTCTTTTTTAACACTCATGTTTGATGGACTAAATGATTCGGTCTTACTGTAAAATAACACTCTATAAATAGCAAACGCAAAAACATGTAATTTTTCGCATTTCAAGAAAAACAATTCACATCACCGATATTTCATGATACTTTTTATTGCGAAATCCCCCCGATTATTATCAAACAATTTTTCAACCCAGAAAACCAATATGTTCCGCGACAAATTCATCACCATTCGCCCGGATTCGAATAACAATAATAATGAAAATGCAGCAGATTGGAAAAATGCTCCTGCTACTCCATCTTCTTTCACCAGTCCTACCGAATCTGCGATCCCAACTTCCGATCACATTCAACGTGCTCAAAACACCACTCGTAACGTTTTAAACTCTGATGTTGAGGTTAAAGGTAAATTACGTTTCACAGACGATTTATTGATCGATGGTACCGTTGAAGGTGAAATCCAATCCGAAGGTATCCTTTCCGTTGGTCAAAATGCTGTTATTAAAGCAGAGATCAGCACTAAATCGGTTATCGTTCATGGTAAAGTTTTAGGCAACATCACTGTAACTGATCGAGTAGAACTTAAAAGCACAGCTGAATTGGTTGGTGACATTCAAGCAGCTTCTCTTGCTATTGAGTCAGGTGCGGTATTTATCGGTCGTTCCGCAGTAGGTTCTTCTTCTATCGCATCATTATCTGCACAAGCAAGTATTCCTACACCAGCAGCTCCTGTAGTGGAAACAACACTTGAAGCTGAACCAACCTTGGACTTGGACGAAGAAGTCTAAGCAAGTAAGTTTATTGCATCATTATTTCACAAGGCGGCAAATCGAAAGATTTCGTCGCCTTTATCAATTATCCCCATGAACGCAGGCAATTGCAACCCCATCCCAAGAATATCCACAGAGCCATCCAAAAAGAAAGAGAACTCTGTCTCTGCACCTCAATGGTCATTACCGAAAAAACACTATCTATCGGATAGCCATATTCCGACCCGAGTCATTACCTGCTTCGAATGTGACACTCAAAACACCATCCCCCAAACCGCTTTATCCGCTCATTGCGTCCGATGCGGTTCTTACATTAAAATAGATAAGGTAATACTAGGTCCACGTAGCCACCGTACTATCACCAAAACTTGGGGAGATGTTCATGTATTAGCCAATTCATTTTTAGACAATTACAAAATTCATTGTCAAAATTTGCTTCTTGAGGGCAAAATCAGCGGAGACTTTCAATGTGCGAATCGATGCATCATAAAATGTGATCAACATTTTCATGGCAAGGTGTCTTGTCATACTTTAGCAATAATGAAAAAAGTTAAGGTCATTACTTCACAACCTATCACAACGACAAATGCCCATGTATTTGGAAATTTGCAAGGTGATATTACGGCAACCGGTACGGTTATCATCCATAAAACGGGACAAATTTTAGGAGACATCACCGCGGATCGAGTCGAAATCGAAGAAGGTGGCGTCCACCACGGCAACAAAGTTTATACGCGAAAATATTAGTGAAAATTCCCATTACCATAGAAGGAGCGAGAGAGCACAATCTTAAGGATATCAATATCGTTATCCCAACGGATAGTTTAGTAGTTATCTCGGGACCTTCAGGCTCGGGAAAATCATCGTTAGCATTTGATACTCTTTATGCTGAATCGCAACGACGGTTTATCGATTGCTTGCCCTTAAATACACGGAAACATTTTCAATTACCCAATAAACCTGATGCAGACCGCATCACAGGACTCTCCCCTGCTATCTGCATCGAACAAAAAGCTCCTTCATTTAGCTCTCGTACACAATTAGGATCCATTACCGGCATTTTAGACTATTTACGGATACTATATTCTACCATAGGCATTCCGCATGATCCTATTACCGGAAAACCTCTCACGCGATATAGCTCAGATCAAATTATTCAAGAAATTGAAGGCTTAAATGAAGGAACAAGGCTTACACTTATTGCCCCAATAAGTAAATTATTACAAGACTCGCCTCTACAAACTTTACAAGACTTTCAACGTTTAGGTTTTTTAAAAATTACACTTAATCACACGATCGTTGATATCGAAGATATTCTCTTGGATCCGCCTACGACATTTGAGCAAGCCGGGCTCGTGATTGACCGAATCGTCCACCGAGGTGAACAATCACTTTCTCGTTTAGCTGATTCATTGGAAACAGCCTTAAAAATCAGCCCTGATTTAATCGAAATACTCATCGTACATCCCGAAACACGAGAGGAAGAGCAACGAAGCTATCATACTTTATTCCATAACCCGGAAACAGGTCTGATCATCCCCAATCTTAGCCCCAAATTATTCTCCTACAATTCACCTCAAGGCTATTGTCCCCGATGTGAGGGACGAGGCAAAATAGAGGTTACGGAAATCTGCCCTGAGTGTCACGGCGAACGTCTAAACCCATTATCTCGAGCAGTTTCCATTAAAATAGGAGATACAAATTACACATTACCACAATTATTAACTCTCAATTTCCAAGAGCTAGCTCCGATCATCTCCTTAATTCCCTTACCATCCCAGCATAAAGAATCGCTTAACATAGTAATAGAAGATTTAGGGAAAAGATTTTATTATCTGAATCTATTGGGACTAGGCTACCTCAGCCCCGATCGAGCAGGAAATACTTTATCAGGTGGCGAATTACAACGAGCCAGATTAGCGGGACAATTAGGTGGTGGCCTATCCGGCGTATTGTATATTTTAGATGAACCGACACGAGGACTCCATCCGGAAGATACTCAAAAACTCCTCTCAGCCATGCAATCCCTAAGAGATAAGGGAAACACAGTACTATGTATCGAGCATGACGACTGGATAATTAAACATGCCGACCATATTATTGATATAGGACCCGGCTCCGGTCCGCATGGTGGACATATTTTGGCACAAGGCACTCCAGAAGAAATTTCAAATAACGAAAATAGTCCGACAGGAGCATGGCTATCAGGTAGAAACCTCATGCCTTTCCCTCCCAACCAAGGAGACCCCATTCACCATGTATTAACGCTCAAAGGAGCAACGAGCCACAACATCCACAACCTTGAACTAAAATTGCCTTTGGGTCATTTTATCGGTTTAGCCGGACCGTCAGGTTCCGGAAAGTCCACTTTAGTTCAAGAATGCCTCATTCCTGCGATTAAAAACCAGAAGCAAGGTAAAACTTGGCAATCCATTTCAGGTAATGAAACAATTGATAAGGTCATCCTAATCGACCAGTCACCCATTGGTAACAATCCGAGATCCAACCCTGCATCGGCAACAGGCCTCTTAAGCATCATTCGTCAATTATACGCCCAGTTACCTTTATCAAAGCAACGAGGATACAAGGCCGACCGATTCACCACTATGTCTAAGGGAGGCAGATGCGAGCGATGCCAAGGTTTGGGATACATGGAACTTGATTTAGATTTCCTTAGTAGCAATCTTGTGGAGTGCGAAGCCTGTCATGGGAAACGCTATAACAGAGAAACTTTAGAAGTAACATGGAAAGGCAAATCCATAGCGGATTTATTAGCCCTAAACATTTCGGAACTTAAAGATTTTTTTAGATCAATCCCAAAAGCACATAAAATCCTAAGTTGCCTAGATGACTTGGGTTTAGGCTATTTATCATTAGATAGAGCAGCATCTTCATTATCCGGTGGCGAGTCTCAACGAATCAAAATCGCTACTGAATTATCCAAGCAAATCCACACAAAAGACCGAAAAGCGTCTCAATTTCACTTATTCATCTTAGATGAACCGACTACAGGATTACATTTTAATGAAATAAATCTCCTCATTCTAGCGTTACTTAAGCTAAAAAGAATGGGGCATACCGTGCTTTGCATTGAGCATAACATCCCATTGTTATCTTCTGTAGATTACTTGATTGATATGGGGCCGGGTGCCGGAAGCAACGGAGGCAAGATAGTCAACGAAGGCACATTGGGTAAAATCATCGGAGATTCAGTATCTCCGACGGCAAAATGGCTTTCTTTACCCATTCCTTTATCATAAAAATAAACACACATTATTTAAACCCCATGAAATTCCCTTCCCTTTTAATTACCGTTTCGTTAATAACGGCATTATACCCGGCTACTACAGCTTTGGGTCAATCAGCCAATCCGAAAAAAACCATTCAAGGCGTCAAACCGATTGAACGAGCCGTTCCTCCGGCAGATGGGGGTCGTGGACTTATTCGAGTGAGCCCGACAGAAATCAGACATTATTCCGGTGATAAAAAGAGAAAATTTTATCTAGTCAGCAAAGACAACGGTAAAACTTGGGAAGAACAAGACGCTCCTGAATCTTATCCACCCAACTTCGGCGGATTAGCTTTCGAAGCCCCTGCCATCACATGGATCCCCTCCATTAAACACTTTATTAGAGTACAACCCATAGGCGGTTTTGTTTTTATGGCACCCAATCTTGATGGGAAATGGAAAGCAGTACGCAAAGATGGCAAATGGGAAGAAAATTGGGCAACCATGTCAGATGCTGACAGGAAAGCTCAGTTACTTACACTTGGTAGCATCATGAGATCACCCATCGCCGTCAATCAAGGCAAAAGAATTCTCGTGCCCGCCCATGATATGAGATCCGGTTCATATTGTCACATTTCCGATGATGGAGGCTTAACTTGGAAACGATCGAAAGATACTATTAAAGTACCACAACTTGAAGTTAAACCCCCACATAAAGGGCCAAGATGGTATAACGCCGGCGTTGAACCAAGCATCGTCGAACTTAAGGATGGGCGCTTGATGTGCTTAATGAGAACATCACAAGATCAGCACTGGCAATCATTTTCCAAAGACTACGGCAACACATGGAGCAAACCCGAACCTTCTCCATTTTTTGGCACTCTTACTATGATCACGGTTGGTAGATTAAATGATGGCAGACTCATAGCCTTATGGACGAGCACTGCACCATTACCGGAAGGTAAGCATGGGGGAAGTGACCAGTGGGAAAACGGATTTACCAATCGAGACTCCCATCATATCGCCCTTTCCTCCGATGAAGGTAAAACTTGGCAAGGCTTTCGTGAAATATGCTTAAACTCTAGTAGAAATGCCTCTGATTATGTAGCCGGAGGAGATTTAGGTAACCATCAGGGCGAATTTGTAGATCTAGGAAAAGGCAAAATTCTTGTTTCATTAGGTCAAAATGCACGACATAGACGTATTTATGAAATTGATAGCAAATGGGTTTATGAAAAATCAAGAGCTACCGATCTTAAAAAAGATGGTCTGAATGACTGGACCTACCATGCTTTCATTCCAAAAGTAGCAGGACACTGTGCCTATAACCGCAAACCGGGGGCAACTCTTGAAGAAGATGGTATGCATATTAAGTTCATGGATGACGCTAGCCTCATCAATGAAAAAGAAGAACTCGATTATCGAGCAGGAGGAGCGACGTGGAATTTCCCTAGCGGAGAAACAGGCAGAGTCACCCTTAAATTCAAATTGTTGCCCGATAGCAAAGGTTTACATATTTCTTTAGCAGACAGATTATTCAATGCTTGTGATACAAGCGCACCCGATTTGTCTATCTACTCACTGATAATCAAACCTGACAAAAACATTCAAACGGATAAAGAATACACACTAACAATGACATGGAAAGGCGTCAAAAAAGACACTTCTACATGTACAGTACTTATCGATAACAAGCCCTATAAAGTCATTAAGGCTCAAAACACGTCACCTCATGGCATCAATTACCTACACCTACTTAGTGCCGCACAGGAACCCGACAATGGAGCTGTGATTATTTCTGCGAAAGCAATCGTAAAATAAAATACAATAATTCGATTTTTATTATAAGGCATTTCTGTTAGCAGGAATGCCTTATTATTTTTATCGAGAAATTCCCGATGCTTTATAAACCGATGCCGGACTCACCGATTTTTTCAGCAATGAATGTAACCACTGATTAAATCCTAAACTATCAGCTTGCGCGAAACCTTGAGGATGAGTGATACGTGTAAATATCACCCTTTTAATGGATGACTTAGGCACAGTTTTAACACCATACCCTTCCACATAAGCCCCCGGGCCATTGGTATTGGAAGACCAAAACGTCACTTTATCTCCATGATCCTTTAAAAATACGGTTAAATGCCCAAACTCTCGACGCCCTAACTCATCCGTCCAAAACATCTTCATAAAATCACCGGGTTTTGCCTGCGCCCAAGACGTAAAATTCTTACCGGCATTTAATTGATGAACCATTACAGCAAAACCTGGGCCGTTAGCATTCGCCCAGCCCCACGGACCATCGCCATCAGCCTGACCTCGTTTCGGCAACATAGCTAACCAGGCCTTTGATGGTAAACGACATGATCTATATTTCTCCCATCTCTGTAGAGAGTCGCAAAGAATCAAATAACAGGCTATAGAACAAAAAGAAGGAGTGGCACGATTCGGATGCAACCGTACTTTTCCGTTAGATGAATCCCAATCAAATGCCGATACGAAATTTCTAGCGGCCATCGCATTAGTTCGATAATCTCCGCCAACCGGCATAGATTTTAAGGACTCATTCATACACCATTGCCACAATTCCTCGTCGTTTAAATTTGCCGGATTTTGTACTTTAGTCACATTATCAGGAATAATCGGATAATGTTTCACACCATTGTCCTTTGTACACGAGGCCAATATCAACATACCAAACATTGCAGGCACATACCATTTCATCCCATTCATTATCTTCATCAACACCAAGATTCTTATCTCACAAATACGCTTAACAATAAACGAAAAATCATGTTAATAGAAGAATCATGCCAGATTATGAATTTTTCGATTGATGATTCCACCAAAAGGTCATACTAGTAATAACATGATCGCCGTTATCATCACTTTAGGTTTCGTTTTTGCTGTGGGCTTGATTTTAGCCCTCATTGTAGCATCTCAATACAATGGTCTCGTCGTCTTACGTAATGCTGTAAAAACGGCTTTTGCCCAAATTGATGTACAATTACAACGCCGCCACGACTTAATTCCCAATTTGGTAGAAGTAGCCAAACGGTATATGTCACACGAAAAAGACACTCTGGAAGGTGTCATTCAGGCTCGTAGCGCAGCAGTCACAGCGGCCAAACAAGCGGCATTAGAGCCCACATCACCCCATGCCGTGCAACATCTAGTATCTGCCGAACAAGCCTTAGGTGGCGCACTTAGCCGATTATTTGCCTTAAGAGAAGCATATCCCGACCTTAAAGCAGATGGACAAATGACCCATTTAATGGCTGAATTATCAAAAACGGAAGACCGAGTAGCCGTTTCTCGCCAGTCTTATAATAATGCAGTAATGCAATATAACAATAAAACCGAGCTTTTCCCATCATCCATCATTGCAGGTATCTTTAAATTCTACCCTGCCGATCTCTATCAAGTAAGTAATGAGGATGCAAAAAACGTACCATCCGTAGAGTTCTAATAAACATCTCTCAAAAAAATCAAAAAATATCAAATTGATAGCCTACATATAATCAACTAGATATAAATTACAACACACCTCACGAAAAAAGAAATTTCAGATTTTTACTAAGATTATCTTGACTCGGCTAAGCAATGCGTATATATTCCCTGCACGCACTAAAGCCGACGTGGCGGAATGGTAGACGCGCTCGACTCAAAATCGAGTTCCAAAAGAGTGTGGGTTCGAGTCCCACCGTCGGTACCACTAATAAAGACCTTAACTTACCAAGTTAAGGTCTTTTCCTTTTTCCACAAGGAATCTATCGCAAAGGCGTTTTTTTTACTTTTTCGATCATTCTGACTTCACATCTCAAAAAAATACGCTTTAATGAACAGCAGTACTCATGAGGAGGCTATACCCTCATAGTTCACTGAAAATAGAAATTACGCATATGATTCAGCAAATTGACCATATCGGCATTGCAGTCAAAAGCCTTGATGCAACTATTCCATATTATAGAGATGCATTAGGTTTAGGCGAACCTCACATTGAAGAGGTTCCTACACAAAAAGTACGTGTTGCCATGTTCGACGTGGCGGGAGTACACATTGAATTACTCGAACCTACCTCTCCTGAAAGCCCAATTGCCAAGGCTATTGAGAAAAAAGGTGAAGGCATTCACCACATTGCGTTCAAGACAAATGACATCGGCGCAAACATCCAAAAAGCTAAGGACGCCGAAATCATCGTGCTCAATGATCCTCCTGTACCAGGCGCCCACAACACGCAAGTAAGCTTCTTGCATCCAAAATGCACTTTTGGCGTATTAACCGAGTTCTGCCAACATCCATGTTCCGGCGACTGCGGCTGCCAACACTAATTTTAACATAATAATCAGACCAATATGGCCATTGATCCCAAATTACTTGACGATCTTAAAAAACGCCGCGAAAAAGTAGAAATCAGCGGTGGACAAGCAAAGATCGATGCAAGACATGCTAAAGGCGAAATGACTGCTCGTGATCGCATGAGCTATCTTTTCGAACAAAGCACATTTACCGAAATCGGTATGCATGTGCGCCACAATTGCACCAACTTCGGAATGGGCAAAAAAGACATCCCCGGTGACGGCGTCGTATCAGGCTTTGGCTTGGTAAACGGTCGTGCTGTGGCTTGTGCTGCTTCCGACTTCTTGGCACAAGGTGGTTCCCTCGGATATATGCACGCGATGAAAATCGTGGATGCTCAAAATTATGCCATGAAGGCAGGCATCCCGATGGTGACGGTGAATGATTCAGGTGGTGCTCGTCTTCAAGAAGGTGTTGCGGCTCTTTCCGGTTACGCTCAAGTGTTCTATAACAACGTTTTGGCTTCCGGTGTCGTACCTCAGATCTCTTTGATTCTTGGTCCATGTGCAGGTGGTGCCGCTTACTCCCCTGCTTTGACAGACTTCATTATCATGCGTAACTCCGGTAACGCCGGCATGTACATCACCGGTCCTAAGGTGATTGAACAAGTTACTTATGAAAAATGTACGATGGACGAAATTGGTGCAGCTTCTATCCACGCTACCACTTCCGGTAACGTACACTTCGTAGCAGATAGTGACTCCCACGCTTTGGATATCTTGAAGAAGCTCCTTTCCTTCCTTCCTGCAAACAACACTGAAGATCCACCACACAAGTTGGACACCCCACTTGATATGTCGGTGAACCCAACCTTCAACGAAATGATTCCAAATGACAACCGCACTCCTTTAGATGTGCAACCGATCATTTCCGCTATCGTTGATAATGGTGACTTCCTTGAAGTACAAAAAGATTTCGCTAAGAACATCGTAGTAGGTTTCGGTCGCGTATGTGGCATCGTAGTAGGTATTATTGCTAACCAGCCAAATGTTAAGGCAGGTTGCTTAGATATCGACTCAGCCGACAAAGCCGCTCGCTTCATTCGCTTCTGTAACGCCTTTAATACGCCTTTGGTAAACTTGGTTGACGTACCGGGCTTCTTGCCAGGTAAGAATCAAGAACGTGGTGGTATCATCCGTCACGGTGCCAAATTGATCTTTGCTTACTCACAATCAACCGTACCTAAGGTTACCTTGATCATGCGTAAAGCTTATGGCGGTGCTTATATCGCTATGTGCTGTAAAGATTTAGGTGCTGACGCCGTCTTTGCATGGCCTTGCGCAGAAATCGCCGTTATGGGTGCAGAAGGTGCCGTACCGGTACTTTACGGTCGTGAATTGAAAGATTGCGAGAACCCTGCAGCACGTCAAGCTGAGCTCTTGGGCGAATATCGCGAAGCATTCTACAATCCATACGTAGCAGCCGCTATGGGTCAAATCACAGAAGTGATCGATCCTGCGGAAACACGCGCTAAGATTGCCTTTGCTCTTCGCACTCTAATCAATAAGAAGGAAGTACGCCCTGCTAAGAAGCATGGCAACATCCCTCTATAATTTTACATAGAGATTTATGTCCGCATTAACCATACTTGCATTCGATTTCCAAAACGCTTTGGACAACCTTGAGTACCAAATCGTAGGTATCATTGTGGTATTGTCATGCTTAGGATTTTTGGCTGTTATTTTGGGAATAACCTCATGGTTTTCTACCAAAGCAACGGCCAAACCGGCAGCTCCGGCTCCGGTAGCCAAAGCACAACCGGCACCTCAGGCCCCAGCAGCCCAAGACGCCACTGCCATCCCATCCGAAGTCATTGCTGCCATTACTGCAGCCGTTGATACTACTTTAGAGGGAACCAATCACCAGATCGTTAGCATCACTCCGGTAGCTCCTGCTGATTACAGCAGCATCACTCCTGAATTGATTGCCGTTATTACGGCTGCTATCGATACGGCACTTGACGGCGCCGGACACCGCATCATCAATATCGAACACGCACCACTTGGATACGCAGCCTCCGGTCGCAGCGAAATTTTCGCATCCCGCAGACTGATCACCAATATTAAAAAATAACCTTATTGCTCGGTTGAATCAATAATCGAGCTAAATCACTAAAAGACTTAAAATATAAATATATGAAGACACTTCGCATCACTGTAAACGGTAACACCTACGACGTTTCTGTACAAATCCTTGAAGGCGGCGCCACTCCGGCTCCAGCTCCGGTAGCCGCTCCGGCTCCTGTAGCTTCTGCCCCTGTGGCAGCACCTGCTCCGGCTCCTGTAGCTGCTCCAACTCCTGCTCCTGCAGCAGGCGCAGGCGCAGTACCTAGCCCATTGGCAGGTAAGGTAGTTTCCTTGGACGTACAACCTGGTACCGCCGTTAAAGCCGGTGACCAAATCCTCACCTTGGAAGCCATGAAGATGAACACCGTCATCTATGCTCCAAGCGCAGGTACCCTTACCGCTTTCAGCGTCAGCCCTGGCGACACTGTACAAGAAGGCCAAGCCTTAGCCATCATCGGTTAATTCAATCATATTAAACCGCCTGATGATTTCATTAGGCGGTTAATCAAAATAGATGCTCGATTATGGAGGGTCTTATTGAATCATTATTAAACTTTATCAACGGCATGGGCATTTTTGCCCTCACATGGCAGAACTGTGTCATGTGGGTGGTAGCTATCGTGCTGTTGTATCTTGGCGTTGCGAAACAATTCGAGCCATTATTGCTCGTTCCTATCGCATTCGGCGCTTTGATTGCCAACATTCCTGATAACGGGATGTTGATCTCGCAATTGAATCGTGAAGTCATCTCAACCACGGTGGATGGCAAGATGTCAGCTACATCTATGAAGGATGTAGGCTTCCTGACTCTTAATGTCGCTCGTCTTGATGAGCATGAAGCTAAAACTCCGGCAAACCTCACTGGCGAAGAAAAAGCCAAATATGAGAAAACGATGAATACACCTATGGTAGTCACCAAAGACTCCCCAGGTAAATACACCGCTACCGGACAAAAAACCGAAGAACTTTTTGTTACCTCAATCCACGGTGGTCTTTATGACTGGTTGGGCTTAGGCATCAAGAGTGAAATCTTCCCACCGCTTATTTTCTTAGGTGTTGGCGCTTTGACGGACTTTGGTCCTCTACTTGCCGCTCCTAGAACGCTCTTGTTGGGCGCAGCGGCTCAGGTTGGCGTAGCTTCTACTTTCTTCATGGCTTTATTATTGGGATTCACTAAGTATGAATCTGCTTCTATTGGTATCATTGGCGGGGCAGATGGCCCTACTTCCATCTTCTTGGCAATGAAATTGGCTCCGCACTTATTGGGCGCCATTGCTGTAGCAGCCTACACATACATGGCGTTAGTGCCGCTGATACAGCCTCCGATTATGAAATTGCTCACGACACAGAAAGAGCGACGCATCAAGATGACATCGTTACGACCTGTTAGCAAAACCGAGAAACTTTTCTTCGCGATTTTGGTGACCCTCGTGACAATCTTGCTCATTCCTGACGCAGCTCCTCTGATCGGTATGCTCATGCTTGGTAACTTCTTACGTGAATGTAAAGTTACCGAACGTTTGGTACTTGCATCCCAAAATGAATTGATGAACATCGTTACAATTTTCTTGGGCACTGCAGTAGGTCTTACCATGCAAGGTGAGCGTTTCTTGCAAACACAAACCTTATTGATCATTGCTTTAGGCATTATCGCTTTCGGTGTAGCCACCGCAGGTGGTGTGATCGCAGCAAAGATTATGAACCTCATTTGGCGTAAAACTCCGGTTAACCCATTGATCGGTTCAGCCGGTGTATCTGCCGTACCAATGGCAGCCCGTGTATCTCATACCGTTGGTCAAAAATATGACCCAAGCAACTATTTGCTCATGCACGCTATGGGACCAAACGTGGCAGGCGTTATCGGTACAGCCGTTATCGCAGGTTACTACATTGCCACACTAGCACGTTAATCAATTAATCAAATAAGCCTCATTTCAGTATCATGAATACCCCCTCAGACAAGTCTGAATCTAAAGAAGAGTCAAACTGTCAACCATGGGAGATTCATCACTGGGGTGAGGCTTTTTCTACTAACGACTTAGCACGCAATCTTGCTCCATGGAGCATTGCGGTCTGCACGGTTCAATCAAATGGACGAGGCAGATTCAACAGACGATGGTTTGGTGAAAAAGGCGGTTTATGGGTTTCCTATACCGTACCTCTAGATCCTTCATCGTCAATTAACTGGGGGCACTTACCCCTCGTTGCGGGATTATCCCTATTAAGCGCATTTGAATCGCTTGGCATGACTACTGCTCGCTTACGCTGGCCTAACGATGTTTTAGTCGGGCGCTCAAAATTAGCGGGCATATTAGTAGAACGCCCCTCAAGCGATATGGCAGTCATCGGTATCGGTGTCAATATACATAATGACATCGAGAGCATAGCCGATCAACTTCAAGATCCTCCCACCAAATTAGCTAATCATGTGTCTCCTTGTCCCCAACCTAATGAGATCATGACATTAATCGCAAATCATTTGGAAAACTTATTCAAAACATTTGCAATTTCAGGACTGGACGCTATCCTTGAACCCCTTGCGCGTGCATGGAAAGAGAATTTACCTGTAAAGATTTTAACGGACGATCAAGATTATTTCGGACGTTTCGTAGGTATTGACTCGGTTGGTAATCCGCAAATCATTGATGATTCGGGCCAACTTTGCACCATTCCCGCTCATCTCATTAATAGGCTTGTCGAAAATCATTCTTAGATTTCATTCAAGCCGACACCCATTCACATTTTCACACAATCAGAGTATATGAGTTACAAAGTATTAACACCAGAAGAGGCTGCGGCCGTCATCGAAAACGGTGAAAATATTGGTTTCAGCGGATTTACAGCCGCTGGCGTGCCAAAGGCCGTACCTAGAGCCATTGCAGCCAAGGCTAAAGCTGAACACGAAGCAGGAAAACCATTCAAAGTAAACATCTTTTCAGGAGCTTCCACAAGTGCTTCTGCAGATGGAGCTTTAGCTGAGGCAGACGCTATCGACCAGCGTACACCTTATCAGTCCACTCCGGCACTTCGCAAAAATCTCAATACGAGCAAAACTCGTTACTATGATATGCACCTATCCCACACTCCTCAGTACATGCGATATGGTCATATCCCTCGTGTAACTACCGCTATCATCGAAGTAGCGGAAATTACTCCTGAAGGTGAAGTTACCCTTACAGCAGGCGCAGGCAATACCCCTACTTTCTGCGAACTTGCCGATCGCATCATCGTAGAAGTCAATGCATACCATCCAAAGGAACTCAAAGGTATGCATGATCTCATGATGCCTCTTGACCCACCAAACAGACAGCCTATCAACATTACACGCCCAGATGAGCGTGTAGGCACCATCACTTGGAAAATTGATCCTGCTAAAGTTGTAGGTATCGTTCACACCAACGAACCGGACGGCATTGCTCCTTTCAAGCCAAACGACCCAATTACCGATAAAATCGGTGCAAATGTTGTTAAGTTCCTCGAAGCCGAATTGGCTTCCGGCCGTATTCCTGAAGGTTTCCTTCCAATCCAATCAGGCGTAGGCAACATTGCTAATGCCGTATTGAGCGCATTAGGTGATAGCAAAGTGATTCCGGACTTCCAGATGTACACCGAAGTTATTCAAGACTCCGTTATCTCCTTGATGGATTCCGGTCGTTGTACCTTCGCCGGCGGTTGCTCTTTGACCGTTTCCGACGATATGCTTGCTAAGATGTATAAAAACCTCGATTTTTACAAATCTAAGGTAATTCTTCGTCCTCAAGAGCTTTCCAATAACCCTGAAATCGTTCGTCGTTTAGGTCTTATTTGCATTAACACAGCTATCGAAGTAGATTTATGCGGACAAGTTAACTCCACTCATTTCTTTGGCAAACAAATGATGAATGGTATTGGCGGTTCCGGCGACTTTGCTCGTAACGGCTACTTAACCATCTTCACTTGCCCGGCAGCAGCTAAGGGTGGTGCTATTTCTTCCATCGTTCCTATGGTGTCTCACCATGACCACACGGAACACGACGTTGATATCATCGTTACCGAATACGGTGTAGCAGATTTGCGTGGCAAATGCCCTCGCGACCGTGCTATCGAGCTTATCAACAAATGTGCTCACCCGGACTATAAGGAACAGCTCCTTCAGTACCTCGCTTTAACTCCGGAAGGTCATACTCCTCATAACTTGACCAAGGCATTTGAAATGCACAACAAGTTCATCGAGACAGGTGACATGAGAAACGCTGATTTCTCCGCCTAAAACGAGATAAAATCACACCTGTAGCAACACTATTTGTTCTCTACCCCCTTTCTTCATCTGAAGGAAGGGGGTTTTGTTATGCCAACTTCAATTGAAGGTACCACATTAAAAAACTGGCGTTTTTAGAGACTATTCTACGTTTTGCAATCCACAATTAATTACCTCATCAATAGGTATATTAATGCGCTCTTCATTCGTTTTTACCTGAAAATATAGAAATAATTTATCTATAATTTTTTTAGGAAATCGGTGTTCAGTTATATAAGAACCATCATCTCTAACCTTATATCCCCAAGCAGACGAATAAAATTTATCATCGATGTGTTTAACACCATATTTAATGTAGTCGGAACAATCTTGAGGAAAAATTAATCTTAATACAGCCATTTCGTCTTGTATATCAATGCTAACTTGACATTCCACATCATAAATACTGACCGTTCTGTTGCTGCAATCCTTTACGGGCAATTCTTCCAATGCATTCTGATAATCAAATAATTCAACCGGGATTGAGCCCACAATGCGTACATTACCAAAGGCATGAATATCCTTAATGCCTAAACCGGTACTCAATTCTTGTGATGATCCACGACCTCGAGAAGAAAAATATAGACCTGAAGAAAAACCTACATCATATGAGCTACCATTCTCATCTATGGCCTTCACCATTTCTAATCCTTCATCCCCTAAAATGATATGTTTTTTTGTAGTCGGAACACTTAAAGTAATAGATATATCTACAAAATTATCTTTTTCTTTCGAACTCCATATTTCAGCACTACCTATATCGTCGGGCTGTTTATCTTCTAATTGAAAATCCGGAGGAATAGTTGTCGCAACAGTATAGTTATGAATACGTACCGTCGGATGATGGTTGACCGATTGCTCATTTTCAGCATTGGCTAAAAGATTATAACTAGCCATGACAGATAATCCGAATAAGGTAAAAATTTTCATGATAAAGAGAAATTTTTAATTTTTATGCGATGTTTTAATCAAACCAACGCAAATATCAAATTGTATTGGTATTTTTTTTGTTACCGACTCACTCCACAAAAAAACTTGTAGAGGAACTGTTTCCTTTTGTTCTTGAAAATATGGGCAGTAAGATAATTGAGTACCATTATTGTTTTTATAGATACTCCATGATTTGATACTTTCCCATTTACCACTATCATTTTGATATTTTACATGTGAAAGAGGCACAAAGTCACTCCAGCTCATAATGATCTTACCACTACCTTTGATTCCATTATTAAAATCACGCCCGACTATTTCCATCATATATGGTCCTTGCACGATTTTCTCAGTTTTCGCCGTAAGATCTATAGGAATAGCTCGAAGTGTTTTTCCATATCTAACATCTAAATCGCCAGAAACCGTCCAAGTTCCTCTTGGTAACGAGATCTCAATTTTGCATTCGTATATTAACTGCCCATAAACTTTTGATGGCAAAGATGCCAACCAATCATTGTTCAATTCAATAGGAAATTCTTCACCTTGTTTATTTCTAGCAATAAACAAGGGTTTATCCGATATATCACAGACACCCTCACCAGGTTCTACCTTAAAAAGTACAGTTAGAGTGATAGGATAATTAGTCTCTTCTCCTCGAAGACAGCATACTTCGCATTTTGATACCATTGCTTGTTTATTTGTGCGTGCATTCCCATCCACCTCAGCTGAATGCGATACATCAAAACCATAAAACCCTACAAAGAGAGAAGAAATAAGCAGTATTTTTTTCATATGTATGACTAATAATATATCTAAAAATCTGCCTTAGTCATCATAAAAACAAGTAAATTACATTCTATCGACACAGCATCATATCTAACAATGGATTTATTTGCCCCTTTAATCACATTCCACCCTGCTCCAGAACTGGACATACCGAGCATAAAAAAAGCCTCGATAGACTAGCTATCGAGGCTTTTAAAATCAATAAAAGGAGGGAATTACTTACCTAACACTGTCTTGAAATACTCAAGAGTGGTAGCAAGACCTTCTTCTAAGGTGTACTTAGGCTTCCAACCGGCAGCTAACAATTTGTCAGCACTTGCACGGGAATGTTTTACGTCGCCTGCACGTACAGGACCATGTTCGATCTTAGAAGATGAACCGGCGGCATCAATAATCTTCTCAGCCAATTCGCTGATAGTAATTTGACCACCGTAACCTGCATTGTAAGTACCGGATACACCAGGAGTTTGAGCAGCGTATGTCAAAGCACCTACGATGTCCTTCACGTAAATGAAGTCACGGGTTTGATCGCCATCACCATATACCATGATATCTTCACCTAATAAGGCTTTTTCGATAAAGATAGGTACGGCAGCGGCATAAGCACCCTTAGGATCCTGACGAGGACCAAATACGTTAAAGAAACGAATGGAGGCCGTATCAAGCTTACCTAATGACTTGAACATAGCAAGATAGTACTCACCATCTAACTTAGTGATAGCATAAGGGCTCTTTGGCTCAGGATACATGGTTTCCAACTTAGGAACGGTTGGATTATCGCCATAGATAGCAGCAGAAGAAGCAAGAACTACCTTCTTCACACCGGCTTCGGCAGCTTCTTCCAAAACATTCAACAAACCGTTTACGTTGATTTCAACGCATTCATCGATCTTGCTCATTGATTCCGGAACGGAAACCATAGCAGCCATGTGGAAGATATAGTCAACACCTTCAACAGCCTTCTTCACCAACTCACGATCGCAAATGGAACCTTCGATGAAGGTGCAATTTAAGCCATCCAAGTTCTTTAAATAACCTGTGCGTAAGTTATCCAACACACGGATCTCTTCAGCAATACCTTGGTAATGCTCAACAATATGGGAACCGATGAAACCGGAACCACCTGTTACTAAAATTTTCATTTGATTGATTCTAAGAAAAATTAATAGCTATCTACCACTTTCTTCATTTCATCCATCTGAGATTCGATAGACTCAACTAAAGCGATTTGGGTACGGCAACGATCAAGGTTGTGCTCAGGACGGTGGATCTTGAAGTAAACATCACCAAGGATGTAGTCGGTCAAGAAACGGATACCACATTCCATAGTCAACAATTTGCCGGAGAATGGAAGAAGGCTCTTTTCCAAAGGAGTCAAGAAGCTCTTAGCGGAGGCTAAGTAACCTTGAACCAAAGCTTCAAACATGAACATACGCATGGTTACTTTGGAAATATCCTTTTCGTCTTCAGCTACAGGAGATGTAGCGGTACGAACCATATCACCGAAGTCATAAATGGCAGAACCCGGCATGGTGGTGTCTAAGTCGATTACGCAAACGCCTTCACCTGTCACGTCGTCAAGCATAACGTTGTTAAGCTTGGTGTCGTTGTGTGTGCAGCGCAATGGCAATTCACCGGAAGCCAAGTAATTTACCACTAAATGGCAATCAGCTTCACGAGACATGAACCAATCAATTTCCTTTTGCACTTCTTGCACACGACCTAATGGGTCAGCTTGGATGGCTTCTTTCAAAGCATTCAAACGTGCGGTGGTGTTGTGGAAATTAGGAATCGTCTCAAACAATGGCTCACCAGGAAGGTCAGCGGTCAATTTTTGGAACTCACCGAAAGCCTTAGCAGCCTCAACACATTGTTGTGTTGTTTCGATTTGATCATAAGTGCGAGCACGTTCAATGAACGGATATACACGCCAGCAGTTACCATCGCTGTCTAAACCGTATGGTTTACCGGTCTTAGCAGGGATCAAAGTCAAAGTACGACGATATGCCTCAGGGCATTTTTCATCAACCAAACGGCTCAATGCATGATCGGTCACGCGTTGCACGTTTTCCATCAAAGGAATTGGTTGCTTGAAAACATTTTGGTTTAAACGCTGAAGGATGTAGCGAATACGCAAACCTGCTTGGTCAACCCAGATGCAGTATGTATCGTTGATGTGACCGCTACCATAAGAATAACCATTCACGAAGTCACCGCGAAGGTCAAACAAATCTGAAACAGTTTTCAAATCGTGCATGATCGTATTAGTCTAATTTTTCAGGATATACACCATCGGTGATCAACTGATTGATACCTGCCACAACCATTGGTTTGTCTGCAGGATAAGTAACACCAAACCAGCTAGATGTGGTTGGTAATACTTTGCAATCGGCGCGATCGGAGTGGATCAATGCATCAACAACGGTAGGAATGAAGCACTCACTCTTCATTTCGTTACCATGCTTGGAAAGGAAATCTACGAAGTAAGCTTCAGTCAATTCGATGAAAGATGGGGTGAACATCCAGAAGTTCATAGAAACCAATTCATTGGTATCTACTGGGAGACGTTCGCCTGCAAGGTTATCACCACGTACTACACCGTCGGCGTCAGCCTTGATGCTTACGAACTCTTCTACGCCGTCAAGAAGACCATCCTTGATGGAGCAAATACCACGGTTTACATCACCGTGATCGGAAAGAGTGTTCTTTAAAGGATAACCAATCATACCGTAATGTGCCATGGAAGGCTCATCTACAGAAGTGGTGAGGAATTTGGCTGCTTGCACAAATGCGTCGTAACCATAGAAGTCGTCGGCATTAACTACTGCGAATGGTTCTTTTACCACGTCGCGAGCGGCACGCAAAGCGTGTGCGGTACCCCATGGCTTTTCACGACCTTCCGGTACGCTGAAACCTTCAGGGAGGTCATCCAAAGATTGGAAAGCATAATCAACTTCGATTTTACCTTCGAAACGGCTACCTACTTTTTCTTTGAAGATTTCTTCAAAGTCACGACGAATAATAAATACTACCTTACCGAAACCGGCACGAATAGCGTCAAACACAGAATAATCAAGAACAACTTCACCATTAGGTCCCATGGGGTCAAGTTGCTTAAGACCACCATAACGGCTACCCATACCAGCTGCTAAAACAAGAAGTGTTGGCTTCATACGGGTTCGCATTATGGCATAGTGAACCTATTTGGCAATAGCAAAATTCATGATTTGAACAATAAATGACAAGCCCCTACATTATCAATAGATATCCCGTACAAGCCAATTTATCAAAGTCTTAAACACATTCAATCACGACGGGGATTAATCTCAAAATAACTAGCCCATTCGTAACCATTAAAATGAAATGGACAAAACAGCTCCCACGACTGTTTTATTAAAGGATTTCTTACCTTCTCCATGATAAAAACCAACATAGGGACGCACTCGCCAATAAGCATTGATGCCGATCAAAGGGCCGGTTTTTAACATAAGCTCTCTCATACCGGTCTTATCTTGGTAGTGAAACCCTACACCGACAGAGGCAGTAGTAGCCCAAGCTACATTTTCCATAATCAAAGGTTGCCAAGTAACTGAGTTTTCAAAATAAGCACCTTTTTGTCCGGTATCGTAAGAGATTTGACTATTAAAAGACCAATCCAGATTAGGATTCCATATCAATAAAAACCCCGGCTCTACACCGCTTCTAAAGGGACTATTTGTATAAAATTGTCCTGTCACCGACGGACCAATGACACATTCGTCGGTCACGAAATAGTGAGCTGCTGCCGTAACACTCCACTGCGAGTAATTTCCTTCATCCAAATGGCTGACTCCGAAAATTTGCCCATTAAGATTCCAATTATTACTAATGGCTACCCCACCGGCTAACTGCATTTCCGCAACGTTAGCACCAAAATCTTCGCCTCTATAAATATAATGTGTTTGATAAGCTGCCATCCATTCGCAGCCTAATCGTATAGTCATCTTCCCATCCTCTTCCGTCAAAGGAGGAGGACCAAAAAGAGCAAATGCTCCTTGGGTGCAGATTAGCATACAAGCAAGCAAAATGGACGAAACTTTCATTACTAAGCATTTTATAGAAACATAGTTAGACATCAATGAAAAAAGACAAATCCATTTATTGCAAGAGCAATAAAAATTTAGAGAAGAATGTAGCATTCAATACATTTCTCGCCTAACTCGTACTTGCATTCGAGGCTTTGTTTTTATAGTTTAGCTACAATCTTTTCACGAACCCATCATGCAAGACCAACAAAACGATCAGCCAAGCGTATCCTTAGATATTGTGCGTCAAGAGATTGATGCCTTAGATGCTCAAATTGTTGACTTGCTCAAACAACGTGCTTCATGGGTTCATCAAGTAGGTGCAATCAAGAAATCCGAAAATTCTCCTATTTTCGTACCGGAAAGAGAAACATCTCTTTTTAATAAACTTGAGCGATTAAACGATGGGGTATTACCCGAGCCTGCTTTGCAAGCCATTTATCGTGAAATCATTTCATGTTCATTCCAATTAGAAGGTGGTTTAGACATTGCTTATTTGGGGCCTCAAGGTACTTGGAGCCATCAAGCGGCTCTCAAGCAATTCGGGAAAAGCTGCAATTTGCTCCCTCAACAAAATTTTGCCGACATTTTTAATTTAGTGGAACGCAAAAAAGTCAATTACGGTATCGTGCCGATGGAAAACTCCACAGAGGGATCGGTGAATGCCGTGATGGATTTATTCATGACTTCTCCACTAAAAATTTGTGCGCAAATCCATTTAAACATCCGAAACGCTCTACTAGGCAATGTGAAAAAAGAGGATATCAAAATTATCTACTCACATCCGCAAGCCTTAGGTCAAACACGTAACTGGATCTTGAAAAACTTGCCGGAAGCGGAATTGGTCGAAACATCATCCACCACAAAAGCTGCTTTATTAGCAAAAGAAAATGCGCACTTAGGTGCCGCTTCCATGGGTTGCCCATTGGCGAGCGAATTATTTGGCATTGATATTTTAGAGGAAGACATCCAAGACTCCGCAGTCAACACGACTAGATTTGCCGTCATCGGATACCAAGATACCGTCCCTTCCGAAGGTAAAAACCGCACTTCATTAATGATCATGATTCATCACAAGCCGGGTAGCCTATCCACCGTGATCAATACCTTCAAAAATCATGGTATCGATTTAGTGCGTATCGAATCTCGCCCCTCTAAAATTATCAACTGGGAATATGTATTCTACATTGATACCGATGGTCATCATTCACAGTCACCTTTAAAAGAGGCCATCGCAGAGATTAAGGAACATTGTTCCGTGCTAAAGATCATAGGCAGTTATGCCGAAGTGGAAGCACAATAATTGAAACCACTCGTATGAGATTCTTTCATTTTCCATTGCTTATCGTGTGCGGAATCGCTTCCATTGGCACACAAATGGCTCAAGCCGGCAAGTTAGAATTAAAACCTCAGCTTCCTATAGCGGCTGACGATAATCACGCTGCCGCTAAGGAAACCTTAGAGCAAAGAAATGAAAGAATGAAATGGTGGCGAGATGCCAAATTCGGTCTATTCATTCACTATGGTTTGTATTCAGGCTTAGCAGGTGAATGGAAAGGAAAACCCGGTGGCTCGGAATGGATTCAAAAAAACGTTGAAGTCGATACCAAATCCTATCGAGAAGAAGCCTTACCTTTATTCAATCCGGCACCTAAGGCTGTTGAAAAATGGGTACAATTAGCGAAAGATGTGGGTTGTCAATACGCGGTATTAACAACCAAACACCATGATGGATTTTGCTTATTTGATAATCCACACACAGACTATGATACAAAGGATCACTTTAATCGTGACCTCGTAGGAGAGTTTGCTCAAGCGTGCAAAAAAGTAGGATTAAAACTTGGCTTTTACCATTCCGTCATTGATTGGCAACATCCCGATTATGATCACACGATTTGTCCTGATCTGTGTTATCCCAAAGGACAAATCGAATATCTTCAAAAACAAAACATTCCGCGAAATCATCAAGCATATCAAACCTATTTGCACTCCTCTATTAAAGAGCTTATGAGCAAATATGGTACGGTGGATATTCTCTGGTGGGATTATTCTCAAGGTGATATGGAAGGAAAAAAAGGTTGGGAAGCACCCAAACTCATTGAGATGATTAAGGATATCAATCCTCAAATCATCATGAATAATCGCCTTTATTCCTATTCCGGCTTAAACCAAGAGCAATCGGGGTCTCTCGATTTAAGATGTGGCGATTTTATAACTCCGGAAAAATTCATTCCGGCAGAGGGGTATCCATCAGATTGGGAATCATGCATCACCACAAGCGATAAATGGGGATATAATCGTTATGATACCAAGGTTAAATCCTCAGAGGAATTAGTAGGTAAATTGGTAGAATGCATCACTAAAGGAGGCAATCTCCTACTCAACATTAATCCAAAAGCCGACGGCTCTATCTCCGAAGCCGTAGAGCAATCAATTCGAGGCTTGGGGAAATGGGTAAATACACATAAAGAAGCCATTTTTAACACGAGAGCCTACCTAGGATTATCCCTGCCGGCCACTCAAAATGAGCAAGGCGATATTTTTATCTTTTGCGATCAAGATAGCCTCTTTCATTTACCTCAAGACAAATCAAAAGCTCTAAGACTCGATACGAAAGAACCATTAAAAATCAATAATGGCACTCTTCAGATTACACCTCAAAAGGGACAAATCCTCGTCATTAAATTGAGCTAATCACCCCTTACCATACTCTTTTCCTTATGTCTGACGATTTATTTTCCTTTGCAGCAAAAAATAACGCTTCGGAAACTCCAAGCGATATTGATCATAATAGAATGCTTGAATTGAGGGAATTATTGGAACGTTATAATAGAGAATATTATGATGAGGCGGACCCTAGCGTTTCAGATGCTTATTATGATAAGCTTTTCTTAGAATTACATCGACTGGAAAAAAAGCATCCTGAATGGAACGACCCGAATTCTCCGACTAAACGTGTGGGAGGGACAGTTTTAGAAGGTTTCAATAGCGTCAGGCATGAAATCCCCATGTTATCAATTGATGACATTTTTGCACATCGTGATGATTTAATTCCCGACACGGAACTAGTAGATTTTTACAATCGTCTAAGTAAAACTCTCAATACTTCAAATGTAGCAGTCACAGTAGAACCTAAAATCGATGGCGTAGCCGTCACGCTGATGTATCGCCAAGGTAAACTTGATTATGCAGCTACTCGTGGCGACGGTGATATGGGTGATGATATTACTGAAAATGTCAGAACCATTCGCCAAATTCCGCTTATTTTACCAAA
Organism: Akkermansiaceae bacterium UBA7331; assembly: GCA_002471255.1. Lineage (GTDB taxonomy): Bacteria > Verrucomicrobiota > Verrucomicrobiia > Verrucomicrobiales > Akkermansiaceae > Akkermansia. The sequence goes on along the minus strand of DKPP01000002.1, from coordinate 220,357 downwards.
AGATGCTCCCAATGTATTAGAGGTGCGTGGTGAAATTTTCATGAAAAATGAAGATTTTGCCAAATTAAATGATAAACGAGATGCTGAGGGTTTATCTGTTTTTGCCAATCCGAGAAATGCTACGGCAGGCACTCTAAAATTACTCAATTCTACAGAAGTAGCCACTCGTCCGTTATCTTTTATCGCACACGGTCTCGGAGCCTATGAGGGGGCACCATTGTCCGATGTACGAGAATTTTGGGATTTATTAAAGTCTTGCCATATTCCTTGTAATCAGCCGATTTATTATACGGATAATTTGGAGGAAACGAGACAAGCCGTACAAAAGATTGATGAACTAAGGCACACACTTTCCTACGGTACGGACGGTGCCGTTATCAAAATACGTAATTTTGCTTTACGAGAAGAATTGGGTTATACGGCAAGAGCTCCACGCTGGGCAGCCGCATATAAATTCCCACCTGAACAACGTGAAACCTTATTGGAAAAAATCATTATTCAGGTAGGTCGTACAGGTGTACTAACTCCCGTAGCGGAATTAGACCCGGTTTTGATTTCCGGCTCAACCGTTTCCCGAGCAACCTTGCATAATCAAGATGAAATCGATCGCAAAGATGTACGTATAGGTGATACGGTATTAGTCGAAAAAGCAGGAGAAATCATCCCTGCCATTGTGCAAGTCGATTTAAAAAAACGCCCAGTTAACACATCGGCTTATAATATTTACCAAGCAACAGGCGGAGTATGCCCTGCATGTGGCAACCCCATCAGCAGAGAAGAAGGAAAAGTCGCTTGGCGCTGTACTAACTTCACCTGCCCTGCTCAGACTTCTACACGCATCACCCATTTTTGTTCCCGAGCTGCGCTGGATATCGAGAGCATAGGTTCAACCGTGGCAGATGCCCTCGTACAAACCGGCATGGTCAAATCGACTCTTGATTTATTTACCTTATCCGTTCCTCAATTGGCGAACTTAAATCTAGGTACTGAAGAAGATCCTAGACGCTACGGAGAAAAGAATGCCCAAAAGGCCATTGATGCCCTCAATGAAGCACGCCACGCACCATTAGATCGTTGGTTATTAGGATTTGGTATTCCAATGATTGGAGAAGTGGTAGCCAAAGCTATTGCTCAGACCCACCCCAATCTTGAGCAGGTAGCAAACTCGGCCTATTTAAACGATTTGATTAAGTTGGATACCTTGACTCAAGAGGTGCAAAACGCCAATCCGAATCGCAAAGAAAACAAACAATCCATTAAGGATGGATCAGCCTCGATTATCAATCTGCAAGAGAAGTATGATAAATTAAGTCAGGAAATTGCCGACCTAGTCGAGCCTTATCTCAATATCGGATATTTGAAAAAGAATACGGCAAAATGGAGTTATGGTTGTGACATAGGCACAGTGGCAGCTAAATCCATCGTTTCTTATATGCATTCCCATGCAGGTGTGCATGTACTGGAGACATTAAATCAATTAGGTATTCACCCTCAATCTCAAACATATCTGGCTAACAAATTGGAAGCTCCGGCAGGCATACTTGGAGGTAAAACCTTTGTTATTACCGGCACGCTTAGCCAACCTCGATCTTACTTCGAACAATTGATTATTGAAAACGGAGGTAAACCTATCTCAGCCATTTCAAAAAGCACCAATTATCTTTTATCAGGAGAAGGAGGAGGTTCTAAAAAGGATAAGGCGCTCAAATTTGGAGTACCGATACTCAGCGAAGCTGATTTTATGGAAATGATCACAAAAAATTAAAAAATACGTATCGATTTTCTAAATTCATCAAAAATAGCTTGCTTGCATGTTAAATCTATTACCTAATATCCGTGTATGCTAAATCTTCCCAATGTTATCACCCTGTTACGCCTTGCATTGGTTGGAGTATTTACCATAGCCATTTGTTTCACACCCGAATCACAAGTTGCTTATATTATAGCACTCGCTAGCTTTGTTATTGCCGCTTGCACGGATTGGTTAGATGGTTATTTAGCTCGCAAACTCAATCAGGTTACCACCTTTGGTAAATTAATTGATCCGCTAGCCGATAAAATCACCGTATCTGCGGCCTTTATTTATTTATGCGCCGTAGGCTTCTTCCCTATCTGGATTTGTATCGTCATTATTGTCCGTGAATTTCTTGTTACGGGTATTAGACAAATTGCACAAGATCATGGCGTGATCATTGCTGCAGGGACATCCGGGAAATGGAAAACGGCATTCCAGCTCGCATTTTGTATCGGCGGCCTTCTTTCTTTAACGGTCCAATCATTCGGATCACAAGCACCATATTGGCTATCAACACTTTCCAACTGGTGCGGACATAATACCCCAAATAATTTTTGTTATATTATTACATTATGGGCAGCGACCATTTTAACAATTTGGTCAGGTTTGGAATATGTCTATGGGGCTAGAAAGTTTTTCAAATAAACTACGCCCCCTTATTTTGATAAAACTATAATTTATCGAAACATTTACGTTCAAATTCTTATTTTTTTCTTTTTATTCAACGAAAGGAAACTTGGACGTGTCGTCTATTAGTACCATGCATGATGTACCACCGGGTTCAGGCATCATGGTTTACTATTTAACCAAAAGAAAAGACGATGAACAGTTCAAACCAAACAGGGCAAACATCGACAGGATCGGCACCTCCAAGTAGCAAACCGGCTATTAAGTCGGTTGTTCGCATGGGGGTGTTTACTTTAGCCATGATTAACGTGTCGGCCGTTGTAAGTTTACGCGGTCTGCCGGCTGAAAGTACCTACGGGGTCAGCTCGGTGTTTTATTATATTTTTGCGGCGATATTCTTCCTTATCCCCGTTTCGCTCGTAGCAGCGGAACTGACCACAGGATGGCCTGAAAAAGGTGGTGTTTATCGCTGGGTTGGTGAGGCATTCGGTCGTAAGACCGGTTTCCTTGCTATTTGGTTGCAGTGGATTGAAAGTACCATTTGGTTCCCAACGGTTTTAACTTTCGCTGCTGTGTCTCTTGCATTTATTGGTCCCGACCAACGGTGGGATGAGGCCTTAGCTGCAAATAAATGGTATGTGCTTATTATCGTATTATGCGTTTATTGGGCAGCTACCTTATTTAACTTTAAAGGTATTAGCACATCAGCCTCCGTTACCAAATGGGGCACTATGATTGGTACCATCATTCCCGGCGGTTTAATCATCATACTTGGTTTGACTTACTGGGGCATGGGCAACCCAATTTTGCTCGATATGTCTTGGGATAAAGTGATCCCTGATATGACGAATTACAATAACCTTGTATTAGCCGCCAGTATCTTCTTGTTCTATGCAGGTATGGAAATGTCTGCCGTGCACGTCAAAGACGTAAAAGATCCCGGTCGTAACTATCCGATGGCTATTGGTATTTCAGCTATCATCACTGTTGTCTTATTCGTATTCGGTACACTCGCTATCGGATTTATCATTCCTGAAAGTCAAATCAACTTGGTACAAAGTCTTTTGATTTCCTATGATAAATACTTCGACTTTTTCAATGTAGGTTGGTTATCATGGATCCTAGCCTTGGCTCTTGCTTTTGGTGTGCTCGCTCAAGTAACCGCTTGGGTAGGTGGTCCATCCAAAGGTCTGTTACAAGTAGGTATGGCAGGTAACTTGCCTCCGGTCATGCAAAAGGTAAACCAACATGGTGTACAAGTAGGCATCTTGCTCATCCAAGGTATCATCGTAACCATTCTTTCCGTAATGTTTGTGATTATGCCTAGCGTACAATCCGCTTATCAAATTATTTCCCAATTAACCATTATCCTCTACTTGATCATGTACATGCTCATGTTTGCTGCAGGTATTTACTTGAAACATAGCCAACCTGATCGTGTGCGTACCTTTAAAGTACCCGGAGGTAAAGTTGGTATGTGGATCGTTGGCGGCATTGGTTTGATTGGTAGTATCTTAGCCTTCTTGGTCAGCTTCATTCCACCAAGCCAAATTCCTATCGGCAGCCCTACTATGTATATCATCATGTTGATTGCAGGCACCTTCATCTTTGCCGGTATTCCATTTATCATCGCAGCTTGTTCAAAACCAAGTTGGAAGCAAGACTTGCCACCGGATGAAGCTTTCGAACCATTTTCATGGGAAGAAAAGAAACTTACCACATCCGTTGATTCCACCAAGGCAAACAGCTAAATTATTAAGATCATGAGTACTATTTCAGATCAAGATATCATTCAAGCTATCAAACATGCGATTGAAGTAGGAAATAATACAACTGGCGGTCAAAACGCCAGTTATATTCCTGCCTTAGCTCAAGTGCCTTCCGATCTTTTCGGAATCGCCATCGTGACCTGTGAAGGCAAGGTATTTACCCAAGGAGATGCGGACACACCTTTCGCAATCGAATCTATTTCCAAAGCATTCAATCTTGCTCATGTAATGGACAAAATCGGTGCTAAGGAGCTTCGTACACGAGTCGGTGCAGACCCTACCGGTGAACCGTTTAATTCCGTCATGGCTATTGAACTACATCATGGTAGCCCATTAAATCCATTGGTCAACGCAGGTGCTATGGCTACTGTTAGCCTCGTCGAAGGTGATACTTCCGACCAAATCTGGACAAATATCATCGGAAACATGATGCGATTTACAGGTGAGCCACTCACGGTAAACCAAGAAATCTATAAGTCTGAAACCGACACGAACCAACACAATCGAGGTATTGCATGGCTATTAAAAAGCTATGGTTATATGTACAATGACCCCGATATGGTCGTAGATCTCTATACTCGTATGTGCTCGATCAACATTACGGCAAAGCAATTAGCCATTATGGGTGCATGCTATGCCAATGGTGGTGTGAATCCTATCGATAAGCAACGAGTCGTGAATCAAGAGAATGTACCTTGCATTTTAGCTGAAATGACTATGTCAGGTCTTTATGATGGCAGTGGTGATTGGCTTTATAAAGCCGGCTTACCAGGCAAAAGTGGTGTAGGTGGCGGCTTAGTAGCCGTTGCCCCCGGCAAACTCGCTATGGCAGTCTTTTCGCCACCATTAGACCCATGTGGTAATAGTGTAAAAGGTCAAGCTGCTCTACAATCGATCATTAAAGATTTAAATCTTAATCTTTACGTTAGCTAATCAATATTTACATATTTGTTTCTATCAATTGAGCGGCGATGTTTGCAAAACGAACATTGCCGCTTTTTTGTTACAGAAAATCATTGCCAGTCAAATAATTAGACCTATAATAAAAAACAAACGTATGAAAACACCAATAATCTTCTCTGCTCTACTTTCAATAATACCTACCATCTCGGCACAAGATCTAGGACTCAAAGAACCTATTATATCACCCTTAGAGTCTATCAATGTCGATACCGGTTCAGAGGGCATGACCTTGGCAAACGCTTTTGTCCTGGATTCGACACAAAATACTATCATTCCCGAAAAAGAGATAGAGCCCTTTGTTCATAGTCATTATCCCGACTCGACCATTATCGGATTATTCTATTTTATCAACCAGGGTAGATATTTTATTGGCACAGGATTAAAACAGCCAAATGGAACAATCCGATTTATTTATTTTAACCTTGATGAATATTATAACAAAGTCACTCGTAACATATCATCGCCACAAGATATAGAGTTGTTTTTAAGAATCATGCTTTGTCATCAGAGTTCTCAATCATTCATCCATGCAACAAGCGGAGCTCGTCCGATGTTAGATTAATTCTAAAAACCATTTCGACAAATCTGATATTATCTACCCGAGCATCTTGATAGAGGAATCGATTTGCGGAATAAGGCTAAGATAACGAATAACATCAATATATCTGCTGCCGGTACGGCTAACCATATACCTTTTACCCCTAAAATAAGAGGTAAAATCAAAAAGATGCCTACCGGCAAAAGGATACCTCGCCATATAGAGTACCAATTGGCAATTTGAGCCTTTTCGGTGCTCTGAAAATAGCCGATGAAAGTCATATTAATGGCAAAAAACACGAAACCGATAGAAAAATAAGGTAAACCTTTCACCGCAATGGCATAGGCTGGCGCACTGGAAACTAAAAAGAGGGATACTACCTCCGGAGCAAATACACTAATAAGCACACTGGCGAGCACTCCGCATATTATTCCGGTAGAAACCATCAGTTTAAAGGCACTCGATACACGATGAGTATTTTGCTGACCATGATTATAACTGATGATGGGCTGAGCGGACATAGCAACCGCCGTATTCAACATAAATACGATAGGATAACAATAACACGCCACACTAAACGCAGCCACTCCGTCCTCACCTAGCTGACTCATAAATACATAATTACCCGTAGCCATCATAATCGAAACGGCGAGTTCTCCTATCATGGCCGATGAGCCCAATTTTATTTGATAACCAATGTTTTTAGCAGTAAGCATTAGACTCCGAATATTGATACGATATGTCACGAGCTTAATAACTTTGGAATAAGCTAACACGTAAACCAACACCATCACACCACCGGTGATGATTCCGATACTGGTCGCTAAAGCGGCACCGCCTATCCCCCATCCGAATTTGAAAATAAACAGGTAGTTAAGTCCCATATTACAAATTGCCGGCACTACACTACAGAGCATCGCATATTTCGGGGAACCATCCAAACGAATCACAAACAATCCTATACTAGCTATTAAAAGAAATACAAAGCTAGGAGCCAAATAACATAAATACCGAGTTGTATATGGCAATAAAAGTTCGCTACTACCCAACAAGGTCATGAAAGATTGATTAAATACGATCAATATAAGTGTGACGACAATCATGATTAGCGTAGCTACCACAAAAGCCTGTGTGATATTGATGTTGGCCAATTTAAGCTTTTGCTTCGATAAATAAATCGATGCGACTACCGAGGCACCTACACCAAACATCAGCGACACACCTGTCACCACCATAAACAAAGGCGCCACGATATTAACAGCAGCTAAAGCATCACTTCCAATACCTCTCCCTACAAAAATACCATCCACAAGTGTGTTAATAATAATGGCTATCATCCCAATCAACGTAGGGAAAAATATCTTGCGATAGAGCTTGGATATTTTCATTGTTCCGAAATCCAAGTCCTCATTATTGTCCGGTACCATCTCCATTTCAACCCTCCTAAAAGTTCAAGATTAGTAGGCTTATGCCTCAAATGTTGCCCCGAATAGTAGTCTTATAAACTTATTTGTCAAGAAACCCCAATTTTTTATATAGAACATATTATCAACAAATTTGACACAGCCCCCCAGACTGAATTGAGTTATTTTAAAATAATATTGACAAACCATAATTACTTAACCAGCATTATAAAACTATGAAATTATTATTAAAACGAATCATAGTGTGTACAAGCTTACTCTTGAGCATGTATCATGCTAACTCAAGTGAACACAAAAATCCTCATGCAAAAAGAGTTAGCTAAACAATGTGAAGCATTGAAATATCACTGTGAAGAAAATGACTGTACCTGTCATGGTTGCATAATCCCTGCAAAGAAATAAAAAAATGAAAAAGAAAATTTTTAGTAAGTTAATTTTAATGAGCTTTGGGTTCACTTTGTCATCCCATGCAGAATCGGAGCCAAAAGTCATCGCTCCGGTCATTACAACTATTGATATAGATTTTAACGAACCGGGGGCAACTCCTGATAAGGCATTCACTTTAAAACCAATTAAAGGAGTCATCAATGCAGAACAAGCAGCAAGGGAATATATCACCACCAATTATCTTAATTACACATTAGAAGGATTTCTCTATACGATGGATAAAGGTCGCCACATTCTCAGCATTGGACTACTTGATGAAAACCAAAAAAATAAAATCGTTTATTTCAATTTGGATACTTACTATGAAGCAGTCAAAAAATGGAAACTTTCCAAAGCCCAAAAAGCTGAATTGAAAAAAGTAATGGACTGGCATTTACCGAAAAAAGCCAAATTAGCCCCAGACTCTAAATAACTAAAATCTTTATCAAAATAATATTTCAAGGGAAGAGGACATGATTTTCTCCCTTTAAATATTGACACTTATTCCCTGAATCATCTATGACTGGGCTATGATTTCCTACTGCGCCAATATTCATCCGGTTCACTCATGGGTAGAAACGATATCTGCGTTGGACGCAAATTTACCGGAAATCAAACGACACCTCCAAACACTCAACAATCAAGCGAATTTACCGACAATCGGTTTAGGTCTTTGGCTGTCTAATGTAGCCGTAGAGACATTATCTCAAGATGCGAATGAGTTAATCAATTTGCAGATTTTTCTACAAAAACATGATTGTGTGGTCGAAACGATGAATGCGTTTCCCTACGGTCACTTTCATGGCAAAAGAGTAAAAGAATCCGTATTCCGTCCGGATTGGTCATCCACAGACAGGCTCACATACACTTGCCGAGTAGCAGACATCCTTTCGCAAATCGGTAAAGGTGATTTTTTAAGCATCAGTACTCTACCGGGCTCACATAAAACGTTTTCGGCAAATCGACAAAAAATTTGGGCAAATGTGGAAGCATTAACTCGACATCTACATCATCTGTATGAAACGACAGGAAAATTGATTAAAGTCGGGTTCGAGCCGGAACCTTTCGGATTATTTGACAACACATGGGAAAGCATCGAGTTTTTCAATGAATTAAAAAACTTTTCAAGAATCCCTCACTTAATCGAAAAACATATTGGCATCACCTATGATACATGCCATTTCGCCCTGCAAAATGAAAACCCAAAGGATAGTTTCAATCTATGGAATGATTACAACATAGATGTCGTTAAGATTCAGTTTTCCAATGCCTTAGCATTTAAACCGAATAACCTCGAATCCTTGGTTCATTTAGCTCCGTTTAACGAACCGATTTATTTTCACCAAACAAGAATCGACACCCCGCAGTCTTCCTACTTATTTCCGGATCTCAATGAAGCATTGGCTTGGGCTCATACCAGACCACACGAGATTCCCGAATCTCATTGGAAAATCCACTACCATATTCCGGTTCATCATCACCCGCAATCTCCATTTTTGGATACCTCGGACCACTTAAAGCAGACAATAGAGGCTCTATCACTTTGCCCCACAAGACCTCATTTAGAAGTAGAGACATACACATGGCAGGTATTACCCCAAAGCCTACAATCTTCACTTAGCCAACAAGTCGCTGCTGAAATACACCATATAGAGCAGTTATTACCTTTAGTGTAACCATACCGTAAAGAGACTTTACCTACCACCACCGCAGATCATATCAATTAATTTGATGGAGCCTTACTACGACGCAAACGATCAAGGGCTTCTTGCAACCTTTTATTTTGTAGTTCCAACAATTCACAATTAACTCCTCGCGAAGGAATGGAGATAGCTGTTAACCCTACCTTCACAATAGCCGGACCGATTGCAAAAGCCTTATTTTCTGTTGATCGAACTGTTACTTGTTTGTTTTTTTGACCTTCCAAACATTCAAACATTCTTTTTCGATCCTCGTCATTTAAACAGATCAATTGACCTACAGTTGCAGATGTCGGACGCTTATAAATCTCCATTTTCATGTTAATGATCATCAATTCATTATTATGATCATCCAATATCACGAAATTTGATATATTATAATCGGTCGTATCAATATCAACGCCCGTAGCTGCTTTGTATAACATTTTGATCTTTAAATTTTGCAACTCTAAATGTGATTCAATCGCTTCTAGCTCTCGAAAAGATAATCTCTCATCATCTATCTTCGCACAAAGCTCAGCGTTACCTATGTGACAAAACGACATAAGTGCTATAATTAATAAATATCTCATTTTTTTCTTCATGATATATTGTAAACCCATAGCCTAGATAAGCATCACAACATTTAATCTAAATTGTTTATTTTTATTGAAATAATCGTATTCCCTTTTTCGTCTAAAATATTTATCATTTCTTTTTCAATTGTTATTGTAGAGGCAGAAACAGATGAGTTCAACAAAACGGATAATAAAATGAATTTGTTATTCGTTTTCCGATAAACATAAATGTCTTCACTTACTACGCCGGATCGCTTTTCTTTAGCAAATACAATATATTCTTTATTTTTGCTATATAAAACTCTGACTACGCCGAATCCCTTCTCGAATGATTTTTTTAAAGCACCTTCATTATTTGCGTCGATAATGACATTCATATTTTTGAATTCTCCCTCAGATGAAAACGAGGTGAAACAAGAAATATAAAAGCATATAAAAAATTTAGCATACATAATCTATAATAGTATTATTTTTAATCTAATGCGTCCATACAAATTAGCGACCCATCAAAGTCTAATTAAGTTGAGGTTTGGGAGGTTATCATAGAAGTATCAGCCACTTTAAATTAAATTTCTGAATCACAACCCACCTGCAGCCATGAGGATAAGAGGACCCATCACAAGCAATAAGCTAATAATGCTAATTATTATATACTTACAATTAATCAAATTGATAAAACTGAATATAAAAGATAAAATAAACATAATCAATGATGATACCATCATCAATAAGCCTATAATAGATTCCGTGGTGTTTGATTTATAAAAAGTGGCACCGGCACAAGTAAAAAAGAAAATGATGATTATCAGATAGCCGAGAAGGCAAAAATAAAGGGCTTTCATTTTATTTGTTTTTCATTTGAATTCCAATTCTCTCAAAAGAAACGTGAGATGTAGGTTGGCAAGCAATTCGTCAATCACTTGTACTCTTATCAATCCACTCCCATTTCGGTAAAATTTTACCTTCCTTAGTAAACCGATCGTATAACTCGCGAGCTTTTATAGGGTCCTCTTTCATTCCCTTACCATACATAACAGATCGAACAATAATTTCCGCCTGTCTATCAGTCGGATCTTTAATACTCAGCAAACGACTCAACGCTTGCTCTTGTAGGTCTTGAAAAGATGCATCCTTTTCAAGTTCTCCTTCGCATGAAAGGAGGATAGCCTCAGGAGAACCAAGATTAGCAGCTCGCAATCTCCAGTAATCAGATAGTTCAAAACATATATCCAAATAATTTGAATCAATTGGAGGGTCCATACTAAGTCCTGTAGTGGAAACATAAGCGAATGAATCAGCTAAGACAAAGCAGGCATCAGCATCATTATTCTTCGCCTTTTCAAAAATGGCAAGGAACCTATCATCTACAGCATAAGGAAGCACACACTTTTGGATCATATCTTGAGTGCTCCTCTCTTGCATTTTATCAATAGCCGGTTGACAAGAGCTAAGAGAAGCTATCAATAAGATAAGACCATATCTTTTACATTTTGTTAACATATAGTATTTTTTCAATAGTGATTTTTATCCACTCGTTTCTCTATAACGTCGTAGTTTAATTCGATCACTATCTTGATATAGTCGGTCAGATCATTCAATAACACAACTAAGGCAAAATACAACCTAAGCCAAACAAATTCAATAACATAAATTACCATTAAACTTTTAAACCTAAAATATAACCAAGATAATTGGAGACAAGCTAAGGAAATAAAGGAAAAAAGATATAACAAGATTGATGAAATTCTTATTCCTATTGAAGGCAATCTATAAGCGTTTGCGCATCGAAGCAGGTAAGATTTTACCCATCTCGCGATATTTGGCTACGGTACGTCTAGCGATATCCACTCCTTTTTCTTTCAAAATTTCGGATAATTTGGCATCGCTATAAGGTTTGCGACCATCCTCAGATTGAATAATGGATTTGAGCATAGTCACAATTGTATCTTGAGACATTTCGGCTCCTTCGGATTGAATGCCTCCGGCACTAAAGAAGCTACGCAATTCTTTTAGCCCCCATTTTGATTTAACATATTTATCGCGAGACGCACGAGAGATGGTAGAATTATGGACCCCGATTTTTTCAGCGACGATGTCCATTGTTAATGGTTTCAAGTGTTGTGGGCCATATTTAAAGTAATCGGCTTGCAATTCAGTCAAAGCGATCGTCATACCTAATATGGTTGATTGGCGTAATTCGATAGCTTTAATCAAGGATTGTCCACTTTGATAGGCATCTTTCAAATATTTTCTCAAATCAGGTTTATCGGCACTTTCCGACATCATTTCACAATAGTCATCATTAAACTTTATGTGAGGGACGGCACCTTCAACCAATTGCACATCAAACTCTCCATTAATTTCTTCGACAATAACATCCGGACGTATGCTTCGCAAAACCTTTGTATCGAACATTGAACCGGGATTCGGATTCAAAGCCCTGATCGTTTCGAGAGCTTTTTGCAAGGCGTCTTCATCAATCTCGAAAGTCTTCATCATCGACTGATATTTCAAGGCACTCAAATCATCCCAAGCCTCTCTTAAAATTTTAGCAGCCAATGAGGAACCTAAATTCTTGGTTTCCAACTGAATCAATAGACTGTCTTGTAAATTTTTTGCCCCTACTCCGGAAGGATCCATCTGATGCAGGCAATCCAAACAAATTTGGGTATCTTCATCATCCATACCCCATTCATGAGCTAATAAATAGGGATCTTCTTGAAAATAACCTCGCTGATCAAGAGAATCGATTAATAAATGCAGTAAATGCTTATGCGGAGCCGATAGAGAAAACTCGCCTATCTGCGCCGATAAATGGTCGGCTAATGTTTGGTGCTCAGTAATGGAATCAAGGGTAAATTGATGAGCGTTTTGCCGAGCGAGCACATCCCCATGAGAAGAAAACTCACTCCAGCCATCGTCTCTCACGTCAGATGGCGATGACCATTCATCCGGAAAATCATCATGGGAGACAGATTGATTCATTTCTTCAAGCATGGGGTTTTCCAAAAGAGCATTTTGTACAATTTGCTCTAATTCCATGCTTGAAGCTTGCATGATTTCCACGCCCATTTGCATGGCTTGCCCGGCAACCATTTGCCGTGACATTTCTGCTTGGAAACCTAGCTTACTCATCAATTATCTCCCTTATTTTCATCCGATCAACGATGGGTAAACACCGATTGATCGGATATTCTTCTCGGAGAATGATTAGTTCCCCCAACGCTTGGTGATTCCGTCATAGGAATCAATTCGGCGATCTCGGAAAAACGGCCAAATTCTACGATGGTCTTCCAATGCCTTTAAATCGAGGTCTGCATAAAGAATATGCTCATCGCTTACAGGGGCTTTAGCCACGATTTGACCATAATAGTCGGAAACAAAGGATTGCCCCCAAAACTCGCTATCTTGCTCCGTACCTACTCTATTAACGGCACATACATAACAACCATTCGCCACACCATGACCGCGTTGCACCGTTTCCCATGCACAATGCTGCTGAGTACCTAATAAAGGTTTTTCCTCAGGAAGCCAACCAATCGCAGTAGGATAAAATAGGATTTCAGCACCTTGTAGAGCTGTCAAACGAGCGGCTTCAGGATACCATTGATCCCAACAAATCAACACACCGATACGACCAAATTTGGTATTAAATGCCTTATATCCCAAATCGCCGGGGGTAAAATAGAATTTTTCTTCAAAGCCGGGATCTTGAGGAATGTGCATTTTGCGATAAATACCCAAAAATGCACCATCTGCATCCACAACCCAAGCGGTATTATGGTAAAGACCTGTTGCACGTTTTTCAAAACCGGAAGCAACGATCACTACGCCTAACTCTTTGGCTAATGCCTGATGAGTGGCAGTCAACTCACCGGGAAGTTCTTCAGCCAAATCAAAACAGTCGCAATCTTCCGTTTTGCAAAAATACTCCGTAGTGAACAATTCTTGAGTACAAATAATTTGAGCCCCATTGGCGGCAGCTTCACGAATAGCCTGATGCGTCTTATCCTTATTAACTTGCGGATTGCTATCAGCGGCTAATTGTATTAATGCAATTTTAGGCATAACCTCTATATATCTTATTTTTTTCTAATTTCCAAGCCGCTAAAATGATGCAGACAAAATAATGACGTGAAAGTTTTAAAGATTCATGATAATAGTTTAGAAATATGGACTCAAGCACACCCTCGCTCCCAACTGACGACGTAGCAGCTATCGACCGCCTTGGTAAACTTTATGCTGATTTTCAACAAGAAATCGGTAAGGTTATTATCGGACAACAACGTGTTATCGAGCTTTTATCTATCGCTCTTTTTTCCCGTGGTCACGCATTGTTAATGGGCGTACCCGGATTAGCCAAAACACTTTTGGTGAGTTCGGTAGCCAAAACGATGGATCTTTCCTTTAACCGCATTCAATTTACACCGGACTTAATGCCGGCAGATATTACCGGTACTGACATTATCCAAGAAGATGGTCAAGGCGGAAAAAGAAAGTTTGAGTTCATCAAAGGACCTGTTTTCGCCAATATCGTGTTAGCAGACGAAATCAACCGTGCACCGGCTAAAACTCAATCAGCCATGCTCGAAGCCATGCAAGAGCATAAAGTAACCGTTATGGGTCGCACTTTTTCTCTAGGCGCACCATTCTTCGTATTGGCTACTCAAAACCCTATCGAGCAAGAAGGTACTTACCCATTACCTGAAGCTCAGCTTGACCGATTCATGTTCCTCATCGAAGTGGATTACCCTAATGAGGCAGAAGAATTAAGAATCGCTAAAGAAACGACAGGAAACCAAAAAACCGATTTATCTCACATCCTAAACGGAGAAGAAATTTTATTTTATCAAGACCTCGTCAGACGTGTGCCGGTACCGGAACATATTTATGAATATGCCGTCAAATTAGTACGCGCCACTCGACCAAGTTTAGAAAACTCTCCTGACTGGGTGAAACAATACATTGCATGGGGTGCCGGGCCTCGAGCCGTGCAGTATCTAATCTTAGGTGCTAAGGCACGTGCCGCATTAAATGGTAGCTATGCCGTACGCAGAGAAGATATCGACGCCATTATCGAACCGGTACTTATGCACCGCATCAGCACCAACTTCGCAGCAGAATCTCAAGGGCTGACTCCTCGTAAAGCCGTAGTCAAACTTGCTCAAGAAATCACCGATTAAGGGATATGAGCCTGCTCAAACATGATCTGCTGGCACGCTTGTCTAACCTCCCCCTTGAGGCTAGACACAGCATGATCGGCACGGTTTCAGGACGACACCGAAGCTCCCATCGGGGATCTTCGGTCGAGTTCGCGGAATATCGTAAATATGTTTCCGGAGATGATACGAGGAGACTCGACTGGAAAGTATATGCTCGATCTGACCGCTATTATATCAAAGAGTTTGAAGCCGATACCAATTTACGAGCCTACGCCGTATTAGACACTTCCGGATCAATGGGGTTCCATCCAGAGCATTTGGAAGCTAAATATTTACGCGCAGCCTCGATGATAGCCAATTTATCTTACTTGTTTATTAAACAAGGTGATGCCGTTGGGCTAAGTTTTGCCAAAGACATGGGAAAAGATGGTATCACGCTACACATACCTACCTCACGCCGCCCTGCTCATCTCAACGTGATGATGACCCAAATGTTGGATCAAAAAACGGAGGGAGAGACTAATTTAAGTGCGGTTTTACATGAATTGGCAGAGAGGATTTCACGCCGTGCCTTAGTACTGATTTTTTCCGATCTATACACCGATCGAGAGGAATTAAAAAATGCCCTACAGCATTTACGCTTCAAAAAACATGATATTGCCATGTTTCACTTTGTAGATGATGTGGAAATTGATTTTAATTTTGATCGACCAATGCGTTTTGTAGATATGGAAGGCAATGATTCAATCATTACGGAGCCGGACCTCATCGCTGAAGAATATAGACAACAGATTCAAGACTTCATGAAAGAATGCCGGGAAATCTGCCATGATATCAATGCCGACTATCATTTGATACGCACGACTGATTCGATGGAAGACATTCTCACTAGATTCGTAATGGGCCGTCTTAAAAAGCGTGGTAAAAAGTAAGAACATCTGTTAGACTCTAAAAAGTTCTTACCAACTGAAACGCATGAAAGATGTATATACCTTAGCGGATTTGCAACAGGGCAATCTGAATCAAGATGAAAATCGCCCTATTCGTCTAGCTGTCATTGGCAATCCTATCGCCCATTCCAAATCACCTGCCATGCAACAGGCGGCATTGGACAAAGAAGGCATCTCAGCTCAGTATATTCGAATCCAAGCGACAGAGGATGAATTTGACACTTTAATCAAAACCTTAGTTGACCTCAAATTCATTGGGGTCAACGTAACGGTTCCTTACAAACAAAATGCGCGCAAACTCTGCGCACAAGTAGATGATTTAGGTAAGGCAACCGGCGCAGTGAATACCTTAGTATTCCATGAAACAGGCGAAATTCACGGCTTCAATACGGATGGGCCCGGTTTTGTCAAAGCAATACGCGAAGAGTTTTCGATGGATATTAAGGATCTGAAAATAGCCATCATAGGAGCTACCGGCGGCGCGGGATTAGCCGTCTCATACGCGTGCGCAATGAACTCCTGTGAGTCATTGACACTTATAGGAAGATCCGAAAACAATCTCGAGCAACTTTCTTCGAATCTTTCAAATTATTTTATCGATGAAAACCGTTTATCCGGTGCTTCCGATCGCCTTAAATATGCTATTTTAGACACCATTCCGGCTCAGGAGGCAATTCATCAGGCAGATTTAATCATCAACGCTACTTCCTTAGGGTTAAAACCAACTGATCCATCCCCTATTAGCCCAGCTCTTTTTGAAGCATATCATCTGGTCTATGATTTACAAACTCATGCAGACACCTATCAAAGAGAGGCAGCCATGAGAGGGGCTCGCGTCGCTAATGGTTTATCGATGCTAGTATATCAAGGTGCTTTAGCTTTTGAAAAATGGTTTGGCATACAGCCCAATGTGTCGGTAATGAAACAAGCTCTCTTAAAAAAATCAGTATAGAGACTCCGACTATTATTCATGTCTTCCCCAACAACCGATTTCATCAGACAAGCACTCATCCAGTGGTTCAAAGAACACGGCAAAGATTATCCATGGCGTAGAACGACTAATCCATGGCGTATTTTAGTGTCGGAAGTCATGCTACAGCAAACGACGATCGCTACTGTTTTAAATCGCTATGAACGATGGCTCGAGCAATTCCCTACGCCAAAAGATTTAGCGGAGGTAACGGAAGAAGTCGCCCTAAGATCATGGGAAGGCTTAGGTTACTATCGTCGTGTACGCTCCTTGCAAAAAATTGCTAAAATCGTCACGGAAAATTTTAATGGTGAGTTTCCTAAGACTTTTGATGAAATTAAAAGTTTACCGGGTATTGGTGATTATACAGCCGGAGCCTTATGCTCCTTTGCCTATAATTTAGCCACCCCTATCGTAGATGCCAATGTGGCAAGAGTAATTGCTCGGCTCGATAATTACCGTGAACCGGTCGATGCTCGCTTAGGTGTACAATATCTGTGGCAACGTGCGAAAGAATTGATAGACCCGACTGAGCCGAGAATTTTCAATTCCGCCTTGATGGAATTAGGTCAAACACTATGCAATAAAACACCCGATTGTTTGCTATGCCCTCTCAGAGATCATTGCCAAGGGAAAATGCACCATCCGGAAGAATTACCGGCTAAATTACCAAAAATCCCAACGACAGCTATTGAGCACCATGATGTTTTATACATTCACAATGGTGCCATTTTGCTCGCCAAATCAAATCAAGGGCGGCATGTGGGCATGTATCGCTTCCCACAGCGTGAAGAAGAGTACTTCCAATTGTTAGAGCCTGTTTTGACTCAAAAATATAGTGTAACACGTTATAAAGTTACTCGTCATATTTATCACATCACAGTAGCACCGCAGATCATGGAAGATGAAGAAATGGTACCTCTTTCACAATTGGTACACGTGCCATTTGCCTCACCGGATCGCAAGGCTTTACACTCACCTGCCATATCGAATATTTTACACCATCATCTATCTTAAAAGTTATGAATCCCTATTTAGCTCCTGATAATCTTTTATCTGCCTATGCGTGTGGTTGCTTTCCGATGGCTGACCCGGATACCGGAGAAATTTCATTTTATGAGCCCGATCCGAGAGCAATTATCCCCTTAGATGATCGATTTCATATCTCGCATGGTTTAAAAAAGGCCATTCGCAAGCAACCATTTCAAATCCGCTTTAATACTGCCTTTGCGGAAGTCATTCACGCATGCGCTCGTACTGATGATCCGGAAGAACAATGGATTGATCCACAAATTGAAGAAGCATACCTCAAGCTACATGAAATGGGATTTGCCCATAGCATCGAATGCTGGGATGAAGAAGGCTTACAAGGGGGCCTCTATGGAGTTGCGATAGGTAGAGCGTTCTTTGGCGAAAGTATGTTCCACCGAAAAACCGATGCCAGTAAGATTGCCTTGGTAGCCTTGGTCAATTTTTTACGTGCCAATGATTTTATCTTATTAGATACGCAATGGACCACTCCGCACCTCAAACAATTCGGCACCTACGAGATTTCCGCTAAACAATATAAAAAAATATTATCTACCGCTATAAATTGATAGACAGAATAATAAGCTTAGTTATACTAAGCTATGAATCATGAAAAACAGTTTCAATCTCTCTTCTTTCTCTATCCCGCTGCATTTATTCCAATGTTCGGCATTGGATAATCCGGCGATTTTATTTGATTATTCTTTTCAATAACGTCTTTAAATACACCTGACGAAATATCTCTCTTAAAACCAACTTTTTCACACTCAATGACCCCAAATAATGAAAACCGTGTTAATTGCTTTGAGCTGTGCCTTGTCACTATCTTTAGCTGATGAGGTGCCGCCAACACCTGTTATAAAGTTAGATCCCGAGAATTTTTTAGTGCGAGGATATAAATACAATTCATTAATCGTAGATCGCAATATCAAAGAGCCTAAAGAAAATGATATTCAGATATTTCTACATTGCCTGATTATCCCGGGAGAAAATAAAGGTTATGTTAATCCTGTAGCCCCGGCTACATTAACATTAACCGATCCACAAAATCCAAATAAGGAGAAATTAAGCGTATCCACATCATCCATATTAATGGGCTCTTCCAAAATATTGAGAACAAATAATTTCAGCTTTGAACTGCCGATTGTCGTACCGGAAGGTAGATGGATTATCGAAGGTGATCTACCTATTCATATAGGGAAAAAGCTTCATCACTTTAACTCGGTCATTAAAAACAATGAAGGTGAGATAAACTTTGACGTCAATAAAATCAAATTTGTGCCTGCAAAATCTGATGATGGCGTAAGTATCAATCAAAAACAAATTTCAATAATTATCCCCAACGATTCGGAAATCAAAGAACTTTCATTTTCGAAAAGAGGGAAACGATTGAAATCAAAAATTATAGAAAAGAAAAAAGGCCCAAATAAGGAAGAGAAACAATATGTATATGAGTTTGATGAAGAACTCACCGATAACATCCAAGTTTGGGGGCAAATTATAGAAGATTTAGCAATAACAACGGTTCCTATCAAAGTCGAAATATCGGCAGCCAAACCTAAACCAATAGAAACAGAATGATATGCCAATGAGATGGTTATGCTTACTCCTCGTTTTACTTGCACCATTAACATTTGCTCAAGAGCAGGAATTGCCCGAATTTAGTCCCGACGATTTTGAAGTGTCAGCAATAAAATATGAATTTCTTCAGCCTATTCCCCCGCAATTTTTAAATAGAGATCCAGCCCTTGTAGCAACTAATAAAGAGCAAGATACATTATCTATAATGCTTAGAATACAATGTCCGCCTTTAGATAAAAATCAGTATGAAATTGCTAACTGCGACACTACAGTTGAGGTTTTTGATGATTCTTATATTAAAAAAAAGGCGCGTGCCGCAGGTTGGTCCCAATTCAATAATAAAATCATTGAAGTCAATTGCTACACGAAGGAGCCATTTAACTTTGGCGAATTGACGATTGGTGGCGAAATTAAACTACAATTGAACAAATGGGATGAGAATGGTCACAAATTTCAATTAAAAGATATTCTAGATATCCCCCAAACAATAGAAAATTTAACTTTTTCAGTGGTACAAATTACCGATATAAATTTTAGGATCACATACGAAGAGGTCATCAATGGAAACCAACAACTAAACAAGATAGACATGACTGATAAGAATGGGAATAATATCGGCAATTCCTATTCAACAACGATCTCTCAAAGTAATAATGTGAAGAAAATTTCACGAGAATTTGAAATAAACAAGAAATCAAACGGTGATTTAATTTCTTTAGATGACGTGTATATAACTGTTAAACAAGGGACAAAATCTGAGCCGATCATTATACCATTTGAGTTTACATTGCCTGTAGAGTTCTCTAATAAGCAAGAACAAGGAGAACAAACTCAACCTACTTTAAAAGAACCCAATGCGTAGTATGCATAACATAAAAACGATTTTTTTTAGATCTATACTTGCGTTAGCAATACAAACAGGAATGGGGCAAGATCCAATTCCTGATAACATAGATTGGGAGCAATCTGAAATAGCTATCCAATCCTTTCAGTACATTCCAGTTATAGAGCCTACTAACAATGAGCAATTAAAGAAACCGACGCCCGCAAATAAAGAATCTTTATCAATTTCCTTTCGAATCAAACTTCCGGAATTTGATAACAAATTGTACGAAATTGCTCTATTGAAAAATAAACTAGCAATCAATGATAGCTCCTACACAATATGTAAAAACGATTTGAGCATAGCAAACAAAGAACCCATCGATAATTGCCTATATGTAACCTGTACAATTCACCCCCCTTTTGAACTAGGTGATTTTGATATTACGGGAGGGATCGATTTTAAAATCATTAAATGGACACCTGTTCAGACAAAACATAAATTAATTGATATCATTAATACACCCCAACAAAGAGGGTTAAGGATACTCTAAGCATCTACCAATGTTATCGAGAAGAAAGCCCTGATAATCCATGCAAAATAACGATAGTAAATGAAGAAGGTGAAGACATAGGAATGCAAACATCCTACTTTCCAATGACGATCAATACATAAATAGGAGCAACGACTACAGTAAAAATCATTAATCCGGATGTTAATACGTTAGAGTCAAGCTATGTAACGATACAACCAACCGAGAAGGTCGAAAAACTCTCAATCCCCTGCGATTTCACCATAAGAGTCGATGGTGAAGCTGAAACAAAAGAGCAAAAAGAAGCCACTAAAACTCAAGATAAAGTGTCTGATAACACATAAATCTTCAGCAAAAGTGGCTTAGAATAACGAGATAACTTAATTATTGATCATCTTTACCGGAGCTCAACCATTTTAAATCAAAAGACGTAAAGAGCACTCTGGGGCCGGATTCATATAAGCATCCGATACGGCCATTACCCATATCTGCCAATACCGAATAGCCAAAGTGGGACAATCTATCACCATGAATGCGTTTGGAATAAGTCCAGGTTTTTCCTTCATCATAGCTTACACGAACTGTTCCATTTACTCGTGAGGTAGGCACCTGACCGAACGAACGTTTTCGATCATCTTTTAAGGTATATTGAGAAGCAGGATTTGACACTAACAAACGAGACTTTTTCCCATCTCCGTATTTGCCGACTCTTGTGATAGAACCTTGACAATTGGCATCAGGTAAATCTGCTCTCACCTCAGTTGTACCCCATTGTACTTGATTGCCTTTTAATGATACGGGAATGTACGCGCGATTACGTGTTACGACATTAAAATTCCATGGTCCCCATCCTTTAGGTGTTTCAGCTTTATCGCAATTTTGATTTCGATGAGAACGGGCGCAAATCAAAAACTCATGATCGCCTACTTGCACGATTTGGCTTTCATTGGTACCATATTGTGACTCCCCATCGGCTATTTTCCATGTTTTCCCAAGATCATCCGAATATACTAAATAGTTGTACCACGTATTGCCTCCTAATGCATTAAACGGAACAATCAAGCGCCCTTTATCGGGCCCGGACGTAGCTTGAATCATCACGCCCGGCCCACTACACACGGTATTGGCTTTGGGATGGAAAACTTGGTCTGTAATTTCATGAGGTTTTGACCATGTTTCGCCACGATCGGAACTAGTAGTGAGCAAAACCTTTTGTTTATTATTTTCTCCTTTGAATTTTGTACCCTCGGAAGTTTTGGGCGGATAACTCTGATAAATCATCACAATTTCGTCAGTTTGAGGCACATAACCGACTGTTATGTTATTCAAACTATACTTTCCTTCTTCCTGTACAACTTTCGGCGCGCTCCAAGTCTTACCGCCATCAGTACTGGACTTCATGACTATATCATTACATGCCGTGTCTTTATGAGCGGAACGAGCTTCAATAAAGGCTAACAATTTATTATTAGGTAATGCCACTAAACTAGGAATACGAAATGATACATAGCCATCTTTAACATTCTCAAATACGGGAACAGTTTGAGGTTTTATACCTTGGGCATATTCCGATTCGAACCAAGAAACAATCGCAGCATCAAGACCGCCATCTTTGGCTTGGATTTTTTGATTATTAATCAAAATGGTTCCGTCATCCGAGATATTAATCACCACATCGGCAAACTTAGTTTCGTTCGGATGAAGAAATTGCACATCAATATCTTTCTGTGAAAGTTTTTTAGTAATAGTTTCTTTCAATACTTGTGCATTATCCAAGGAATCGGGAACTGTTAAGGCTATACCATAAGATAGCTTAACACGGTCATTTGCTTCATGATCCATTGCGAATAATGGATTGTCTTGAGCAACGGAGATTTCAGACATCATGAACATAGAAATGCCTGTCAAAAATAATAGGGATCGTTTCATCATTTAATAATATGCTAAGTTAAAAATATTAAATCGCACTTAGCATTGCTTCAAGAAATCAATTTTGGTTCCTATTTCGGAAAATTGGTCTAAAAACACAAAAAAAGACCTCGATTAAAATCGAAGTCTTTCAAAATAAATTGATGGATTTGCTATTTTAGCAATCTTGATCATCGTGTTCGATGCACTTTCTCCACTTAGAATCAATCCAGCGACGTACCAAACCATAAAAGATGTAGATACAAAAGACCACTGTGGGCATTACCCATGGGTACATGACCATGCTAACAATAAATAAAGCGGTTAGCACAATCGCTACGGCAGTACCCTTAGTACGGAAATTAACATGTTTAAAGCTAGGATAGACCACTCGACTCATCATGAGTATGGATACTCCTGCCATAGCTACAGCTACGATATATTTCAATGGGCCAAGATCTACAGATTTATCTGTTAAATAAATCATTAAATACATTGTCGAAACTACGGCTCCGGCTGCCATCGGTACAGGCAAGCCAACGAAATCGCTACTTTGACCTTCTTTCTTAGGTTGAGAAGCCATGCAATTAAAACGAGCCAAACGCATCGCAGCACATAATAAATATAAAATACCTATGCCCCAACCTAACTCAGGTGGTGTAAGCTCAAACAATACAGCTTTGGCCACGAGCAACGCGGGTGCTATACCAAAGGAGACAATATCAGCCAAAGAATCAAACTCGCGTCCGAAAGGACCATCTTGACCGCTCATACGGGCTACACGCCCATCTAGCAAATCAAATACACAGGAAGCAAAAATTAAATAAGTGGCGGTACGATAGCAATCTTTTGCCGCTACCCAATCAGGAGAGTTAATCCCCTTAAAAATAACTAAAATGGCAAAAAAACCACAAAGAAGGTTACCCGCTGTGAATAAATTAGGCAAAATCGGGATTTGAGGTTCATCAGGTAAAATGATCTTTTTCATCGTATCAATGAGGTTTTTTGAGGGAATGTGGTCGGTTCATCATACCAACATGGGAAAATGAACCGACCACTTAAAAATTCGCTTACGCCTTAATTAAACGTGAAGCTTCGGCAATAAGCAAGGCTAAATCAGAACCGGCAGGTGCTGAGCCACGGGCTTGGTCAGGGCGACCGCCACCTTTACCACCTACTACCGTAGCTGTTTGTTGAAGTAATTTACCGGCCATCAAACCATCAGCGAGAGCTTTCTCACCGCAGTATGCACCGATTAAAATCGAGTCACCATCTTGGCACACGATCAAAGCGGCACCTTCGAAATGACGTTTTTTCAATCCGTTAAGCAATTCTTGAAGCAATTCACCGGGACCTTCGACTAGCTGAACCAAACGAGTTTCTTTAGCATCGATCCATTCGCTAATCATGGCATCCGCGCGGGCTGCGGATTGTTGAACCATTGCTTTTTTGAGCTTTTTATCGGCATCAAGAGCGGCTTGTTTGTAATTCTCAACAGCAACATCAAATTGGGCTAATGAATCCTGAATAACGGCAATATCGTCGCTTTCCATCGCTGTAATACCGGGTTTACCTTCAATAACCGGGATAGCAACAGGATCGATACCCATGTCTGCCAAAACAGCGTTTACTTCTTTGGCTTTTTCTAAACTTTTCGCAATATCTAAGGATTTTTCCTCAACATATTCACGAATCATTTGTTTAGCAGCCGTGCCTGTAAGAGCTTCAATACGTCTTACGCCGGAAGCAATGGCCCCTTCACTCTTAATTTTAAATAATCCGATATTTTTGGTGTTATCAATGTGAGTACCACCGCAGAACTCCATGGAGACACCATCTAAAGCACTGCATGCACCACCAACCTGAACAACGCGAACCGTATCGCCATATTTGTCACCAAAGAATTGAATAATTTGCTTACACTCTTTAACTTCAGCATAAGCTCGTTCTTCGGAATGAATGGACAAGCCTTCGGAAATCCACTGATTTACGAGACGTTCTACTTCAGCAACTTGAGCTTTAGTCAAAGCACCACTGCTAAAGTCAAAACGCAAGCGTTCTTCAGAAACGAAGGAACCCTGCTGTGTCGCATCAGAGCCCACTACCATGTGTAGAGCCTTATGTAATAAGTGAGTAGCCGTATGGTTTGATTCAATACGTAAGCGCTTATCCAAATCTAAAGTAAGATGCACGATGTCGCCTTTTTTCATCGAGAAATCGTCACCTGCTACGATCACATGAGCACGTGCATTACCGATCTGCTGTACGGCCACTACATGGTGAGAATCACCTTGAAACTCGAGTAAGCCGGAATCGGAAACCTGTCCACCCATTTCTGCGTAGAAAGGAGTTTTATCGGTAATAATATACCATGAATCCTCTTGCTTGATGACTTCTACCACTTCAGCATCACATTCTTTGAGATCATAACCTACAAACTCGGTGATGGCGTCGGTTTTAAGATCTAACGCACGTACAATTTCACTCTTACGGGAAGAACGAGCGCGCTCGCGTTGTTCCTCCATAAGTTCTTCGAAACGTCCCATATCCAAGCTCAAGCCACGTTCTGCTGCAAGCAAGGCAGTCAAATCGATTGGGAAGCCATAAGTATCGCACAACTTAAAGGCAAAATCGCCCGTTACCTTACCTGCTTGGGCAGTTTCACCATCGAATAATTCCAAACCACGATCGAGCGTTTCATTAAAGCTGGATTCTTCACGAGTCAAAACGTCTTTCACATTTTGAGCACGTGTAGCTAATTCAGGGAAAATAGGACCGAAAGATTCAACCAACACGTCCACCAAATCAGCCAAAAATGGCTTGGTGAAACCTAAACGACGACCGTAACGTACTGCACGACGTAAAATACGACGTAAAACATAATTGCGACCGTTATTTCCCGGTAAAATGCCATCGGCAATAGAAAAACTCAAGGTACGCACGTGGTCAGCCACGACGCGGAAGGCAATAGCTTCTTGTAGTTCATCATCTTCACCGGAAACAACTTTAGAACCGGGAGCAGGATAAACATCTACATAAGTCTTACCGCTTAATTCTTCCAATTTGTTGAAAATCGGACGAAATACGTCGGTAGCATAATTCGATGGCTTGCGAGAAAAATCCGTAAAACGATTGGTGCACTGCATAATCGAGCAAGCACGCTCAAAACCCATACCCGTATCAACGTGACAAGCAGGCAAATTACGCAAGGTACCATCACTCTCAGCATTATACTGGATGAATACCAAGTTCCAAATCTCAATACATAAATCGGAATCCTTATTCACCAATTGACCTTTGGAGTCACCGGCAGGGGTCAAATCAACGTGAAGCTCAGAGCAAGGACCGCAAGGACCGGTCTCACCCATCATCCAAAAGTTATCCTTTACATTACCATAAACAATCTGAACTTCCGGATCTAAGCCCTTGGCGCGGAATAATTCAGCCCAGATATCCCAAGCTTCTTGGTCAAACTCGCTAGGATCACCCTTTGACTTATCAGGACGATAAACAGTAGCGTACAAACGCTCTGCCGGAAAGCCCCATCGCTCGACCACGAGTTCCCAAGCCCAATGAATAGCTTCTTTTTTGAAATAATCGCCAAACGACCAGTTACCAAGCATTTCAAAGAATGTATGGTGATAGGTATCATAACCCACATCCTCCAAGTCATTATGCTTACCACCTGCACGAATGCACTTTTGAGTATCGGCAGCACGAGCAGGAGTCCAAGGTGGAGTCCACACCCCTAAAAAGTAAGGCACAAACTGATTCATACCCGCATTTGTAAATAACAAACCGGGGCTTTGCGGCATCAAAGAAGCAGACGGCACAATGGCGTGCTGCTTTTCACTGAAAAAGTCTAAGAAACTCTGGCGAATCTGCGTCGAAGTCATCATAAGGGCGATCTAAATAAATTCCGAAGGATTATGCCCTTTCTTCCCTGCTTAGTAAACCGCTAATTATCACACACAGAAGATTTCTACCAATACTTACATGTCTATTTCAATTAGCCAACCATCTAGAATTAAGAAAAACCTTGCCAGACATCACTTTTTCCTATTTTATTTCAGCACTCCACCAATCCTACCAAGAGGGCTCGTAGTTCAATGGATAGAACGTCGGTTTCCGGAGCCGAAGGTGCAGGTTCGATTCCTGCCGGGCCTACCAAGTTTAGACTTGGGTTCTTACGCTTTCTCTCAATCTACTCTTTATCCAAAAACTCTAAAGCTTCCGGCAATTGAGCAAAATGATAGATAATGTAGTCGGCCTCGACTCCGTGTGATCTGTGATCTCCTTGATTTTTGTAAAGCGCATCATTCTTATAATAGGAACAAACCAATTACTAATTGTTCGCCCTATTTCTTTCGATTTCTCGAGCTCCTCAGACTTTAATTGCCTGGCGTGGATTCAATCTTACGATATTACGTTTACGCGTTCTAACATTTTATTTTTAATTCTGCATAAGTCGTTTAAATAGTCAACAAACATGTCAACATTTGCCTTGAGAAGTGATGGTGGTTTTGTTTCTTCTAAAGATTCGATTAAAAATTATGGGTATGAAGAGATACGTTCATTCATGCTTGACTCTTTTGTGGAGCTTATATGATTTTGAAAATGGGTCTTAGACAATAAATCTCTTATTGCTAGTTTCAGCGGAGAACATTTTAATTTATTATGCAAGTTTGAAAAACTTTTTTTGGCGTTACATCAAAAAGAATTTTATTTGATGTAATTATAAAATTGATTATAATTTTTTCTCATTAACTATTAATTACTAAAAAATGATTAGCTTTATTCTACTGATGGTGCTTGTTTTAGCTTGCATATTTTTACCTTGGATATTAACGGCAAAACAGAAAAAAAAATGCACAGAATGGGCTGAGTCTCTACAAAAACAACAAGATGACTTAAACTCATCACTAGCCACGGCTAGTTTACAATTAGCAGATATTACTCTAAAGGCAGATAGAAAAAAAGAAGAAATAGGATTACTGATCAATCAAATTTCTCAAAATAAGATTAATTTTCAAATTCAAAAACAAGAAAACGAAAAATTCTTATCCGAGCAAATAAAAGCTAGCAATGCGTGTCTAGTTGCTCTTCAACGAAAAATTGATAGCAGTATTGATTTTTATATTCCAGAATCGGTCAATTATGAAGAAATGATTGAAAAATACGGTTATACCGAGACTGGAAAGCGTTTACAAGAAATCAAAAAAGAGATACGCGAACTGGCAAAATCTAGTGCAGTAATCAGAACTCAAGGTAAAGAAATAATATTAAATGCGAAAAAATTATCCAAGTTTATCTCTCTTGTATTTAACGCCCAATGTGAATTACTATTAAGTAATGTTACTGAAGCCAATGTTGGTAAATTACAACAAAAAGTTCGCGATGTTGCATTAGTATTAGAAAAAACATTTGATTATGCATTCAGTATTTCTGATGATTTTCTCGAGACCAGAATTGAAGAGATTGGATTAAGCGCTGGTCTAGATTACGCACGTAAACTAGACAAGGAAGAAAATGCTCGTCGCCGTGAAGAATTGAGAGAAGAGCAAAAAATTCAGCGGGATATTGAACGATCTTTAAGAGAGACAGAAGCTAAAGAAAGGCAACTACAAAAACGTATTGCTGAAGTTCAAGCGAAAGAATCTATGGAACAAGATTTGATAAAAAGAACAATTTTGGAAGAACAGATCAAAGAATTACAAACTCAATTGGAGCTTGCTTTACAAGATCGTGAGCGCGCCATTTCGATGGCACAACAAACAAAACGTGGGTATGTATACGTCATCTCGAATGTAGGTAGTTTTGGAGAAGGTATATATAAAATAGGCATGACGAGACGACTTGAACCCCTTGATCGAGTAAAAGAGCTGGGTGATGCCTCTGTGCCATTTGCTTTTGATATACACGCGTTAATCTATGCAGAAGATGCTCCTGCACTTGAAAAAGCGTTACATCATCGTTTTGCATTAAGCCAAGTTAATAAAGCTAATTTTAGAAAAGAATTTTTCAAAGCTAATATAGAAGAGATACAAGAAGTGGTTGACCGCTTCGATAATTCAGTAGAATGGGTTCAACAGCCAAAAGCACCTGAATATATGGAAACAAAAGTCATTGAAGAAATGATTAAAACCAATCCTACCGTGCGGCAAGAATGGATGGATAGGCAAAAAGCTTTTGATGATTTAACTTATTATCTTCCTAACGAGGAAGAATAGCACAAACAAATTGATACTAATTATTTATAGGACTATTACAGAATATTTATTACAATACTTATTCTTATTTACTTATAAAAATATTTCATCCAGTATTCCTAATGTATTTAGATAATTAAAATAAATTATCTAAATACCTCTACTCTTTATCCAAAAACTCTAAAGCTTCCGGCAATTGAGCAAAATGATAGATAATGTAGTCGGCCTCGACTCCGTGTGATCTGTGATCTCCTTGATTTGATTTGAAGAAAACCGTTTTCATTCCGGCTTGGTGTGCGCCCCAAACGTCTCGATACATATCATTACCTACGAATACAACTTCTTCCGGGCGTACATTCAGTTTATGTAGGGCTTGACGATATAGACGTGGATCAGGCTTGCGATAGCCCAGATCACCGGAAGCAATAATAAAATCAAAATATTTTTTGAGCCCTACTCGTTTTAACTCAGGAACAACCCAAGGAGACTGCCCATCGGAGACGGCACCCATGATGAATTCTTTTTTCAGCGTATCCAATGTTTTGATAACATCAGGATATAGCTCTAATCTAAATCGGGTAGCAGCGCGATAGGCCTCAGCTAAAAAATTCGGCAGTAAGGTCAATTTTTGTTCACTTAGTTTTTTAGTGCGAACGGTAGCGTATTTGTGCAAAATTTTTGCAAAAATGGCTTCTACATCAAACTCGGGATATTTTTCATCACTATGGCGTAGCTGCCTCTTCATGTAATCAAAAAACACCTTACGTAAATCACTAGGGGATAAGTATATTCCCTGATAATCCAGCAAATTGGACATCATGCGATACACGTCATCATGCCACTCGTCGGTATGTATATCGATGAGCGTGCCATTTAAATCGAATAGTAATGCTTTAATCATAAGAATACTTCCCTTAAACATTTCTTGGCTTCATGCACGAGCCGCTTACGATAGGGGTAATCCAACCACGCATTACGTGCAATCCGTAATAGATTTAGACCCATATAAAAGGGGATTCGTCGATTCATGCTATAAAAAGCCTGCTCACGGTCAGGAAAATGACAGGAATACTCCCATAAAAAATGACCAACAAAGGGCTCAGCTCTTTCTCTCGACCCTGTTTTCATGAGGAAAAAATGAGCCAATTCCCCTACAATCCGCCCTGTATCAAATAAGCGATCGGTGCGATGCATCCGCTCCAAATCCAGAGCAACGACGTGTAGCGAATCACCAAACATAAAATTAGCAGGTGTAGCATCGCCATGGACGAGCACCGAGGCATCTTCCCACATTTTCGGCTGAGCGTACCATAAATCTCTTAAATAGTATAACTCATCGGCAGACCGCAAGATTCCACCATACTGTAGAGAGGAGATGATGGTATTCATATAATCGGTGTTTTCCCTAAAATCAACTTTCCAATTTTGGTCCGCAGTCCGATTGTGCAATTCAGATAAGAAATAAGCTAAAGAGGTCAATTTATAAAACAAAAGCCCCTCATCACGATCATCGATAGCTCGTCTAATGACACGGTCCAATAATTCACCATAGCAATATTCCGTCACGAGCAAATGGTGTAATCCGGGATTATACCCCAATGTACGAGGTACGTAGTGATAATCACCGGCAAAGCCGATATTTCGGACCATATTAAGATGATGATGCTCTCTACAGAGGCGCCGATAGGCTACCGAGGGGTTACGCTCTAGCTGAGATTCAAAAAACTTACCGATTACTTTTGTGCCGCTTTTTTTCTCTTCATACAAATAGACATCATTTGACCCCCCCATTTTATAAACACGATAAGAGGGATTTCTAACATCACTTATTTGCGGTTGGATCTCATATTTCAGATATCCATATAACATATCGGATTTTGATAAATGGCCTAAGTAATACACAGTCAGACTTGTTTCAATTGAATAATATTTAGGAACGACAAAACGACTTGATCAACCTAGGTCTAATCAAATCGCTTCGTATCCCTTTTCTACAATTGAGAGTCTTTTTCGTTACAAAAAGTTCATTTACACATGAAATATATTGATAAATTTCCTTTATATTTCCTAGATTAATCCTTTTTCATCAGCTTTTTCACAAGGGGCAATAATGATTCATTCCATTTTTCATAACCCTTTTTAGAAAGATGGACACTATCGACGAAAAATGAATTATCACGTAGTCTAGAAGCATCAGAAATTAAATAATCATCAGAAATATCCAACAGGTGGATGTGATCATCTTTAATGGAGCGTAGAGCTTCATTCCATGCATCGGCATTTTTACGGAATATGGTATCCGGCTCTCCGTTATAAGGAAAACATGTAGTCAAAATAATTTGAGCGTCAGGGCAATATTGCCGAATTTTATCTAGTATTAATTTTGTTCGTTCGAGAGTTTCCTGCACAGGAAATTGCCCTTCCCACCGTCCAATATCATTGTAGCCAATTAATAGAACACATACTTTGGGAGACGTAATGGTCTTTAATTTACTATCATCAATACGCCAAAGCAGATTAGCGGTCGTATCCCCGGATAAACCAAAATTGATTGCTTTTAGTGGTTGCCAAATTGTCTTCCAAAGCTCTTTTCCCAGACCTTTTTCGAATTGTTCCGTCAAAGAATCGCCTAGGAATAATATATCACAGGGCGATGTTTTCATTTGATTTTTTATCTCCTCCACTCGCTTGGGTACCCAGTGTTTATCTTGCAAAGCAATAGTACGAATCTTTTCAGAATTAGGGTCCGTCGGTCCTTTCGGATTAGGAATTTTGGTAAAATGATCTATACTCTGCCATTCAACGGTAGAGTTATCCGCAAATGCCGGATTTACATATCCCCCCACTAAAGGACCCAATGCTAAACACGTGAATAATAAACGAATCATAGCATCAATACGTTTGAAATAGTCCTAATCATACAACGCAAGATTTTATACTTATTTACTCTTTTCTCTCAATCCCAACACTTGAGCTATCATTTTAGGTATATCCGTATTATCCCATACACCGGAAAACCACTTAGCTCCTTTACCATAGGCAAAAAGTGGCACCATTTCAGCAGAATGGCTTGTCGTACCAAAGGTATATTTCAGCCCTTTTTCCGAATCTGTAAAATTCTTACTGTTAGAAATGATGGATAATCCTCCCGTACCATGGTCAGCCGTCACGATCACTAGGGTATCGGGATGTTTATCGGCGAAATCAAAAGCCACTTTGACCGCTTGATCAAAATCCTTCGTTTCACTTACGATACGATCTATGTTATTATCATGCCCTGCATAATCAATTAATGATCCCTCTACCATTAAGAAGAATCCCTTTGCATTCTCACCGGATAAGATATCCAAAGCTTTTTGAGTCGAGGTAGCCAGATAATCTGCTCGACCATCGGAACAATAGGGCATCTGATTAGGAGCCAATAAGGCACATAGTTTGCCCTTTTTATGCTTTTGCACATCATCCTGATTGAAAGCTACCGTATATCCGGACTCGGATAATGCTTTGGTTAAATCTTGTTTATCTCGCCTATTGGAAAAAAATTTCTGTCCCCCGCCAATAAATACCTCCAACCCGCTTTTCACAAACGCTTCGGCAATTTTTTCTTCTTGAGAACGATGAGGCACATGAGCCACAAAACCGGCAGGAGTGGCATGAGTCACCGCACTAGTCACGACCAATCCCGTACTCAAACCTTTCTTTTCCGATAATTCCACCAAATTACTTAAAACATTCCCGTCTGCATCTACCCCGATCATCCCGTTATTAGTTTTGGTACCTGTAGCCAAAGCCGTGGCTGCGGCAGCCGAGTCCGTTACCATATTATTAGCAGACCTCGTTTTAACCAATCCTACCCCATGAGCTCTTTCCATATTTAATGGGGCTTCATTGTGATAAAGCATCGTTGCTGACACGTGAGCTACTCCCATACCATCACCTATCATTAAAATCACATTTTTAACTTTCGGAGGGGTTTCGATAGTGCGCTCGGCATATGAAATAGTGGAGCCGACGAGCAAACTGACAGCGATTAGGCCTATTTGAAATGTATGCATATCCTTATATTCCGACAATATTTACTATATTCTACATCTTATTTGACCCAATACGATAGAAAAGTAACCAGCCTGCTCACATACGACGAATACCTGTGTTTATTAAAACATAACAAGGCACAAAGAGAAAACGCTTTGTTTAATCCGGACGGAGTCAAAATTGTACCCTATCTTTATTTTACCATTTCGTATTAACGAAAATACTTTACATGCACTCTATTAAGCATCTATGATCCAACAACACCGATGAAACATACGACTAACAACTCCATTTATTATTTCGAACAAAAGCCCAAAATAGCACCATATATTGTGTTAACAAAAAGGAATAAGTAGGCGGCGCATCTTGGAGCTTAAATATGAGTATTTGAACAGAAATCTCATCTATAATTTGTAACTAATACACAATGACTCAAACGAAATTACTAAGCCTTAGTGTGGTATTTTTACTATTATTTGGAACTTTATATGTCGCACTTAAGGAATGGCCTATAATAATACAATCTTATGGTTCTGAAAACTACCCTACAACAATAGGGAATGTAAAAGAAATAAAAGAATTGGACCGACCAGGACGACGAGGGGGCTTTGAAATTAAAAAAATTGTTGTAGATTTTATTTGGGACAATAAAACATATCGGACAACTTCACCGGGGCTGAGCTTTGATGAAAAATTATTCAATAAAGTAAGAAAGACACGATCAATCACAGTATGGGTCAATGAATTAAACCCTCAGAAATCTGTATTATCTCCAGGAGTTCCTTGGTACAGATTTTTCTTGGCTTCATTAGTGTCAATTGTATCACTACTTTTATTAATTTTATCTATAATGATGATTAAAAAAAGTTATTAGTTAAAAATCACTCAATAAAGTTTAATAAACACCTAACAAAAAGCAAACTATTCATGATAAACAAAACAACAAAAAATATAATACATATTAACCTAGCTATCCTATCATTAACGCTCAATTCATGCTGTTTGTATTTTCAGTCATTAATAGCACCTAATGGTATTGAAACAATAGAGATCAATCAAGAAGTCTGCAAGCAAGAAGAGAAAACGTTATATAAAAATGATAAAAATAATATCATTAAAGTCGAATCGACACCTACTATAGTAAATACAATATCAATCACCACAAAAGATTACACTTACCTATTTGATTTCAATAAACTACGAAGAGACGCTCTAAGAAAATATGGCATAATAATAAAAAATGAAAAACATGATACACTGTATTCATGGAACTTGCCTAAAAATAACAGCATCGTCAATAATCTAATTCTACATAAGTACGAAACACATTCGACAAGATTTGTTCTCTTATTCTACCCATGCGGTCTCTTAAAATCATCTATCAATGTGTTATATAATAAAAACGGTCATGTTAACTTAAATATAAACAATAACCTAGTAATCAAACCCGATAGAATCATGCCAATTAAAAAATGAAATAATTCATGAAAACTATTATTATGAGGATTAAATACAATTTTTATTAACATTAGCCGACATACTTTCAGTATCTCAATCATTCCATTACAAATGATTGAGATATTTTCCGTATTCAGCATTAATGAAAAATACTTTACAAGTTCTCAATTAAACGCCTATAATCTAAACATACCAATGAAACGTACGACTACTAGTGCTGTTCCTTACTCTCATACCTCAGTAACTCAAGTTACGGTGGATTGTTTTGTGCTACCCACCTACGATTATCAAGGTGGCAATACGAGATTTATTCGTCAATTCACAACAAACAGTCAAACCTCGACTAACAGGGATAGACGAGGTAGCAAAACAACGACTCTACCTGACACCATCGGGCGTACTTGGCATACACGTAATACTATTGGAAGGAATATACCGCATTCTTGTGGCGTTCTGTTACCTAATAATAGTAAATCAAGCTATCACATTAAAAAAAGTGTATACCAACTGATTTCACCAATTTTAGAGTCAAATAATCCCTCGCAAGGCATTATTAAAAACAATGATAAAAAATATTTCACCCATAAGTCCATTATGGAAACTGAAGTTGAAAAACGAAACCATGTTCTTGAACTTGCAATTCAATCAACAAGACGAACAATTATAAACATAAAATAAATTAACATATGATCAAAAAAATTCTTATAATATTCTGTATTATTATGCTGCAAACAGTGCAAGCCCAATTACAGGTTGTAGAACCAGGGACTCAAACAATTCAAGTCGGCAATCGTGACAAAGATGAGATTATTATATACAGCTTATCCGGGCTGGATTTATTCGGAGACGAGCGAAATAATTTCTTCGTTATGAAAGAGGATGGCGTGGGAGGACAATATACCTCTGGTCATTATACAACCGCTACAAATTTTAATGAGTTAAACATCAAATATCCAATAGTAATTAAATGGGCTTACAAAGCCACTCCCGATGATGTAAAAACGCAAGAAATCAATTCAATATTGAATGTAGATCCAACGCGCAAGCGAATAAAAGAGGATATATGCATATATTTATTTTTATTCAATGGCAAATTTCACATGTTAGCGTTTGACAGTTTAATTAATGATTTAAAACCATTTTCATTAGATAAGGAAAAACTTTCCAAGTTACTTGAATTACTTTACAAGATTCAGGAAAAAAACAACAAATAAAATCCATCTCTAAAGCCTACTACCAAACAGTAGGCAAATAATTTAATTATCTCAATAATCGTTCAATATTTGATCATTCATTGAACACCCCTTCCTCATGCACAATACGCTAAAGCATTTTATGATATCGACTTAGTTTTTTGGGAAAACAAGAAACAGGCGGGAATATTATCATATTTCGATTAAGTAAAAATTCTTAACAATATATATGTGGAAATTTGTAAAAAAATGTTTATTTAACATTTATTTTAGCTCTAGCATTATCATTATAGGAATGTTACCTGTATTCATGGGAGACTTCATACTGGGTTTTCTAATGACTTTTATCCCCACAGGCATAATGATTTCCGCTAAGCGTTCCTGCACACCCCGAAGTGAATGGATAGTCTTCTCGTTAATCTTACTGTTAGGGACATTTGCGTTGATATACATGTTCTCTGAATTTTTATTTTTCTATGCTTGTATTGTATACAGTATCAGCTTCTTGATAACATATTTCTCATTAGAATCATATAATTTCAAAAAAGATAAATTAAAAGCCCAATCAGATGAAAAAGGCAATTCATTTATCATTGGGGAAATACCTCCACCTATAACACTTAAATCAACGGATGTTTCCATGTATTTCTACCATGGTAAACAATACTTAGGGTCCTCGGTTCCGGCTACAAAACATGGTGATAATTTTACATTTTATGGGGCCGGCTTAGCATGTGCTAGCCTATACACTGCTGAAAATAAGTATAAATTCCCATTTTTGTTCTACTTAAGAATACATGAACTTACTCAACAAAGTGAAACTACTTTGAGGATAGATGAGCTTAGCTTGTGGAAGGTTAAAGTTTATTTTCCAACAGGAGATGCAGTTGTCATCCATTTACGTAGAAGAAAATTGTATATTGCATTTAATAATGGTATGGAAATACAAATTACTTTATACCACGAAGGAATTATTATTAAATCAAATCGAATATACGACCAAAAAATGGAATTATATATTCCGTGCCTATCGTATTTCCTATGGCTGCAAATTTTTGGTTATAAAAGACAAGATAGTTAGCACAACATAACACTAAGTACTGATATATGAACTTCGAAGAATGGCAAAAATGCATCCGAGCTCATTATCAACAATCTAACATATCAGGAGCTGCTACCAAGATTTTATAGTGACCATATAAATAACTTATAAAAAAATGATAGGTCATTTGGCGATGTACCCATTTAGACAAAATAATAAACAAAAAATCAACACATATGATCAACGTCATTATCAACTACATAAACGACACCGTTTTCTATTCATTAATGAGTGCAACCCTCGCATACAACACAGATGAAATAAACATTACTAGAGCAGGATGTAATATAAGCGAAGGAAGAGGATATGCATGCATTGATTACAGCAATCATATAGAAAAACAGAAACGTTATACACATGAATGCAAAAAATGTCATAAAAGCAGCATTTACGAAGTAGAAGATGAAGATCAAATTTCAAATAATTTATTACAATTAATTTATAAAGATTGCTACGATGACCAAACACAATATCTAAATTACATTTGCAAGGAAATAAATCCAAACATAACATTCGATATTAAATTTGATGAATTTTGTGAAAATTGCAATAAAAGCGACAGTAGAACAGCCTACTTAGAAATAAATCATTGTGGATTCACAAAAAAGGTACCAATTTATACTCCTAACGAGTTGATGATTCTTCTGTCATTTTTTTCAATTCACCCATCTTATTTTGACTGTATAAAGACGAACCATTACAATACGAAATTAATATCGAATAATTATGATACTCTAGAGATTTTTCTAGGATTAAAGACCCGGATCAATCAACCACCCTCATTAGAATTAAATTACACAGAATACCTCGAACTCTCACGTTTTATCGGATCTACGTCTACTAGCGTATTTTTCACTAACTATCCTTATGAACAAGAGAAATGAATTCAACCAAATTGTAAGACTGGCTTAAACCACTCATAACAACCAAAAGATTACTGTTGAGCTCTCAGTATATTAATGTTTGAACATTAAAATACACAATAATATCGTTAATCATTAAATGTTAAAACATAAAACACATAGTATAAATTTTATTTAAAATAAAAACATGAAAAACATATTTATTGTATTATTTTCATTTATATTAACCAATGTTGGATTCAGCGACGATTTCAAACTTCAAGAAAAACTTGAAATCATTCTTGAAATCACAAAGGATAATAAAACTAAATTCACCTATATAGATTATGACATCTTTGACATAAAAAAAGGGTGTGAATACAAAACCGTATGCGAGCTATTACTTGATGAATTGGCAATTCTACGTTATCCGGGGGGTGGTAGTTGCCCAAGTCATGTAGTGATAGAAGGTCGCAACATTTGTTTCATTCATAACAATATGCTCGTATTAATGACTGGGGCTCAATTCACATTTAGTGTAACAACAGAGCTATTGGAGAAAATTAGCTATAAAGAGATAGAACTTTTTGATAGCACTAAAACTAATTTAGAGGAAATAAAAAATAAACATCAAACATTAGTAAAGAAAAGAGCATTAGAAGAACCTTCTCCTAATCCGTGGTATGGATTCACAAGGTATGAATACTTTAAATATCAACATATTTTACATTCATTTATACCTCACAAACGCACAGAAGACGGAATCATCTGGACAATTCGAGAATATTTTGATTTACCTCCTATGAAAACAGATAACAAATAACCAAAAAATCATTCCAATTGAGGGATCTTGGTTCAACCATAGGCTATATCTCTTCAACAAGGACGATGAAACAACAAAAACAAGGAGTATACCCAAGTAGCTACACATATACTTTATTTGGTCAAAGGATCTGCATAATTTACTCTATCAAATCACTAGATCTAATCTGTGAATTTATAAACTAAGAACTCGGCTCAATTGGATTTTAAAATGGCAGGATTATTGTTAAGTTGCTGTTTAGTCGCACTATCGATACTATTTTTCGCAAAAAAAATAACGAGAGGTGATTGGTTAGCGGCAGGATTTATGTTCATGCTATTTGCCTTTTGGGTCTATCATATCAGTTCGGTGGAATCGTTATTTTTTATTGGCTTTTCCATTTATATTCTATTGTTTTGGTTTTTGCTGGAAAAAAGAAAGAGCATTTCTGATATTAAGAGAGATATTCAAAACCATATTAGTCGTGCTAACCTTAAAAATTATCTCATAATTGAAGGCTTTGACATTTCAGACGCTAATGATTTTTTGTTACACTATAAAAAAATGAAACTACGAACTCAGAGCGACGAATACGTAGTTAACTTGGATATGAAAGATGGTTTCAATTATTTTACAATCACGAACAGGGAAAATGAAAAATTTAATCTGATCAGATATCCCCAGCAAGGCAAAATTAAGGTCTCTTTACGAGGTCTTTACAAAATGCAAGCAGGAGAGAAATACTATCTTTTAGACACACAAAAAAAATCATCTTACATAGCTTTCCCCAATGGAGATATTGTGTCCTGGTCAGGAAAAATTCGACAAACAAATAACTCCGGCATTTCTATTACCGGCACACAAAAATACCATATTCAGCTTTATTTCAGCAATGATTCGCTACTATGTTATTACGAAGGCGATCAATTTAAAAATATGGGCTGTTTTCTGAGCCTCTTTGCCTTCTATGTTTGGTACATTAATAAGGGAGATAAAAGCTCATAAAAAATAATTACTATCTTATGATTTCAAAAACGAACCACACAATTAAAAAAATAATATATACCAACTTAGCAATCGTACCATTGATACTCAATTCTTGTTGTCATGAAGGAAAGGTATGTATAGATCCTAAAGTTACAGAGACAATCAAAATTGAAAACGACCCAAGTTACGCAGAAGTTCCACCAATATACGTTCACAAAAAAAACAAAAAAATCACACTTGATATTATGCTGTGTGGCATTGACACTCTGTCGATAAAAAACAAAAATACCGTTTACTTATTTGATTTTAAAAAATTAAGAAAAGAAGCATTAAATAAATACAATATATATTACAACAAAAATTTTCCTACAATTTGCAATTTACCAAAAAACGATCCTGTTATAGACAATATTATTCGTAATATTCACGAAAAACGCTCAACAAATTGGATTTATTTCTTTTATCCATGTAACACGACCACAGCATCTATCGACGTGCTATACGATAAAAATGGCCATGTTAACTTAAACATCAATAACAATCTTGTAATTAAACCCAACAATATAAAACCAATCAATAAATGATAACACCATAAGCCTGTTTACAAAAAATCTTTACATCACCTCAACTCATTGTCTATTATTCAAATATTCCGATAAAACAAACGACCATGAACTCCACTTCCCTTTCAGGTGAAAATCAACTGTATGATGGA
Source organism: Akkermansiaceae bacterium UBA7331 (assembly GCA_002471255.1). Lineage (GTDB taxonomy): Bacteria > Verrucomicrobiota > Verrucomicrobiia > Verrucomicrobiales > Akkermansiaceae > Akkermansia. Next base: position 180,260 of record DKPP01000002.1, on the reverse strand, counting down.
TTATTGCCATACCTAACAAACATTTACCATTGTAAATTGCCTAATAGTACAGCAGTGACAATGTAAGAATTATTTTTTCATCCTATATGAATTTTTTCATTCTAACCATAGTGATATGGACATCATTCTTATACCGATTATCCTTTCAATTATTTGATATTTGTCGCGTACACGAAGAACTTTTTGTTTTGGTATCAGTCATATGCTTTACCCTACTGTTGTTCGCAACACTTTATCTCAAAAGACACATTCAACAACTTGACTCTACAAAAATATACGCAAAGGGCAAAATCGATTATTACGAATATTTCATTAACACCTTATACTACATTATTGCAGGAATAATATGTGTTATTTCGTTTGCTGGGGTATTAACTGTTATTGGTAATGTCTTTCCTGTAATGGTGCAAAGCACATCCATGCCAATTTTTATAACACCATTTATCGTACTATATCTCGGTTACGTATTTTTAAAAATATTGTTTCAAAAAATAACAAAACAAAACGAATCAAAAAAAAGTCAGAATTACAAAATGGCACGAGATTAAATGTATATTATTATCAAATTTCATTACAGCAAGCATCTCTCTATGAGATTAATCTCCATATTTCTATTTTCTACCAACACTCCATCAAAAACCGAAACCAAGATTTAACCTACAATATCATGAAAACCAAATTATTAGTATTTACACTCATCTCTAGTATTCTAATACCAAATATCGTTGCGTATGCCGAAGAAGGCACAGAACCCCCAATTAACGTAGAGCAATTAGAAAAGAAAGCGAGTGAGGGTGATTTTGACAGTCAAAATACTCTGGCTTGGCACTATATCAAAGATTCTACCGATTCTGAAATTCAAAAAAAGGGAATCGAGTTGTTAATGAAAGGTGTCGAACAAAAGCATGCGGATTCATTAAATGACATAGCTTACTTATTATTAAGCAAAGCAAATATCTATTTCGGAGATAAACCCATAGATCAAAATTTTAAAGCAGTTGTAGAATTATTGAACATTGAGGGAGATCCCCTAGAGCGAGCACTGGAGCTTTATAGAGACGCTTCCATGCTCGGCAATGGACAAGCATCATGGATGCTTGGTGTATTGTATTGGCATGGAAAAGGAGTCCAACAAGACATCCCTTTATCCATTAAGTGGTTGGAAAAGGGTCTAGAACAAAAGCATGCTCAGACAGCGATATTATTGGGTCGCATTTATCAAGAAGGTCTGCCCGGAAAAAAGGATATCGACCGTGCCATTGAGTATTACAAACAGGCAGAGAAACTCGGCGACACTGTGGCATATGGTTTGTTAGCAGATATTTATTGGAGGGCCATAGAGAAGGATCAAGATATAAATCAGACAATCTACTGGGTTAAAAAAGGAGTAGAAAAAAATGATCCGTTCTGTTTGTACTTTCAAGGAAGCATGCATGCCTATGGTATCGGACTCAAATGGGACAACGACCAAGCAATTAAATGCCTAACGCAATCGGCAAATGATGGGTACGATATGGCTCTATCAGAGTTAGGGAATATCTATCTAGGACTGACAGGAGGTGAACAAGACCTCAAGAAAGCTTTCTGTTGGTACAATCAGGCAGCCCAAAAGGGTCTAGCCGAGTCTCAACGAAATCTTGGCATTATGTATCTTAAAGGCGAAGGAGTTGAGCAAGACATTGATCAAGCCATCTCGTGGTTTCAAAAAGCAAGCGATCAGGGAGATGTACCTAGTTTAACTTATTTGGGAGTAACGCTCCTTGACAACGCAAAAAAGGAAGAAGATATATCACAGGGAGTTCAAGCCATTTGTATTGCAGCCCAAAAAGGGCACTCACCAGCTCAAACCCAATTAGCCATTCTCCAAAGAGAAGGTAAACATCTCCCCAAAAACCCATACAAAGCTTATCGTAGTGCCATATCGGCGGCTGCCGTCAACAACCCGCACGCACAATATCTCCTTTCTCAACTCTATGAATCAGGAGAAGGCGTGGCTATAAATAAAGAACGTGCTTCCTACTGGAAAAAGCAAGCGGAAAGCAATGGCTGGCATCCGGGCGCAAAGCCACCCTTCAACAACAGCCCTTTCATTAGCCATCTTTTAAGTAGTGCCTCTCAGGGGGATGCCCAAAGCCAACTCGAAATTGGCAAAACATACGTTTTTTCCGACAGATACGATAGTAGTTACAATCGAGGTATGTATTGGCTAACTCTAGCAGCCAATCAAAATAACGCTGAAGCAATGACTCTTTTAGCTAGATTATATTTGCAATGTTATGGGGTGAAAAAGAATGCATCAAAAGGCATAGAATTACTTCATCAGGCAGTAGCACTTGATTATCCTCAGGCGCATGGTTTTTTGGCAGAACAATATGATTTAGGCGAAAATATTCCACAGGACAATCAAAAGGGATTGGACATAGCTACAAAAGGAGACCAACTAAAGGACAATATCTCTCAAAATTACATAGCTGGATTATATTTAACTAAACAAGATATGACAAATACCACCTCTTGGTTAGAAAAAGCCGCAACAAACGGTAATGCCGGTGCACAGTGTCAAATCGGTAAATATTATTTAACACGGAATAATGATGATATAACGGTTTATTGGCTGACCTTATCCGCTGACCAACAAAACATAGAAGCTCTTGGATTCTTAGGAATACATTATTGCATAAAGGGCACGACACAAGAAGATAAGGAAAGAGGTTTAGCCTACCTACAAATCGCAGAGGAGGAAAAAGAGCCAACAGCTATTTACAACACAGGAGCAATCTATGAAGCAGGAAATCATTTCATCGAACAAGATATCTCTAAAGCCTATGAATACTACCAAAAAGCAGCAGAGCTCGGACAGAAGGACGCTATTGAAAAATTAAAAACTATCAAAGCAAATCATTAATATTTTATCTCATTGATCGTATCTAAGATTGAAAATGAAGATAACTTAAATGGATATGCCATATCTGCAATCAATAAAAAAAGCAAAAAATCACAAAGCGTATTACTCTACTTCATACCTACATGAAAATACAAAGAATAATGCTAAGTTTTTCATTTTCGTCTTCTCAAAACCCAGTAATCGGTTCATATGATAAATGAAATAGAATTATTTCCTCAAGGAATAATAAATGAAACGACTAAAATCACTTATGAGTTTCTTTTACATCAAAGTTTCATTCAAATTGGGCATCTGTCATACGACATATCTCAGGGTCAAGGATCGGGTGAATTCGATTCAATTGCTATTAATTTTCAAAAAAATAATTCTGTAATCAAGGTACAGGCAGAAACAAATTTCGAAATACATAATATTTTTTTTAATAAATTTAAAATAATTGCCGGCGATATTTCGTTTGTAGTATCCATTGATAGATATGAACATACGGCGAAAATAGACAATTCAGCTAACGAAACGACTTACCTAGTTCCAATGGCTATGAATACAACACCAATAACCATCATTAAGGGATTATTAAATATTATTACACGCGGACGGATATCACGGTGTAAAAAAACGATTATTATACCAAAGAATTTTAATTACGATGATGAAATAAAGCTAGCTTTGTTAATCAGTATTACTATATTGCGCCTTGTATATTATCAAACGGATTTTTCTCAACCGGCAAATTAGTTTCCATCAACTTTCCCCCACGTACCATCTTGTACTGTTTAGATAGCCGACGTCGTGAACTACATTTAGAAAACAAGTCTCATCCCTCACATTTAGAATAAGCTGCTCACTCATTAACACAAAAACACTTTACAATAACTCACTTAAGACACTAGTATATAAAAAAACAAAGAAAACCATGAGCTATCGGTACTACTAGTTCTCAAAAGACTACGATAAGCCAAATAAGACAATGCTCTCAATATGCTCCGTGCACTTACAAAACTCCTTATAAATACACTTAAAGAGCGCAAAACTTAACATCAAACGATTATATTATAATATGATTAGATTTCTTAAATTTTTCTTATTTTTCATCGTAACAGCCGTGACTTCTTGTACTCCAGATAAAGAAGTAGATTTACAAGAGCTGAAGGATTTAGTGAATGGACCAAATGGACATAATAATTCATTATGGCGAGGTATCTATTATTGCGGATCTAAAGATGACTTTCATTATTTATGCATTAAACGAACAACCGGTAAAATGTTTTTAAAGCTCAAAGTCAAAAAATTTCCTATGCCAAATAAAATGAATTACACGAAAAATGAAAACGATTGGCTTGATGTCTCACCAGATTTTGTAGATTCAGATCCAAAAATAACTACTGATAACGGCTTAAATCATTTATTACATAAAAATTAAGGCTACACCGAAAATATAATCACTGAATATATTTTGAAAATGTTGATCAAATTATTTATGTGATACTTATTATTAGTAATTTATGACACATCATCCATACAACAAAAAAAAAGTGAATTACCTACTCTAATATTAGGAAAAACATTAAAATTATTGTGTAATCGCTAAAGATTGTACATTATTTCACTCACTACACCAAGAACCTAACTTATTGAAACCGATGAAATATAGTAATGGTATAACTATAAAAAACGGAGATTTCGTTGTCACTGATGATGGGTACGAAAGATTCCAAATCCTCGACATCCAACCACACGAAACAGCCAATAAGGATCGTGAAATGTCTGTAAACATCTTCGTAAGAGGAGGTAATATAAACTCTCCTAGCGATAGTCAAGGTGTGATAAAAATGATTACTTTTACATCAGGAGAAGCTCTATTTGTCGCTCGCGGATCCATAAAGGATACGAGCAATTTATGGAAAAACCCCATTTTCGAAGAATCCTTACGGATAAATAGTAATCCGTTTGCTGAGCAATTGAATCATGCTTTCAAAAATGCTTTAAAAAACGATTTTCCCCGAATCATTTCGCTTACTACACTCTTTACCTGTTTTATATTACCTACCTGTCTAAACTATTTAATGTTTTCGTTCAAGTATAGAAACACATATGAGGGTATGGATAATTTATGGACGTTTATTCTTCAGGCAGCAACAATCTTTTACTCATTATTCTATGTAACTCCATTAACGTTAATTACAACAAAATTATATTACAACAAGAAAAATGTCTTAGCTTATTTACTGAAAAATTTTTTATTGATATTGATAATACCGATTACCTTAATTTTAATACCACACATCAAATCAATAAGTCTAAGCTACATATTTGGAGATGCCTACTTTAATTATTTAATAGACGTAATCATCATCTCTTATGGATTACATTGTTATTTGATATGTAAGCCACGAACTCAAAACATTTCTCTAGATTAAACAGCTAAATTTCAAATAAGAATATCATCCATACCGGATCACACTGCAACTTTAACTATCCCATTACATAAAATGATGAAATTATGGCAGGAAAACAAATATTTTATTATTCTGACACTTTTACTCGCAGGTATTGTCTCAACCCATTTGATTTACAAATATTATCCCGCCCCAAACCCGCCAAATAATTACATCAAAATTCGACACATTGATGTGATTACACAAAATGATTCCATTTTTACTGAAGTAGAATTTAGCAATATCGCTCCGCATGATATCGAATTGGACATCTACAGCCATATTGGTATAGAACAGGTCTTTTTATCCGTAATGAATATAGGAGATTCTACTTTTCTTGCTACCAATTTAAAAAATCCTCTTAAAATACCGGCTAACTCCAGTATTAAGGAACGATTCGAATTAATCCCCAAAGATCACGAGAACCTTAATCCGACAGGAGAGATAGAACTTCGTTATATTATCCAATCATACAAGTATGATGATAAGCCGATATACAACGACAATGAAATTCTCATTACCAACCGACCATAGAACTCGCCGGGAGTCAAATGGCCGATGACTATTATCGATTGGCTTAAAATTTAAAAGGGCGATATGCATAACATATCGCCCTTTTGAAAAAATTCGACGAGCACTTAGCTCATGTAATCAAACAATTCATCTTGCTTGAAGAAGCGCTCCAACTCAACGCGAGCAGACTCAGGACCGTCAGAAGCATGGCAAACGTTTAACATGCTGTCTGTACCATAGTCACCACGGATGGTACCTTTATCGGCTTTTTGAGAGTTCGTAGGTCCAAGCAATTCGCGAACGCGAATAATAACTCCAGGACCGGCCAAGGCAATAGCTACCACAGGTGAACTGGTCATAAATTCACTCAATTTAGGGAAAAGTAATTCACCGTCGATCACTAAATCAAGAATATGGGCGTAATGCTCTTTTAATACTTCTTCATCCAATTGCATCATTTTCATCCCACGTAGGCGAAAACCTTCGCCTAACAAACGTTTAAGGATAATGCCGGACAAATTCTTGCGCACGCAGTCCGGTTTGAACAAAATTAGGGTTGTTTCTTCTTTTGAGTATGGCATATATCAATAATTACAAGTAAAGAGGAAAATCTACTCCAATACTCTTACCTGTCAAGGAAAACTCCTGTATTATTCATGATCCGAGTGCAACAAATCAGTCACTTGACATCAGTTCCTTATATTAAAAATCATCTTATTTTGTGAATTTCTCACTGCAAGCTAAGCAATAGGACTTCCGGGCGACAAAACAAACGAATAGGTAAAATACTACACCCTACCCCTTTTGAAATAAGCAGTTTTTTTCCTTCACGTTCATCGAATGGATAATTGTAAAAAATATTATAAACAGATCCATTTTTTATAGCCTTACCATTAGGCCAACAAATTTGCCCGCCATGTGTGTGCCCCGACAAGATTAAATCCACACGACCGGTTTGCACCACAGTAAATATATCCGGCGTATGAGAAAGCAATAAATGGGGAATATCGGGGGAAAGTCTCAATGGAATTGACGATTTCGGCACTCGATGAGTATTAGCATCGAGTATACCTGAAACCTGAACCAAGGAGCCAATCGTATCACCTACAAGAATAGAGCCGTTTGTTAATACTTTCACTCCTGCGTCTTCCATAGATTTTTTCCATGCACCCCATCCATATACGACGTCGTGATTCCCTTGAATACCGATAACACCATACTTAGCTTTCAATTCTTTAAAAAAATGAGAAGCATCCTCAGCAGACATTGTTTTACCATGTGTGTGCCCATAACAGTAATCACCTAATAAGACGATTAGATCCGGATTGAGGGCATTCACCTTATTTACCAACTTTTGGGCATACCATTCTTGCCCCTTTTGCCAATGTAAATCACTTACTACGGCTATCTTCATTGGCTTTTTTAATGAAGCCGATTCGGCGGAAAACTCCAGGTATTTCACCTGTAACGCATAAGTTTCAAAATAATAGACCCAGATTAGTGATGCAGCAAAACAAAAAAACGCACTGACTAAGACCAGCCATTTATGCCTCTTCAAGTGAGCTATCAGAGTTTTTTTGTTCATCCCTTCATTTTCCATAGTGTTTCTACATCATCACATATCACTTGTTATCAAGTCAATACTTAGATCAAACATAACAAATATACTTTTTTTTATCAAAAACATGCATTTTTATCTTGCCAAAAACGCATTCCACCTATAGAATCCGCACGTCGTCAGACACAACCATAAACAACGCAGGGATAGCTCAGTGGTAGAGCGGCTGTCTTACACACAGTTGGTCGGGGGTTCGAATCCCTCTCCCTGTACCATTTATGATTCTGACAACACAACATCCTTAATGCAGGGATAGCTCAGTGGTAGAGCGGCTGTCTTACACACAGTTGGTCGGGGGTTCGAATCCCTCTCCCTGTACCATCAATAAAGACCTTAGTTCAAAAAACTAAGGTCTTTTCCTTTTTATTCGCAAATCTTATTAAGCCCTCTACTCCACAAAATCCATTGAGCCCATTTGTAATCTTTTCGCAAAGAGGCACCAGGGAAAAGAAGCAATACGAGTATTATATTTATTGATTACTTCATTAGCAAAATGTCGAGTCATCGATAGTCGATCTTCCGTTACACGTAATTGATTCGTTAACTGACTAAATAAGAGATCGGCCTTCAATGTGGGGTATGACTCAGCTAACGAGACAAACTGAGATGCCTCCATATTGCGACCACGTTCCATCGTCAAAGACTCTAATAGATCTTTTTCATGATGGGTGTAAGCTTTTACTACTTTCACCAATTGAGGAATCAAATCATGGCGGCGCTGCAATTCTACATCAATCAAAGCAATGGCTCGCTTCGCACGGTTTTTCAAATCAATAAGGTTGTTATATAACCCTACTCCATAAAAAACGCTCAATACTAAAGAAAACAGTAGGAAATAAGCGAAGCACCACATGATTACCTCTTGATCATGCGAAAAATCGAGCAAAAAGAAAGGTAAGGAGATTATAAGAAATCCAAAGAAATATTGGAGCATAGCCCCGGCACCAAAAGAACGAATAATCTCCTCTTCACTTTTACATGAAATCAAATAGATCGGGTCGTTTTTCGTATAAGATATTTTAGGTTTTGCAGAATTTTCCTGAACCACGGCGGAACCTATCACATAAAGAGATTGATCAGGCAATAGCACGCACTCCGTAAATAATCTTTTTCCTGTAGAGCACGATAGCGCTTTTTGAGGCCCCTTATCATAATACAAACTATCGAACGATGAAACTGTCTTTCGTAATAACTCGACACCTTGCACCTCGGCTTTTTGAGGCTCAATCAAAATTTCACCGGTATCATCTCGGAGCATAAAGGATGATCGTTTTTCTTCTTTTTCAATGGTTTTCCAATGATTGGTACGAGTTCCTTTTGAATCGGTCGAATAATACTGCTCTTCAATCTGATAACTATAATAAATACACTCAGTTTCCGTTAATGGCGAAATCAACAAATCATCACAAGGATAAGATTGCCCCTTAATTTCCACTAAACCAATAAATACATTGGCAATTTTTGATGTCGGAATATCGCTAATAAATCGACGTTTTTTAAACTGTTGATATCCCAATATTAACAAACACCAAGGCAAAATAAGATAAACTATTATAAAAAACTCATCCATAGTAAGAATAAAAGTGAGGCTACGATAAAAATACTTATCAGCAAACAAAAAAGAGATGAATTCAATAGAAATAACAAAATTAGCATCAACGTTGCATTCTGGAAAAAAATTTCATACTATGCCGACTCACTTGTAGTTATTTATTCATGATTGTAGATATTATTGCCGTCATAGCAGGATTAGTCTTATTAGTATGGAGTGCTGACAAATTTGTCGAAGGTGCAGCAAACGTAGCCAAATATTTAGGTATGTCACCCCTCTTAATTGGTATGCTTATCGTCGGGTTTGGCACATCAGCACCGGAAATGGTCGTGTCCGCATTGGCAGCCGTTCAAGGAAATCCCGGATTGGCATTAGGCAATGCCTTTGGGTCAAACATAGCTAATATCGCACTCATTCTAGGCGCTACGGCATTAATTAGCCCAATTTTGGTAAAATCTAGTTTATTAAAAAAAGAACTTCCCGTTCTGCTTATCATCACTGCAGTTACTATCTTTCTAGTCTCAGATTTGGATATCTCTAGAGTGGATTCCTTCATCTTACTAGGTATGTTTTTTGTCCTCATGATCTGGAGCATTATTTTGAGCAAAAAACAAAAAATAGCGCAAGATAACTACAGCAAAGAAGTAATCGAAGAAGAGGAGACAATACCCGCCTTATCTAAAGGCAAATCTTGGTTTTGGTTACTAGTCGGTTTAGTAGTCCTTACGGCAAGCTCCCGCCTATTGGTTTACGGAGCAGTCAATATCGCCAGCTCCTTTGGAGTCAGCGAAATGATTATAGGTTTGACCATCGTGGCAGTAGGCACATCTTTACCGGAATTAGCTTCATCTATTGCAGCAGCGCGCAAGGGTGAGCATGATATTGCCTTAGGGAACATCATTGGCTCCAACATTTTCAATACTCTGGCAGTTATTGGCATTGCCGGCTCGATACATCCATTCACCGTTGATGAAAACGTAATGAGCCGAGACATCTTACTCATGGGTGCCCTAACCGTATTACTTTTCTTTTTTGGTATCAGCTTTAAAGGACGCCCACCTCGCATCAATCGCTGGGCGGGGATTATGCTTTTAACCATCTATATCCTCTACACTATTTACTTAATTAGCATCGTTATTAGTTCTAAATAAAAAACAGATTACAACCATATGTTTTTATCTATCCTATCAAAAACAAAACGTTCCCTCTCCTTATTGGGAATACTGGCGACTATCGGCTTGGTACATGCGGAAACATATCCCATGCCCGAAGTACCGGCTCCTACCGCATTAAAAATAGAATCTGCACATTCTAACCAAAATGCTTATTCGGGATCTCATACCATCAAACAAGCCATTGACTCTTCCTTAGAAACACCCAATTGGCATGCCCCGGGGCAGAAAGAAGTCGATGGTGAATTTGTATTTACCACTCCCGGCACTATTGATTACATCTCTTTTGCACAAGCTAACTTCTCAAAAGTCGAGCTAGAAGCCCAAAGCAACGGTTCCTACAAAAAATTAGGTACATTTGACTTAGATTCAGGCAAAACGATTCGATTCAAAAAACCTCTCACTCAAGTACAAAAAATGAAGATGAAGGTCACGTATGAAGAGGGTGCAAATCCATCATTTTCAGTACGTGAGATTAGCTTCTTTCAAAAACCTGATCAAACCATAAACAAACAATTGCTCAAGGTTTTTAAAGACACCAGTTGCACATCACTCATCGACAACCCCAACGAAGCCGATCTCAAACAATTACCTGAACTCTTTCAAATAATAGCGGCCAAATTAAAGACAGGCAAATACGAAGATAAGGAATTTCGTATGGGCTCATATAAAGCCTATAGCCATCCGGAATATGCAGCCAAAGTGCGCAATATTAATGCACTAAATCCTTTCGATAACCCAACCGGCATCTATGGATCACAAGGTGATGAAATTATAGTAATGGTAGGACCAACCCATGGTGAGCAAATTTCACTCAGCTCCGTATCCCCAATGGGCATTAACTCCGGCACCTACCCCCTTGACCAAGGTATCAACAAAATCACTCTAGATCGTGATGGTCTCCTGTATGTGATGTACCATACCGATATTTCGACTAAAAAGAAAAATATCAAAGTACATATCCCTGTAGGTAGCGGTAAAGTCAATGGCTACTTCGATATCACCAAACATAATGATAAAGACTGGCAAAAGCTAATAGCCAAGGCAGGACACAGCATGTTTGATATCGTAGGCACACACTCGATGATGATTTTAGCCACGGAATACTTAAAAAAATATAGCCCTGAGAACATCACTAATTCAGTCAACGTGTGGGATAAAAGCGTAGCAGCCATGTGGAAAATCATGGGCTTCGATCAATACCCCAAGCCACATAATAACAGACAATTAGGCACATCGGTCGGACAAGGCGCCCACATGTTTGCCACATGGTATTATTGCGGCTATAGCACGGGAGATAATGGTGTCACATTAAAAAATGAAGTTATAGCCCCGGGTATCTTACAAGGCAATCGTTTATGGGGCATTGGCCACGAAATCGGCCACTGCTATCAGCATCCGTTCAATTGGAGAAGCATGAGCGAAAGCTCCAATAATTTCTTTGCTCAGCTCATTCTCGACCAAGTTACCAATCCGACCAACGGTAATACAAACGCTTCAGACATGGAAAACCCATGTAAATATTTACTGGAAGAAGCAGTAAAAGGAAAACCGTTCCATGATATGAATGGCTGGGTAAAATGGGGATTTGCTCAAAACTCCTTTTATCTATATTTCCACAAACTTGGCATTAATCCTAACTTTTACCCTACTTTATTCGAATCCTTGCGCCGCAAACCACTATCAAATGATCCTTATGAAGTATCAAAAGCCCATTTGGCATGGTATGAGCGAGTTTGTAATGTAGCTAAAACCGATTTTACGGATGATTTTGAAATCTTTAATTGGTTTGTACCAATCGACATCAAAGGACATCAATATGGCGATTATAGCTTTAAAATGACCAAAAAAATGGCTGATGATGCAAAGGCAAGAATCGCAGCCAAAAACTATTCTAAACCAAAATACCGCATCGCTTTCATGCACCAGCATGGGAAAACCGTGGATCTTTGGGGACAAAAACTCGCAGGTTCCGAATTGAATGGATTTTGGACCAAATATAAGGAAAATGCCAAACTTTCGCCCGAAGTCAAAGCCACTAAAACCGGAGATAGAATCAAAGTAACCAATGGCGAAAATGCAGCCGCATTTTGTGTAGTAACCAATAAAAAAGTTGTTGGCTATTACGATCGTCAACAATTTGACGTAACAAATATCCCATGGAATAACACATCCAAGGTTTACGCCATCCCGATCCAAACAAACCAACCATATAAATTAATCTATTCGGAAAAAAGGAAATAACATTTCTAACCCCAGTTAGTTTTAAATAAAAAGGCAAGCGAAACATACGCTTGCCTTTTTTGTTACACCAATTGTTTTAAGATCAATATATTGAAAATTAATAAAACAAACAAGCATCCAAGCTATCCTCTAAAGGAAACGGCTTGGATGCTTTTGTAATAAATGAAAGATTATTAACCTTCGTAATAAGTATAACCTTGAAGGCCGGAACGGAATAATTCCAAAGCTTTTCTGCGGTCGGATGGGGTAATTTTACCAACAGCAACGGCGTTTTCAGCAAAATTACGGAACTTATTGATCAATTCTTTTTGATCGTATTCCATGTAGGATAAAACGTCTGCTACGGAATCGCCCTCTACCTCATGAGTATAAACAGGGCGGCCACCTTCCAAATGCACGCCAACCACGTTAGTATCGCCGAGCAAATTATGCAAATCGCCTAAAGTTTCTTGATAAGCACCGACCAAGAACACACCGATATAGTAATCTTCTTCACCCGGTTTAATGGAATGTAATGGTAAAGTCTTAGCAACGTCTTCCTTATCGATGAAATGATCTATTTTACCATCACAGTCACAGGTAATATCGGAAATTACCGCTTTGTTGGTGGGGCGATCATTCAAACGATGTAATGGCATTACAGGGAATAATTGCTTGATAGCCCATGAATCCGGTAAAGATTGGAAAAGGGAGAAGTTACCGTAATAGAAGTCTACCATTGAGCTTGAAAGCTCACGTAAATCTTCGGGAATGGTTTCCATTTCGGTAAGCAAACGAGAAATACGACTTAAAATATGCCAATAGTAGGCTTCACCTAAGCCACGTTCACGCAAGTTGGCATTGCCATAGAAAAATTGAGCTCGCAATTGATCTCGATAATAACAGGCATCGTTGTAGCACTCTTGCAAATTCTTGCGAGCCAACATGCGATCTGTTTCCGCAAAGGATTGTAATAAATCCGAAGAATTTTCAGGCAAAGTCGGAGCATGCTCTTCATTCGAAGCACTGGTCACGTCTAAGATATTAAACACTAAGACCGAATAATAAGCTACAATGGCACGTCCGGATTCGGTAACGATAGTCGGATGCGGAATATCGTACTTATTGCACATATCGCCCACGACTTCCACCACGTCTAAAGCAAACTCGGGAATGGCGTAGTTACAGGATGAATGGAAATTAGTTTTAGAGCCGTCATAATCGACAGCCAAACCGCCACCCATGTCCAAAGTACCCATAGGTGCGCCTTCTTTAATCAAATCGACGTAAATACGGGCGGCTTCTGTGATGCCCTCACGCACGACGGAAATATTAGGAATCTGAGAGCCTTGGTGATAATGCAATAACTTGAGGCAATCCAAGTATTCGTATTCCTTCAATTTATCAACCACTTCGATGACTTGAGCCGCATTAAGACCAAATGCCGATTTGTCACCGGCAGATTCGGTCCATAAACCTGAGCCTTTCGTTGCAAGCTTTACTCGTACACCTAGATTTGGGCGAATATTGAGCTTTTTCGCGCGATCAATAACGATATCCAATTCAGAGGGCATTTCCAACACGATGAAGATGTTTAAGCCCATTTTTTGCCCCGTCAGGGCCAAATCGATAAACTCGTCATCTTTATAACCGTTACAGATCAAATAAGCATTCGGATTACGCATGTGAGCCATGGCAGCAATCAATTCAGGCTTGGAACCGGCTTCCAAACCATAATCATATTTCATGCCATATTCCGAGATTTCTTCTACAACCTGACGTTGTTGGTTTACCTTGATAGGATAGACCCCTTGATAATTTCCCTGATAATTGGCTTGTTTGATCGCTGCTCGGAAACTTTCGTTAAGCTCACGAATACGGCTACGTAATAAATCTCTAAAACGGAATAAAACCGGCACATGAGTACCTCGTTCTTTTAAACCATCTAATAAATCACAAAGGCTAATGTCTTTTTTACCTGCTTCCTTGTCTTGCAATCGCACGGTAACTTCACCTTTTTTATTGATGCGAAAATATCCATTTCCCCAATCATCAATACCGTAAAGCTCGGCAGAATCGCTATGACTCCAACCCTTGACTTTTTGTTTAATGCCTTCTTTATTAGTTGCCATTTCAGTAATTATGTAAAATTTCCAGGAATATTAATTAGCCTAATTTGTTTTTAAAATCTTGATATGTAAAGTGTCGTAGTTGTTTTAAAGATCCGTCATTTGCTTGCAGTACAATGTCAGGATGTTTCACCCCATTGAAAAAGGTCGTTTTTACCGTCGTGTAATGAGCCATGTCATCAAAAACAAGCTCATCACCCACTTGTAAAGGAGCATCAAAGGAATAATCACCAATAATATCACCTGCGAGGCACGTAGGCGCACCCAGACGATATGTATAAGTTTTTTCTCCCGATTCCGCACCTAATTCATACTGCTCATTATCTAGTAAGACAGCAGGATGACGCCCTTCCGTTTGAATTGAGCCAACTTTAAATACGTCAGCACGGTATGGCATTTCCAAGGTATCGGGCATATGCGCCGAAGCCGACACATTAAGCAAAGCGTGATGAAAGCCCTCGGACTCAAATACATCAATGACACGAGCACGTAACACACCCGTATGGATGGCTACGGCCTCACCGGGCTCAAGCCACACATTTACATCATACTTCTTCTTAAAATCACGAATCAGTTGAATCAATAAATCACGATTATAATCAGGTTTAGTGATCCAGTGCCCCCCACCCATATTTACCCAGCTTATCTCAGGGCGTTTAAGCAATTCACCAAAGCGGGCTTCTACTGCTGCTAAGGTGCTTTGTAAATCTTCGGAACCTTGTTCACATAAAGTATGGAAATGGAATCCTGAAATTCCGGTCAAATCCGCATTTAATAAACGATCGGCAATAATGCCTAATCTCGAGCCCGGAGCACACGGATCATATAATTCCGTATGTCCGGTGGAATGCTGAGGATTAATTCTCAAACCGCAATGCAACTCCCCCTTAATGAAACGAGGATGAGACATGATCTGATCACAATACGTATTCCATTGCCCCAAACTGTTAAAATCAAGATGCGATGTAAACTCGATTAATTCGGTAATATCTTCAGGTTCGTATGCCGGAGAATAAGTTAAAATTTCTTTCCCGAAAAATTCACGTGCCAATGAAGCTTCCCATAAGCCCGATGCGCAACATCCCGACAAATATGGACGAATAATATCAAAACAACCCCAGGTCGAAAATCCTTTTAACGCTAAAACAATTTTACAATCAGCATTTTGTGCTACTGATTTTAAAATTTCGGCATTATGCTCCAAGGCTGATTGACTAATGATATATGCAGGCATGAATTCAACGACAACCTAAGCATTTTGAAGGTTTTTTCCAGAAAAATTTCAAAAATTCTTGCACATACAACGTAAACCACTAAAAACCAACAATAAAAATAAAATATTTACATCACGAAAAATAAAAAAAATGAAATAATAATCCTCAATCTCAAGTTTTCCTTGAAATGCGAGGGAAATTTCTCTTTATTAGGAAAATCACAGAGATTGTTATGAACATGATTAAGCCTTTTAAATTCACAACCGCCCTCGTTTTAGCTGTAGGGGCAACTATCCTTGCCACCTCTTGCTCCTCTAATCAACCTGAGCCAAAAAAAGTAGCAAACTACTTAAATACCTCATGCGATACCGCCGTATATGGTTACAATGGTCGTTCCAGCGTTAAGGCAAGAAGCTTCACTTCCCCTTATGCTTTACCTGCCAATGCTAAAAAAGCCATGGTTGATTACATCAAGGGTTCAGATTGGCAAGAAGTAAACTACATCTATCCTCAGATGTTTGTTAAAGTAAACAACTCTGTGTGGGCAGTATGCTCCAACAATCGTGGCAACCTCACAGGTATCTTACCTGTAGGTAAAAACAAAGATGCTCGCAAACTTAACGATGTGGGCAACTACAAAATGTTGGTAAACAAATCTCCACAAGCGGATCAATTAGGTTACGCCATCTTAAAGAACATGGAACCGGCCGACCAAATGCGTGTTAACGTTCGCAAATCCGAAGGTTTGGAAACCATTACTCCTATCGCCCCTGCTCCAAAACCGGTAAAGGCAGCTCCGGCTCCTGCTCCAAAATCCGCAGCCACTCCTGCTCCTGCCAAACCTAAGGTAGAAAAAGCAGAAGACGAGCTTTTCGGTTCTGACAGCAGCGACGACACCACAGATAGCACAGATGAATCTTCCGACACTGAAGCAGATACCACTGCAGATGATACCGAAGACACCACCAGTGCTGATGAAGAATAAACTTCGCTTTACTCATTAATTTTTTAAAAGTCTCGCTAGATATCCGCATCTAGTGAGACTTTTTACTATCAACCAAGCTTCCATACATCACTCTCATCTCGATATGGACATCTTAAACATACTTTCACTTATTGGATTTTGCCTGAGCATTGCAATCATCATGCTAGGCTTGATTGCTTGTGCCATACCCATCATACCCGGCCATCTCATTATTATGACCGGCATTATTATTAATTATTTGCTCTATCCAGGACAAATCACACCACTTAGCTGGTGGACATGGGTCATTCTATCTCTCATTACCATATTCAGTTTTATCGTAGATAATATCCTAACCGGAGTCGGTGCCAAAAAATTCGGTGGTAGCACGAAAGGAATCATCGGAGCAGTGATTGGTTTGTTTATCGGTGGCTTCTTTTTTCCCTTTGGTATCATTCTTGGTCCCTTTCTCGGCGCGCTTATTTTTGAAATAATCTGGGACCGAAAAGAAATTAAAACAGCTGTCAGTGCCGGCATCGGAGCGACACTCGGAAACTTAGCGAGCATGGTCGCAAAAGTAATACTTGGAATTGTGTTAGTTACATACTACATAATTGCCATGGCTTGGTAAAAACCGTAACCAAACTAGAATTAAAACCATTACAATTCTAACCGAATACGCGTGACAAAAACGCCATAAAAATTTCAGATATTCGTGAAAAAGGAATAATTTTGAAAAAAAAACTATTTTTACCCGATTGTTCCTTGACCGAAGCAAAAAGAGAGCCTAGGCTTGTGCGACAAACACCCGGCCTAAAGGCCCATTGTCATGAACATTCACGAATACCAATCCAAACAACTTTTCGAACGTTTTGGCGTAGCCACTCCTAAAGGAGCAGTAGCCAACTCTGCCGAAGAAGCAGCTAAAATCGCAGAAGCATTTACGCACAACCAATATGTAGTCAAGGCGCAAGTTCACGCCGGTGGCCGTGGTAAGGGCACCTTTAAGAACGGATTTAAGGGTGGCGTACATGTAGTAGACACCGTAGCCGAAGTTGCAGACGTAGCCGGCAAAATGCTTAATCAAGTACTTGTAACCAAGCAAACCGGTGAAGCCGGCAAATTGGTAAGCAAAGTTCTCATCGCTGAAGCTGTCGATCTTAAAAAAGAATGTTATTTCGCTATTCTTCAAGACCGCGCCGCTAGCTGCCCGGTAATCGTAGCCAGCACCCAAGGTGGTATGGACATCGAAGAAGTAGCCGCCACCAATCCTGACGCAATCGTTAAGGAATACATCGATCCTGCATTGGGCATCCTTCCTTTCCAAGCTGTAAACGTAGCTTGCGCTTTGGAACTTAACGGACCACTCCTTTCTCAAGCAACCAAGATCATCACCAATCTTTACAAGCTTTTCGCAGCATTAGATTGCTCCATGGTTGAAATCAACCCATTGGTTGTAACCACCGACGACAAAGTAATGGCACTCGACGCCAAATTCAACTTTGACGATAACGCTTTATACCGTCACCCGGAAATCGTTGAAATGCGTGACGAATCCGAAGAAGACCCACGTGAAGTGGAAGCTGACAAGTACAACCTTAACTACATCGGCCTTGATGGTAACATCGGTTGCATGGTTAACGGTGCCGGCTTGGCCATGGCAACAATGGACATCATCAAACATTACGGTGGTTCCCCAGCCAACTTCTTAGACGTAGGTGGCTCCGCTACCGAAGAAATGGTAACCAACGCTTTCAGAATCTTGACAGCTGACCCACAAGTAAAAGCAATCTTGGTAAACATCTTTGGTGGTATCATGCGTTGTGACGTTATCGCTCAGGGCATCGTTGCCGCAGCGAAGACCATCGACATGAAAATCCCATTGGTAGTACGCCTCGAAGGCACCAACGTTGAAATCGGCAAGAAAATCCTTGCTGAAAGCGGCGTAGCCATCATCACCGCCGAAAACTTGGACGACGCAGCACAAAAAGCCGTAGCAGCAGCACAATAATAAGCCCTAAACCCATTTACAACAATGTCATTACTCATTGATCAAAACACACGTTTGCTTGTACAAGGTATTACAGGTAGCGCAGGTGCATTCCACGCAAAAAATTGCATGGACTATGGCACAAACCTCGTAGCAGGCGTTACCCCTGGTAAGGGCGGCCAATTATTCGAAGGCAAAGTACCTATTTTTGACACCGTACGCGAAGCAAAAGCAGCCACCGATTGCAATGCAACCATGATTTTCGTACCACCACCCTTCGCTGCAGACGCCATCATGGCTGCAGCTGATGCCGGCATCAAATTGATCGTGTGCATCACCGAAGGCATTCCGGTACAAGACATGCAAAAGGTTAAAGTATTCCTCAAGGATAAAGACGTAACCTTAATCGGACCAAACTGCCCGGGCATCATCAACCCAACCGCTAAGTGCAAAATCGGCATCATGCCTGCTTACATTCACAAGCCAGGTCGCATCGGTATCGTTTCTCGTTCCGGCACCTTGACTTACGAAGCAGTATGGCAAGTTTCCAGCCTTGGTTTAGGCCAAAGCGCTTGTATCGGTATCGGCGGTGACCCTGTTCACGGCATGACCCACCTCGACGCAGCTAAACTTTTCGCTGAAGACCCAAATACCGACGCATTCATCTTGATCGGTGAAATCGGTGGCGACGAAGAAGAAGCCGCAGCCGCTTGGATCAAAGAAAATTGCAAAAAACCGGTTGCAGCATTCATCGCAGGTGCTACAGCTCCTAAAGGCCGCCGCATGGGCCACGCCGGTGCAATCGTTGCAGGTGGTAAAGGTACCGCAGCAGCTAAGCAAGAAGCTTTGCGCGACGCTGGCATCGTAGTAGCAGCCACCCCAGGTGAAATGGGCAAGGCTCTCGTAAAAGCCATGCAAGCTAAAGGTGCTCTCTAAGCCTCCTTTATAATCATTACTTCTCTGCCGTCTCCTTAAAAAAGGAGACGGCTTTTTTGTTATTAGCAACCAAGACTAGAAAAAATTAAAAAAACTCAGCGATAAAAGCATTTACTCCTTGACGAAAAAGCCAAATTCATATAGAGTTCTCGCACATCAAAGAAGAACGGAGCGATGGCTGAGAGGCTGAAAGCACTCCTTTGCTAAAGGAACGTACGGGTCAGACTGTACCGAGGGTTCGAATCCCTCTCGCTCCGCCACTTATAAATCCGCAAAACCGAATAGGTCTTGCGGATTTTCCTTTTGTACAGAATGGGCTTCATCCACCGATTATATCGGAGAGCCTTCTTATATAACCAAACAGGCGCTACCCTTTATGGATAGCGCCCGTTTTTTATTTAAAAATATAATGAGGAAGATTAGTCTTCAAACAAAGTGATATCATCCTTTGGTTTTGGATAACCTTGGTTCTTGATCCAGGCTTTTGTTTCATCAACCATATCTTGGGTAATGTCGTAGCTATAGTTGGCGTAATCTTGCACATCTATTTTGCCTACGTAGAAGAATCCCCATTTTTCAAAGAAATCGGTAAGGTCTAATTTAGCCACTTCACAACAGGTCTTGATGAACTCGAATTGTTGCTTGATGGATTCGTTACCGTGATAACGTTTTGTTGATTCTCTTAATTTAGCAAATACGTCCGGATAAAAGTCCGCATTGCCATTTTTGGCAAAGTAGCCGTACAACTGCCAGAATGGAACGAGTCTGATAAATACGTCCGGGCATTGCAAATAGGATTTGTTCGCACCAAAACCTTCTTTACGAGCTTTATTAAAGGTATCGTTAGCCTTAAGGAGACTTGGGTTACCCATTTTCATGCTAGCATAGTGAGCAAAGATGTTTGTTGTCACTTCGGTTAAACCGCCCCATGTAATTGACCATGTTTGCATGACGTGGCCTGCTTCATGAGAAAATCCCCAACAAGGATCGCCCTTTGAAATTGTTTTAGCATTGGTCACCATTTTCATGGTCCAGTCTTCACCTAAATAAGCAACTCCATCGCCGTCGCGGAACATGTAATACTGGAAATTCACGCGAGCAAAGATACGGTTCTTAGGAATCTTATTTGATTTAGTCAAACCGCCGATTTCGTATTCGGCAGCCAAAATATCGTCGTAAGCCTTCACTAATTCTACACCTTTACCATCGGAAAACTTCTTCAAGGCATCTACCGGGAAGGCAGCATGAATATGCTTGCCACGCATATCAAGGATAGGGCTTACGGACTTATCTAATAACTGCACCCACTTCTCGTTGGTATCACCACGAGTGGTATCAAAGTATCCGTTTGCCTGACCGGTAACGAAATTAACGGCAATCGGCTTTGCTTTCGCTACGTCGCTCACGAAATAACCGATATAAGCATTCGCATCGTAAGGCACATCCACTAGATTAAGGCCCTCACGTAAAGGCACTTCTTTATTTTCCAAATGCCAACCTTTGTCTTTTTCCTTACGCATGTAGTTTGGCAATTTCAAACTAACGGAATTACCACCCGTATCACCAACAATAACGAGGTGCTTACCTTTTGGAAGGAATACGCCCGTAATGTTTTCATATTGGCTAAATGTTCCATTCAATTGTAAAGGAGCACTTACTTCCATCGGATGTTGATACGCCTCGTAGTTAGTTACCAAATATTCCAACGATTCATTATTCTGAATCTTTTTAACTAATTCACGAAAAGCGGCAGGCAATTTACTCACAGCCTCGGGAGTCACGCCCGGCTTTAATTTCGTACATAAGGTATCTTCAAAAACTTGAGCCAATTCTTTGGCTAAAGGAGCGTCAATTTTCTTCATAAAGTCAACCGACTTTACACGGAATCCTCTAGGCTCACCTTCTCCATAATTTACTTTTAAAGTGATGGATTCTACATCTTTCAATGGTTGAGCGAAATTGATGCAACCATTGCTAATGGTTTGCACACCCAAATCCTTTTCACCGCCTTTTGTATGGGCAATTACTTGAGCCCTACGGAAATCATTATTGGCAAATTGAATGTAATCAATTTCGGATGGAGATTCGAAAAGGAAACTACCTTCTACCTTTTCTTGTCCCGGGGCATGCCAATTATTAGGCTTTTTAGCACCTTCTACTACATTATCAATTGTATGGTTGCCGGTGTAGCAACGAGTAGGAGAAGTAGCTTTCGACACCTTGACTGCTTGATCAGAAGGGATTTGTTTTTCCGTAATATCTTGGGCTAAGACATTTGCAACAATTTGAGCTTTTGCAGCCGCATCATTAGGCACTACAGGAGTTTCCTGAGCCTGAGCCATTGCGGATAAAAGGCATATAATGGATAAATATTTAGCACATCCGATTAAAGATGGCTTATGAAAAAACGGATTCGTATTCATTATGTTTATTCGTACAAAAAAAGATTAGTAACCTCGCGCTTTCAAACTTTAATAAGCCTAAAATCACCCAGTTACCTGATTGTTTATTTTACACCGAATAATACGAAAAGTTTCCATTTTTCTATCAAAAATTCATCCTAAATTTGCTTTGTAGTCAAAAATTAGCAATACGCAAAGTCAGTCTCAAACGGACGTAAAACTTATCCACTTGAGAGAAAATCTAAAACGTCTATATATTTCATATATTCAGGATGATTACGATTGAACATCTTTGTTCATCTCGTGCATATATCCAGCCGTTATGATTCCAGCAGGTAAAGCTATAATAGCAATTCCTAAAAATGCCGAAATCATTGTAAAAAATCTTCCACACATAGATATAGGGTAAATATCACCATATCCCATAGTGGTTAATGAAACTGTTGCCCAATATATTGCATCAAAAAAGTGATCAAACGTTTCCGGTTCAATATTAAAGACTATTAAGGCAGCTACAAAAATATACGCACATGCCAAAATCGTTACAGCTATCAACATTCCGGATTGCTTACGTAATACATTTAAAATTGTCTGCAGATTTTTGGAATATCTAAAGCTTTTTAAGACTCTAATCACTTTCATAGCTCTAAGAAAACGACTTATTCTGAGAACTCTAAAAGCATCATTTATTACCGATATAGAAGGAAGAATTGACAATAAATCAATCAAAGCCATTAACGAAAATGGATATCGAACAAAAGCAATCACAGACCTTTTACCATAATAATAATCAGCTGTTACCCATCTCATCAAATAATCAATTACAAACAAAGTAACAGTCATAGAATCAATAATATTCATATAGTAATTATCCCCTTTCATGGTTAGCGGCAATAAACTTAAAAATATTATAATCATCATAAAAACAGAATAAATTTTCCCACTACGACCTTCGCTTTTTACAAGTTGATAAATATATTCTCGCATTTTCTTATTAATACTACGCATTACTTTGTACACTTTTACAAGTTTTTTCTAAATTAATTTGATTTCCCTATGCAAAGCATGGTATTTCTATAAATAGATTAATATTGCGCATTTTACATATATTTGCGTATGAAACTACTACAACACAAAACATATCAATAAACTATGGACTTATTAGATACATTAACTTCCATAAGCAATCGCTTACCTGTATTACTCCCTACCCTCCAAACCGAAGAGGCTACTAAAAATGCTCTAATTATGCCTTTTATACAGGCATTAGGTTACAATGTTTTTGATCCGTTCGAAGTAATTCCTGAATTTACTGCAGATATGGGTACAAAAAAGAACGAAAAGGTAGATTATGTAATTTCCAGAGATGGAACACCATGTATTTTGATTGAATGCAAATCTTGTGGAACCAATTTAAACATCAATCACGCATCACAGCTTTTTAGATACTTTAGTGTTACTGAAGCAAGATTTGCAATCCTAACCAACGGAGTCAATTATCAATTTTATACTGATATAGACACTCCTAACAAAATGGATGATAAACCATTCTTAGAATTTACTATTCAAGAGATCGACCCAAAAATTGTTAATGAAGTGAAAAAATTTGCCAAAGCTCACTTCGATGAAAATAATATTTTAGGCAATGCCTCAGAATTAAAATATAAAAAACAAATTCGACAGGAGTTTACTAAGGAATTGGAAACTCCATCTGATGAATTTGTCAAATTATTTGCTAAAAGAGTTTATGATGGAGTCCTCACGCCAGAAAGAAGAGAACAATTTACTCAGTTAGTCCATCAAGCTTTTAAAGAATGGGTAACGAATCGAGTGAATGAACGTTTGCAAAATGCTATTGACTCTTCAGAACAAGCTATCACAAAAGGGGATGAAGTAATTGATGAGGATACCACTGAGGATGCAGCCACCTCCAATAAAGATGGCATTATTACGACTGATGATGAAATGGAAGGGTATAGAATTGTAAGATCTATACTTTCCGAGATTATTGACCCTACACGAATTATTTTAAGAGATACAAAATCTTATTGCGGCGTGCTACTGGATAACAATAATCGAAAACCTCTTTGTAGATTTTTGTTCACACCTAATCAATTAACCCTCATATTACTTGATAAAGACCGAAATGAGCAAAAAATCCGTTTAGACGCGTTAACAGACATCTATAAACACGCGAATGAACTAAAAGAATACGCTAATATGTATCTATAGTTTTACAGATATTATAACCCATTCAAAACCATGATTTAAAAATCATGGTTTTTTCTTGCCCTAATCAGCTGATTGAATCAGCCATAATGAGGTACACGATGAACATCACTACAGGGATCAAGATGGAAGGGAGCTTTTTGAGTTTCACATAGGAATGGGCTGTGTAACCTAATACTGCTAAATAGCACAAAACAAAAATCACATTCGTTGTTGGGGGCACCCAAGTTAATAGATAAAAAATGCCACCCATAATGACGGAATATAAGGTTAAGCGGGTAAAGTGCATTTTTTTCTCGAGCGCAAAAGGCAAACAAACGAGATACAACACGATCGTAAAGACGCAGGCTGAAATAAAGGCATCAGGAATATAATACATATTTTTAAAAGGGGTTATTGAATGAATAGATTATATTCCCATTGCTTTTGTTGAAGGATGATAGGCTTATGTTCCATAAAAAATGGCCGCTGAGATAACTCAACGGCCATTTCCAACAAACAACAAAGTGTTTTTTATCTATAGCTTAAGCCTTTTACCTTAGCTACCAAATGATCGAGCACCACTTTATGGGCGGCATCGACTTCAGCAGCGGTCAAAGTGCGATCTTTCGCACGATACATAAAGGTGTAAGCAATGGATTTCTTATCGGCAGGCATTTTCTCACCGGTAGGATCCATAAATACGTCAAAGCATGAATAATCGACAAGCAATTTTTCTTTTACGGAATCAATAACTTTCACGATTTCAGCATTGGCGACATTAACAGGTAATTCCATCGCAGCATCACGAGAGGAGCCCGGGAACTGAGGCAATTCGCTAGCTTTCACCGGAGCGGTCAAAATCTCCTGCATTTTGCGAAGATCTAACTCAACGATGTAAACTGCATCTTTTAAACCTAATTCACGACAACGTGACAAAGATAAGCGCGCAAAATAACCGCAAGGCTTGCCATCCAATTGCACGTCTGCTCCTAGAGCAGATTCCGGACGGGCTTTTGCAGGAGTCATGGTCCACTTGTGATTTGGAGCCAAGCTATCCAACACGGCAATCATGTCTTCAAAAGACGCTTTACGTGGTTTGGAATCGGCCCATGAACGTGGGTTCATATCACCTGAAATGAGTATGCCCATCGTATCGGATTCAATGTCCTTACCCTTACCTCCACCGGTATTGCGGAATACTCGCCCAATTTCAAAGAAACGTAGTACGCTAGCGCCTTGATTAGCATTACGCACTGCTGCAGCAATCAAACCGGAGCTATGAGAAGGTCTAAGCACGGAGTGATCTTCACTGAGAGGCAATGCCACCTTAATCAAGTCTCCATCCATCAATGGACGAAGCGGCATAGCATCTTTGACTTGAGCGATCGTTGCATCCATTGATTCGGAAGCAATCAATTTAATTGTTTGAGTCTCATAGAACCCCAAAGCAGCTAACTGACGACGCAAGCCCATTTGGAAATTATAGGCGCGATCAACAACCGACTCAGGCATGAACGGACCGGTATATCGAGAAGGAATTCTCTCTAAACCATACACGCGAATGATTTCTTCAAGCAAATCACATGAACGGCTCAAATCAAGTCTCCAAGGTGGTAAAATCCATGTATCGGCTTCATCTGACGGATCGATACCTAAATCAGATAAGATGCGCTGAGCCTCATCATGAGGAATCACGCCTCCGGACATTTGATCTAAGTCAGACCAAGGCATCACAGCTTGCACGATAGGATGAATCACTTTGAGAGGACCCTTACCTTGCTCGATACCAACAACGATACCCTCTTCATCGGAAGATACGGCAGCTTCAGGTACGGTGGCTACAGGAGCACCGGCCAAAAGCACCTTCGAAGCGGTACCACCGGCAATCTCTAGGATCAATTCCACAGCACGCGATGAGGCACGTAATACATTCCAGCAAGAAGCACCACGCTCAAAACGATAGGAAGAATCGGAGCTTAAAGCCAAACGTCGTGAAGTAGCACGTACGGATGAAGGATTAAACCAAGCGGATTCTAAAATAATGTCTGTTGTTCCTTCCTTTACGCCGGAATCTTCGCCACCCATCACACCGGCGATAGCCAAAGGCGTACCTTCTTGATCGGCTACAACCAAATCCGTGCAATTTAAAGAATAGGTTTGACCGTCAAGAGCCTTAAATTCTTCACCTTCATAAGCGGTGCGAGTCACGATTCCACCTTTTACTTTAGCCGCATCAAAGGCATGTAAAGGAGCACCTAATTCATGTAAAACGAAGTTGGTAATATCGACAATGTTGTTGATAGGACGTAAGCCAATTGCCGTTAAACGTTCCTTTAACCATTCCGGGCTGTCCTGTACTTTCACTCCGTTAATCTTTACGGCAGTGTAATATGGATTTAATTCGGTCTGGTCTAATCGAATAAAGTCACCGGCTTCTTCCAACACGGCACCTTCGATCGGCACGGGCTTAAATTGTCTCTCGGAAATAGCGGCTAACTCAAAAGCTAATCCGCTATGGGAAAGTAAGTCAGGACGGTTAGGAGTAATTTCTACTTCCAAGATGGTATCGGGCTTCACCATTGTCGAGATTGGCTCACCCAATTTCGCATCTTCAGGTAAAATCCACAAACCATGCTCTTTGTCAGGCAAACCTAATTCAGATGCGGAACAAAGCATACCACATGACTCCACGCCACGTAACTTACCTACCTTAATTTCAAAATTACCCGGCAAAATTGCCCCTGGCAACGCGCAAGGCACTTTGTCACCCACTTTGTAATTTTGAGCACCACAAACGATTTGATGTAAAGGGCCACCGTCTCCGGCGTCAACTTGGCATACCTTTAAGCGATCAGCTTGGGGATGCTTTTCGGCAGCTTTTACTTGAGCAATAACGACTAAAGGAGAATCTACGCCCTGCTGACGAATGTCTTCCACTTCAATACCGGCAAAGGTCAACATGTCGGACATTTCGTCCACACTCAATCCTGACAAATCGATGTATTGGGACAACCAATTTAATGAAATCTTCATAGTTATTTTATGCTAAATTATTGAAGCTGAGAAAGGAAACGTACATCATTTTCAATGAGGGCGCGAATATCGCGAATACCCCAGCGAATCATGGCAAGACGATCTAATCCGATACCAAAGGCAAAGCCGGTCATTCCTTCATATTCCTTATTACCACGAGATGAATCGACAGCCTCAAATACGGCAGGATCCACCATACCGCAACCGGCGATCTCAACCCACTTAGGTTCGCAACCGGCTACTTTAAGCTTCACATCGATCTCAAAACTCGGCTCGGTGAATGGGAAAAAGTGAGGTCTGAAACGTACTTCCGTTTCTTGACCGAACAAGGCTTGTAAGAAATATTCCAAAGTACCTTTTAAATCACCAATAGTGACATCTTTATCTACATATAAACCTTCCAATTGATTAAATACGGAAAGGTGAGTTGCATCAATTTCATCACGGCGATAGGCAGAGCCTGGGGCAATAATACGTACCGGTGGGTTTTGCTTTTCCATCGTACGAATTTGGACGGAAGAGGTATGAGTACGAAGCAATTTACCCGAATCAAAATAAAATGAATCTTTTTCGTTACGAGCCGGGTGATCTGTCGGTGTATTAAGTGCATCAAAACAGTGGAACTCATCTTCGATATCAGGACCATCAGCCAATACAAAACCCATACGGCGTAATACTCGAATAGCCTCATCACGGATAATGCTGATAGGATGAATGCCACCCACTGCTACACTACGGCCCGGTAAGGTCAAATCAATGCCGGCAACCGACTGGCGGTCAGCCTCTACTTGTAATTGATCCAATTTTTCATCCAAAGCCGTCGAAATGGCTCGGCGCACATCGTTAAGCATTTGACCTACAGCCGGCTTATCTTCCTTAGGCACATCCTTCATTCCGGATTGGGCCATCGTCAAAGTACCTTTTTTACCTAAAATGGCCACGCGCACATCTTCAATGGCACGCATGGAATCCACCTTGGCAATGCTGGCCAGTGCTTCTTCTTGAATACGTAAAATCTCTTCCTTCATACTGCAAAAGTCGTCGCGGAAGTTTACCCCTCAAAGAAGTATGCGTCAAGGCATCTGAACCTAGGGGACAGATTAATCATAAAAAACAAAGATACTCAAATCTGTATAAACAAAAAAACCGCCAAAAGGCGGTTTAATTTTGTCAAGGTGGCGAAGCGGACGGGGCTCGAACCCGCGACCTCCAGCGTGACAGGCTGGCGCTCTAACCGAACTGAGCTACCGCTCCTTGACCTTATTTCGGTTGTCGTTTTCGCTTTTCAGCGGCGACGGGCAAGACTCTACACAAAACGGAAAATTATTGCAAGAAAAAACTGTCTATTTTTTCATTTTTTTATTCGCCGATTAAATAACTCATTCACTATGCGATTTTATCGCTAAGATTTTTTTTGCGCGTTGTAAGCTTGATTGACAAGCAGCCGTGATTGCTTACTCTTTATTCAGCCCATCAACCACATGACTCTGCAACAACTCAAATATATTGTCGAAATTGCCGAACAAGGTTCCATCTCGAGAGCCTCGCAGACCTTATACATATCTCAGCCGAGTCTTTCTGCCGCAGTCAAAGAATTGGAAGATGAATTAGGCATTACCATTTTTACCAGATCAAACAAAGGCGTATCAGTTTCTGCCGAAGGGACCGAATTTTTAGGTTACGCTCGTCAGGTCCTCTCTCAAGTACATCTTATGGAAGATCGTTACATGGGTGAGGTAGCCACCAAACAGCATTTCTCGGTTTCTACTCACCACTACATGTTTGCGATCAACGCTTTTATCGATCTCGTCAATGAATTTGGCGGTGATGAATACGAATTTGCACTACGTGAAACGAAAACACACGACATCATCGAGGATGTGAAAGATTTACGTAGCGAGGTCGGACTACTTTATTTCAGCCGATATAATGAATTGATCATCAGTAAATATTTAAAAGAAAAACATTTGATGTTTACTGAACTCTTTACAGCCAAACCTCATATCTTTGTTTATAAAACACATCCCCTCGCCCATAGGAAAAGCTTAAAACTTACCGATATGGAAGATTACCCCGGTATTACATTTGATCAGGGGGAATATAGCTCATTTTATTTTTCCGAAGAGATTTTTAGTTCATTATCTCGCAAAAAGACATTAAGAGTCAGCGATCGTGATGCTATGATGAATTTCATGCAAGGGCTTAATGCCTATATCATCGGTACGGGAGTATTTCCATCTACTCTACATGGCAACAACATCGTCCCAATCCCTTTAAACTGTGATGAAATCATTCGAGTCGGATATATTTTGAGAAAGGATCGACCTATTTCTCGCTTAGGAGAAATTTATATCAATGCATTAAGAAAAATCACGCAAAATCTCGATTAAATATTTTATTTTTACTTTCGGATTACGCTTCTTTTGATATAGAATAAAACTATATCTAACCATAAATAAATAGTATTTTTCTATATCTAAAATTGGCGTTACAGTCTGCTTTGTGTCCATGAACAAAATTTCACAAAAGCAGGCTGATTTCATCGTCGCCATGATTTCCATCGGTTGGGGGTCTTCGTATTTATTTATGAAGATGGGGCTCGAATCATTGGGGATTTTTAATTTGATTTTCTTGCGCATGGGTATTGCATTTCTAATCACCGCTCCGTTTTTTTATAGAAAATTACTCAATGTTGATAAAAAGACCTTACTTAGCGGTGCCCTTTTAGGGTTCATTCTCTTTTTAGTCTTATTGTTTCTCATGCTGGGGGTCAAACATACCAGTGCTTCCAGTGCCGGATTTTTAGGAGGCACTACCGTGGTATTCGTACCGCTTTTACAAACCATCCTTCACCGGAAACTACCGATGTTTACCACACTTGCCGGAGTCATCTTGGCCATGATAGGCATCGGCATGCTGACTTTACATTCTGACATTTCATTAAACACCATGTCTTTGTGTTGCGTCGTCGGGGCCTTGATTTATGCGGGGCAAATCATCATCACGAGCCATTTATCTAAACAATCGGATCCCCTTATCTTGGGCATTCTCCAATTAGGTTTTGCCTCGTTGTTTGCCTTGATCCTTTTATTCTTTATACAACCTATCCAATTACCGGGCTCAGGAATGGAATGGTTAGCCGTCTTGGCGTTAAGTTTGATCTGTAGTGCCTTCGGGTTCCTTATGCAGCCTATTGCCTTAAAATATACGACAGCAGAGCGCATGGGAGTTTTATTCGCATTAGAACCGGTATTCGGGGCTATATTCGGCTTTATTTTCCTTAATGAAATCCTCGATTTTCAAGGCTACATTGGGGCTTTACTCGTCTTTGCCGGCGTATTTGTCTCGGGCTTCCAATCACTCAGAATGAAAAAACAATTAGCGAATAATACATAAAATTTATTCAAACCGGATATCACAAACTTCCCTACATTAACAATATCGCCCCATCCTTCATGAGTGAAAGATGGGGCGATTCTTATTAACGTATATATATGATTACAACCGAAACTTATTTTTTCTCGTCGTCACGCTTGACGAATTCTGATTTTTTGAAAGATTTGTATGCAATACCGGCAGCGATATTGTTTACACCACCTTCGAATAAAACACCCACCGTAGCAGAATCAGGCACGACAACGTTTGAGTAACCGGATCTCTTATCATATACGGGGATCTCTAAAGGCCAGGTCTTACCGCCATCTTGGCTAGCACGTAATTTCAATTCATTACGACCATATTTTGATGGATTCGAAAAATACATAAGATTTGGTTTTGAATAATCGCGAACGATCGAACCTTGGCACACGCAGCAGTAGAGATCTTCCACGCGTTCGGCAGGGGTCCATGTAGCACCGCCATCGGATGAAAAACGCTGGGTACGACGACCATTACCATGATTTTGCATACGGAAGTTTTGCACTAACACCCCGGGAGCTGCTTCAGCCATGGTGCTTTCGTTACAACCGTCTCGGGCTGTTTCACCGATTTTCCAAGTTTTCCCTAAATCATCCGAGTAAAAGCAGCTACCACGATAAATTGGCTTACCTTCTTCATTCTTTTCACTCATGTTGGAAGGCACAACGATGCGGCCTTTATATTTGCCTTCTTGAATTTGGATGGCATTACAAGGACCGGTCGCAAACCAACCCCAATCGTCCTTTTTTGCCTGAGTGGTAATTTTGCGAGCTTTGCTCCATGTCTTACCATCGTTAGTAGATTGTTGGATATAGACTTCTCTAGGCTTTTTACCGGACATGTTTTCGCCTTCCGAGCCGGCACTACCACATGAAATCAAATAAATCGTACCGGTTTTCGTATCAACTACAGGAGCGGGGTTACCACATGTTTTCTTTTCATCATCTCTTACGAGAATCAATTTACTCCATGTTTTTCCTCCATCCGTAGAGCGTTTAGCCACTAGATCAATATCACCGTGGTCGCCCCAGTTATTCACACGCCCTTCTGCAAACGCCAATAAAGTACCTGCTTTAGTTTTTACGATGGCAGGAATGCGGTAGGTATGATAGCCATCTTCACCCGGCTTAAATACGTAATTTAAATTTTCATCGGCAATAACGCCTTCTCCCAAGGCAAAGGAACTCAATGCAATTCCTAAACTAGTAAGTATGTAAAACTTTTTCATATCTCTTAATTATGTGGCAGGAATGATAGTTCAGCAACAATTATGCGTTGGTCCCCTCTGGTTCTATTTTTAGCAAAGCTTGCAAAAAAAATCCTCCCTAGACTATTACGTGCTAGGAAGGATAAAAAAAATCAAGTACGACAAAGTTTACATAATCGCCTTTTTCGTAAAGCCGGTCAGACTTAATATCCATGAAAGAACCAAAGCCATGACAAATGAGCTGATTCCCATAAGAAGCATGATCAATGCCGGAGGCAAAGCAATATTGCCATAGAACCAATCGTAACTAACTTGCACGAAGAAGAAATGGCATAAATAAATACCGAATGTAAGGTTAGCTAGCTTGGAAAGCCATGCTTTCGGACGGATCGAAATCTTTTGGAAAACGATGAAGCAAGCAAAGGTCATCATGAGAACATTGATGCCACAATAATACCATAACACCTCAATCTTCTCCCAGTTTGGCTCGACAAGTACCACCCCATTTTCCACACGCGTATCAACGAAAGACGCAACCGCTTCTAAGAAACCGAAAGCAGTAATCAAATAACCGCCCACAAACAACGGAAGAGCCACGGCAAGAGTCTTACCCCATGACCACTGGAATGGATAACGTACTAAGTAATAAGCTAAGACAACGTATCCAAGGAAGCCGGAAAAATAATAAAACGTACCATACGGATTCCAAGGGCACTCGCCCAACAATTCCATGCTACCGTAATTACCGGTATACCCCACTTCAGGAGCGATCATTTTGATATAAGGCAAGAACATGGTGAAAACCCAAATGCCAAGGAAAATTTGGATTTCTTTCTTTTTAGCATTGCTTACCCATCCACTAATAATTGGCATAAACAAATACAAACCAACTAACATATACAGATACCATAAAGGAACCGTATCGTAGTTAAAATTAAACACGAAAGTGTAAAGTTTGTTCAAGGTACCGGACCAAGTGTGCCCATCGGCCACGGATTCTAAGCCAACATTAACCGATTCAACATTAGAAAGATAGAAATAATAAAAAAATGGGGTAATCAAGGACCAAATGACTAGAGGAATAAGGACTCTCTTCATTCTTCTAGAATAAAATTGCCCCATGTCCATCTTAACCGGTAACAAAAGCACACCACTAATCATCACGAAAAGCGGCACACACGTACGCATGAAACTACCGATAAAAGCTCCGGACAAAAACTCTGTTTCATCAGCTCCGAATTTTCCGACGAACGGATCACAACAATGCGCCATAACCACCAAAAAACAGGCAACGATGCGCAATATATCCACCCAGCCGATATGTGAGGGATTCTTATCTAATGATATATTAGTACTCATGATTCAAAATATATGTGGCAAAACGCCAATTTACATCCTTCTATAACGTAAAAAAATCATCACTATTACATAGGATGACGTTATTCTGTAAAAAAGACACTCCGTTTGGAGTGTCTTGAAAATGTAGAAAATTGTAGCCTTTAACCGAGCTTCAATTATTCAGCTGCAGCTGCCTTCTTAGCCGGAGCCTTCTTGGCTGGCTTAGCTTCTGCGCTGTCAGAAGTCTTAGCTTCCTTATTTACAGCGACAGCAAGACGGATTGGGGTTGTTACGCCCAACTTGGCTTGATCTTTTTTTCGTTTGATGTATTCGATACGTCTACGACGCTTGGTGACTTTGCGGATTTGCTGTCCCATGATATGAATAATTGCTAGGTTGTGTACTAATAGTTAATGCGCCTTTATTGCTAAAGGCAAGGCGTGTTTACATTTACTAGCTAGAAGGCTTGAGAGCAAGCATAAAGAATGAATAAGGCATAAAAAACGCCATATTCACACAAAAACAAGCCTAAATTCTAAAGATAACAGGAAAGGTTCTTTCCCCTGCAATAGAGAAAGAACCTTTGATCAATTAAAATAAATTAAGGGCATCAATCTTCTTGGGTGAGTCCCAGCTCAAATGAGTATCAATAGCTTTAGCTACTAGACCCAAACCAAAATCAACGGCATCGCGGATGCCTAATCCTTTGGCAATACCCGAGGCAATGGCTGCAGATAGAGTACAGCCGGTACCATGAGTACTAACCCCCTCAATTCTCTTTCTTTCCCATCTACCTTCTTCGATGCCATCCTCATCTACCAAGTAATCAATACACATATCACCCGGTAAATGCCCACCTTTTAATAACACGGCGCAATGATACTTCATCGCTAAATCACCGGCAGCTTTTCGCATTTGAGTTTCCGTATGAATCGTTCTGCCACCCAAAAGGACGGAAGCTTCATCGAGATTAGGAGTTAAAAGAGTCGTTAATGGAAGCAAGGCTGCCTCGTAAGCAGCAATAGCGGCATCTTGCATTAAGGAATCGCCTGCTGTTGCAATCATGACGGGGTCCACAATTAAAGGTAGCTCATAACGCTTCAATTGCTCAACAATGGCGTAAACAATTTCAGGTGAATAAAGCATACCGGTCTTAATCGCACCAACATTAAATGAATCTAAGTTAATCGCCACCTGATCGGCGACTAAATCACAAGGAATTTCCTGAATACCACGAACCGTACCGGGAACCTCGGAGACCACACAGGTCACAGCCGTCAAGGCGTAAACGCCAAGGGCTTGGGCTGCCTTTAAATCGGCTTGAATGCCGGCGCCGGAAGAGCAGTCGGAACCGGCGATGGTCAGCATGATAGGACAATTATTCATACCTTCCTTCTAGCTCTTTCTCACGAAAGAGTCAACCTTTCGCCGCATCTTCTGCCCTACTGTCACATATGTCGCTTGGTTCATGACAAATTATTCTTTAGGACTAGGGGCATGACCCGCCATACCGATATTGAATTTTGGTTATTTGTCCCTCAAAAACCTTTACCCGCAAGCGAAGAAATTGCACAACTCATGCTTCAATTAGATCCCTGCTTTGGGTTAAAAACCAAAGGCAATCTTGAAACGATCGAGGACCATATCATTGACGGGCAATATATCGATGAAGAGGGTGACGTACAGCTTGATGTTTCATGGAGCATGGAAACACAAGATGCCGCCAAAGCTTTCAAAAAAGACCCTAATGCACTTAAAATGATTGGCTCTAACAAAAAAATGTTATGTTTCCTCATTGAAGACGAATGCGCCTTAGGTCACGTATTTGCCATGATGCACGCACTTCTTTCTTCTATGGGCGGCCTATTAGTCATCCCCGAAGAAGGAGAACATATCATCTTACCTCAAAAACAAGCTCTTGCCTTTTTGCAGGAAGAAATCGAAGCTGACCAAGAAGAATGGGAAGACGAAGAATAAACTTCACTATTTTTCGATAAAAACTTAATCACATAAGATGGGTGTATGTTAAATCATACACCCATCATTATTACTGTTCCACAAATGGTCGAAAAATACCGCGTTTGGTGATTTTTTTAGAAAACTTGGGATGTCCAAAAAATGTATCGACCATATAATATCCTTTTTCTCCGCGATAAATGGCGTAAGCATGTTTTAAACAAATCTTTTTTTCTATTCCTGCCGAGTAATGCCACATCGCAGGGCTTATGTCACAACGAGGAAGCACCGTATCTACCTGTGAAGCATTCGCCTGACAATCAAATACACACGTCAACTTCTCGGATGAAGCACATTGACACAATAACAGGCAAAAACTACCCACTAAAAACTTATAGAGCATTACAGATAACCGGGTAATTTACGTTGCATTAGCTCCATCGGATCTTCAGGTCGATGCACACTAAAACCATAAGAGGTATAAAAATCAGGATCCTCCGTCAAAAGCACCATGCGCCCCACTTGAGCCACCCCCTCATGCTTCATCACCGCTTCTAATAAATATCTTCCCAAACCTTTACCTTGGTAGCTTGATAAAATAAATACATCGGTCAAATATCCGAACGTAATCCCATCGGAAATAACACGAGCAAAGCCGATTTGTGCATTCGTAGCGCGATCATACAAGCCAAATACCCATCTGGAATGATCAATGGCATCATCCATCTGCTCACGGGTTCTGTGTTTCCCCCAATATGATTCATTTTTAATAAAATGATAGATGACATCTCTATCCATTCTCGATAAATCCGTCGTCAATTCCCATGGAGATTCGCTCATTTCGTTATTTTGTTTCATGTTGATTATTTTGGCGTTGATTGTTTAATTCTAAAGCACGCTGCTTCCAAACTCGGGCTAGCTCATCGTTTACTGGGGTTCCCTTACCGGTACTATAGCAAGCTGAAAGCATCAACATAGCATCTACATGATCTTGCCCGGCCGCTAATTTCAACCATTTCACTGCCGATTCGTAATTTTCGGGTAAACCTTGCGTACCATCCAAATAAGCCAGACCGATGATATATTGAGCATGAGCATTACCTGCCGTAGCGGCTTGCTGATACCACTCCATCGCTTTTGGTAAACTTTGGGCTACATCGGCACCTTTGGCGTATAAATGCCCTAAAAACATTGATGCATTGGCGTCTCCTTTGTTAGCTGCTTTTTGTAATAGAGCCAATCCCTGAGCCGTATCTTTTTCAAAGCCCAATTGACCTTGCAAATGAGCACGCCCAAGCAATGACATAGCCGCCGGCACTCCTTCGTCCGACGCTTTTAAGAAACAGCCTACCGCCCTATTAATATCCTTCGGTACTCCGTCCCCTGCCATATACATCATACCAAGTAAATATTCTGCATTACCGGCTTGGGAGCCTTTACGTTCAATGGCCTTATTCAACCAATAAAGAGCTTGCTTGGTATTACGTGTTACACCATCGGAACCATATAAGTAAATAGCACCCAACACTCCTTCCGCACCATAACCGTCGGCAGAAACTTGATCCCCCCAGTCCAATACATCATGGTCCGTAACATACCCCTGCTCTAAACCATGGATAAATAAGACGGCTACTTTTTTCATCGAATCAGGCTCATCGATCTTGGCTGCCTTTTTCGCATCGCTTAAAGACTTCAAAAACTCTGCCTTATCTTGATGGTGAGCCTCCGTAGTATTCATCTTCGTTTCTTCGGATAGAGATCCCGAATCCGACTTACCGCTCTGCTCTCGACACGACGTCATGATAGCCAAAGCACCTAAAAGTACCAATCCGACTGCACATTTCATGCTTCGAGCATAAAACACAGCTCATCTAAAGCAAGAAGAGAATATGGCAGAATTCATTTCAGTAGCCCGAGCAAATCTGCCGGTCGCCATCAATTAAAAAACACATCCAATCATCTCAATCTCAATTACCATCATACACGATGAGAACAAAATAGACATTTTCACTCCAAGTTCATTAGCTACACTCATCAATATCTCCAATACTCCCATTCATCATTCCCATATCCACACAGAATGTAGGGTAACCAAGCATCAAAGCCATTTTTATACATTGACTGCTAATAGCCGCCCATCATTTCCCCTCCCCCCCCCCGTAGCAGATGTTCACCAAAAACACCCTACCCTCAGTGAAAGCATACGTTCGTTAAAACATGAAAACACGTGCCATCAATTTAATAATAAAAACAAAAAAATCATGATTGAAATTTTATTTTTTCACTTGTGGCACGTGTTTCCTTAAACAATATTCACACCCATAGGAAACACATGCCAATACACAACAAAACCAACAATAATACACTAATAATAAAACAATTATAAATCATAAAAAATAAAATAAATCATAACTTAAAAAACGATGAACAACTTTTCATTTGATTTTATTATTTTTTACATCATTTTTTATTTATTGAAGCGAAAAAACGTATCGTTTCATCAAAATAAACCATCATTAATATGAAAAACGTACAATACAAAAAATGGTTTGATAGCAAACCATCCATCCAGAAGCAATCCGCTCCATCTCCGGCAATCGTGGCGGAAAATCCTCCTACATTCCAACCGGGAGATGTCTTTTTAGATGTAACAGGAGGAGAAACCATCCCTGCACCGACCACATCTGCCGATAGTCAATTATATGAGCATCGAGTTACCATTCCTTTCGGTGTAGATAAGGAGGGTAAACCGAAATCTATTCGCGCTCGCTGCATCGCCTCACTTACCGTAGATGACTGGGGTAGCGTCAAGGTCGACGGCAAAACGATTGTTGATATGACCAAGGACAACAACTCCAATCAAGCCACCGGTCAAGGCGGTCACAATAAATGGACCAAAACAGGCTCCGGCGAATTGGAATCCGGCGATC
This sequence comes from Akkermansiaceae bacterium UBA7331, assembly GCA_002471255.1. Classification (GTDB taxonomy): domain Bacteria; phylum Verrucomicrobiota; class Verrucomicrobiia; order Verrucomicrobiales; family Akkermansiaceae; genus Akkermansia. The sequence continues at coordinate 142,115 of DKPP01000002.1, read as the reverse complement.
ACATCATCGTCGTAGAGCAACAAAACATCGACTATAATCCATCTAGCGGAAACATTTCCGTTTGCCAATACGCACTCAAAGTGGTGGCTCTGGAAGATGGCGGTAAAAAATGCGGAGAGTGCCCGGGCACTTGTGAAGGTGAAAGCGATACCGATGGATCACCATCGACCCCGTCATCACCTTCAAACTCTCCTTCATCACACAATGCCCCAACCGCATTCAAAATGGCTCACACTCAGGCTGACTCGCTCAGTTCATCCTCCGCAGGTCAATCGGTGGTCGCTCGTGTGACGGAATCGGAAATGGACTGGGGCTTTCGCATGGCTTCATTCCGCGGTCTAGGCCAGATTCCTACAGGTCGAGTACAATTACAGTCCGACACCTTATCGTCCGACTTAGCTCAACCCGCAGCTCTTTTCTTCAACCATCCTTTGACTAGCTTCCTACGCTTACCGGAAGAAGGCTTTAGCCCTACATGTCGCTTGGAAATCGTGCAAGGTGCTCGAGTCATCGCCCTTCGTTGTTACAATGACGGCACTATTGCTCCTATCGGTGTCGATACCCATGGTGGTGGTAAAGCCAGCTTCGTCACTGAAACGATCGCAGAGCAAGAAGTCGTAACGTCCATTCGCTGGAGAAACGGACAGGGAGCTTCATTCCTCTATTCTGCCGAGACAGGCGAATTATTAAGTTATATTGCCGAAGACGGTAGCAGTATTGATCATGTTTCGGATTATTTGGCTATCAAGCGTGATTCGCAGGATGATTCTCTTCGCCAAATTTGGAATCTATGGGACGGCTTGCTTAATATCGAGCAAATCACCGCACAGGGATACACCATCGCTCTGTATTTACCAAGTGATGTGGGCTCACTCAATGCTCAAACCGGTCTCTACGACCTCATCGCAGGAGCTACACCGTTTAAATCCTTCACCTTGGCTCATGACAGTGTAACTAATCGCCTCACTATTACGGAAATCACCCCGGGTCGCCAAAACTACGTTTGCACTTGGTCCTGCATTGATAAGGCATGGAGTATGACACGAGGTACGGAGGCCGATCAGGTCGAGCAATCCCAAGTCCGCACTCAACTGGAACCTGACGTATGGCAATTAGTTACTACCGTCTCTCAAGGCTCGCATGTTGCCTCATGCGTGTGTGAGATCTACCAATCCGCCGAAGTAGGGAACTTACTATTGACTCGAGTCGAAGCTTATGGCTCGGATATCGAGCAGACCACCACGTACCGATATGACGCATCAGGTAATTTAGTCGAAAGCGTTGAACCCAATGGTGCCGTTTACAGCAATTATTACGATTCTTTTGGTCGTATCAGCCGTACCGAGGAACCATGGGGCGCCATCGGCATTCGTGCAAAGCAATATTTTTACGACCACTCCGGCGATACCAACTTCGATGATGAACCTTCCGCCATCACGGTGCACCAATACACCACGGAAAATAGTCGCAAAACGGTAAGTGAAAATAAATACACCTACAAAACAGCCAATCACATCAAACGTGTGGAAGATCGCATGACAGCCTTAGGCGCAAGTGGCTCACGCCTACGTATCGAGGAAACATGGCTCGGCACGGCGGATAATGTACACGCTCGCGGTCGCTTACGTATGACTCAGGAGCATAACGGCGTACAAACTTGGTATGACTATGCCGCCACGTCTTTACATGGAGCATCCTATACCGTGACTCAGGAAACACGTGTGGCAGGCTTGAGCGTACCGGGTCAATCCACCCGCGAGGTGCGCTTCATCTCTAGTGAAGGTCACACCATGAGGGAGGAATCATTTGTGCAAAATACCAATGGCGATTGGGTACTCATCGATGCTGCCACCTATACTTATGATGCTCAAAATCGCTGGATCACACGCACTCGTGACAATGGTCGCACGACTTCTCGTGCCATTATGTGTACGGGGGCCACTCTTTGGGAGATTGATGAGGACGGTGTGCGCACCGATTACTCTTATGATTCCAAGCGTCGCCTGATCGAAACGACTCGTAGCGAAACACCGACCACTCCGGAAACCATCAAGGAATATCATCATGATGCCATGGGTCGCACCGTGCAGACCGTCACCCGCATCGGTGCGATGGAGACAAGCGAATCGAGCACTTACGATTTGGCAGGTAGATTACTTACTCAGACCAATGCTTTGGGGCATGTCACCACTTATGCCTACAGTGCCGACGGTTTGACGGAGACTCAAACAAGCCCACAAGGTGCCACCTTGATCCAAACAAGCAATAAGGATGGCTCGATTGCTCATCTTTCCGGTACCGCGCAGCGTGAAGAGTTTCATGCTTATGATCTATTCAATGGCGGGGTAAGACAAACGGTCCGTTTAGCCGATCAATCCACCATCCTATCTCAGCTCATCACCAATGGCTATGGCGATACGGTAACGGAAACCATGCCCACCACGATTGCCAATGCCTATGGCTATAATCGCTATGAGTATAACAATCTCGGTCAAATGATGAAGCAACGCACGCAAGGGGGCAGTCAATATCGTGCCGACAAGGTGTTTGCTTATGATTCCATGGGGAATCAAATCAAGACGACTCTTCTTCTCGATAGTTCTTTGCCAAATGATGTCACCCTCAACCGTATTCAGGAGAGTTCCGTATCATTTGAGCAGGAAAATGAGGAAGTTTATCAAGTGAATAGAACGACTCGCTATAATGCCGAAGGTCGCGCCATTACTAGCGTTTCCAAGTCTCTGATCAGTCGCTTATCTTCCACTACGGAGAGCAAATCGATCTTTATTGATGAAAAAGGCTTTACAAGCACTCAATTAAGTGTCTATGATTTAGACATACCGATGAAACGTACGACTACCAGTGCCGTTCCTTATTCCGATACCTTAGCGACGCAAGTTATGGTGGATGGCTTTATGCTTTCCTCTTGCGATCATCAGGGTGTCAGTGCGAGCTTTACTCGTCAATTCACGGCAAACGGTCAGACCTTGACTAGCACGGATGGCCGAGGCAACACGATAAGCACTTTGCTTGATATTGCCGGACGTACCTTGCTCACCCGCGATGCCGCAGGTAACGAAACAAGCATGACTTACTGCGAAAACTCCAACAACGTCGCTACCGTGACGGATGCTATGGGTAATGTAGTACGCTACGGCTACGATCACCGCGGTCGCAAGGTAAGCGAGTTTGGCACGGGTATTGCTCCGGCTTGTTTCGCTTATGATGATGTCGATCAATTGATTAACCTACGCACCTTCCGCGTCACGGCAGGTGATGTGACGACCGATCCGAGCTTACGTGAGGATGGCGATACGACCACTTGGACCTATCACGCCGCCACGGGCTTATTGCTCAGCACGACTCATGCCGACGGCACTCAGGAGTTACGCACTTACAATGCCTTTAATCAATTGGCAAGCTTGACTAATGCCCGAGGCCAGGTAGCACAACACGGCTATCAACTCAACACGGGGGATTTGACTCAAGTAAGCTATGATGACGAGTCCACCCCGAATCAATCCTTCACCTACAATCATCTCGGGCAAATCACCCGGTTGACGGATGGCGCAGGTACTCGCCAATTCACCTACGACGCCTATGGCGAGCAGGAAGGTGATAGTGTGCGTGTGAACTCCACCGACTTTAAGGTGGCCGAGCTTCGTGACGAGATGGGTCGCTCCATCGGTTACAATCTCATGCGAGGCACCGGCGTCATGCAAGGCACTTCGATGAGTTATGATGCGCAAGGCAGATTGACTCAGGCAGGCTTCTTACATGGTGGTGAATCGAAAAACTTTAGCTACGAATATCTGGCCGGCACTCATTTATTGCAAAGTCTCACTCATCCTAATAACATCAAGTGGAATTACGTTTATGAGGCTCAGCGTGATTTATTGACACAAATCAATGACACACGCGGCACGAGTGATGTAGTCTTGCGCACCTACACGCATGATGCTCTAGGTCGCCCGATGACTCGACGCTATGCCCGACAAGGCACGGTGAGAAACGACAACTTTACCTACAACTCACGTAGTGAACTCATCGGTTCGCAAATGGGTAACGATGCGTTTGCTTACGATTACGACAACATCGGCAACCGCAAGACTTCGCAGGAAACCCTGCAAGGTGTGGCGGAAAACCTCACCTACGACACCAACGTACTGAATCAATACGCTCGAGTGGGAGCAGCTGCGACAGTGGCTCAAGAGGATTTCACCCCGAGCTTCGATTTGGACGGCAATCAGACACTAGTCAAAACCTCCACAGGCATTTGGAGCGTGAGCTACAATGTGCAGAACCGTCCGGTGCGCTTCACCCAAGGTGAAACCATCATCGAGTGCCAATACGACTCACAAGGCCGACGCGTATTTAAGAAAGTAAGTGTCGCAGGAGCCATCACCCTGCACCACCGCTACCTCTACCGTGGATACGTGCAAATTGCCACCCTCGACATGACTCGATCGGGCCTAAACGGCTTATGGTTCATCCTTTGGGATCCGAGTCAACCGACAGCCACCCGTCCTCTTGCCATTCAAATCGCAGGCACATGGATGACTTACGGTTTAGATCTCACCAAAAACGTGTGTGAACTCTACCGAAGCAACGGCACCATCGCCACCGCCTACACCTACACCCCATTCGGCCAAGCCACCGCCGTAGGCACCACCACCCAACCGCTAGGCTGGAGCAGTGAGTGCATGGATAGTGAACTAGACCTAGTCTATTACAATTATCGCCACTACAACCCGCAAGACGGCCGCTGGATCAACCGCGACCCAATCGGGATTGAAGGTGGGTATAATTTGTATGGGTTTGTTGGCAATAGTATGGAGTGGCTGTACGACATATTAGGAAAAAGAAAAATAAAGCCCGGTGACAGTTGGAATGTTGTGTTAAATAGTAAAAGATGCGGGAAAATAAAAGTTACTGAATATCAAATACATCCTGAACTATCTACCAACGCAAGGAAATCCATAATAGCTCAAATATTCACTTCTGCTTTATTTTCGCCAGAAGTAAATGAAAATGGCGAAAATTCTTGTTGTTGTAAAGATGGAGATTTTAGATGGATTAGTACCGTTACAAAAGATACAGAACTAGGCAGACCTAAAACACCATATTTAGATTTATTAAAAAATCAAAAAGGCCCCTATTACGATCCTACTGGTGGAGATGGATATCAAAATGGTAAATATAAATTTAGGGATACCCCTGCTGTCCCAGGATTCCAATTAGTCAAAAAAATATTCAACAACGAAAAAGCACAAATTGATGTAGAGTTTAAAACACAATTGGTATGCGCAAGCAATAAAAATCAAGTATTAACAGATTTCGAATGGGGTTTTTCTTATTCGGCCACAGGTGATGGAGGGATGATAAGACTAGATAATGGATTCGTTTATTTAGACATAAACAATAAATTTAATATTAAATTAAAATGACTTTTTATTATATCACTATACTTTTAAAATTATGCTCCATAAATAATATATCATACAATAATTATATTGATAATAGTGCTTATGAAAAACAAATAATAAGCATAACAAAAACAAATTGTACGATGTTATCGCTATTAAAACATCTAGGTCTATGGCATAAAAATTATAAATTTGAAGGCTCAATTCGATTCAACACTTTACGATTACATTTTTCAGATAAGTTGATAATATGTTTTAAGTGCGATCCTGATAGCCTCATTATGAATGTGGATTGTATTGATAGAATACTAAATAATGGCGATCTAAAGGATTTATTACAACCATTTCCTCTTAAAGCTTCTGACGTAAAAGTTAAGCTTATGTGGATCGAGAAGCTAGAATAATAAAATTAGATTAAATAACTGGTTAATTTATAAAATTAACCAACACTCAAAAAAGCAATCTATCCTTACAAAACTTGCTATTGTAAAAATCTTTCTATAAATTCCATATAAATGAAAAAATACATAGAACAACAACAACTTCATGAGCAAATGGCAATCATCATCCATTTGTATAAGAAAAAATCTTAATCTCAAGTAAATCCCATACCCTAATCATTTCCTTATCGAATGATTAGGGTATTTTTCTTATTCCTCATTGATGAAAAAGGCTTTACAAGCACCCAATTGAGTGCCTATGATTTAGATACACCGATGAAACGTACGACTACCAGTGCCGTTCCTTATTCCGATACCTTAGCGACGCAAGTTATGATGGATGGCTTTGTGCTGCCCTCTTGTGATTATGAAGATTTCACCCCGAGCTTCGATATGGATAGCAATCAGAGACCGGCCAAGACCTCTACAGGGCTTTGGGCTTTGGGCTGTGAGCTACAACGCACAAAACCGTCCGGTACGCTTCACCCAAGGTGAAACAATCATCAAAAATATGAAAAAAAAATTATTAGTATTCACCCTCATCTCTAATATTCTACTACCAAGTATCGCTGCGTATGCCGAAAATGCGATAGATACCCAGATTAACATCGAACTAGTCGAAAAGAAGGCACAGGAGGGAGATGCCGAAAGTCAGCTTGTACTAGCAAATCATTATATTACTCCATCTCAAAATGCTGATAATCAAAAGAAGGGATTATTTTGGCTAAATGAAGCTATAAAACAAAAACACCCTGAAGCCTTATATCTAAAGGCCTTTTTAATATTGGGGAGTAAAACTAAAGTTTCTACTGAAACAGAATACCCAGACTATCCATCTTCATTACTGAAAGATGAAAATTATTCAGTAGCAGACGCTCTAGAGCTTTTACGTGCGTCTTCTGCTTTAGGAAATAAAACGGCATCATATACTCTGGCTGTTACATATTTCGAAGGAAGCCTTACGGAACAAAATATACCATTGACCATTAAATGGCTCAAAAAAGCATGGGAACAAGGTAGCCCTCAAGCAGCATCATTTCTAGGCATGATTGAAGAGCAGGGTTTAGGCGGAACAGTTGATATAGACAAAGCTATTGAATATTATAAACAAGCTGGCTCAGCCGGAAATACTCAAGCATTTGCATCAATAGGGTTTATCTACTATAGAGGCACCCTCCGCGATCAGGATGTTGATGAGGCAATCCATTGGGTTAACAAAGGAATCAAAACAAACACCCCCGCTTGCCTCGCCTTTTTAGGTAGCTGTCACGCTTATGGTATTGGTGTGAAATGGGATAATAAACAGGCAATTGAATATCTGACCAAAGCATCAGAGCAAGGCTATGTACCTGCAATCGCAGAACTAGGCAACATTCATATGGGACTGACAGGAGGCATAAAAGATGCCAAAAAAGCATTTTTTCACTACTCTCTAGCAGCCCAAAAGGGAGATATCGAATCACAGCGAATGCTTGGAATCATGTATATGACCGGAGATGGCATTGATAAAGATGTCAACGAAGCAGCCCGATGGCTCAATACAGCATGGCAACAAGGCGACATCCCCAGTTTAGCACATTTAGGTTTATTATTACTTGAAAATGCAAAGAGTAATGAGCATGTCCGTATGGGCATCGAGGCGCTCACAACATCGGCAGGACAAAGCTACGCACCGTCCGGCACACAATTAGCCATCATGTATCATGAGGGGAAATACATACCAAAAAATCCCTATGGAGCCTATTTAATAGGTATAAGATGTGCGACATATGGCAACCCTGAAGCGCAGCGTCTTGTAGCCAATTTATATGAAACAGGCACAGGAGTAACCAAAAATTTAGAACGAGCCACCTATTGGAAACAAAAATTTGAAACTAACCCTAATCGGACAGACAATACTACTCCATTCAATATAAAAAATACAATAAGTGCTTTGATACCACTAGCTGCCCAGGGTGATACAGAAAGTCAGTGGAAACTCGCTGAAGAATATATCTTAAACAATACATTAAAAGATTCATGTAACAGAAACGTAGCCAAGGGACTTTACTGGTTAACCCAAGCAGCAAAAAAAAATCACCCTCAAGCCATAACAACATTATCACAGCTATATCAATCTGGACAATACAGCATAAAAGACGAAGCCAAAGGATTAAAATTATTAGAAAAGGCGGCAATAGAACTGGGTCATCCGGAGGCGTACGCCCACCTATCCAACGCATATCTTACTGGCACAAGCGTCAAACAAGATTACAAAAAAGCATTTGATTACGCTATAAAAGGTGCCTCCAAGAATGATAAGTTATCTCAGGCGCACCTAGCTTCTATGTACTTAACCGGCTCTACTGTTCCTCAAGATATCGCCAAAGCAAAAGCATGGTTTGAAAAATCAGCACGCAATGGAGATTCACACAGCCAAACTCAAATGGGAAAATTATACCTTAGGGAAGAAAACATAACCGAGGCATTGAATTGGCTGAGGCTTGCATGCGACCAATCCAACATGGAAGCAATTGGATTATTAGGAATTTGTTACTGCACGATAGGTACAACTAACGAGGATAAACAAAAAGGCTTAAGCTACCTCAATTATGCCAATCAAGAAAAAACACCTAACATGATCTATAATACCGGACTACTATATGAAAAAGGAAGTACTGTAATAGAACAGGACATCCGAAAAGCTCACGAATATTTTCGCGAAGCTGCAAGACTCGGAGATCCGGACGCTATTGAAAAATTAAAAACGATTAAAACAGATCATTAATATTTTATTACAGCGAAACCAACCATAACTATCACTGTAACCAAACAACTCCTAATCTGTATTATCCAAAAAACAACATCAATTAAAAAACTTATTGACAATGAATTATATAATTAAAAGAACAATATACGCTAGCCTTGCAATTATACCATTGACACTCAATTCTTGTTGTTATTATTATCAATCATTAATAACGCCTAATGGAATTAATACAATAGAAATTAACGAAACAATCTGCAATCAAGAAGAAAAGTCATTATATAAAAATAAAGAAAATTGTATAATTAAAAGAGATTCATCGCCTTCTATAATAAACACAATACAAATTACCACAAAAAACCACGAATACCTATTTAACTTCAATAAACTTCGAAAAGAAACTTTAGCAAAATATGGCATACAATTCAAAAGCAGTAAATACAAGGAACTATTCCCCTGCAATTTACCAAAAAACAATAGTATTATTAATAATATAATCCTACATAATAACGAAAAAAGGTCGACAAGATTTGTGCTTTTATTCTACCCTTGCGGTCTATCACAATCATCTATCGATGTATTATATGACAAAAATGGACATGTTAACTTAAATATAAACAATAATCTCGTCATTAAACCCGATAGCATAAAGCCAATCAATAAATGAAAAAATTCATCGAACAGCAACAACTTTATGAACAGATGGCAATTATCATCAATTTGTATAAGAAAAAATCTTAATCCCAAGTAAATCCAATACCCCATTGATAAAAAGGTTTTACAAGCACACAGCCAAGTGTCTATGATTTAAATACACCGATGAAACGTACGACTACCAGTGCTGTTCCTTACTCCGATACCTTAGCGACGCAAGTTATGGTGGATGGCTTTGTGCTTTCCTCTTGAGATTATCAGGATTTCACCCCGGGCTTCGATTCGGATGGCAATCAGACACCAGCCAAGACCTCTACAGGGCTTTGGGCTGTAAACTACAATGCACAAAACCGTCCGGTGCGCTTCACCCAAAGTGAAAACATCATCGAGTGCCAATACGATTCGCATGGTCGCCGAGTGTTTAAGAAAGTAAGTATCGCAGGTGCGATCACTCTGCACCATCGCTACCTCTACCGTGGCTACGTGCAAATTACTACCATCGACATGACCCGATCGGGGCTAAACAGTTTATGAATAAATTTAAAGCATCCCTATCCGGCGAAGCATCCGCAATAATTTACTCTCCACTCATTAACATTAGTATGACTTTATTTAATTTCGTTAAATACCGATTAATATAATTTAAATAAACTTTTTTTGAATAATATTATATTATACAAACATTACTGTCATAATGGAAAATAATATACTAAACACTTATATAAAAAGCTACAAAAACAAATCCTTCATTTCAATTAATTATCCTGAATGGAGCGGAGAACTATGTGGAAATCAAGACAACAAGAAAATAGCTCATCTGGATTTCAGTAAAACAAAAAGCGGATGCCATTTGAATGTTAAATTTAATACATATACAGTATTAGTAGAAACTCTTGTTGGTGATTTCATAACAGGATCGGGAAATATTTATCTAGATGACATTTTAATTGCTAAATACTTATCAAAAGGAATAGGTAATGTTGTCATTTCATTTCCAGTTAATTCTCAAAAAATAACTCTACAGCGGGACTCCTATGAACGAAGATTAAAATGGGCATTTCGACAAGGTTTTTCACTCAGGGAGTCGATTAAATATGCCAAAGATACGCCATTCATCATTAAAGGAGATGGATTCATTTTGGCGTCACTTCAAAACCCAACTTATGTTTGCGACAAAATAAACTTACTCAATGATAGAGATAAAAACATCACATCTAATTTAACTTTAGAAACGCAAATTGCCTTATTATACATCTTATTAAGACCATTTTGTGGATTAGCAAAGCCATCAACAGTTATTCACTACTTCATAAAAAAATCAAGTCACTTCCCCAACGTCCCGTCCTTTACTGAAACAGAAAATAATGGAATTAAACTACTATCTATTAACCCAAATGATATAAAAAATTACAAACGAAATATTTTTCTTGAGTTTTTAACTATTCATACTAATCCTTTGATTGATTGGATGTTTATAGGAATATTTATTTTTATTTATTTAGCATTCAATACCGGAGAATATAATTTAGGGATAAGATTTTTATTGTATGGTGGAGGCTCTCTATTATTACTTAAATGGGTTATCAAAGATAAAACAAAAATTCAAACCAGATTCCCAAACAAGCAATAAGAACAGTTCGATCGTTCATCTCTGCAGTACAGGTCAGAATGAAACGCACCATGAATATGACAGCAGAAAGAGGCCCAATACATTCGCAAAGATAAGGATAATGAAATCCATCTCCAATATTTACTTAATTCAAGAAAAGCACCTTCTTTTAATAAAACAAAAAATGATCAAGATCCTTTACGATGTTTGTTTCCCAAAAAAACTTTCGTCAGATTCTTTGCTTGTGCATCCAAAGCTATGGCTTTTGCCTGTCGTCAACAGGTACTTAGAAAAGGATCAATTTCATGGAGCACACGACATAAAATAGGACTCCTCTATCCTAGCAAGACTAGAATAGTATTAGGCATTACACCCCAAAAGAAATACTCGAAGGAATTATAACCAACCAATCAGGAATCCATTCAGATACATGGATTGGATTTAAAGGAAAATTATAATCTATTGAAACATTTTATATGAAACACTTAAAATACATAATAGCGTTTATTATATTAACATTAGGAACATTATTTATAATAAACAAAATACAAAACCCAGACGTACTAGAAAACAATAAAGAAATACGGCCTAAAATAGAAGATTGCTTACAATTTCATCGTGGAAATATAAAAAAAATCAACAATATTATTCTTATCGAAATTGTTGTTCACAACATGACAAATAACAAAGTAAGCTTTGGTGATACTTTTGAATCAAAGGAAAAGATGAGACCCATTAAATTGGTCAAGAATATGACAATTAGTGATGAAGATCACTACGATCTTTGCCCACTATTCCCGAACCAAAACACCACATTTCACATAGACCCTCAATCATCTATTAAGATATACGGTATATTTGATGAAAAAAATCATGGCAAAGAAATTGACTTGTCATCATTAAAAATCAATTACGTCTTTACATTTTATCAATGTGGCAATAAACCCTATCATTCCACATTTGAAGTTGAAATTAAGGAATAAACATTTAATTAAATCTTAGTTCATACCCCAATCATTCCCTTATCGAATGATTGGGGTATTTTTCTTATTCCTCATTGGCGAAAAAGTCTTTACAAGCACCCAGTTGAGTGTCTATGGTTTAGACCTACCGATGAAACGTACGACTACCAGTGCCGTTCCTTACTCCGATACCTTAGCGACGCAAGTTATGGTGGATGGCTTTGTCCTGTCCTCTCGCGATTATAAGATTTTCAGCGCGAGCTTCACTCGTCAATTCACGGCAAACGGTCAAACCTCGGCTCACACGGATAGCCAAGGCAATACAACAACGACTCTACTAAAGATACATTATTTAGAATATGTGTCTGGTCTTAGCTCCTCAAGAAGATGATAACACGAGCCATATTTATGAGTGTATTAACCTCAAGCGTATTTTTTTTATGCACGTCTTGCTCCGGGCTAAAGCCCTGGCTTATCCCCAAAACACTACCGGATAATACAGTGATAATGAAGCCACTTATCATTGAGTACCCATGGTTGTATTACAATACCGAGTACTTCAATTGGCCAAACACGAATGAAGGTAGAGAAGTTTTGCAAACTTGGTGGGAAAACGCAGGTAGAAATATGGGAACAACCCGCTACCCCTTTGATATGAAATCTAAACCAGGCTTGACATTAATGACACTCAAACTCAACAAAGGACTCTCAATTAGCTTCGGAGCCGGAGGTGACACAATTATCGCTTATCCTGAAAGACGTATTCGCAAATGCAACAAATACGACAAAATGCTTTATGCATACATGAGTAAGGTATGTAAAACGCAAAAACCTCTCTCAGAAAAAGAAGGACGTCGAAGATCATTAGAATTCGTCCCCAAAGAGTTACTTCAAAGAGATGGTCCGGATAGATTTCTTCCCAAAAAAAAGCATGAAGATGGTGATTACGATTAAGTAGGCAAAACAAATCTTAAAAGATTACTGTATAGAAATTAAAACTAATTCCGGACAAACAATCATCAAGTCTAAGATAACCACAACATATTTTTAAAATGAAAAATATATTATACATGCTAGCTCCATTATTCCTAGTCTCATGCACATCAACAATAAAAAACAGAGAAGAACTAAAGTATAAATACAAGCACGGAATTACTAAACTATATGATGATTTTCGATATTATGGCTTTGATGGAGAATTCGATATATTCAAACTCAGAGGAGAAACACTTAAAATACCTTGTACCTTTACCCAATTCGGATATCCGCTAGTTTATCCTGACATGAGATTTGACTTCAAATCTTTTAAACAAAGTAAATCTATTGAGTTTACAAAATTTCCATATAAAAAGACTCAAAATGGATTTGAAGATATTTTCGTTCCAAAATCTGAAATAATTGATAATTAAAAAAAATCATAGAACGGCAACAAATCCATTTGCATAAGAAAAAATCTTAATCTCAAGTAGATCCAATATCACAATCATTCCCTCATAGAATGATTGGGGTATTTTTTATTATAGATCTTAATTCGTCATTTTCAATGTGCGAGATGCACGTCTAATCCACCAATCGCGGCTTTCTAACTCAGCTTTATGTGCCTGCACCTCTTTTAATTCGGAAGTGCGCACACCACGGCGAATTTTTTTATTAATTTCATCGAGCTTCTCTCGATTATCAGCTAATAAATACTGATAAAACTGTAATCCGGTAATGACACCGCCTTTACCTTCCGATACACCAACTAATTCCTTATATTTATTGCGTAGTTTGGTATAGTCACCGACTAGGCGATTATATTTCATCGCAGCATAATCGTATCTATTTTTCCATTCCTCGGCATTAGGATCCAGCATGGCCTTAACAGTTGGATCATTAGACGCATCGGCAGCCATTTTAGCCTGCATATCAGGCGGAAGAGGGATGATTACCGGACGAGGGGCTACCGGCTGACTAACTTGTGGAGCTTGCATGGCTTTATAGTCCTTAAAAGTGACGTCATGCTCAAAATAAGCCAACTTGGTTTTAGTGTCGTTTAATACGGATTGAACTTTAGCCAATTCATTTTCTTTGGCAGTTAATTCGTTTTTAAGACGATCATTTTGCAAGGCACCATAAACATTCCCCACAAAAAAAGCGGTGACCACAAGTATCAACAAACAACACAAAGACCAAATAAGATGTTTATGTCGAATGCGTACGTGCGAACGCCGCCTTTTTAACATAGTCCGAGCCTTCTGCTCCTCTTGATGTTGTTTCTTTACGTGTTCGACGTAATGATCGATCGCATCAGGCTCGGGCATATATCAAATAAAATTATGGAGTGATAGGAGTAATCTTATCCTTACCGAAATAAGGCACAAGTACTTCGGGAATGAGTACGGAACCATCCTCTTGTTGGTAAGTCTCTAATAAAGCGACAAACAATCTAGGCAAAGCGGTACCGGAACCATTTAAGGTATGGCAAAATTGATTCTTACCATCGGCATCTTTATAGCGCAATTTCATGCGACGTGCTTGGTAATCGGTAAAGCATGAGCAAGAAGACACTTCGAGATACTGACCCTGACCTGGAGCCCATACTTCAATATCGTATGTTTTGGCAGAGGAAAATCCCAAATCACCTGTACATAGTTCAATCACGCGGTAATGTAAACCGAGTTTTTGCAAAATGGCTTCGGCATGACCAAGTAATGCTTCCAATTGAGCAAAGGAATCTTCGGGCTTCAAGATTTGCACAAGCTCTACTTTGTCAAACTGGTGAATGCGAATCATACCACGATTGACGCGACCGGCACTACCGGCTTCACGACGGAAGCATGGTGTGTAACCTGTCATCTTGATTGGCAATTCCTTCTCTTGTAAAAGAGTGTCACGATATAAATTGGTAACCGGTACTTCAGCGGTAGGTACGAGAAACATTTGTTGCTCTTCCGTACCATACATATCGTCTTCAAATTTAGGCAATTGACCAGTACCCTCCATGCATTCGCGTTTTACGATGAATGGTACGCCTACTTCTTGATACCCATGCTCTTCACTTTGTGTGTTAAGCAAAAAGTTGATTAAGGCACGTTCTAAACGAGCTCCTGAACCACGATACACGACAAAACCGGAACCGGTAATGCGAGCGGCATCTTCGAAAGAAATCAAACCTAAGTTACCGGCTAATTCAACGTGATCTTTGGGATTTTCAATTTCAGGTTTAGTACCCCATACTTTTACGACAGGATTAGCTGTTTCGTCAGTACCAACCGGACAATCGGCATGAGGAAGGTTTGGTATGGACATCAATAAGTCATTTAACTTTACACTTACTGATTCAGAAAGAGTATCCAACTCGCGAATGCGATCGCCGATGGCGCGCACACGAGCCTCAATAGCAGTCGTATCTTCCCCTTGCTTTTTCTTCATTCCAATTTGCTTGGAGGTGGAATTACGTTCTGACTGCAACGCTTGTTTTTCAGTCTCGGCATTACGACGTTCTTCGTCACATGCTAGCACTTCATCTATCAATTGCCACGCGTCTCCACCACGGAGCTTTACACGGGCTTTTACATCTTCGGGATTATCTCGTATTAAACGAATATCAAGCATAGCGCGTTAAGCTTGCACCGCTTTGCCTCTCATATCAAGTCAAATGAGAATTTCGCTTCCCCAAATCCTGCAAAAATGAATTTTTATGTAATTTTTATTACCTGCTAACGTAATATTAAGCATGAAAAACGTGATTAGCACTTTTTGTAGCATAGCTCTCATAGCATCCGCTTTTCAGCAATCTTTTGCTGCTACGACACACGCCGATAGCTCCATTAACCCTAATTGGAAAATGGAAATACCTCAACCCGTACATCCCAATAAGGAATATGTTGATCTATACAACAAGACATGGGAAATCGCCGCAGGCAGAGTAAGAAAAGGACCGGAAGGCTTACCAGCCTCTCCTTATATGGATGAAAATTGTTACGAGGATCAAATCTGGATTTGGGATACATGTTTTATGGTATTATTTGCAAAATACGCCCCTAAATCATTCCCCGGTATTGAGAGTATGGATAATCTCTACAAGCCGATAATGGGTAAGGAAAAGACACCTTTAAAGATTCATTTAGTAGATAATCCACCACTTTTCGCATGGGTAGAGCGTGAATATTACCAGTTCACCGGAGACCGTAATCGAATCGATGACATCTTAAATAAAAAACAATATCTACAAAAACATTTCGATTGGTTTTCCAAAGCAAAAAAAGGAGAGCGATTTGAATGTTCACCTCAAAACATTCATATGAATGCCATTGGTGAGGATGGTTTCACATGGACTGGCGGTGCTTCCGGTATGGATAACACACCTAGAGGTCGAGACTCAGGCGGATACGATAAGGTCATGTGGGTGGATGCCATTTCTCAGCAAGCATTGAGCGCCCTTTGTATTGCTAATTTAGAGCAATCTTTAGGCAAAACAAAAGAGGCTAAGGAATGGATGGGCAAATACGAGAACTTAAAAAAGAAAATCAATTCATTGTATTGGGATCCCAAAGATGAGTTTTATTATGATGTAACCATCAGTGATCAACAGCCATGCAGAATTAAAACGATTGCCTCTTATTGGCCGCTTCTGGCAAAAGTAGCCACTCCCAAGCAAGCAAAAAACATGGTGAAACATCTGATGAACCCCAAGGAATTCGGTGGAGATTTCCCTACCCCGACACTTGCACGTAGCGATAAAGATTACAATGATAAAACAGGCGATTATTGGAGAGGTGGCATCTGGTTACCTACCACCTATATGACTATTAAAGCCATTGAGGAATATGGATATCATGATGAAGCTGATGCCATAGCGGAGAAGATGATCCAGCAACAACTAGATACATACAAAAACATTAAACCTCAAACTATTTGGGAATGTTATAGCCCTTCCTCCAATGAACCATCTACGGAACATGGTCGCCGTGCTCGTCCCGAATTTTGCGGATGGTCGGCTTTAGGTCCCATCTCTTTGTTTATTGAAAACGTTTTAGGCTTTAAGCATATTTCTGCGGCCAATAACGAAGTACAATGGCGTTTGAAAAAAGACAAAGGTGAACATGGTATCAAAAACTTACACTTTGGGCAAACGACCACCGATATCGTCTTTGATGGCAAAAACACCGTCAATGTTAAATCAAACAAGCCCTATTCCTTAGTTATCAACGGTAAAAAGCATGCCGTAAAACAAGGAAACACTAAAATTTCCCTCTAGCATTCTGTGCAAACAAGAAATCCCCATGCTTGTCAACTAAGCATGGGGATTTGCTTATGCGAACATACGTGAGTATTATTTTTTAGGAATTTTAAAAATTTTAGCAAACTTTGGAGCCAATCTCTTTTTCTTAAAATCCAAATAACTGCAATATTCTTGCCAGAATTTTTTCAGTTCAAATCGATGGTTAATACGGCTTTGTTTTAAATTCATCAAATCTCGACCATGCATCAACCCAATGGACGCTTTATTGTGAGATTCTGCGCTATAATATAATTTCCATTCGCCATCATTCACCAGACTAGAGCGATAAAGTCGTCGTGAATAAGGGCAACCCAAAACTTTTTTCGTACTTAAAAGGCATTTGCTAAATTGAAAATGCATAGGATCTTTTCCTTCCCATAAGCTTACATCCCTCACCTTGGCATCATACAAGGTAAGATAAAAAGAATCTTCGTAGGTTAAAACACTTAAATGCCATGGTCGCAAATGGTTTCCACCCTGCAACTCACAAATATTGCGATCTTCCCAATGCTGGGCATCAGAAGACGTCGAATAAGCCACATGTAATTGCCCTGCATTATCTTGTACGCAGTACCACATATGATAAAGTGCACCATCATATTCTACAGAAGGACTTAACACTAATTGTCTATCAATATCACCGGCGCGCACATTATCAAAGAGCAATTCTGTCGCCGAGTGTTTGATATTGTCCTCATCATACTGATGATACCACTGACACAAAAGCTCAGGTTGACTCCACACAATTCCATCCGAAGTAATTCTTCTTAAAAATTTTGTTTCTACGATGGTAGAGCCGTCCATGCGACAAAAACGATACCAACATTCAAGTTTATCTTTGGCATAAACAAGGTGCGGATCAGAATAATAACATTTTGCTTCAATCTCATCAGGCGTCAAATCGGCTAACGGAAAGGAGTCCTCTACCCCGGGCAACCAATCCACTCCATTATTCGAAACGTGTATTGTCGGACATTCCCATCGTTCACTGTAAGGAAGCCCCACTTTTGGCAAAGGTGTTTCCGCCATCCAATACTTATAACCGCCAAAACCTTCTTTAAAATATAGCACACAAGGATGAAATGGCTCATCATAAGGTGAAAAGCACTTAATATCAAGGGGCAAAGCTTGGCGTTGAAATCGTATAAAACGATAGGCAATGTCGCATATAACCAAAAGCGGCAAGACCGCACAAATATATAGAATCCACATCATACGAGGAATTTGATTAAATTATTTAGCTCCATTAGATAATCGCACATGACGTTGCAAACGACGTTGCATCGTCCATTTACCGAAGGAATGGTGCCACACTTTAAACCTACCGAGCCAATAAATTTTCCAGTCCGCATGGAAATCCTCTACGGTCGCTACTACTTGAGGCATGGGTTGGGCGTTCATTTCTGCAATTGTGCTATGATCATTATGCTCATTAGGATGAATCAAATTGGGGAACACATTACCAAAGACCAAATCATGATTGATTGCCACATTCAATAAATGAGGATCCCATGTATAAATGTACGTTTTCGATGCCTTTAAGATCGTCTCCGCTGCTTTTCTCGTATAAAGATTACATAAGGCACCCCATGAGATTTTTTTAGCAATACAGATTTCCTTATCAATATCAGGTAAAGGTAAGATCGTAGTAAACTTATTACCTTCATTGTATAATTTCAAAATATCCCACCCTTGAGTATGAGAGATCACATACTGAACATCATCTAAAAAAGATTCTTCAAAATTGACATCGTCTTCACAAATGACGCAATACTCATAATCGCTTTGCAAGAACAAATCTAAGGCTTTCAAATGGCTCACTAAACACCCGTGCTCTCCCCTACCGATAGGTCGTGAAGTGAATTTACTCCGCCTCTTTTTATCACATACTCCCAAATATTGTTTGGTTTCATCAAAAATCTCACCGTCAACAAACTGTGGTGACAAGTTCAACTTATGAGCTTGTTCTAGAACCTCAGTTCTTCTCTGGCTAGAAGAAGGCAAATTGATGACCAAATGTAAAAAAGCATGCGTCGACGCCAACATGAATTTACTATAAAATGAAACAATGAGTCATTCAATCTCGAATTCTTTATAAAAGATCAAGCCCATCTATAAACAAACATTATTATAGATGGGCTTGCTTTATTAATTAATGCTATCTTATTTTAAAAGGAGTTTTTCTAATAACTCCTGAGATGTATTAGCCAATTGGGCAGGATCGTCTAACATACCTGCGCGCAATAACGCTGTATTGGCAATTTGATCTGCGACTAAACCGGCAAGTTCCGGATTTTCGTGATGCATTTCAGCAAGCTTCTTAACAAGCGGATTTTTCGGGTTCAATTCCAACTCAGGATGAGATTCCGGAATTTCTTGACCCATAGCACGCATATAAGCACGCATTTCAGGTCCCATATCATCTTGACCATGTAATGCTACGGCGGCACCGGAAACGAGACGTTTACCTAAAACGACTTTATTGAATTTACCGTCGAAACGATTCTTTAACCAATCAGTCAACGACTCGGATTCCGTTTGGCTTAATGCTTCAGCAGCTTCTTCTTCCGTTTCAGGCAATTCGACGCTAGCACGATCAATCAAAGTTACAGGCTTACCGTCCACGCTAGATAAAGAATCAAGTACGAACTCATCGCCATTGTCGGTAAAGAAGGCTACTTCAAGACCACGAACCTTAAAGGCTTCTAAATAAGGGCTATTTTCCAAATGAGTGCGAGAAGGACCGGTTAAAACATAAATGTCTTTTTGGTCTTCCTTCATACGAGAAACATAATCGGCAAAGGAGGTCAATTGGCCGGGTTCCGTCATGGTTGATTCAAAACGAAGCAATTTACCTAAAGATTCCTTATGAGGCCATGAAGTTACGATACCTTCTTTAAGGAAACGTGAAAATTGTTCATAAAACTCTTTGTAGGTTTCCGTTTCATCTTTCGCCAATTTTTCAAGATGCTTGATGAAACGCTTTGTAATAATGTCACTGATTTTGCGTACGATCGTGCTATCTTGCAACATTTCACGGGAAATATTCAATGGCAAATCTTCGCTATCGACCACACCATTTAAGAAACGCAACCACTCAGGTAATAAGCCCTCAGGTTTGGCATCAATCAATACACGTTTACAATACAAAGATACATTTGGATCTACACGACCAAATCCAAAGGCCTCAGGATTTTTCTTAGGAATGAAAAGTAAGGATTGCAACATGATCGGCGCATCAGCGCTAAAATGCATGTAAGACAATGGTTTTTCATCCGTGTGGGCGATGAATTCATAAAACTCATCATATTCTTCCGGTTTAACTTCAGATTTGGATTTAGCCCAAATGGCTTCCACGGTATTGATTCTCTCTCCCGCAAACTCGATTGGGAATCCTACAAAGTTGGAATAACGACGTAAAATACCTTTTACGCGGTGCTCTTGAGAAAACTCTTTATATTCATCTTTCAAATAAATCGTGATTTGAGTACCACGATCTAAGCGTTCCGTTACTTCATCCTCTTGAGTGATGGTATAGCCTTCTTTACCGTCACTTACCCATTTGAGGCAAGGGGCGTCAGGCTTATAAGAACGGGTCAAAACTTCGACCTTATCAGCGACCATAAAAGAGCTATAAAAACCTACACCGAATTGACCGATCAAATCGGAATTACCCTGCGCATTTTTCAAGGCTTCTAAGAACTTTTTCGTACCGGAATGAGCAATAGTTCCCAAATTTTCAATCAACTCATCTTGGGTCATACCAATACCACTATCGCCAATGGTAATAGTATTATCATCTGCGTTTACCGAAATGGAAATGCCAAGAGGCTTACCCGGTTCGTAAATATCAGTCTCGGTCAATTGCTTGACTCGTAATTTTTCCAAGGCATCAGAAGCATTAGAAACAAGTTCGCGAATAAAAATTTCGCGATCACTATACAGCGCATGGATAACAATATCCAACAACTGACGAACCTCAGCTTGAAATGTGTGTGTTTGAGTACTCATATTAAGTATATAGGACAAAATGTTGTTATTACTATATCAATTGAAGTCAAATTTTGGCTATCTAGAATGTTTTTTAGTTTGTCATATTCATGATCGAATATAACTCATATAAAAACGTGAATTTAAAATAAATTAATTAGGATAAATGCCTAATAAAGTTGATGTCTCTAAGATATGAGGTCTCATAAGATGGAACATCTCATTCATATTAAATCCATTTTGTAGATCCAACATAGAATTCAGTGCAAATACATGTAATTCATAAATATGTGGCTTATCAGGTGGAGTCATCCCCCCATAATAGCGACAATGTTCTCTCTTTAAGCTACCGCCTTGCATACTAATCCAACTATTCACACCCTGTATGAAATCAGTTGCCGTACGGCTTTCGTTATCTTTTAATTCATTTCGAGTAATATTGACAGCCGTCCAATGAATCCACGAAAAACCATTACTAACCGGAAAAGCATCTTTGTCCTCCAATAAGAGAGCAAAACACTTCATACCTTTAGGTGCTTGCTCAACTTTAAATGGCAAAGAATACGAAGGAACACCGTTTATGTCAAAAGCGCTACCATGCTTGCCATAACGATTATCAATTATTCCATCTTTTATACCTGTGCTTGTGATGATCATATAACTAATTCGTTAAAAAAATTACGGCACCCTGTATTCAAGGTGCCGTAAGTAAGACCAGATTAGTCTATATTTTGATGTAAGATGACGTAAAATTAAGGAAGTAATGAAACCTTCACCGATAAAGGTCGATCATTTTTCTTTTTCACGGAGATGACCAATTTACTTTCATTATTCCCAGTCACACCCGCAGGTAATGACCAAGTAGCCTGCACATTCTTTTTAGATGAGGACAACACGTCAGAGTTCAATTTCAACGGAATATCCTGACCATCCATAATCAATTTGGCAGAAACGATTTCATTTTGTCCGTCACCTTGAACAACGGTCAATTTAATACCCTTTGCCTTTTTAACTTGGGCCATAGAGATACCGAACTCCAAAGACGTAGATTCCGCTTGAAGAGAATCTTGGCTCCATTGACCAATGACACCTTCATCTTGACCGGCAGTGCCATTCACAGCTTTATCAGCGTAATCAATCAAAGAAGCCGCAGCTTCCACGATGTTAGGATATGGTTTCAAAGCACTGACTCCATTCATCTCAGTAACCCATTTATGTTCCCATGCAGAGATGTTATGTGCAGCCCCCAATTTATTTTGGAAGTACATATCCCAACGTGGCCAATAGTAATCACGAATCAAACCGGACCAAATACGAGCCGCATAATCATCAACAGGAGGCCCCCAGATAGTGACTAAACGACGTGCATTCTTTTCATAACCATGTTTTCCGCCTGATTGCTTATCTAGGTTAATCGGGTTTTTCAACCATGAGTTCAGCGTAAGAGTAGGATGGGAAACTAACAAACGATCCATGCCTAGCATGATAGTTTTGAATTGTTCCATTTTTTTCTTAGCTTCATCCTTACGGTTGGCTACTAAATCTTCTTCGATTTGTACACTTAATAATTCAAGTTTGCCACCGAGATACATAGCTCCCATTTCCTGCAAATCATGGAGATATAATCGATTTTTTTTGAAAGAAGGAGCAGCAGCTAAGAAATCTTTCATAGCAGCATCATATTCTGCACAAATCTTAATACTACCACGGCGGACATTACCCGGACGGAATTGCCAATTGAAACGAGGATGGTCGGTAAAGGAACCATAAACGGATTTCAGCATATTATTCCAGTAAGACGTCAATTGCTCGGTATTTTTACCATAACGGCAAACATCATATTGAGCTAACCATTTATTCAAATCAATCGGCTGATCAGTCCAACCTGCATCTGCTAAGAGCTCATAAATAACTTCGTTATTTTCAATCCCTTCAGGAGCCATACCAAAACCAACTAAATTGCCTTTATTCGGTGATTTTAAAGCTTCCAAATGTCCATTGGCATAAAACTCTAAGACACCCGTATGTCCGGATTTACCGCCCATATTAGGAATCACACTATAGACCCATTCTTTATTATAAAAACCTTTGTGCAAATCCCAGTTGTAGCCATTGTGCCAAAAATGTTTGTTATAATCTACAGCCAGATCCAACAAGATCATTTTATCATTAGGCACGGCCTTTACCAAAGCACCCAATGTCGCTTGATCCCAAATATTACGTTGATACCCAAACATCCAGCCCTGCATTACCCACACAGCATCAGGGTTGCCATTTTTAATGGATTTATAGACTTGTTTACCATAATTCTCCAAGAGGTCGGTACGTTCTTTGGTACCATGAGGAGGAAATGGAATTTCCATTTCGTTAAAACTATCTACCAGATAATAGTTATTTTTACCAAACTCCTTTTCCCATTCTTTGATAAACATTTCACCGATTGTAACGAATAGATCTTGCTCAGGGGAAAGCATCCAATTTTTGAAAGCTCCTGCCCATCTTGTCTGGACAATGTTTACGTCAGGATAAATGCGCTTGATAGCTTCAGGCACAAATCCTGCAAAGCCCGGACAAATAGGTTTCATCCCCAAAGAACGCATGCGCTTAAGAATCTTATGCTGTAACTGTACTTGATTCTTATGCCAACCTTCCTGCAATGGTCCATCAATGCCACTGATATTACCCATACGCATCCATGGTAAGTGTGCCGGTCCTACGAAATAATTAGAAATTTCATCATCTGTGAGGCCGAGTTTTTTAAACACACGAGCTGTAATCGCTTCCTGAGCAACCAATGCAAGAGGCATATCCATACCATGTAAGGCCATCCAATCAATTTCCTTCTCCCATCGAGCCCAATCCCAATATGGCATCGTGTAACCGTAAGTCACCACATTAAAGTAATAGTGATCTCTAAATGGAGAGACGACTTTTTTTTGATAGCCTTTTACTAAAGGCGTTTTCCAATCTAAACGGTTACCACTCCATGAGCTGATACCTAACCCATTTGATCGCACATAATCATAAAAACCCTTACAAACTGAGACACCGGATGATCCATTAATCATCAACATATTGTCTACCACTTTGGCTTCATAATAAGGGAAAGGGGAATTTGAATCAGATTTTTTCAACTCTACCGGTAATTGTTTTCCTCCAGCAAAGCGTTTAATTACATCATGAGCGGCGTCTATATCTCCAGCCAAACCTAACTGGATTAAACTTAAGGCAAAGGCAATACCAAAAGCGAATTTTCGTTTCTGCATATAATTTCTATACGATTTTATTAATTTAATTCTATCAAACAGTTTCCTGTATACGTGATCATATTAGTATAAATTTTACATACTAACGACGACGGCGCCATATCAAGCACCCCAAACCTAATACACCTAATGAAGCAGAAGTTGGTTCAGGAATAACCTTATATTGTACCCATACTTTAGTACTATCACCATGTTCCCCTTTTGTAACAACCAAACGATATTCGCCAGCATTCAAATCATCAGTAGATAAGCCTTCTAGCGTGTTGTTTAAATCGCCATTAATTACGGTAGCAACTTGAGTCATTCCGCTAATACCATCAATAGTTAAAGATAAACTATCTAAATCAAAAGCAGCATTTACACCATTCGTTAAATTATTTACGGTACTATAGGAAAAATACATCAATTCTCTCGAGAAAACTTGATTTATGGGAGTATTAACTCCTATGCTGATCGTCAGATTGAAATGGGACAATTGTAAATTGTGTGACTGATTCCAAAAAATGATTTTCCCGGTTTCGTTTAAATTTACATCAATCGTTTTGCTGTCCCAATTATAACCATTGGTTGCCTCCATCTTTAAGGTAGAGCCATTACCTACGGTGTAACTCGCTATACTAGGAGCATAATCCCCAACATTACTATTGAGTGTCACTGTAGAATTATCACCCACAACAACATGACTACCTGTGATTGTGTTAGTAATTCCTTCAATCGTTACGCCAGTTCCGCTAATATTGATAGTAGATCCTGCTGTGGGCACGCCTCCATTCCAATTGGAAGCATTGCCAAAGGATGTATCTCCACCATTACCAGTCCATGTAACGGAACTAGATAATGCGCCGGATGCAAGAGATACAGATAATAAGGATAAAATAAATAACCTCTTCATAATGCAAACATATATTTCGATATTTTTAATCTAAAAAAAATAGACGTAGCTTCCATTACTACTAAACGAAAGTCAGCACGTCAATGAATTTTTAATATTTTAATTAGCATCATTCTTCGATAATTTTGATTGACTCGACAAAGATGCATAATATAGATTCAATAAACTGCTGACGTTTTTTACTTTAAAAACATTAGCATTTTTGTTTTTGACACCCCTCTATAACATGAAGAAACATCTCATTCTTACCTGCACTTGTATCAGCCTCATTCAAACTTTATTAGCAGCTCCGGAATTCGATCGAGTTTTTGGATCACATATGGTCATCCCTCGTAACAAACCTATTGTCTTTTCAGGAACAGCGATACCAGAATTACCGGTTAAAGTCACTTTTTCTGAAAAAACACTAACGATAACACCAAATGAAAAGGGTGAATGGTCAGCCTCATTCCCTGCCCAAAAAGCAAACGCCACACCTCAATCGGTAACTGTTACTCAAGATGGTGAGTCAGTCTCTTTGAATGATATCTTAATAGGAGAAGTCTGGCTAGCCTCAGGACAGTCTAACATGAAATGGAGTCTTAGTAGCACCCCATCGGGTAAAACATCAATTCCGGCAGCGGATAATAATCAACTTCGTATTTTCAACAACGTACCTCAGGTTGATGCCTATCCCGGCGTCTATACACAAAAGGATTTCGATAACCTAAAGGAAGATGCCTATTTTCAAGGCACATGGCAAGTTTCATCACCACAATCGGCAGCACCTTGCTCTGCTGTGGCTTACTATTTTGCACGAGATCTTCAAAAGAAACTTAACATTCCCGTCGGCATCATTCATACATCAATGGGTGGTTCGGAAATGGCAGCCTGGCTTCCGCCTTCCGAAATAGAAGCCACCCCTGAATTTGCACCATTAAGAGGCGCAGACTGGCTTGAATCTAAATTTGTCGCACCGTGGGCAAGAGAAGCAGCCAAAGTCAACCTAAACAATAAGACCGATGTAAACCATCCATTTAAACCAGCCTACCTCTTTAAAACGGGTATATCATGGATGGTAAATTTTCCTATCACAGGTGTTCTCTGGTATCAGGGTGAAACCGATGCGGAAGTTAACGACAACGAATTACATTTTTTGATCCTTACAAGGTTGATTAAATCTTGGCGCACAGCTTTCCGTCAGGAAACACTGCCATTTGTAATGATTCAGCTTCCACGAATTAATGGAGGTCGCCCCTACTGGCCCGAATTTCGTGAAGTTCAGGCTTTAGCCGCTACACATATCCCAAATGTTCTAACCATCAACACAATTGATCTTGGTAGCACTGATGGGGACATTCATCCACCGGAAAAAATTGAAGTTGGGAAACGTACAGCAGATCTCATTGCAACAAGCATTTACAATCTCCCGATTGAAGGAAAATTTCCAACGCTCAAAAAATGGACGATCAAAGGAGAAAAGGCCTTCATCTCCTTCGACAACGCAAAAGGACTCACAACCATCGATAAAAAGGCACCTGTTGGATTTGAAATAGCAGGTCAAGATGGGATCTTTAAGCCGTCTATAGCTGAAATAGAAAAAAATGACATCATTTCATTAACATCCCCGGATGTCAAAAAACCCGTCAATATTCGATACTGTTGGTCGACATTCGTTTCACCCAATTTGGTTAACAAGGTAGGTCTCCCAGTTTTTCAATTCCGTACTAATCCACATAAAATGGATAGTAGCCTAATAAAATCAGTTCAGCCTAACGCAAAATAAACCCTAAATATCTATTTCAATTCATAGCGTTCGTAGGATACCCTAAACACTAAAAAGCCGTCTCATAAGAGACGGCTTAAAGAATGATTTTTTTGATAGATTACATCACGTCAATCTCTTCAGGCAACATAATCATGGCTACAGCCATAGCGGCAATGCCTTCCTTACGTCCGACAGCACCCATCATCTCATTAGTTGTAGCTTTAATTCCAACTCGGTTTTTCGATATACCTAATGCCAAAGCTAAAGCCTCTTTCATTGGCTCAAGATATGGTTTAATCTTGGGCGCTTCGGCAATGACGGTAGAATCTACATTGATGATTTTACCACCACGTTCTCTGATCAAAGCCACTGCTTTCGAAACGATTTTTAACGAGCAAATTCCCTTACAATCGGGATCACCCGGTGGGAACCAAAAGCCAATATCTTCAAGCCCTGCCGCACCCAAAAGGGCATCGGCAATAGCATGACATAACACATCAGCGTCGGAGTGGCCGTCTAATCCCATTTCACAAGGAACATTCACACCACCCAAAATTAAAGGTCTTTCTGCCAACGTAAAACGATGGATATCATAACCAACACCAGCAAGGGACACCATATTCATATATTTTTTAGTTATTGTAATTAGTTTTCAGCCAAAGCCTCTTGGATAGGAATTAAACCATTCCAAGCGACAATAGCAAATTGTTCCGGATTTTCCGGTTTGGGCTCTAAAGATACCTTACCTCCGGCAGCTTCAACCAATAAAGCTCCGGCTGCAATATCCCATATGGAAATAATACTTTCCACATAAGCATCAAACCGCCCGCATGCAATATATGCCAAAGCTAATGCAGCTGAACCATTATTGCGGACTTTTCTTACTTGCCAAGCAATCTTAGCAAATCGCTCAATACCTTTTTCTTTTGAACCATCGGTTTTACCATGACCGACAAACACAATGGCTTCAGCCATCTTTGTTCGTTGACTACAGTGCATCTCACGATCATTCATATATGGTTTTTGACCACGAATCACATGCCAGCATTCATCCATCATCGGGTCATAAATGACACCCAAAACAACTTCACCACGATGTCTTAATGCAATGGACACACAAAACCAAGGAATGGAATAATAGTAATTAACAGTACCGTCAATTGGGTCAACAATCCATTCGTATTCACTATTACGTTCTCCGGAATACCCTTCTTCTCCCAAAACGGAATGGGCAGGAAAACGATCTAGAATGCATTTGGTAATCAAGGATTGAGAAGTTTTATCCAATTCTAACTTAATGTCATTTTGGGTCGCCTCATCCACTTTTTTAGAATCATGGAAATGTTCTTTGAGGAACGCACCCGCTTGTTTTGCCGCAAAAATGGCAACTTCCATCTCTTGATCGTAATTCGTCATGATCTTATTTTGGTTCTTGAGTCTTTTCTTGTAATTCAAATGCCTGCTTGTAAAGCTGATCGGCTAATTTCAACGAAAACTGATTCAATATGTTACGTAATTTACCTTTGGCGTACCATTCGGGGTTGGCTTCATCAAATCCAACCCATACGAACACACTTAAATGGTTGCCGGCTTTTGCTGCCACATGCCCTTGGTTTTCCGGTAAATCTACCTGTAATGATATCAGTTTGCCCTTATCATCACCAAAAAACGGTGGCTGGGTGGTTACCAACTGAGCTGATTCGCGAGGAATCAATTCTTTGTTTTTCTCACCATCTTCCAATTCATTCGATAATAACAACTTGTGCTTACAAGTACCTATTTTACGAATAGAACTGATCTTGATATTTTTCCCATCACGGTGAATCAGAAATAAAGCGTTAAACATATCCTGTAAACGCAACGAAAAATTACCTAAATAAAGATCATCGGATCGAGGCAAAGGATCCTCTATACCTAATTTACGTGCCATATCAATAACACTTTGGTAACCCACACTCGTTCCGGTTACCGTCGGATTATTCCGTATCACATTGCGACCTTTATCAATAGCCGCAACATTAACTACCGGGGAAAATAAGAGGCCGGGCTTAATTTTATTTTGCCAACGATCGACGCCATCAAGCGCAGTTCGTCCGCCCGCTACAGCAGCAATGCCACCACTTCTGGTCTCCACACACATCACGGCTACTTGCAAGCAATTGGAAACGTCATTATCTTGGCGTTTAGGCAATTTTGCCCATTCAGGAGTAGATTCAAGCTCTTTAATTAAGGCTTCGCAAAGTTCCTCAACTTTTCTTTGATAAGCCAAATCAAAATAAGTAAGCACAAATATACTAGAAGTTGACTCGGAATCCATATCCACATCTTTTAATTCGGATAATTCCCTACTAGCAAATAATGCAGGATATGAGCCGGGGCGTCTGTCTCGATTTTTGTTAACAATCATCGGTGCATTTTTAGCTTGTTCGGCTTCCTCCGAGGTAATAAATCCACAAGCTTGCATTCGATTTAACGTGGTATTACGTTCCCATATCGACCTAGTATGGTTATCGACAGGATTAAAGATAGATGGCCCACGCACTAACCCTGCCAAGGTAGCACATTCCGGTAAGGTCAATTGAGAAACTGATTTACCAAAATAATACGAGGCAGCCTGAGCTATACCGTAACATTGACGCCCAAAATAGATACGATTTAAATAAGCGGTGAAAATATCTTCCTTCTTATATTCTTTTTCAATGCGCCGAGCTACAGCCAACTCAAGAACTTTACGGTCGATGTTACGACCACCTAGTTCATAACAATTTCTAGCCAATTGCATCGTGATGGTAGAACCACCCTGCGCTATCGACCAAGTGCTGATATTCACCCAAAAAGAGCGTAGCATTGAAAGATAGACAATGCCATCGTGGTTGAAAAACTCTTCATCTTCACGAGCGACAAAGGCGTTAACCAAGTCTTTAGGAATATCATTCCACCCTACATAAACTCGTTCGGCATCACTTAAAATCCCTAAAAATTCACCTTTGCGATCGTAAGCGGCACTATTTTGTAGAGGGGCAACCACTTCTGCCATATCAAACTGATTGGCCCTCCATGCATACACGATTAAAACAATCGCTAAAATAACGGGAAAAATGCTAATAATCAAAAGCAGCCTGGTAAGATTC
The DNA here is from genome assembly GCA_002471255.1 of Akkermansiaceae bacterium UBA7331. Lineage (GTDB taxonomy): Bacteria > Verrucomicrobiota > Verrucomicrobiia > Verrucomicrobiales > Akkermansiaceae > Akkermansia. Next base: position 111,986 of record DKPP01000002.1, on the reverse strand, counting down.
TTAGGAATCAAACCAAGCAGATCATACCATTTTTTCTTTCGGTTTTCCATTGTAGGGAGAAATGCTAATCAGCTACGGGCGGTAGTAATTGCTCAGTTGGTTTCCATTCGGGGAACTCTTTTTTCAAACGATCACGATATTGCGCAGCCTCAGGTTTGCGACCGGCCTTTTCCAATGCCATAGATGCTTTATAGAGAGCTAAAGGTTTTAACTCGGCATCATTAACAAACAACTCTGCCGTTAAACCATAATTTTTAGCGGCTTCGTCAAATTTCTTCTCAGCATAGGCCACATCACCTAACACAATCTTTAAAGATGCCATCAAAGGACCCTCGACGCCCAAGCCTAAAGCGGTTTCGGCATCTTTTTTAGCGGCTTCGTACTTACCAAGCCCCAATAAAATCATAGACCTATCTAGTAAACCGTCTGCTCGACGATAAGGCTGGGTTTCTTCTGCTAAAAAATTGTCGGATGCTTTTAAGGCACGCTCATATTGTTTAAGAGCTAATCTTACTTTTGCCAAATCACGCCAAATCACTTTTTTAGCTGTCTTTAATTCATCATCTTGAGTTGCCCAAGACAAATAAACATCAGCTCCTTCGAAGTCTTTATTGACATAACATTGCATACCCAACCATGCAGGCACGACATTAGGAATGCTTTGAATGGATTCAGGGTTTTGCTCACGTAAAGTTTGCAATGCGCTTTTTAATTTCTCCGCATTCTGTAATTGGTGATAAGACAATACTAAAAGCAAATTCACTTGAGCCTTATACTTATCGGCATTCAAAGTTTTTGCTTCGGTCAAATTATCAATGGCTTTTTGATAATCCTTTTGGTCAAATCCCGCTCTACCGATAGCAAATCGTGCTTCGGCCAAGGCTGCCGGCGAAGCATCAGGAAAATTCTTCAATAATCCTTCATAATATTTGCCCATATTAGTTACATCTTGACGTCGCTGATAAATTTGGGCAGATCGCTGCCATGCAACGGCAGCACTCGGAGTTTTCGGCCAATTTTTAATAACCGTATCAAAATCGGCTAAGGCATCTCCTTCTTTACCGGTCAAAGCAAACATTTCGCCACGAGCGGCATAAACATCACCTACACGTTTATTCTTAGGAAACTTTTCTAAAAGGATTGTGTACAATTTAATCGCTAATTCGCGATTGCCCGACTGTGAAGCAGCCCAAGCACTTTTGTACATGATCTCAGGTCGGATGCTTTCATCTATCTTATCAAAATTAATGCTATTATAGAATAAAACGGCCTCGGCAGGTTTGGTTGCCACCAGACTCTCAGCAGCCATTAACCTAGCTAAATCATGAAACTCACTTGTAGGAAATACTTGCGTGTAAAGATTCAGGAATCCTTGGACACGACGTGGCAAATCGGCATCTTTCTTATCACGATAACATACCAAGCGTAAGAAAGCGGACTTCATAGCCATTTCCGTATGGGGCATAAGCTTTTCCACCGAAGAGAAAAAGTTAATGGCTTCATCATATTTTTTTAATTTTTGACAGGTTTGCCCCATAAGCATATCTCGCTTAGACAGGACTTCCTTACTTTCAATCAAAACGCCCTTAGTACGTTCGTATTCTTTCAATACATCTTCATATTTACCCGCTACGTAAAGCCCCATTAACATCCCTAATTGAGCTTCAGGTAAAAGAGACTTCATCGCAGGATCATTCAGCACTTGAGAGTATAAAGCTTGAGCCTCGCTTTCCTTTTTTAATTTGGCAGCAAGAGCGGCTGCTTGTAACAGACAGCTACCTTTTGTCTTAATATCCAGATTAGGTAATGCTAAGACTTTTTTATATGCATCATATGCCTCTTGGAATTTTCCGGCAGACGAACGAATATTGGCCATACCTAGCAAGGCAGCCATTTGAAAAGCTTCAGGTGCTTTTGGATTGGAAATAATACCGTTAAACATCACTTCCGCACCATTACTATCTCCTTTGGACATATAAATACGTCCGAGACGGTATTGCGCATCTACCTTTAAATCATCTTGAGGGGATGTTTGAATAACAGTCAAATAACAAGGAATTGCATTTGTCGTATCGGCATTAAGCATGTAAAAATTTGCTAAACGATAGGCAGCTGCCGATTTCAGATTCAAATCATTACCCTGCATTACTCGTTTGAATAATTCATTGGCAATTTCATGCATGCCAATCTCTTGCCAACACATTCCTGATCGGTACAAAGCTAATAAAGCTTGGGGGCTACGAGGGAACTCTCTCGCATAGTTAGCATACTGTTCAGCAGCCAAACGAACCATTCTTTGAAACTCTGCAGGATTATTTTTTACCTCAGGAGATTGAGACTGTTGGTACATCATGTCAGCCAGTGACAAAGCATCTTTTTGAGGGTCGGCAACCAAAGGGCCCTCATCAAGTGGTTCTGCACTGGGAATGGCTTCTTGAGCCATAATAGGACCAACCCCTATCATCATCCCAAATACTGAAAACAAGATTTTACTCATACTATTTGTTTTTGCTTAATTTGATTATTTAGCCCCTTCAGGCATAGGCTTCGTAGAAAAGGATACATTACGTAACCCTGCCTTGGCACTGGCATCCAGCACACGCACCACAATCCCACTTTCCGTTTTTTCATCAGGACGTAAACGAATCACCTGATTAGGGTCTAATTGCGCAACAGATTTTAACTTTTTCTCCAATTGCTCCATGGAATAAATTTCTCGATTAATTGTCACCGTACCATCTTTTCGGATATTAACAATAACCTCTTGAATCGCCTTTTCATTCGTTTTGGCACTTTCGGCAGATGGTAGCTCAACATCTAAATCAGGCTCGGTTTCATCAAATGTCTGGGTTACAATGAAGAATACGAGCAAAAGGAACACGATATCGAGCATCGGAGCCAGTTGAAACCCCAAAGGCTCAGGCATTTTATAATTAAATTTCATAGTTCCTTAATTAATAAACATGCGATTAAAAGCCCAATACGTCTCGTTTGGATGCAGGATCATACTCCATGCTAGGAATAGTTTCTCCATGGTAAGCACCGGAATTACGTTCAGGGCGGGTACGTACGTTCGGACCTACAGCCACCATCACGCTATGGGTTACGGCTGCTTCTAAGTCGGCTACACGCTTATGCACACGACTACGAAAATAAACGTAAGCCATTAACGCAGGGATAGCTAGCAACAAACCACCGGCGGTTGTAATCAAGGCTTCGGCCACACCGCCAGCCATATCGATACGCTGCTTACTACCGGCAAAATCACCATTAGCGATTTCAAAAAATGTTTTCATCATACCGATCACAGTACCTAAAAGACCCAACATCGGCGCTAAAGCACCAATATCTGACAACCAAGATATTTGACGGCTTAAAAAACTGGCTTGGCGACCACCCTCGGCAGAAGCAACTTCACGCACCTCTTCCATCGTTGCTTTAGGATTGCGCTGCATGAAATTTGCCATAGATAACATCACACGAGCAAAGCACGAATTATGATGGGTACATAATGTGGTCAAACCCGAATAGTCTTTTTTACGTAAAAATGCTTCCGCTTGCTCAACGAGTCTGTTAGGCACAACTGCCTTATTGCGTGTCGCAAACAGACATACAAGTATGACAAAAAGACCGACAATGGACAAAATAAGAAGCAGCCACATGATAAAGCCGCCTTTTAAAAAAAGTTCTTCTAGAGAATACACTTTATCTCCGGCAGTAAAGTCCATAACTGCCAAGTAAGTAAGGAAAGGTGAGTTCATCATCATAAAAACGTATTTATTATACAAAAGTTCCAATTCAAATCAAGCCGTGTGCTTGTATTATTCTAACGTAGATTCTTTTTTCTTTCTTACAGAATTTGGTAAAAAGCTACTTCACTACTCAAACGAAGGTCAAGAAACCAACAAGAACTTGTGTCTTCTCGTGATTAGAGGCTTTCGGATTTTCATTTTTATGGCACAATACAAATACAGTCATGAGTACTCCAAGCTTGAAAGAACAATGGCGACAAACCCCTCACAAACCGGGGGTATACCTGATGAAAGATCGTCAAGGAGCCATTATTTACGTAGGAAAAGCGCGAGATCTCAAAAAACGCTTGGCGAATTATTTTTCACCCTCTCAGGCAACCTTATCCAATCATAAAACGAGAGCACTCATTCATGCTATCGCCTCTTTTGATTATTATGAGGTACGTAACGAACAAGAAGCTTTGTTATTAGAGAGCAAATTGATTAAGGATTATCGACCCCACTATAATATTCAGTTTAAAGATGACAAAAGATTCCCCTTATTAAAAGTTAAATCAGGGGAAAAACTACCTCGATTTGAACTAACTCGAGTCAGAAAAGAAGACGGATCTCGTTATTTCGGTCCATTTGCACATTCAGCTGCACTTACATCAACATTAGAATGGATCAATAGACAATACGGACTCCGATGTTGTAAGGTGAAAAATCCAACGGAGAAAAATTATCTCCATTGCCATGCGGATATTATTAGAAACTGCTCTGCCCCATGCGTTGGAAAAATCAGTGAAGCTGACTATCAAGCGAATTTTCAGCAAGCAATCAAACTTTTGGAAGGAACAGGAAAACGAGGGGTATTAGATCAGCTCGAAAAAGAAATGATGTCAGCCGCCGAAAAATTAGATTTCGAGCAAGCAGCACAACTTCGTGATATACGGGATAATATTATTAAAATCCTCGAACCGGCCAGACGATTCCAAAAAGGTAGCCCCGATTTACCAGGAACAGTGAAGCCGACAGAAGACATGATTGAGCTCGGAGAAGCCCTTGGTATGGAACAAGCCCCTTACATAATGGAATGCTTTGACATCTCTAACGTTTCATCTAATCACATCGTAGCGTCTATGGTACGCTTTACAAATGGGAAACCCGATAACCAAGCTTATAGAAGATATCGTATTCGCACGGTCGAGGGTCAAAACGACTTCGCTTCGATGTCTGAGGTGATCAATCGACGATATACACGTATTTTATTGGAGAGTCATGCATCTCAAACTTGCCCACCGGACAAGACCTTATACCAATGGCTAAAACAATTAAGCGCGGAAGGAAAAGCCCCAATCAAAGTACCGGATCTTGTCGTAGTCGATGGTGGTAAAGGCCAACTTTCTTCCGCATTAGCCGATCTAGAAGCTATAGGATTAGGCGATATGCCTATTGTAGGTCTAGCCAAACAGAGAGAAGAAATCTTTTTCCCTCATCAATCTGAACCTCTAGTATTACCTCATAGCACCGGAGCTCTGAAACTGATGCAACGCATCCGTGATGAAGCTCACCGTTTTGCCAATGGTTATAATGAATTACTGTATCGTAAAAGAATGAAAGAGAGCTTACTAGATGAAGCTCCCGGAATGTCGGAAAAACGCAAACAGTTGTTATTGGAAAAATTTAAGAGCATTTCCAACATTAAAAAAGCCACTCCCCATGAAATATCCACTATTAAGGGATTATCACTTCCTTGGGCAAAAAAATTACTGGATTGGCTCAATCCCACCTCATAATTCTTATGCAATTCATTATTCTTGCAGCAGGCAAACCTGCTCTATCTTACGCCAAACAAGGTGTAGAACTATATTTAGACCGCCTCAAACCTTTTGGAAAAACCGAGCTCAAACTCGTTAAAGCAGGCTCTTCCGAAGATGTTTCTGCCCGACTTTTGGAAGCTAGCCAAGGTTGCCTCAGAATAGCCATGGATGAACGAGGTGAATTGTGGACAACGGAACAATTGGTCAAAAAAGCCAAACAATGGCAAATGAATGCCACCAAACGCATAGCATTTCTCATCGGTGCATCTGATGGACATACCCAACAACTTCGAGATAAATGCGATCACTTATTAGCGTTAAGCAAATTCACCCTACAACATGAATTAGCTTTAGTCACTTTGCTTGAACAATTGTATCGTTGCCATACTATTTTAGCGGGCACTCCATACCATAGATAAATGTGCCATTTTGTTGATAAATCACATGAAATTGACAGTTCTAACATAACATCAACAAAAAACAAACCAATCCAATTTCATAAAAACCCGTTTATAATCCTTATCTTGTGAGAAATTTTCAAATTTTCTACAAAACCCAATTTCAAAAATAATACCAACACTTTTACGTAGACGCAAACCCAGCCCGATGATAAAAATATACACGTAACAAGGTTGAACACATCCTAGAAAGTTTAATAACAATTAGTACAGGGTAAATGAGTAACGACCTTCTTCATTAGTAGTATGCAAACATAGAGGGGAGACCGTTTAGATGTAAGTCTAAACGGTCTCTTTTGATATTGATATGATAGAAGATTTTTATCTATACGTAATTATCGATATATCATGATAAAGCTGATCAACTCATTCGCTACACTATTACTTGGATTTTTTCTATCTTGCTTATCTATAATAGAGGCAAAAGAAACCATCCTTATTTTAGGCGATAGCATTACGTTTGCAAATCATTGGGTAACGGATTTAGCCACAACAATGCAAGCCACACCCAAATATAAAGATGCCGATTTTATTAATGTGGCTGTTCCTAGCGAAACTGTCTCAGGACTTAGTGAAAATGGACATGCAGGAGGAAGATTCCCTCGTCCATGTATTCATGATCGCTTAACCAATGTCTTAACACAAACAAAACCAACACTCATTTTAGCTTGTTATGGAATGAATGATGGAATTTTTCAAAACTTCGACGAATCCAGATTTACCGCTTGGCAAAATGGACTTAAGCGCCTCGAAAAACAAGCGAAAGCTATCAAAACACCAATTATATTTATCACACCATTCCCATTTGATCCGATCAATACGCCAAATGACTATGATACGGTTCTAAAAAAATATGGCGATTGGTTATCAGAACAAAAAAAACAGGGTTGGAATGTAATAAACATACGTCCAGGGCTCATTAAAGCTATTCAAAAAAGAGCTAAAGAAAACCCAAGCTTTAATTATGCAGGTGATAAGGTTCATCCCGATCCTGAAGGTCACCGCCTCATGGCTATAGAGGTAATTAAACAATTAACTCCACTATTACGACTTCACAATAATATCCCCTTACTAAAAGGCACCTCATACGATGAGGCTAATAATCGGATCATTAAACGGAGAAATGAATGGTTAACCCAAACGGGACACCGACGCCCTGAAATCCCCGGATACAGAAGTGAAGAACAATCCCCTAAACTCCCAGATGATAAGACAAGCCAATGGAACGGCTTCACAAAATTAGACTTCACCATCGACGGTAGAAACGCTTTTATCGTGCTACCTCACAAAGCAGCTCTAGGTAAACCTTGGATTTGGAGAACTGAATTTTTCGGACACGAACCACAAGCTGATATCGAATTATTAAATCATGGGTTTGCAGCTGTTTATATTGATATGCAAAATCTCTATGGGGGACCGGAAGCCATGAACATCATGAATACCTTCTATCGACACATGACCGAGAAAAGAAATTACTCTCTTACTCCTGTTTTAGAGGGATTTAGTCGTGGCGGATTATTTGCCTTTAATTGGGCCGCACAAAATCCTGAAAAAATTGGTGCTATTTATGTTGATAATCCCGTTTGCGATTTTAAAAGCTGGCCCGGTGGTAAATTTAAAGGACCCGGATCCAAAGATGATTGGTCCACCCTACTAAAAGTTTATGGTCTTACTAATGAGGAAGCGATGAAATATGCTAAGAACCCCATAGATACTTGCCATATCTTAGCAAAACATCAAATCCCGGTCATCTTTGTATCAAAAACTGAAGATACTCTCGTGCCTTTGGCAGAAAATACCGATATTTTTGAAAATCGATACAGAAAAGCCGGCGGTCCAATCCAAGTAATTAGAAGACCGGGTAATCACCACCCTCATAGTCTAAAAGAGCCGGCTCCAATCGTGGACTTCATCTTAAAAAACACATTTTATCCTAATCCTATACGCATAGCATGTCTTGGTGACAGTATCACCTATGGGGTTGGAGCCTCATCTCAAGCAAACCGATGGACATCGCAACTACAAAATACTCTTGGAGAAGCATACAAAGTTCATAATTACGGGATAAGCGGACGCACAATGCTTTCCAAAGGAAACCTCCCGCTTATCAATGATCAGCCATATCAATACGCCATTGATTGCCATGCTGACATTATATTGATCGCTTTAGGTACAAATGATTCAAAAGCACAGAATTGGCAACACAAAAATGATTTTGAAAAGGATTATACTAAGATGATCAATGAACTTAAAAAAGACAACCCACAGGCCACCATTTATTGTCTTTTACCGATTCCGGCACTCACAAAATCGCCTGATATTGATAATGATATTATCTGCAAAGAAATAATTCCATCGATCAAAAAGGTTGCCCTAGAAAATCGATGCAATGTCATTGATCTAAACAAAGCAGTCCCAAGAAGTGTAGACTTTATTCCTGATAATGTGCACCCCAATGATAAAGGACATGCCATCATGTCCGAATCCATTTATCAGGCTATTAAGAAGCATTGATGGCATCAATCAATACTCCATATATCTAAACGTCCTCAACTGAGGGCGTTTTTTTATGCATAAACAAATAAAAACATATCCCTCGATCAACACTCAAGGTTGACCGAGGGATATATGAGCAATTCATTGCCAAGGTATTTCATCCTCCCACCAATTCTCTACCCGGAAAATGCGAGTACCACGTCGCAAAGATACTAATTGGGAAGTATGAGAAAAAAGGCACCCTTGAACAAGGATGCCTTTCTGTTGAAAAAGACGATAGAATGGACAAAGCCGATTCTTTCGTGCATCTCCAAATTAACGCTTGGAGAATTGGAAGCGCTTACGTGCACCAGGACGACCTGGTTTCTTACGTTCCTTCATGCGAGAGTCACGGGTCAAAAGACCGAATTCACGCAATTGAGCACGGAAAGTTTCGTCGATTTGTACCAAAGAGCGAGAAACAGCAAGACGAATAGCACCAACTTGACCGTGGATACCACCGCCCTTGGTTACTACCTTCACGTCGAACTTGTTCATCGTGTTGGTTGCTTGGAAAGGAGTGAGCACGGAGTTTTGTAATTGTACGGTTGGAAGATATTCTTCGAATGTACGTCCGTTGATGGTGATGCGGCCGGAACCTTCTGTCAACCAAGCATGAGCCATGGCTGTTTTGCGGCGACCTGTAGCATTAAATGGGGTTGTTTGACTCATTGTAAAGTTTCCCTATTATGTTAGATGTTGTGAGTAACAGGTTGTTGAGCGTCATGTGGATGCTCAGCACCAGCGTACACCTTCAATTTGCCTAATTGTGCACGGCCCAAACGGTTGTGAGGAACCATACCTTTAACTGCCAATTCCACAAGCAATTGTGGACGGCGAGCACGAATCTTTTTAGGAGTTTCCACTTTCTTACCACCTACGTAACCGGAGAAACGAGTATAAATCTTAGCGTTTTCCTTGTTACCAGTAAGCACTACTTTATCTGCATTGATAACGATGACATAGTCACCACAATCAACGTGTGGAGTGAAAATTGGCTTGTTTTTACCACGCAAGATGTTAGCGGCCTCTACGGCTACTCGACCGAGCACCTTGTTGGCGGCGTCGATCACATACCACTTGCGTTCTACTTCCTGCGGTTTTGCTGAGAAGGTCTTCATGGTTTAAATTCTTCGTTATCGGTTACCGGCTTGATTTGCCAGATTCTTCCAATTCGGGAGCGCATTACTAATGCTTTTTCGGATAAAAGTCAATCATTTTTTGTCTTTTTACCTCAAAATAGACCACTTTTTGTCACTTTTATGGCATTTTTGACGTTTTTTATGCCATTTTGTTGCAATCAGGGCTTGCGCTTCATAAAAAACGTTCTATACTCACCACACGCGAACGTGCACGACACGCCCGTCTAAAAATTTAACAAGGAGAAGCATATTAACTCAAATCCACGCCCCAATTCACGTCCAAGCGGAGGACAAGGAAATAGAAACAACTCTAGTTCCCGTCCATCCGGCTCTCGCCCTGCAGGCAATAGCAACCGTCCAGGCGGTCCACGTCCAGCAGGTCAAGGTGGCCCACGCCCTGCCGGTCAGGGAGGTCAACGCCCAGCAGGTCAAGGCGGACAACGTCCGGCCGGCCAAGGAGGTCAGCGCCCTGCAGGTCAAGGTGCACAAGGCGGCCCGGGAGGTCAACGTCCGGCAGGTCCCGGCGGTCAGCGCCCAGGTGGTCCAGGTGGCCCACGTCCGGGTGGAGCCCGTCCAGGCGGTGGTCCACGTCGACGCCCAGGCGGTAGAGGTCGCGGTAAGGGACCACGTGTTAACAAAGTCAAAAATGCTAATAGTGAAGAACAGGATTCAGCAGAAGATCATATCGATCTCGAAGGCACAGTTTGTGCTGTTTTAGCAGGTACCATGTTCAAAGTACGTTTAGCAAGTGGACACGAAGTATTGGCCCATATTTCCGGCAAGATGCGTAAGCGTTTCATCAAAATCGTCGTAGGCGATAAAGTACGCATGGAAATGTCACCATACGACATGACCAAAGCTCGCATTACCTTCCGCATGAGCTAAAGCATTATTCTCCTAAAGATAAACTCACAAAAACCCACCTCATTCTTGTAATGACGGTGGGTTTTTGGCATACTAGAGTAAATCAAAACTCACACCACCATGAGAGTATGCTCCGCTAAACAAATGCAAGAGGCTGAACAAGCCTTAATCACCTCGGGAACTTCCGCTTTAGAATTGATGGAAGAAGCAGCATCGGGAATAGCCGATGCTATTCTACAACATTTCCCATCTCCCGGATTATGCATAGCCTATCTAGGAAAAGGCAATAATGCAGGAGATGCTGTAACCATCCTAAGAATATTACAAGATCATGGTTGGGAAATCGGCATCAGATCCGCATGGCCTGAAGAAATGTGGTCAGACCTTTTACTGGAACAATATCACACCCTACATCCAAAACCGCAGCACATTCACCAAGTAGCCATCCCTAGACACAAGCAGACTATTTTATTAGATGGCTTACTCGGTACCAGCACAAGAGGTGAACTCTCTTCCGAATTAGGCTTACTATGTTCGGAAATCAACTATTTACGTAGTCAATATGCTTGTGTACGGGTAGTTGCAATCGATGTACCAAGTGGAGTTCATCCCGACACAGGCATTCCGGCACTAGATTCGGTCGAGGCTGATTTCACTGGCTGTATCGGTACTGTAAAATGTGGACTACTTGAAGATACGGCCACTTTACATGTAGGGCGTATTTGGCCTATACCATTAACTGGGCTTACACCTCAATCACTACATGCAACTAAAGTCTCCGGCTCTACCATGCTATCACCTTTTTTAGCTCCTCGACCATATGATGATTATAAAAACAGAAAAGGTCATGTAGGAATTATCGCCGGCTCCCGAGGAATGTTAGGAGCAGCCCGTTTATGCAGTGAAGCAGCATTACGAGCAGGTGCAGGATTAGTAACAGTACACGCTCTAGAGGAAGACTACCCTATATTATCTGCAATCATGCCACCGGAAATCATGGTTAGCCCCATCAGATCATATCATGATATCGACATTAAAAAATTTAGTGCATTTCTGATTGGCCCGGGCTTAGGTCGAATCCAATCGGAAAATAGGGAAGCTATACGAATTATTCTAAGCCTAGGAACACCGGTCGTCTTAGACGCAGATGGTCTCAATATGGTAGCGGAAGAAAAATGGCGACTAGGTAAACACGTGCTGGCTACTCCTCACCCCGGAGAAATGGCAAGTCTACTACCTCATATAACACCGATGTCGAGCCGCGCGGAAATTATTGATCAATTCTGCCAAGAGCACGATGCCGCCGTCATTTACAAAGGAGCTAGAAGCCTGATCACACAACACAACCAACCCCTCTATTATAATATAAGTGGAGGCCCCGCCATGGCAACGGCAGGACAAGGAGATGTCTTAGCCGGAGTATGTGCAGGCTGGTGCGCCCAAGGTGAATCACCTTTGGTAGCAGGCGTATTAAGCGCTTTTTTATGTGGACGCGCCTCAGAGATAGCATTAAGCAACTTACAGTCAACGGAACAAACTTTTACCGCCGGCGATACTATTAAATTTTTACCCCAAGCAATCATCTCTACAGGACAACTTTGCTATTAATATATGACAACTAAACTCCAAGAACTACCTGAAGAATTTTATCCAAGAGAAAAATTAGCCAAACTAGGCAGAGCCTCCTTAAATAATGCAGAACTGATAGCCATCTTTCTAAGAACCGGTATCAAAGGAAAAAATGTATTGAGTCTTGCCTCGGAATTAATCACCGCAGCTGGCTCACTTGATGCTTTGGGACGTATGGAAGCTCCGGAAATCACTAAACTATGCAAGGGGATAGGTTTAGCAAAGGCCGCCACCTTATCCGCTGCATTTGAATTAGGGGCAAGAGCGATTCAAGAAACGGCTATTAAAACTCCATTTACCAGTGCAGATTTAGTTTATGACTATTTGGCGCCCGATATGAGATGGAAAGAACAGGAGACCGTTAAAGTACTATTAGTAGATACAAAATGTCGCTTAATTAAAGACATTGATATATCAATAGGCACACTTAACGAATCAATAGCTCATCCGAGAGATATTTTACGTCCGTGCGTGATCCATAATGCTTACGGTTTTATTTTAGCACACAACCACCCTAGCGGAGATCCAACACCAAGCCGTGCCGATCACGAAACAACAAGAAAAATTAAAGAAGCTTCCGAATTATTAAGCATCAATTTTTTAGATCACATGATCGTAGGAAAGCCTATTGAGTCTAAAATGCGTAATTATTATAGTTACAGGCAAAACAATCGCTTATAATTCAAATTAAAGTTAAGATTATAGTGAAAGAACAGTCACTCTCTTCCGTAATGAATATGTTTGATCACTATACATATTATGAAGAAGCGTCTTTCCATACTCTTGGGTTTATCAACAGCATTGTTAGCTCAAGTTTCATTGGCTCAATATCAAATTATCCCCGAACCGGCTAACATCAAATTAAGCCAATCGATCACCAAAAAACTCAATATAATACAAGAGAAAAAAAATGCTCAGCTAGGCCCTGAAGCCTATAAACTCACCTTAACACCTAAAGGATCAATTATTGAATATTCAACTCCTGTGGGTAAAAGCTTTGCTATTGTCACTCTTGAGCAACTTTCTGACCAATTAAAAACTAGCCCTGACGGTATCCCTACTTCAATCATTTCCGACCAACCCACACTACCATGGAGAGGGATGATGATTGACGTGGCAAGGCATTATATGCCAATGAAAGATATCAAAACACTTGTAGATACGATGCATTTCTACAAGCTCAATAAACTACATATCCACCTTACGGATGACCAAGGTTGGAGACTCCCAATCCCCGGATACCCCAAACTTAAAACCATTTCGTCAAAACGAGAAGAAATGGAAGGTAACAAAACTCCCTCCGAAGGGATGTATACTAAAGAAGAATTAAAAGCTTTAGTTAAATACTGCGCAGATCGAGGGATTGAAGTAATTCCTGAAATTGACGTACCGGGCCATAATCAAGCATTAGCGGCAGCTTATCCTGAATTTTTTTGTTCACCGGAGCCGGGATTAAAGGTGCGCACCACAGCAGGGGTCAGCAAAGACTTACTCTGCCCACAAAAAAAAGAAGGTCTGAAGTTCATGGGAGCCGTTTTTGATGAACTCAAAGATATTTTCCCTTCAAAAATCGTACATTTAGGTGGTGATGAGGCACCCACTGACAAATGGCAAACCTGCCCATTATGTAAAGAGGCACGCACAAAGAAAAATCAGAAAGATTGCCATGATCAAATGCGCGATTTCTTTGAGACAATGACCCAAATGCTCGCTAAACGAGGCAAAGAACCTCAATTCTGGTATGAAGATAATGCGTCTATCTATAAAAAAGGGCAAACCGTATTTACCTGGCGCATGGGTAAGACTCCATCCACAATCAAACACACACATGAGGCAGGACTCAAACTGATCTTAGCTCCGGGCGAGCACTGTTATTTTGATTATCCCCAATTACCACAACATAATAATCGTGGCTGGATGGGTAGAATAACCCTAGAACAAGCCTACAATTTAGATCCAACATATAAATTACCCAAAGACCAAAACGATCATATCGTAGGAGTCCATTGCACGATGTGGACGGAATATCTCCCTACGATGGATCAAGTACTTTATCGAGCATATCCCAGAGCAATGGCACTGGCAGAAAAAGGCTGGACCCCAAAAGAATCATGGTCATGGGATAAATTCCAACAAAAGGTACAGGCCCATAAACCGAGCTTTGAAAAGAGATTTAATCACTCGCTAGAGCGTACGCCTGATAACGAAAAACCTTTTAAATAATTTCGCACAGTATATGAAAAAAATAACCCTCTATTCACCGAACGGAAATAGAGGGTTATTTCATAAACGAATTATTAGAATCCGAATTGCAAACCTAAACGCATATAAAAACCTGAATCATAATTGCGCTTATAGATCTCGTGACGGCCTGTAGAAGTATTAATCTTCCCTACGTTGCTAAAGCTGAAACCAAGGTCTGATGTCAAACGAGGTCTCCATGTACCCCATTTACCTAAACCTATCGATGAGGAAATACCTGCAACACCGGATGTCCACTGAAATTGTCGTGTACTACGATCATGTTTTACAGACCAAGCACCTGTGACAATCCCAACAAAAGGTCCCCAAGTAAATCCATCAGATACCTTTTGCAACATAGCTAAACGCGTACCTTCCATTTCCAATCTCCACTTATTATTCATCTGCCAACTTAAACTAATAAATGGCAACCAAGGAGAAGAACCGAATTGAGGCGAGTAGCTCAAACCAAAACCATACTTCAAATTTGAACTCCATTCGCTCTTAAATCCTAAAAACCCACCAAAATAAATGGCTTTACCGGTCCATGTGTCACCATCAGTAGATATTTGAGGATTAAATCCCATGACTAAAGAAGTCTTTTGAGTAAGAGAATACTCACCATTCATTCTTAAAACTACAGTGTAAAAGCGATTCTCATCCATCCATCCATCTCCGGTTGAATCAAACCACGCCATACGAAAACCTACATCACTGTGCATGGCAAATTTATTACCTTTATGCCCAAATAAATTAAACTGTACTCCCATCGAGGTCAATTTGGCACTACCTCGGCCACCTTTATACCCCATATGTCCGAGATATTCCATTTGCAGCTGAGAAGGAATATAACTTTTCGGATTTTGACTACTAGATAAATAAGGCCCATGATAATCCGAAGCAGATAGGCTGGCATCATAGCCTGAATCAGCATACGAAGCATCAGTCAAAGAATCCGATTGATCAGGATATGCTACATAATCAGCTAAAGCACTCCCACTGATGAACATAGCGGTCATTTGACAAATCAATGATCTCAATTTCATGCATGCGACATTATCAAAGAATCGCCATCCCTCAATCAAAATTTGCAATCATCTATTTTTCACGTCATATATCTGACAAAAAAACTATTTAAACAATTATTTCTTGATTTCCAGCATACTAGCAGATAGCATGGCGAAGTATTCATAAGCTGCAATAAATTATAGCCTCTAACCGTTATGAAAAAATCATTTACTTCCATTGCTATGAGCACTTTTTGCTTAGCTAGCGTCGTTCTAAGCGCATCAGCTCAAGACAAAAAAGATAACACGGAACAAGAGCCTACTACGAAAACTGTAGTAACTCAGCGCGCCCTTACCCCTGCAGAGCTTAAATCAGCAGCTAAATATCGTGAATTAGTAGATAAATTCATTACCGACAACAAAGGTAAAACAACAATCAACTTTACAGATTTCACAACCATTTTAACAGAAGCTCATCAAGACAAAGTACCTGAGCAAGTAATTCACCAATACCTCAGAGACGTTGTAAAAAGCTTTCCTAACTATGCACCTGATGCATTAAACGCTGCAATCATGAGCTACGGAACCCCTGTAGATGCTGAAAGAGCTAAAGCGTTAGCAAAAACGACAGTAATTTCACACCCTACTCCATTTGCTTCAGTACCGGCGATTATTGAGCAATTAAAACAAATCAATACTTGTGTGGGATTACCTCTTGATTTTGACACACTAGCAGTGACTTTAGCGAGTATTGCTCCCGACAATCCTTTAACTCCTGTTGTAGTTTCTGACAATACTACAACTTCAGATCCTTCTTCGGATACACCTCGTATTATTACACGCTCAATGCCTACAGGATTTGCTGAAAGCTTCATTTCACGCGTTCCTTTAAGCCCGCCAACTTCACCGGAAGCTGTTTCCCCAGCGGGAGGTCAGCAATCGGTTAAATAATTTTAATAGTTGTCATTTTTTTCAAAACCTCGCTAAAACGCGAGGTTTTATCATTTATAAAATCAACGATATTCTAGCTGATATTAAATAGTGTTTTGAAGTTAGTAGGATATCGATTGCTTACTTCCTTTTAACATAGATGATACCAAATTTGTTCTAATACAGTATTGATTGTGTTGATTGTCTGCTCATATTTAATGGACTGCAAAATATGAGTGCCATTTTTTTGATAGAGCAGAAAATATCTAAAAATCAATAAATTCTCTAATACCATTATTGGGTAACATTTATTTTGATGCAATGCGAATCACTCTATGAAATAGAATTGTCTTGTCATCGACAATTTTTTTAGGTATTTTCCTTTCGCATTCAAATGCGTCCTTAGCTCAGTTGGATAGAGCAACTGCCTTCTAAGCAGTGGGTCACTGGTTCGAATCCAGTAGGACGTGCCACTTTATTAAATTAAAAACGAGCGAGTTACAAAAGTAGCCCGCTCGTTTTATTTTGCTTGGCTCTGCCACTCTAGCATATTTGGGTCAACACGCTAATCGGTGGGAACGCAAATTTTTCTCCTTAGTCCAATCAATTCCGGCACATTCAATTAGGACTCTTAGTTTGTAATTTTCAAAGTTCCTATACCCATGTGCTCTTCGCTGAATTAATTTCATTTTCCGATGAAATCCTTCCGTAATTCCATTGTTTTTTGTAAAACGCCACATTCTTATGATCGGTGCAAACCAATTACTAATTGTTTGCCCTATCTTTTTCAATTCTTCGGGTGCTTCATGTTTTAATTGCTCTAACATGGCTTTTAATTTCGTGATATTACGTTTACATTCTCTAACATTTTGTTTTTTAATCCTTAATAAGCCGTTTAAATCTTCCTTAAATTGCCAACAAACATGCAAAACTTCATGCTTGGCAAAGAGAGCTTGTAAGTTTTGGTGATCATGTTTACCTAAGTTTGATCTCTTTTTTCGCAGAGCATAAAGAAAGGGACGTTTCCATTTAATTTGTTCAGCCACTTTCTTGGCAAACTCCATGAAATGATGATTGATCATCTTGATAACGTGGAATCTGTCAGCCAAAATCTTAGCATTGGGAAAACACCTTCGCACCATGGCTCGATAAGGAGAGCTCAAATCCATACAAACAACCTTCACCTTATCTCTCCCCTTATAACGCATTAAAAATGATTCAATTTTATTAGCACTACTACTTCAATAACATCATAAACGCGATGATTACCCATATCGACAATGCTTGTAGCAAACTTACGTCCCTTATGAATGCTATGCTCATCAATACCAATCATCAATGGGGCATCGTAACTTAAAATCTCTCGACATCTTTTGGAGCACCATTCCTTAAGAGTACTCTGCACAAAGAACTCCGAGCAAGAAAATAACTTTGCTGCATCCTTATGGGAAACACCTAATGAAACTTGTCTCGCAATCAAGCTTCTCCATCTTTGACAACTTCGTTTTTTACCTTATAATCCTTCAATAGGTTGTCGGAACAAATAATTGCATTTCAAACACCTATATCGTTTAGATTTAATTTTTAGCAAGCGAGTTTGCCCGCCGGAATGATATAGAGCCTTTCTGAAATAATGGTCATAAAACTTAACTCCATCATGCTTACATTGAGGACAGCATGAAGTTTTTATAGGAAAATGGTCAACATGCCAACATTTGCCTTGAGAAGTGAGGGTGGATTTGTTTATTCTAAAGATTCGATTAAACATTATGGGCATGGTAGGAATACGTTCCTCCATGCTCAACTTATTTATAGGGCTTGCATGATTTTTTGAATCTGGCTTGGAAAATAAATCGTTAGCTTTGGGCTTCATCCACCGATTATATCGGAGAACCCTTCTTGTTGTGACGTATTATTTTTATTAACTCCATAATACTTAAATAGATAGATACCAAAAGGAAAGCACCGGTGGGAAGAAGAAATAGAAAGAAGTTCTCCCAACTTACAAAAGGGTTTACCTCGATTCCCAAATAGATGAGCCATCCAACCATAATGAGTATAGCTGAGATCCAAGGGATGGGTTTCATAAAGGTATAGATAATATATCAATCGGAGAATATCAAATTTTTTCAAGGAGTTTTGAAGATCCGGTGATATCAATAATAGGCTAAAGGCATTTCCAAATATGAGACAATATGTCGGGTCAGCTCGTTTATTGATACTCGCGGGATAGTCGTATTAACACTCTTACCTATCATACGGTTATTATCCGAAATCAATTGATCACTCAAATTAAACGAAGGATAAAAACCACTTAAAAGATGAGCATGTTCATTTAAAAAGCTAGGATTGATCACTCGACAACATCCTCTTCTCAGCTGCGAGCCATTTTCATCGGGTCGCTCTATCTCACATTCCTGAATGTTAGCCATTCCCATATAATAATGAGCAAGGATTGATTCTGAATATTTATCGCTTGCTGATAGAATAAAAATATCTTTTGTCTTACGATCTAATCCTAATACTCCGGACATCGAACCATCAGGAGCTGATACCCCAATAAACTCGGTATACATACCGGCGTTTTCAAAAGATTCACGATCAGGGAGGATGCATTGATCGCGCCTTTTTAGTAATGAAAAGGCAGCTTCATAAGCTTGGCTTGGTGTTAGCTTATTAATGGATGGCGAGTTTGATGATGCACAGTATTGATAATTTCGGACTGATATTTTTTCTGTAAAACTATATTGAGCTTTTTCTTGATAATAGGCGACAAGACCAGGATATTCGGCTTGTAAAAACGACAAGCCTACTTGGTGCTTTCGTAGTATATCAAAATGTTTACTGAGAGTTTTCAATGCTACTCCTTTTCCCCGAACGTCCACTCGTGCAGCAAAACCGAAAGTATAAACAGATTTAATCTTTTCACCCTTGATACCCCATTGGCAAGGAAAGCTATAAACCATGGCGTCCAATATATCCCGATCAAAGGAAAGAGTCACAAACTCATCGGGTACGCGAGATAATTGTTCTTTTACATACTCGTAGCTTACACCAAAAGCACTTTCCCATAATCCCGCTACTTGTCGATTTTGCCAAACATCAGACATAATAAAATTACTCTACCACTTCAAATTTTACAATCATACGGCTTGGGTGCAAATTCTTTTTCGTCTGTTTAAGAGCCTCACTAAAATTATCATCTCCATAATTAAACCACTCCACACCCTCTTTTGCCCATTCAATCGCACAAGAATGCTCCAACATGCGCGCCGCGCCCAAAAACGTATAATCAGTCTTCTCAAACAAACCAACGACCATATTCGGGCGAATATAATCATATATCATAAAGGAAACCGGCTCATTACCGACCATCAATAATTTCCCTGACAACTGAAGAGTTGAAAATTGTTCAATTGCCTTTCTACAAAGATTCAAATCGAGATCATCCAAAAAACGAGCATGTTGTTTTTTCATTTCAATCCAACGATCTAATACAGTTGAGCACAAATGAAGATTTTCCGTCGTAACGGAATCCAATCGATAATCTGAATAAGTCTTTTCAAATCTATTAACCCACTGCCTTTTAAAACGATTAGATGTTCCATACATTTCAGCCATATCTTTAATGGCATATATATAATCATCATAACGTCCCATGGGTCGTATGGTAAATTGTTGCGGATAGGCTTTCTCAATCGCTTGAGCTAAGCGTTCTTCAATGTAGGTGATCATTAGAGGGTGCCCGGATTCTTGACAATCCTCTCGTATCAATGAAATCACTTGGCAGGCATCTTCAGGACGGCAGATTGGCAAATATTGGGTACAATTTTCAAACTTAAATTTCACAATAGCCAAATGATCATATAAGGTCATCACATAGTGTTCCTCTACCTCGGATAACAAAAACATACAGGAAAAAACATAATCCTCTCCCTCATAGCCACTGGCAGAAACAATACGAGCAATTGCTTCTCGATCGTCTAAAGTAAGGTGTCTAAATTTCATAAAAAATGACATTCGTGCTAAACAGCCCGTCACACGTTAAGGTATCAAAACGCCAACCGAGCATCAAGGCTGCTTGCCTTTTCGACAATAAAATGCCATTCATTTTATGAAATATGACAAATCATTGGCCCATCAAGCCTATTTCAAATGATAAATCATCAATCGAATTGAACAATTATTAAGCTCCCTTTACTCTAACTCGAAGCATGAAACTCGTGTATGTGACACTTTTAACGATATTAGGAGGACAATTTCTTACCAGTTGCTCTAGTTCCCCAAAATCAAAAGATTATCGAGGCTATAAAAATCAACCTTATACGGTTGGGGGTTATAGATATTGCCCAATGAGTGTTGAAGAGGCCCTTACTTATTCATGCACAGGCATTGCATCCCATTACAATGAAACGGCAATGTGGGGCTTATGGAGCGGTGAAACGGCATTGGGAGAAAATGTAAGATCATGGCATGTTCATGCAGCTCATAAGACGCTACCTTTGCCTTGCGAAGTACGTGTTACTTCATTAAAAACAGGTAAAAACATCTTAGTTCGCGTCAACGACAGAGGCCCATTTGTAAAAAATAGGCTTATTGATTTAAGTGAAGAAACCGCAGATCGACTAGGCATAAAACATCATGGTCTATCCAAAGTCTACATTGAAGTAGTCTCCGTTGGCGATGGTAAATGGAAGAGGTATGCACCGCCACGAGCAACCCTCTGCTCTAATTAATCTTTTTTCTTACGTCCTAAAACCGTTTGGGTCGTTTTAAAGTGCATTTTAGCTACCTTTGGCAACATTTCCTCACCATGTTTCGCAATAATTTCCTTAGCGGCAGAAATAACGCGATTTGACGCACCTAAAGGTAAGGTTATCCCTCCGGCTTCACTTGCTTGATCCATCCAATTAACAAAACGCTCTCTGGCTAAAATAGAGGCAGCTGCCACGGCTACATCACTTTCAGCCTTTGTTCGTTGATCAAGCTGAATGTGTATATTTTTCACAGCCAAAGCTTGTTGCAATACTTTAGGGTTTGCAAATTGGTCGCTCAAAGCCCTAGGACAGTCCGGGACTAATTTAATCAATTCTTCTATTACTCGGGAGTGGCCCCATGCTAAGAATCGATTTAAATTATTCATTTTGTAGTATAATTCATTATATCGCTCAGGGCCAACACTCACGATTTGATATTGAATACCGTGCACAGCTCTGATTTGTTTAGCCAAGGAACGTATTTTAGAAGAAGTACTCACCAATTTACTGTCGCATATTCCTAATGAACGTAATTTTTTGGCAATTTCCGCATTTACATACACACCGGCAATCACTAAAGGACCGAAATAATCACCTTTACCACTTTCATCTACACCAAAATGAGGTGTTTGTTCCTCACTAGTAGCCATGGATGAATTAGCGGCTGATTCCGTATGAGCAACCAACGTATGCTCCAAGACCCCTGTCACATACGGCTCAAGTGAAAACTCGATAAAATCATCCATTCCCTTGCCTTGTACGACAAGCCTGTTTTTTTTCTCATACACAGACACCTGTACATTTTCACCCGAATAAGCAAATTGAGTATAATCAATCGATTTAGATTCAAAATTACGTGATCGCAAAAGCTCAAGTAAGGCTTTTACTTCATCAGATGATAATTCGATGGATAATGATGTTTTGGATCGTTTTATATTTCGAGACACTGCGTGAAAAAATGTCACTTAAAAACTTCATAGGTCAAGAAAAATCAACAAAAAACGACAAATTTCAAAAAAAATCACTTGATGCCAAAAAATTTCAATTTTTTACGAGACAAAGAGAGTTTCCTAGTCTATACAAATCTCACATTCATATCATTTAGTAAGATTCATTATGGCAAATACACTTACAAAAAGAGACCTCGTCAATAAGATCAGCGCAGAAACCGATTTCACCCAGACTGAAGTTTTCGATATCGTTCAACGTGCTGTTGACATTATTTCTGAAACATTATCTGCCGGCGATCGCGTAGTAATTCGTAACTTCGGAACTTTCCACATCAAAGAAGTTAAGCCTAAAGTAGGTCGTAACCCAAAGAACCCTGGTAAAGACGTACCTATCCCAGCTCGTTCCGTAGTGAAGTTCAAAGTTGGCAAAGAACTTAAGGAATCCGTTTCCGCACTTACCAAGTAAGCTCTCTTTACTTGTCTAATGTGCCTATTTTTGAGGTGTTGCTGTCATTCACGGCAACACCTTTTTGTTTGCCTTTTTTTCAAAATATGTACAATTGGAGTGAAATAAGTCACCTTGTATGAGTATTTTGCCCCTTTCCCTAGTCGTTTTTGGAGCCTTACTATGCTCTTGCGCACAACGTACAACCAAAAACCATTTAGAAAAAAACCCTAATGAGCCATCACTCGTCAAAAGATTAGAGGGAGGCTTTAGCTATAAAAAGGACGCTTTTGGTAATTTAACCGTCGTTTCTGACAAACGGAGCGCTTTTGAAGGAGACAAATTTGACCCTAAAGGAAATCCGTTAGCACGTAAGGAATTTAAAACGGAAAAATTCGATACCAAAACGTACAAGGATTTCGACAAAAACTTTGAAACAGCCGCATGGAAAGGCAATAAATCCTATGAAGAAGGAAATCTCTCCACACCGGAATTTATCACTAAGGCTAAGGGAGTATCTACCAAAACATGGGAAGATAGAAATAAGTCTTTTGAAACAAAAGTAGCAGCACAACAAAATAAGTCTTATGAGGGTTTTAATAAGCAATTCCAAACAAAGCAAAATGCTTTCGTAGAAGAGAAAAAAAATAACTTTGAGCGTCCTGTCATCATGAGCTCAGGTGAACATCAAGCGACCACCATTTCAGAAACCCGATCAATGCTTGGCAGAGAAGATTAACATTTTGTTAATCAATGCCACAAATGATATTAGACAATTCACTAAAATATTTTAAGATTTTGTTGTGAAAACGATAAAGAACCCACCGACATTACCGTTACCTACAAGTGATTATTACTCAATCGTCAAGATGAGCAATCACGCTATCGTTGGCGTTTTTAGACAACATGTTTTTGCCGTACGACATCAGCGACGATTTACGCCGACCGTACCTGAAGATCACGATGCTTACTGTGTAGATCGATCCCCCGATCAAATCGTCGTACGAATTTTCAACAATGGCGATGAAATCTTTCGCTGCATTTTCCTTCCCGTATCAGACTATTAATTCAATCATTAAGCTCCATTATGAAAAAGTTGACTCTCTGCATTGGTTTGGTTCTTAGCTCAACTCTTATTTCTTGCACTAATACAAGTGGTGTAGGTGGATGGAAGCCCGTTGTCACAAGCGCTTCTAAAGCACCGGTAGCTGCTAATGATGTCTTGATTATGGATTCCTTTCCTCTCGGTGACTACGCCAATGTGGGACACTTTGAGGGGCCTGCCGGCAAAACCTTAGATGTTTCCGACTTAGACGTAAAACAAATGGATTACTTTAAGACCGAAGCAGCAAAAATGGGAGGTAATACGGTTGTTATAAGAAAGCCACGCATCGCCTATCGTTCTTCCGAAGGTCAAGGCACTAAAGTCGATGTACTTTATGTAAGAGAAGAAATTGGCACTCATGGTGGAGATGAACAAAATTTTGATAGTTCTATCCCACTCGACGAAGAATCCTTTAGGATTTACTAAATTTTTTTATCTAATCCTCTCATGTAACAATGAGGGGATTTTTTAGCGCTTATTTTTTGCCTGACAATTAGGGCATTCGGAGATCTTATCTTTTTTATGGTCCATATATCGGTGAGAGCAAATGCGACAACGAATTTGACGTTTTGATCTTCTGAAATTTTGCCAACGATTTGTGGTAAATCCAATCAACGCAGCAATCAGCACAATTGCCAAACCAATAAAGAAAAGCGATAAAATAAATTGATCAAGCTCCATCATTGTCTAATTTTCTTTATTTTCCCATTCTATAGATATTGTACCCGACTTGATACCGGAAGAAGGCGCCCAGCGAAGAGAGTTCACAAAATCCCGAGCAAAGACATCAGCTTCATCGTTACCGGATGAATCGATTAAAACAATCTCTTTAGGCACACCCCACTCGTTCACCGATAGCAAAAATGTGCTCTTTGATCCGGTCAAATCCGTAGATTTGGAAAATACGTCACGTTTGCCTTGAGATGTGATTCTAGCTTTTAGTTCAGGCGTGCATAAACTTATAACAGGAATGCAAACAGCCTGCATCCCCGATATATCCTTTAAATCTTTGCCCCACCATTCTAGGAGCACATCATTAGACCAAAGCACCGGATCGACAACTTTAAAGGTATCCGTATTCCAATCTTTTAAAGGCGTATCACGTAAATCCAAACCTTTGATTAATTGACAAAAACCTTGATCACCTAACCCCGACATTACCGGATCAGCCCATACGGGCCCACGGGTAGGCAAAGGCGTTTTACGGGCGATCAAATGCTCCAAAATAGGATTATCCTTTGGCAAAAGCAGCACAGACCCCGCCTGCTGAGATTGAGCTTGTGACCAAGGCACTTTTACATCAATCATGAATAAGAAAGTAATCATGGCCACAAAGATTAGCAACGACCATATTAAGACGCGCCAGGGGCGCAAGCCGGTAGCTCGCCAGTCAAAGGTTAACCCCATATGACTATCGAGTATCTTTTTTCGCCAACTACGTTTTGTCCTTATTCCCACGATATATTAATAATTATACTTAGGCCCTGCGGCAATGGCGCAGTTCATTCCCTTAGATAAAACTAAATCGACCAAATCTTGCTCCAAGTATCTGCTCACTGTCCCATCTAAATTCAACACAATAGTGACGCGCTCCGAATTGGAATCTTTAGCATCTTTTACCAAATGATCAAGCTCCCGAGATACACCGGACATCCCTCCGTCAATTCGTCTGTTTCCTATAAAAAACTCGGGCTTTTCACCGGCCGTCACAGATAAAAAAATAGCATCAGGGGATACATTCATCACATAACGTGAAGAGGCGGATTTAATCTCATAACCATATTCCATCCCAACTCGAGATGTCAAAATAGTCAGCACAAAAATCAAAACAACCAAATCCAAACCTACAGCAAGGAGCAAAAATAAAACTGACGTAGGTAAATCTGACCTTGTTTTTAGCACCATAATTTAATCTTCTAAAAATTGATCATCTAAAGATATTTCTTCAGAAACAACTACGGCATCACGACGTTTAGCGTCACAAACAATATTAACAGATTCCACTCCAACACGTTCGATACCAAAAATCACTTGTCGTATCTTAGCGCTAAGGTAGCAATAAAATAAATAAACAGGTATCGCTACACATAACCCCATTGCAGAACTAAGCAAAGCCTGAAAAATAGCATCAGACATTGTAATCGTAGGAGAGGCTCCATTTAAAATCCCAGGTTGAGCATAAAACTGCATTAATCCCATCATCGTACCAAGCATACCAACCAAAGGACTAGCCGTAGCTACTACCAATAAACCGCGCAAATGCTTTTCTACATGAAAAACTTCAAGCTGAGCTGCATCTTGAGCTATACCTCTTAATTCTTCGCGAGGTAAATCAGCATGTTTTAATACGGTTTCCACTACTCGAGCCATAGGCCCGGGCAAAGCACTAGCTTCATGATAAGCTTCATTAATTTTACCGGCCCGAACCGATTTGGTTATACCACACAAGAAATCGCCGGCATTAATCTGAATACGATGCAGATACAAAAGACGTTCAGCCAAAATGGCTAATGCGTAAGCAGAAAAGGCACACAACACCCAAAACAAAGGGCCTATTTTGTCAATTAATTCACTCATATTTTCTTACTCGACTTAATAATAAAACGATAATTCAAAATTTCAATCCAAACCTATGTTGATCTCATCCCCATTTTTTGCAAATAAAAAGAAATACACCAACAAACAATTGCTATTAAGGCAAAAAACCAATTTACACCAATGAGCCATATCGCATCAAATACGCACATTCCTCCTAAAAGCCTTTTGACCCATAAATGGGCTTTATGCGAATGTAATTCGCGGCGAGCAATAGTGGTCAATAAAGCCGTATAGACGCCCAATGAAATCATGTAACTATATAAATCAAAGCTTATCGGTACATCTTTCCACATGGAAACAAGAGTAGCAGCACACCAAACCCACGCCCCTCTACAAGCACCCATAAGCAAGGGAGATGCACTCCAATATTTATGAAATTGATTATATAAAACGATACTCGCCCATAAAACGAGAAGAGGTAGCACCTGAGACCAACTAAAGTAGAGATAAAAAAGAGAACCTACCGTACCAACCACAACCATTAAAAAAAGCAAGAAAGACGGACTGATTAATTTTTCAGGCAACGGACGAGATGGTTTATACCGAGAATCCCAATGAAAATCAGATAGGTCATTGCCCCACATCCCTGCCAAATAAAAGCAGAACCCCATGATAGCACAAATAACATAAACCCAAGTATTCCATGCATCAAATCCCAAAGAAAACGAACAAACAACAAGAGCATTTGTCAAAATGGTGGGCATATTAGAAATCCGAGAAGCATGCAAAAGACCTTTCATAACGTTCTCCCCGAAATTCATAACCTCACCTTACCAATTTTTATAAAAAATAAAAGCTTTGTAATCGCTTTGTCTATCATACATACCTAAAAAGATATTGTAAGCATATCATAGACATTCTAAACTATTTCTAAAATAGGCACGATTGATTTATATGACACTTCTATCCAAATACCTGACTCTTCCGTTATTAGCTTGTGCCGTGGTCGCTAACGCCCAGACACCAAATGAATCTTTACCCAAAGACGTACAACTTAGACCAAACAAAGACGTAACAACAGTTACTCCCGACAAATCTAAGGAAGTAAAGAATCCAAACGCCCCCGCCAAATTAACAGGCATGCCGGTGCTCAACCGTGTAGCGGCTTCCGTCAATGGCAAACCTATTACTACAAACGAAGTAAGCTTCCTCCTATATACGGTTTATCAGCAACTTGCCACAGTTTACCCAAGTCAAGGTCCCGAGTTTACACGACAGCTTGCTATCGCAAAGGAAGCTATCCTAAATGATTTGATTGATCGCGAATTAGTGCTTAATGATTTTGAAAAATCCGGTCGCCAAATTCCGGAATACTTAATCGATCAACGTATTAATCACATCATTATGTCCACCTTTAATGGCAATCGTGATTTGTTTCTTGAGAACTTAAGAAGAAGCAACATGACTATCCGTGGGCACCGTGAAATAACAGAGCGTAATGTTAAAATCGAAGGTATGCGCCAAATGAAATATGATGACGGCATCCCTCCTACACCTGATGAAATCAAGAAGGAATATGCCAAAATCAAACATGATTTAAGAGACATCACCCAAGATCAGGTTCAATTCAAAAAAATCTTCATTCCTGCGTATTCGGCAGATTTAAGCGTACAGCCTGAAGAACAATTAGCGTTAGCAAAAATTGTAGTTGAAGAACTAAACAAAGATCCTAAGCAATTTGAAGAGTTCGCCAAGCGTTATTCCGAAGACATGAATGCTACCGATGGTGGCCAAGCCCCAATGGTAAAACGATCATCTTTATCGCCGGAAGTTTCCACCGTTATTTTTGACTCGGAAATTGGTAAAATAGTTGGTCCACTTATTAGCCCGCAAGGTTTTACTATTCTAGTCGTGCAGAAAAAACAATATGCACCGGCACCACCACTTTCCAAAGTGAAAGAGCAAGTTGATACTCATGTACGCATGAAACGTAGTAGTGAACGCTATAAAAAATGGGTCAACCAATTACGAGAACGCGCGATTATTCATAAATATATCTAAAGGCGATCTCACATAGATTTTTAAGCCTCATTCCTATCGGAATGGGGTTTTTTATTGTCACATATAAACGGGCAATTTTTTCTAAACATATTGCTTATTTTCAAAAAGTCATTACAATGCGCGCGGAGCGGATAAGAACCCGCCAATTACGCAATCATGAACAAAGCACCTAAAGTAGCCATTGTGGGCGCCACCGGAGCGGTTGGTGTCGAGATTTTGTCCTGTTTGGAAACACGCAATTTTCCATTAAGTTCACTTAAACTTTTGGCCTCGGCTCGTTCAGCAGGTAAACAGGTCGCCTTTAGAGGCGAAATGATCACGGTAGAAGAGCTCACGGAAAACTCTTTTAATGATGTCGATATTGCCCTTTTTAGCGCAGGTGGTGGCATCTCATTAAAATATGCCCCTATCGCCGCCGCAGCAGGTTGCGTAGTCGTGGATAATTCATCCGCTTTCCGTCAAGATCCGGATGTACCATTGGTAGTACCGGAAATCAATCCGGAAGCTGCTTTCAATCATCCTCGCAATATCATTGCCAACCCAAATTGCACCACCATCATCACTTTGATGGCATTATTCCCATTGCATGAGCAGTTTGGTCTTAAAACGGTAATTGCCTCCAGCTATCAAGCCGTATCAGGCAGTGGTCAACAAGGCATTGCAGAATTAGAATCACAAGTACGCTCTATCGTAGATGGTCACCCGGTAGAGAAAAAGGTTTATGCGCACCAAATCGCGTTTAACCTCATTCCTCAAATTGACGCGTTTACCGATACGGGATATACCAAGGAAGAATTAAAAATGCTCAACGAAGGGCGCAAGATTCTTTCCTTACCTGAATTAAAGGTAACATGCACTTGCGTACGCGTACCGGTATATCGTTCTCACTCGATTTCCGTAACAGCTCAATTCGAAAAGCCAATTAGCGTAGAAGAAGCTCAGAAAGCATTTGACGGCAAACCTGGCGTAGAATTGATGGATGATCCTGCAAATATCGTATGGCCTACCCCACTAGACAGCACCAATGGTGACACCTGTTACGTTGGCCGTATGCGCAAAGATTTGGCTATCGATAATGCATTAACTTTATGGGTCGTAGGCGACCAAGTACGTAAAGGTGCCGCATTAAATGCCGTACAAATTGCTGAATTATTAATTTCCCGCTAATTTTTAGCGGGCATTATCTACCCTTTCATCATGAGTGAAGAATTATCATTGAAGGAATACATCGACAATTGTTGCCAACTAGTCGATGAAACGTTGGATAACTTGCTTCCAAAAGAAGACGAGGAACCAACGACCATCCACCAAGCTATGCGCTACAGCATGTTCGCAGGTGGTAAAAGAATGCGCCCTGTATTGACCTTAGCCGCAGCAGAAGCTTGCGGTGGCGATATAACAAAGGCTCTGATTCCGGCTTGCGCCATCGAAATGATGCATACTTATTCACTCATTCATGATGATTTGCCAGCGATGGATAATGATGAGCTTCGTCGCGGCAAACCGACAAGCCACGTTAAATTTGGTGAAGGCATTGCCATTCTTGCCGGCGATGCCTTACTCACCGAATCTTTCCAAGTGATTTCACTTGTAGAGCCAAGCTCTCCATATTCACTACGTAACTTTGTACAAGAATTAGCCATCACAGGCGGTAGCAAATTCTTAATAGGAGGACAAGTAAGAGACTTAGAAGGAGAGAAAAAGCAACTCAACGAATACGAATTACAAGCTATTCATGAAGGAAAAACAGCAGCTTTGCTTACGACCGCTCTTCGATTCGGCGGCATGAGTGCAGGAGCTACCGAAGCAGAACTCGAAGCTCTCACCGACTTTGGGTACAATCTTGGCTTAGCTTTCCAAATTATTGACGACATTCTTGATGTTACCGCTACTACCGAGCAACTCGGCAAAACATCCGGCAAGGATGAAGCTAGCGAAAAAGCAACATACCCTTCCTTAATCGGTTTGGATAACGCTCGCGCAGCAGCAAAATGTCGTACCCAAGCAGCTTTAGACGCTCTACTTACATTCTCTGAGCCACGTCGCCAGAGATTGACCGAGATCGCCAACTACCTACTTAACCGCAATTATTAAACATAAGAAATGAGCACTTCCGTTTCAGATAACGTTGATACCCTAATTGATCTGGCCCTTGCTGAAGATTTTGGCACCGGTGACGTTACATCTCAATACTTCGTACCAGAGCACCTCACGGCAAAAGCCATCTTAACACCTCGCAGTAAAGGTGTATTATCAGGGGTAGATCTTGCTGCCAAAGTTTTCAAAAAAGTTGACCCATCACTTAAAGTAGAGGTACTACTCAAAGATGGTGAATACGTAGCACCGGGTGCCGTCGTGATGGTTATTGAAGGCAAAGCCCAATCCATCTTAGGCGCTGAGCGCACTGCTCTTAACTTCATCCAACGTTTATCCGGCGTAGCATCTCTTACTCGCCAATATGTTAAGGCGATTTCCCACACTAGCGCCCGTATTCTTGATACACGAAAGACTACACCTGGCTATCGTTTACTTGAAAAGGCCGCTGTTGCTCATGGGGGTGGCACTAACCACCGCTTAGGTCTATATGATCGAGCTATGGTTAAAGATAATCACCTCATGACCGACGGAAATACGGAGCACTTACAATCTTGCATTAACAAGCTTAAAGAAGACAAACCAAACGTCGAAATTCAGCTTGAAGCAGATAATTTGGATCAATTCCGCCAATTTTTGAACCTTGAAGGGGTAGATCATGTCTTGTTAGATAACATGACACCTGATTTATTGGCTCAAGCAGTAGCGATGCGTGGCGACCGCGCTAAACCATTACTTGAAGCTAGTGGTGGTGTCAATTTAAGCACCGTGGCAGCTATTGCCGAATCAGGAGTAGATTTTGTATCTGTTGGGTATGTTACCCACTCTGCACCATCTCTTGATTTAGGCTTAGATTTTAGCGTAGAATAAGCATAGAAGAAGGAAAGCATTATGGATCTAGCTGATTTTAGAAACGAATATCTTAAAGGTCAATTACACCGCAAAGATTTAAAGGAAAATCCATTCGAACAATTCGATTTGTGGTTTAAACAAGCCTTAGAAGCTAAAATCCCGGAACCAAATGCTTTCTCATTAGCCACATCCACACCGGATGGCTTTCCTTCACAGCGCACCGTCTTGCTTAAATATTATAATGAGCAAGGATTTGTCTTTTTTACCAATTACGAAAGTAACAAGGCAAAGGACATTGCAGCAAATCCTAATGTATGCATTTTATTCCCATGGGTTACCTTGGAAAGACAGATCATCATTTACGGCCGAGCCGAAAAGGTTTCTCGCACGGAATCATTAAAATATTTCTTATCACGCCCAAAAGACTCCCAATTAGGAGCATGGGTATCTCAACAAAGTTCCGTCATCTCTACAAGGAAACTCCTTGAAATGAAATTACTGGAATTAAAAAATAAATTCTCACAAGGGGAAATCCCAATTCCTTCATTCTGGGGTGGATATCGAATCATCCCTAGAGCTTTTGAGTTTTGGCAAGGTGGCCCGGGTCGCGTACACGACCGATTTATGTACAAACAACAAGAAAATGGCGAATGGACAATTGAGCGTCTTCAACCATAATCTTTTCTCTTTATATGCTAAAAAAAATAACTACACAATCAGGTTTAGATGTTTTGACATTTGATACTCCTTTATGCAAAGCCTCTCTCTGCATCCAAGGAGCTCACTTGACTTCATGGGCACCCAAGGAATCTGGTGAAATCTTATTTTTATCACCACGACATGAATATTGTGCAGGTAAAGCCATTCGTGGTGGCATACCAATTTGTTGGCCATGGTTTGGAAGCAAGCCGGAACAACCCTCACACGGAATCGCTCGAATACAGAATTGGGAGCTAGATAGCCAATCCATAGATGATGATGGTCAAATTTCACTTCAACTATCATTAAATCCTGAAGATGAAAATTTGCCTTCCGCTATCCTAAAAATGATTATCGGTGAATCTTTAGTGATGACCTTACAAACCACAGCAAGAAAATCTTCGTGGAAATTAACTGAGGCATTTCACAATTACTTTAAAGTCAGCGATTACACAAAATGCTTAATTTCCGGATTAAGCGATACTCCATTTGAGGAATTTTCAGCGGATGCTACTCAGCATATAGAAGCACCTTTATGCCCACAAGGTCCATTAGATCGTATTTATGATCTGGAAGAACCCGATGGCGACATTAGATTGACGGATCCGATCCAAAATCGAGTTGTAAAAATTGCGTATCAAAATACTCAATCAATCATCATTTGGAACCCAGGTCAGAAATTGGCTTCACAAATGGCTGATTTAGGGGATGAAGCCAGCGATCAATTCATTTGCGTGGAAACCGGTAATGTTGGTAAACATTCAATTAGTTTAGCCCCGGGCGAAACTCATACAATCAAGCAAAAGCTTACCATCCGATAAAACCACAATTCTAAAAAAATTGAAACCGATCATCTTCAAGATGCATCGGTTTTTCTTTTTCTAAATCTATTGATGACGGTCGCTAAACAATTATAACCGTATTGCGCCTTGATATGATAACCAAGATAGAGTTTAATGTGGCAACCCTCCACGAGAGTTTCATAACATGATGAACACGATACCGCACATCAGTTCCGATAACGCTGCAGAATATATCGCAGAAATCTATGGTCAGGACGTTTTTAGTTTGGAGACCATGCGAGATTACCTCCCTCGCCCTATCTACAAGAAATTACTTGCGACAACTCGCAAAGGTGAAAAACTTGATACCGATATCGCAAACGAAGTGGCTCAAGCCATGATGACTTGGGCTCTGGAAAAAGGAGCTACTCACTATACTCACTGGTTCCAGCCACTTAATGGTAGTACTGCCGAAAAACACGATTCTTTTGTAGATGTAGATTCTGATGGTAATCTTGAATTAAAATTCTCAGGAAAAAGCTTGGTACAGGGCGAACCTGATGCATCAAGCTTCCCATCCGGTGGACTTCGTGCCACCTTTGAAGCTCGCGGTTATACGGCATGGGATCCTACCAGCCCTGCTTTCATCAAACGCACCGATTGCAGCGCAACCTTATGCATCCCTACAGCATTTTGTTCATACAAAGGTCAAGCTCTCGACAAAAAAACACCTTTACTAAGATCAATGAGTGCGGTTACTCAACAAGCTCAACGTTTGTTAGCTTGCTTTGGCGAATCCAAAAACATTCGCGTGACCACAAACTTAGGCGCAGAACAAGAGTACTTCCTTGTCGATAAAGAATTATATGCCATGCGTCCTGACTTAATCATGTGCGGACGTACTTTGTTTGGCAATGTGCCACCAAAGCATCAACAAATGGAAGACCATTACTTTGGCTCTATTAAAGATCGCGTCCTTGACTACATGATGGAGGTCGATGAAGCTCTTTGGAAATTGGGCATTCCTGCCAAAACCCGTCACAACGAAGTGGCTCCCGGTCAATTCGAAATCGCTCCTGTTTTTGAAAGCCAAAACTTGGCAGTTGACCACAACATGATGGTCATGGAAGTTTTACGCAAAACAGCCGATAAACATGATTTGGTTTGTCTCTTGCATGAAAAGCCATTCAAAGGAATGAATGGCTCAGGCAAACACAACAACTGGTCTCTATCAGCTCCAGGATACGGTAGCCTTTTAAATCCCGGCAATAGCCCACATGAAAACGCTATCTTCCTTACTCTACTTTGCGCCACGATTAAAGCCGTAGATACTCATGCAGATATCTTACGCGCATCCGTAGCCAAAGCAGGTAATGAGCACCGCCTAGGCGCTCACGAAGCACCTCCGGCAATTGTTTCCATTTTCTTAGGTGACATGTTGGATGAAATCATTGCCCAAATCGAGCAAGGTACCACAAAGAAAACAAAAAGAGCTAAGAGCATGCACATCGGTGTGGACGCCCTACCTAGCTTGCCTTTAGATACCTCAGATCGCAATAGAACAAGCCCATTTGCTTTCACCGGTAACAAGTTTGAATTCCGCGCAGTGGGATCATCTCAAACTTGTGCATGGCCAATGACAGTGCTCAACACGATCGTTGCCGAAACCTTAGACGAGATTTGCACCATATTGGAAAAAGCAAAGACACCTGAAGAATTTCGTGACGTATTGCAAAAAACTCTTCAAACCATCATTAAAGACCACAAGAGAATTCTCTTTAGCGGTGATGGATATGGATCAGCATGGGTTGAAGAGGCAGAAAAGCGCGGTTTAGCAAATACTCGCGACACGATTGACGCCCTTCAGGCTCTCGAAGAACCTAAAGCTATTGAGCTTTTTGAAAAATATCACGTCGTGAGTCCGCAAGAATTACATGCACGTCATGAGATTCAAACGGAAATTTATTATAAGGAGCTCAATATTGAGGCAGAAACCGCTATTTTAATGGTTGAGACTCTCTATTTACCATCTATCACCGAGCAACTTAACCGACTCACTTCGACTATCCGTACGATGAATGAAGCTGGCATTACCGCCGGCACAAAAACAACTATTCAACGTGCTAATCAAATCGGTGAATTACTCGACCAAATTCCGGACGCATTAACAGCCCTAAAAGCCGCGACAAAAGAAGGAAATTATGTCGAAATGAAGGACGGAATGGCGAAATTACGCGTAATAATTGATTCTTTAGAGTCGATTACAGACGCTGAACTTTGGCCTGTACCTACTTATGCTGAACTTTTATTCTTATAATTCGATAAAAGAATAAAATACATAACCAACTTAAATTAAAATAACAATAACAAATTAACGCTGGATTTAGCGTTACCGCAACGCAAAAAAATTATGAGACGGATTGACAATTGCTCAATAATGTTTATTGTATCTGTCCGGTTGTGCGTTGCCCGTTTAGACGGAAGGCACTAAATCCAGTAATTAACACTAGACTTTTCAAATCATGAGCAAGAGGACATATCAACCATCAAAGCGCTGCCGCAAGCGTCAATTCGGATTCCGTGCACGTATGGCTACCAAAAACGGTGCTGCTATCCTCCGCAGACGTCGTGCTAAAGGTCGCAAGCGCCTTCTTCCGAAGGGTGCCGAAATTCAGTACAAGCGTCACACCATCCAACACGGTCGTTAATCGATCTGATGTTGATTTGGCGTAGCGCCGATTAAGAACATTCTTTTCACGGGCCGACCCGCGGGAGATGCGTCTAACTCGAAAACAAAGCATGACAAGGGCGTTTGAGTTCGCCCGAGTTAGGAACGAGGGACCATCTGTAGCAGGTCGGCTCGTTGTGTTAAGCGCAGCCCCGCTTAACAACCCCGAAGAAGCCTCCAAATTTGGCATTATTTGCACAAAGAAAATTGGTTGCGCAGTCGTGAGAAATCGATTACGCCGACGTGTTAGAGAAATCTTACGTCGAAATGCCGATATCTTTTCGCAAGGCATTGATTTGGTATGTGTTTTGAGATGGAGAGCTGTGGAAGCTGATTTTTCTCAACTTGAGAAAGATTGGATCAAGGCGGCTAAAAGACTTAAATCACAACTTCTTACGCCCCCTATCACTAAAAAATCATAAGGTTTCCTCTTCCCATGAAAAAGGCGCTTATTTTGTTGGTACGCCTTTATCAACGCTTTATCAATCCGGTTTTGCACGCGATATGCGGTCCGGGAGCAGGTTGCCGATTTCACCCAACATGCTCTGCTTACATGATCGAAGCTATTCAGATACATGGAGCAATAAAAGGCACGTGGCTAGGATGTAAACGCATAGCCAGATGCCAACCTTGGGGTGGATCAGGGTTTGACCCCGTACCACCCAAAAAGGAGCAAGCAGAAGCATCCGATAAAAAGATTTCCCTATAAAGCATTTAACACAACACAGACTATGGATCGCAAAACATGGATTATCGTAGCCTTCTGTTTGGCCGGCTTAGGTTTGAACTTCTACTATAGTAGTCAAACAAAAGAGCAACCAGAACCAGACAACAAGCCGGCACAAACGCAAACGGTCGAAACTGCTCAACAAACGAGCACTCCATCGGTATCAACTACTCCTCAAACCGATGTAGCTAATCCGATCAACCAAGCCATAGAAGAAGATAAAAAATCTCCAATCACCTTATCTTCTACTCAAACAATTGACGGTAAAACCGAACCTTTTACTACTTACACTTTTAGCCGTATTGGTGGTGGCATTTCACAAGTCGAATTACATAACGACATCGTTGACAGCCAAAAGGTAAAAGATACCAACATTGTGATTAACGAATCACAAAAACAAGGTATCGGTGAGCTGGTCTTTAACATGAGCCCATCTCAAGAGCCTACTTCTGATACAACTGTCTATAAGGAAGCTCAGCGCACCCCAGATTCCGTGACCCTTGTAGGTTATGATGCGGCAAGACAGCTTTCCATCGTTAAAAAATATACGCTTAACCCAATTTCCGATAAATCCGGAGACGTCTTAGAAGGTAGCCGCTATATTCTTAAACTTTCCATTACCTTGATCAATAAATCAGATCGCATTCTTGATTTAAACAATCTTGGTATCTTAGCAGGTAGTGCTTATCCAATCGCCAAAAGCGAACCTCAGGATATGTACACTCACCTTTTCTACAATACGGACGGTTCATTCGAACAAGAAGCACCTAGCTACTTTACAGGTGGATTCTTCTCCAGTGCCAAGCCATTCATCGTTGAAGGCCCCCTAGACAAACTCGCTTATGCAGGGGTAATGAGTCAGTACTATGCCACCATCTTGATCCCTCAAGATCAATCAAGAGGTTCTTCGATTTTTGGAAAACGCCAAGAATTCGAATTAATCCATGAAGGTAATGAAAAAGTAGCCGGTGTAACCTTGGCTATGAGCACTCCTAACATTTCTTTGACTCCTAATGCGGCTCAAACCTTAACTTATGACATTTACACAGGTCCTAAAGTTAACCCATACCTTCGAGCCTTAAATGAGACTTATCCCGGGATTAGCGATATCATGGCTTACGGATGGTTATCCGTTTTAAGTATCCCCATGAACTGGTTGCTCAATATCTTTGATCAATGGTTCGGTAACTGGGGTATAGCCATCATCTGCATGACCTTCGTTGTGCGTGTACTTATTTGGCCTCTTTACAAGAAGTCATACATGTCGATGAAGCGCATGTCTCTTGTACAACCTGAGATGCAAAAGCTCAAGGATATCTACAAGGACAATCCTCAGAAAATGAATGGCGAAATGATGAAACTATACAAAAAGTATGGTATCAATCCTGCCAGTGGCTGCTTGCCAATGCTCATTCAGATTCCAATCTTCTTTGCCTTCTACCGTGTATTGCAATACTCTACCGAATTAAGAGGGCAACCATTCTGCTTGTGGATGCAAGACCTATCACTTCCTGATACGGTAGCTCACCTTTATGGCATCCCGATCAACATTCTCCCATTAATCATGGCTGTCACCATGATCATCCAAATGAGACTTACACCTCAAGCAGGTGATAAGACCCAGCGCATGATCATGAACCTCATGCCTCTTATCTTCTTCTTCTTCTGTTATAACTTTGCTTCGGCACTTGCTTTATACTGGACGACGCAGAACATTATTTCCATTGCACAAACCCTCTACATCCAACGCTTGCCTTTACCAACGCTTACCGAAAGCAAAAAGAAAGGGAAACCCGGATTTTTTGAAAAACTCATGGAAAAACAACGCATCGCTTTAGAGCAACAACAAAAAGCTCAAGCACAGAAAAATAACATGCGTAACGTGACACCTAAGAAATAACAAACCATTTATAATAAATCCAAAAGAGCTATCTTCATCATGAAAGATAGCTCTTTTATTTTATTTCTTTGAAGGATCACAAACAACACCTATGCAATAAATGGGACTGCTTTCTCGATCGTCACAAATCATGAAGATAAAAGGACGATTAAACCTGTAAAACATCTTGGTGGGCTGGAGCGCTCCACCGAAAGGGGCAAACGAACTCATTAGTGCACTTAATCTAGCTCCCCTTTCATTAACTGAAATTCCAAGATTTTGGAACGATAAGTTAATCCACGTAGGAGTTGAACTAAAACCTGAAAAATCAGCACTCGTATCAAAAAGCTTTTTGATACCAAGCTTCATCAACACGCGTTTCATATCAACCCTACAGGAATAATGAAATTTAGGTAATATGATAATCCGTTCATCATATGGCGATCTCTTCTCCTCTGATTGAAACGATTGCTTTCTAATGTCATCTAAACGTTCTTTCGATAATGAACTTAACCATTCATGTATGCTTACATTCTCAGGTGGCATTAAACATACGAATTTCAAGGCGACATCCTTATTTGGGGAAGATATAGGCATAGATATCCCAAAATCCAACCATTCTGCCTGTATATCATTATACCCCTTCTGCTCTATACGCACAGCCATAGTTGGCACATCGATACTTTTATTGTTGGCAGTCAAAAACTTTCGATTCCGAGTATCTTTCGGGTCAAATTCATATAACCAAGGACAATTCATCTTTAAAATACTCAAATAAACACAAGCATCTTGCCCAGTAAGCATATCCTCGGATAAAACTCGAGAAATTTCCCGGTTAGTACATTTTTCAATATATTTATTAATGATATCAATCGCCTGCTTAGGATTTTTGACAAAATCGACACATAGAACCGTATTTTCAGGTAATGCCTTCAAATAAGAATCCTTCACTTTGATGGATTCATCGATAAATATCTTATTATAAACCTTTCCTGGGAAGGAAAACTTCTTACTCTTACCACATAACATTTTGATGTCACCGGCAATAGGCTCTAACTCATGCAAAGTTTCACCCCTAGCTCCATGTTTCAACATAGCGATATTTAAAGAAGCAACATAAGGAGAAACGCAGACATTTTTCTTTGGAGATAAAGACAAGGCTTCACGAAGCAATCGAGCCTCAAAAGCAGCCTCCTCAGCATTTATTGTTGCTCCATGAGAATTAAACATACAAACACAACACACAGCAGCCATTCTTAGATAGTTCATCTATCCCTTATACAATAAAACACTTACATCGACAAGAAGAAGTGAATTAAAACAATAAGGACTAAGTCATGAACCCTACAAAGACATTGCCTTTAGTCTAAAAATTTTGCCTTCGAGAAATAAATAAGAATAGCCCTAAATTCGCCATAATTGCATGCAATATCGTGCAAGGTCAAATACGAAAAAACCCTGTAAATCAAGCGATTTACAGGGTTATAAAAAAATAAACATGGCGGAGCGAGAGGGATTCGAACCCTCGGTACAGTTACCTGTACGTTCGATTTCGAGTCGAGTGCCTTAAACCAACTCAGCCATCGCTCCGCAAGCTGCAGAGGATTCTAGCAAGATATAAAAAAGTGTAAAGAACATATAGGTAGAATCCATTTACCTTTGAATCACATTACAAAAACGCCCCTCACCTTCTATCGGAATTAGAAAGAAGATGAGGGGCGAATCACACAGTCACTAACACGTCTAAAAAAGATCTTTCAGCGACAAATCCTTATCACTATTTATTAGTGGTGGAAGGCGGTGCCTTCTTCAGGGGTCATATTGGAAACAACCGGATGTGCGTCAAAGAATTTAAGCGCACGCTTGTAGTCTGCTAAGAACAAGTCTGCTAAATCTTTTGTAAAGCCTTGGCGAACCATTACTCGCATTACAACCGTATCTTGACAATCAGCAGATAAGGTAAAGGCAGGTACTTGCCATCCGAAGGTTCTCAATTTGTCCGATAGATCAAATAAATTGTATGGGAGGTTTGAACCTTCTTTTACATAATAACAGACTGCAGGAATATCAGTCTTTGGATCACCGGTGGCAATAAATTCATAAGGTCCTAGTTTGGATATTTCCTCATAAATATAATTAGCTACAGCATAACTTTGGGATTGTATATTGGTGTAACCTTGTTTACCTAAGCGAATAAAATCATAGTATTGACAAATGATCTGACCGGCAGGTCTAGAGAAGTTGATAGCAAAGGTAGGTGTTGAGCCACCTAGATAGTTCACACTAAAGATCAGACCTTCAGGTAATTCTTTCTTATCTCTCCATACAACCCAACCGCAACCTAATGGAGCTAAACCATATTTGTGACCGGATGTACTGATGGATTTAACACGAGGTAATCTAAAATCAAATTCAATTTCAGGTGCACAGAAAGGAGCTAAGAAACCACCACTTGCGGCATCAACGTGGATATCAACATAGATGCCTGTTTCTTTTTCATATCGATCCAAAGCGTCAGAAACGTCTTTAGGGAATTCATATTGGCCGGTGTATGTAACACCAAAGGTAGGTACCACACAGATTGTATTTTCATCTACTTGAGTCAACATACGATCCATGCTCATCTTAAATTGGCCTTTTTCCATGGGCAACTCACGAAGTTCAATATCCCAATAACGACAGAACTTATGCCAACATACCTGAACAGGACCACACACTAAATTGGGCTTGTCAATTGGTTTACCTGCAGCCTT
Source organism: Akkermansiaceae bacterium UBA7331 (assembly GCA_002471255.1). Taxonomy (GTDB): domain Bacteria; phylum Verrucomicrobiota; class Verrucomicrobiia; order Verrucomicrobiales; family Akkermansiaceae; genus Akkermansia. The sequence continues at coordinate 71,256 of DKPP01000002.1, read as the reverse complement.
TTGACGGGCACGCCAGCGCCATAGAGCAGCTAAACCACCTAGCATACAAGCTTCACTCGACCCGATAGTCGAACAGCCGATAGGATCTTCTTTATCCCCGACATTCCAAAGGTTTGCTAAGATATTAGCACAACGTATTTCAATTGCCGCAGTTTGAGGATATTCATCCTTATCAATCATGTTCTTATTGATGCTTAAATCCATCAAATCACGAACTTGTTTTTCGTCCCAGGTTTGGCAAAACGTTGCCAAGTTTTGACGTGCATTACCATCCAACATCAACTCGTCAGAAACAAGTTGATAAGCATCTTCAGCCCGCATTGCATATTCGGGCATTTCGGAAGTAGGTAAAATATTAGCGGCATCAGGGGAACCGAAAATAGAATTTTCAGCTGTAGCTCGGTGACCACTTACACAATCGACAATATCTTTTAAGCTCATCTTTTTATCTAGTTGAAAGTTTCGACGTGTAAGTAAACTCTTACACGACTTTCAGAAATAGAGCGCCAAGATAATGGGGATGTTCACATCCCATTTGTCATAATTTTGATCTATTAAGAAACAAAGCTCTAATTATACATACTCAGCTCATCTTGAAGCTGCTTACAATTGCGAACTTTGTAACGATCGTCCATTTCGAGCAATACGCTATGCCCTAAACTATTTTTGATCGATAAATGCACCTTTGATTTACCGGGATATTTAGCTAAAATATCTCGAATTTGTAATAAATTATCTTTGGTATGGCGAATTGGGCTAACGACTACCGTTAAAGGAGCTTGATCGTTTTTTACTTTTTGTTTACGGCCGGTTAAGGGCTCCACACTATTAGCCGCCACTCGCTTTGATGCGGTACGATCGTCTTCTTGAATCCCTACTTTGAGGGTTACAAACACGCCCGGCTCTAATCCCCCCTCAATAGCCATAGCCTTCTCATAAGTTTCTGACCATAACAAGATTTCGACACTTCCGGTAAAGTCTTCTAAAGTTAAAATAGCAAACTTTTTGCCTGCTTTACTCAATTTAGGTAAAACTGAGCGTACCATACCGGCAATTTGATGTCGTTTCTTTAAATCTTCTGGTTCTAAGTCAGGAATCAAGCCAATTTGGAGATACTTCGGATGATCAATCACGCCACGCATCGAGTCCAATGGATGCCCGCAAAAATAAGCGCCAAGCAACTCATTTTCATCATTCATCCTTTGCTCTTTAGGCCATTCTACTTTGATCACATCATCATTTTTCACCGGACCGCCAAAAGTCATATCAAAGAGAGAACCTTGACCGGAAGCCTTATCTTTGTGCAATTGAGACGCACCACTAAGAGCCAAGTCAATACGTTCAAACAACTCTGCTCGAGGTTCCATCGTCCAATCTAAAGCACCGGCTCGCACCAAAGATTCCAGAATCTTTTTATTTACAGATTTAGAATCCAATCGATTACACACATCCTCCATTGATGTAAAGTCGCCATTACGCTCGCGTTCTTCGATTAACTGGCTCATAGCTCCTTCACCTACGTTTTTAATCGCAGCCAATCCATAACGCACAGCCCAAGCACCGGAAGGCATTTGTTCCGGATTATATTTGAGTTGTGATTTATTTAAGTCAGGTGGTAATACTTCAATACCCAATTTGTTGGCTTCAGCGATGAACACACCCATTTTTTCGGTGTTGTTCATTTCATTGGATAAAAGACCTGCGATAAACTCAACCGGGAAATTGGCTTTCAGATAAGCAGTCCAGTATGAAATGTGTCCATAGCAGGCAGAGTGCGATTTGTTAAAACCGTAGCCTGCGAATTTTTCGATTTTGTCGAAAATTTTCCCTGCCAATTCCTTAGGTATTTTGTTCGTTTCCCAACATCCTTTTTCGAAGTTGGCACGCTCTTTCTGCATGACCTCCACTTTTTTCTTACCCATGGCTCGACGAAGCAAGTCAGCACCGCCCAAGCTATATCCTGCTAACAATTTTGCAGCATTTTGCACCTGTTCTTGGTAAATCATTACCCCATAGGTTTCACCGCATATTTGTTCCAATAAGGGATGTTCATATTCCACGGTGCGCAGGCCTTTTTTCACCTCAATCATCTCATCGATGAACTGCATAGCACCCGGGCGATACAAAGCTAAAAGGTCAATAATGTCCTCAATTTTTTGAATACCATACCGACGGCACGTATTCACCATGCCACCGGATTCTAACTGGAACACGCCCATGGTTTCCCCTCGATTGAGCAAGGCTAGAGTCGGTTGGTCGTCAAGAGGTACATGATCAATAGCAAAGTCCGGCTGATGCCTACGAATAAACCGTTCGGTATCTTGAATAATGGTTAAGTTTTTGAGACCTAAAAAGTCCATCTTTAGGAGACCGACTTCCGTGATAGCACCCATGTCGAATTGAGTAACTACGCCACCTTCATTATCTCGTGTAAGCGGTACGTGCTCATCCAATGGTCTATCACCGATCACCACACCTGCTGCGTGTACGCCAACATTTCGCACGAGACCTTCGAGCTTAGTAGCATACTCCCAAAGTTGCATATAAGCCTCATTGCTATGAATGAGTTGCTTTAATTCATCGTTCGACTCATACTCACTTTTGAGCTTCACGTTAGGCTTCGAATCAATCATTTTCGAAATACGATCAGCTTCGCTGTACGAAATATCCAATACACGGGCTACGTCTCGAATAACGGATTTAGCACCCATCGTACCATAAGTGATGATGTTGGATACGGATCTTTCGCCATATTTTTGCCTTACATAATCAATTACTTCCGCACGTCTTAACGGACAAAAGTCAATATCAACGTCGGGAGGGCTAACACGTTCCGGATTAAGGAATCGTTCAAACAACAATCCAAAACGCATCGGGCAGATATTGGTAATCCCCATTGCATAAGCAACTAAAGAACCGGCACCGGATCCACGTCCGGGACCTACGGCAATGCCATGATCAATTGCCCAGTTAATGAAGTCTGCCGTAATTAAGAAATATGAAGCAAAGCCTAGTTGATTGATAATACCTAACTCATAATCAAGTCGTTCCATGAGCACGGCATCCTCTTTCAATCTCTTCTCACCATAGCGTTTGATTAAGCCTTGTACACATACTTCATGAATGTATTCTTCACGAGGTGAGCCATCTGGAGTACCGAATTGCGGGTATTTTTCAGAACTTGTCGCATCCAAATGTAAAGTAACATTACATCTTTCCGCAATGCCTAGAGTATTATCACAAGCTTCAGGCAAATCTTTAAAAACCTCTCGCATTTCTTCAGGGGTCTTTAAATAAACCTCCGGAGAATATCGCATGCGCTTACCATCAGCGACCATTTTACCCGTACCGATGCAAATCAACACATCATGCGCCTCATGGTCATCTCTGGTCAAAAAGTGGGCATCATTCGTGGCTACCAACGGTAAATTAGTCTCACGGGCCAGCGACACGAGCTGAGGTAGCACTTTCTTTTGTAAAGGATCATTGTGATCCTGCAATTCGACAAATAAATGTTCGTGACCAAAAATATCGCGTAGATTCATTAATGTCTCACGAGCCTTGTCCTCTTGATCCATTAAAAGCCACTCATTGACCGGCCCACCTAAACATCCCGTCATGGCGATGATGCCCTCTTTATACTCACTCAACGTATCCATATCGATACGAGGTTTGTAATAAACGCCTTCAAGGTGAGCCTTAGATACCATCTTCATCAGATTATGGTATCCCTGTTCATTCTCCGCCAAGAGAGTTAAGTGGGTAGCAATCTTGCGACCGGGTATGCCCTTTTTATCATGCATGGAAAAGGGTGCAAGGTACATTTCACACCCCATGATCGGTTTTACTCCACTACCCTCTGCATTTTGATAAAACTCAATGGCACCATACATATTGCCATGATCTGTCATGGCAATGGCGGGCATGCCAAATTCTTGGCATCGCTTAATCATTGCTTTAGTAAGCATCGCCCCATCCAATAGGGAAAACTCGGTATGGGTATGCAAATGAACAAATGAATCCGCCATAATTAAATCTCTTTTAGATCAATTTATTTTACAGGACACTGCTCTTGCATAGCTTGCACGCAGTCACGGATAAGCTGTGGACCTTTGTAAATGAATCCGGTATATAATTGCACTAAACTGGCACCTGCTTTGATTTTATCAACGGCATCTTGTCCGGTCATGATACCACCTACTCCGATAATTGGCATGCGACCACGGATTTCAGAAGCAAAAGAAGCAATCACCTCTGTGGATCTTTGCGTAAGCGGAGCACCGGATAAACCACCGGTTTCAGCACCATATTGATGAGATTTAACAGCCTCACGAGACAAGGTTGTATTGGTTGCGATCAAGCCGTCTAAACCACCATCAACAAAAACCTGACTTAATTCGACAATTTGCTCATCGGTTACATCAGGTGCCACTTTCATGAGAATTGGTACGTAACGTCCACTTTCAGCCTGCAAATTGGATTGCTCGGCTTTCAATGAAGCTAAAAGTTTAGCTGCAGGCTCAGCACCTTGTAAATCACGCAATCCAGGAGTATTCGGTGAGGAAAAATTAATCGCAATGTAATCAGCTACAGGCCATGCCGCGCGCAAACAAGCTAAATAATCTTGAGCGGCTTCATCGTTAGGAGTTACTTTATTCTTACCGATGTTTACACCTAAGATGCCTTGTTTTTTTGTCATCTTACGGATGTTTTCCACACCTTCGATGATACCATGATTATTAAATCCCATACGGTTAATAATTCCCTCATGCGGAATTAAACGGAACAATCTAGGTTTATCATTACCAGGCTGAGGACGATAGGTTAAAGTACCTACTTCCACAAATCCGAAACCAACTTGAAAAAAAGCTTCTGCCGTATCGGCTTCTTTGTCCATACCGGCAGCTAAACCCACTCTATTGGGAAATTTGAGACCCAAAATTTCCACTGGATCCTGTGGCATATCACCCATCATGGCATTCAACATATGCATACGTTCAGCCGTGCGTAAGCCCATTAAGGTCACGTTATGGGCCGTTTCGGGATTCATCTGAAATAATAAACTTTTAGCTGCGGAATATAATAGTGGGGACACGATGTCGGTCATTCTACCAATGCCGCATTTATGGTCAAGGCAATGTATCGTCTTTTAATCAAAAAATAATATAATTTATTCATGATCAAAATATTGGAATAAAAATACAATACACATGGCAATAAAAGCTAGAAGCTTATCCTTGAGATTCTTGCTCTTTGCCCTGTTTCCTAGTACTCTTTGTGCATGATCCACCCATTATTACAATCTTGCCATTTATACGGTATCATTGATTTAGCATACGTTGCACGAGAGGCTCTCACCGAAACAACTGACGCATTATTACAAGGTGGAATCAAAATTTTGCAATTACGTGCGAAAAATATGCCATATGATGAAGTTGTTCCGATTGCACACCAACTCAGAGAACAATGCAAAAATGGTAACTGTTTATTCATTGTTAACGATTATCCTGAGTTAGCGATTGCATGCAAAGCTGATGGCGTACATATCGGGCAAGATGATGGAGCAATACAAGACATCAGAGATCTAGTAGGCGAGGGCATGATCATTGGCAGATCGACCCATAGTTTTGAACAAGCTATTCAAGCCCATAAGGAAAAGGCTGATTATATTGGCTTTGGTCCGCTTTTCTTGACTCAGACCAAGCCAGGCAGACCTGCTATCGGCCTTGAAGATATTAAACAAGTACATGAGACTTTACCTACCGATTTCCCTATTTTTTGCATCGGGGGTATCAATGAAACCACTTTACCTCAAGTTCAAGATGCCGGAGCAAAACGTGTTGTCATTGTTTCTTGGTTACTACAGCAACCTGACGTTCAAGCCAGCACATCAATCCTTAGAAAACAATTGGGAGAAGTCTAAGGATTCATTAAGCTCTCCTGCACATCAAATAAAGCGAGAGATGAGTCAACCAAGCGGTTTACCACTTCTTGCTTATTTGTTGCCCAAGCAAACTTTTTCGCACTATTGTGTCCGATTAATTCACCCAATGTAACGAAAATCATCGCATTGAATAACTGCATAATCCAAAAATGCTCACCATCCTGCAAATGAGGATGAAAGCCGCGAAACAATTCACGAAAACGCATTGACTCAGAAGTAAACAACTCATTTAACACTAAATGGCATAATTCATCACTCTCATAAGAAAACCTCCACAAAAAGTGTGCAGAAACTCTACCTTTTGGATGTAAAAAAATCTGACAAATTGATTCGATATACGCTCGAATAACTTCTTCGCGACTAGACGATTCATCCAGCATCTCTAGTACACGACGTCTATGTCTATGCATAGGTCTAAAAATATAACGAGCCGTATAAACATAAAGATCCTGTTTATTATCGAAATAATAACTAATTGCTGATAGGCTTATATCTGCTGCTTTCGCTACGTTACGCAAAGATACTGAATCGTATCTATTTTCAGCAAATAGGGCACTAGCCGTCACCAGTATTTTTTTCTCTACGTCCATTGATTATGAGTGTTTCTTGGGTTAGTTATATCAAATTTGTGTCATCTATTAGGTAACGGGAACATACCTACGAATAATGCGTAGATAAGCTAATGTAACCATTTCTAAGATCAATTCAGGGCTATCATTTAACAAAACATTCCATTTTTGAGCTACCTGATCCAGTTGGGAGTTACATTTTGCTAATGAACAATAAAGCATCACATGGGCTATGTGGGTTAACCATGAAAAATCTTCATCGGAGACATTCCCCATATATTGCTTAAAACGTTGATAATAAATATCAGTCATTTGAAACTTAATACACTTTTTAGCTTCAATGGCTATATCTTTGCATTCTTTAGAAACTCGACATAAAAGAGATAAGTAATGTTTGCCCGCAATCTCGTTATTTTTCACCAATTCAACGCAAGGAAGGAAAAAAGCCTTAACATATTTTTCTAAAGAAGGATCTTTATCCACACGCTGCATGATGCGACTTCTCCACCTTTCGATATCAGGAATTTTGTGCAACAAACAACATAAATAAAGATTTTTTTTAGTTTCAAAATGATAACTAAGCAAAGCTAAACTAATATCGGCTTTTTTTGCCACATCCCTCATCGTTACAACATCGTAACTATTACAAGAAAATAACTCCGTTGCCACATCAATTATTTTTTGGCACGTTTCCATTTTTTTCTCTTGTGCGTACAAACCTCGATTCATATCTCTGTAATGAATATATCAATCAGTTTAAAAAATTCGACTAAATTCGGTTAACTAAATAAGAAAATCGTTATTTTCTTTATTTAGAGCCTAAAATTACGATTGCAGATTGCGTAATTCGTTCGATTACTTCGGCATAATCATCATTACTGCGAAGCATCTTCACATCATACGTTTCACCAACGCTTTTTGCTAATGTAGCATTGATAAAATGACGTATAAGTTTAATTAATTCATGAAAATCATCCGATTTTAAATGGGGATAATATTGATGAATTCTCTCCATATACTCTTGCATAATCTCAGAGACCATCATCTTTGAAACCTTTTCAACTATTGAAGGATCTTCACATGATAGACGCCACATCAATCTAGCTCGATAATGGGATGGATCATACTGAGCATAGACAATAAAAGGTGCACCAATATAGGCTCTGAGATAATTTTCTAATGAAGGATCTTTGTCAACCTCGATCAATTTCGAAGCTCGAATCGAATCAATCTGAGAGAAAACTCGTTGAATAGTTTGAAGATAGAGACCTTCTTTAGATTTAAAGTGATAAATGATCGATGCCATTTTGATATCGGATGCATCAGTCAATTGTCGCAATGACACACCTTCAAAACCATAATGGGCAAATAATTCCTCAGAAATATCCATCAAATGTTCTCTTACCTCATGCGATTTTTTCGCAATGTTTTTTTCCGTATCCCCAGCACATTCATTGCTCGATTTGGCAGCTGAAGAGGACTTCCTCTTCGAAGAAACCAAACCTAAGCGCTCTAAAAAACTATTTCCCATCTTTTCAATATCTGACAACTGCTACACTTTTGTTGGACTCGAAAAAAGCAACATTGATTTCATAATTTGCACACCATCTTGCAGTAACTTTTCAGGAAGCTCGGACATAACAAAATCAATATCCGGCAATTCTTGGGTGTATTTTCCAAGCAAACTATAAAACATCGAATCCATCATATGATTCATCCAAATAATTTCCTTTTTTTTGCGTGTACCTAAAAGTTGATGAATTTTATCATAATATTTCATGGAAACCGGCAACACATAATGCTCAATCACCTCTTTTGAAATGTCCTTTTTTTCCTGCCTCATACGAAACATTAAACGAGCGTAATTGATGCCACCAAAACATGATGATCGACACATCATCAAAGCATACGTCAAATAAGCCGTCAAATAAGAATCCAAACTCGGTAATTCATCAGCCTTTTTCAATAATCGCAAACGTTCGTCACGTATCGCTTCTGCATAACGAAGACAAACTAAAGAAACTAAATGGCTCCTACCTTTAAAATAATAACTAACTAATGAATTGGCAATTCCAGACTCCAGGGCTATATCTCTCAAAGATACCCCCTCAAACCCTCTCACTGAAAAAAGATATTGTGCCGTATCCAGCATCAATTCCTTTAAATCATCCTTGCTTTGAAAATCCATGTTTCAACTAGTTACCGCAATTAGTTCTAACTCATTTTTCCCAAATATACAGTAAAAAATGCATTCATTTTGCCAAATCCCTTATGAAACCTAGGAATTTTGCTCAGCTAATCTGTATAATTCACGGGCGTTTTGATGATTTGGATTGATCTTCAAAGCCTCTTTTGAGTACTTCGCAGCGTTTTTCAAATCATTTCTTTGATAGTAAAACACAGCTAAGGTGTAAGGGAAATCAGCATTGTTTGGTTCTATTTTCGACGCATTTTCCAAATCGAATACAGCAGCCTCAAACTTCCCGACTCTTTCATTTAGCAAAGCCCTATTAAAAAGTATCCTTACATCCTTAGGTTCGATCTTTAATGCCTCAGTAAAGGACTCCAAAGCACCCGGCTCATCATTGTTCTCTACCTGCCCTAAACCAAGCAAATACCATAAGGCAGCATCTTTTGGTGCTAATTTCACGGCTTTTTGCATTTGCTCAACAGCTTCTTCAGACTTTCCTTGCTCCGATAAAAATACGGCATAATCACGATGAACCACAGAAGATGTAGGATCCCATTTTAGTGCTTTAGCAAACCATTGTTCAGCTTCCTTAATCTGTTTACGGCTATAGGAAATCTGAGCTAGCTTCATAGCACCGGATGGCTGATCAGCCTGATGTAATGCGGTTTCTACTAATTCCTTTAATGCAGCACTATTTCCCGGTAATTGAGCTCTCACGGCCCATTCTGCCTGTAATCTTACGACTTTAAACTCATCCTTTAAAAGAGGTAATAAAGCCGGGTTTTGCAATCTACCTAAGATTTTTGCCGCGGCAGCCCTTGCTAAAGGAGTATCATCCGTTACTGCCTTTTCGGCAGCGGCTTGCACTTGAGGGTTATCAGCCCAAGTATCTAATAACTCTAATAAAGTAGCTCTCCATGTACCATTTTCTTCTCGTCTTAAACTATTCAATAAGGCAGGCAATGCTTCGGCTCTACCTTCATAAGCCCATTGCACAGCACGCGTTCTATCTCGATAAGCAGCCATTTTAGGCGTTTTACCATAAAATTTCTCCACTTGTTCGATAGCCCAATCATCGTCTTTATCTTTGTGACACATGGTACAAGCATTGGGAATGCCCAATTCTTTACTCAATAATGGGTCCGGAGAGTTAAATGAATGGTCTCGTCTCGGGTCTCGCCCCATATAAAGGCTCTCCGGCATATGGCATTCAACACAGCGAGCTCCCTTAGAACCCTGCGGACACGGAGTATGCGTTTTCATATCGATAATAGGAGCTTTAGTCTTACCATCGACGGAAATACCTGTTCCATGACATCTCAAGCACAGAGCATTATCTTCTTGAGGGAGCTTTAGTGTGGCTGAATGTACATCATGACAATCAATACAAGTGACGCCTGCTTTCCCCATTTTACTCAATCGTAATCCGGTTTCACAATAATCCTCATCTCGTTGCATGCCATTTGGCCAAAAAATACCCGGTTGAGTGGGAAGTACCAATTGAAAATGATTATCAAAATAATTACCAATGACAAAATCATGATCAAACTCATCACGTCTAGCATGGCAGGCCGCACAATTATCGTGAATTTGTTGGCGAGAAAGTTTTCTTTTCGTGGAAATCATGCAACCGGTCTTTTCCTCAGGCTTGTCGAGCAGAGGTCCATGACATTGAATACAAGTTACGCCCGGTTCCACCCATTTGGACTTATAAGAATCGGTTTGGTGATCATAATTTTTATGATAACTGGTCATATGGCACCATGCACATTGAGTATTCCAATTCATCCCACGTCCCATCCAATGACCCCAATCACGTGAGCTTCTGTGGTCGTCACCAAAGATATCAAACCACTCTTTTTTCTTTACATCCCAAGATGAGCTCATCGTATGATACCCGCCATCAGGGGCTTTCACTAAATACTGAACCAAAGGCACACGTCCTGTTGCGTATTGCACATCCCAGCTTTTACCAGTTTCCTTATCTTCTACTTTTCTGACGCCTTGTCTCGTAGAGAAATATAATACACTGTTATGGGCTTGCATTGTTTGCCCCTGAAACGCCGGAGCATCCAGCTTGGAATTAAGCTTCCTAAACGCCCAAGCATGATCAGATTCAGCCCATTGCTTATATTCCTTCAAATGACATTTCGCACATTGGATGGAAATAGGAATTTCCGATTCATCCCAATGCCCGCTTGAAGTCTCTTCAACTAAAATAGGATGCTCAATTTGTTTTTGACGATTTTCCCAAGCTTTTAAGGCACTACCAAGTATCAATAAGATTATTGATACAAAGCAAACTATCACAATCCATTTTATCTTGGGTCTAACAGTTGGTTTCATCATCGTCGATCGTAAGCAAATCGTAGTTTAAAATACACTTCAAGCAAACGATTTGCAAGAGACATCATTTGATCAGTCTCGTATGAGTTTCACCTGTAACTTCGAAGGCGAACTTGGATAGTTCAATATCCAAAAGCCATCACCCAAAGATTTCAACTCACAATGAGGTTTAACTTTAAACGATGATTCTTTTGTCCAAATCAATATTGGACCACTCTCTTTCATTGAAAACGATATATTCTTCGAGCCTTTTTCTACAGTAGGGGCTTGATCAAACATACTTTGAGGGAGAAATTTGTTAGCTGAACCAAATATAGCCCAATCGGACTTAATCGGAGCTAAAAGCACTAAACGATCTGTTCCTTTTGGCAATTCAAAATGATAACCCTGTTGATCTAAAACGCCGCCTTTTTTGTGATAAAAATCCCAATAGACCATTCCTGCTCGTGGCATTTTGTCTAAGCATTCATTCACATCATCCGTGGTGATTTGCCCTTTTTGAACCGGGTACAACTTTTCATCCGCAAAATGATAGGCGGCGACAGCCATTCCCCCATCATTTAATTGAGCTGCCACACGATATGGCTTTGACGACATTTTAGGATTCATCATAATTGAATCGGACAATGGCACTGCAGTCGTTTTAGGTCTGAGAATCTTACCATCATGTTCAATCAACGGCATGATTGTTTCTGCATTCAGATGGTTAGGAGCATCGGAAAGATAAACCGGACCACCTGACATAGCCTTGCTAACAGCCATCATTCTGGCACTTTTAGGGTCGGATGAATGGAACATATCATGATCCGGCCATACAAGAGGAAACATCCACAAAGCATTAGCGTAAGATTGCCATAAATGAGAATAGCCCATTTCCACATTGTTTACTTTATAATCCACACTGCAACGAGAAATGGCACTATGTAAGCTTCTATACATCGTAAGCGGCCCCAAAGTCATGCAATTCGTCAAAGCTAACTGATGTTTACGACAAGCTTTTTCTAACGCTATAGAACACCAATTATTCATTTCAACAGGATTTCGAAAACGTTTTTGGACATAGTCTAAGTAATCGGCTTGTCCGTCAATTTTGACAAAATCATAGCCATCGGCTTTGACTTTAGACATATAATCTTCATAAAATTTTTGAGTGGAATTAGCATCTTTCCCTGTTAATAAAGAATGATTTCCATTATGTTTAATATCGCGGCTTTGTACAAAAGAATTAGAAATTTCCTTATTAAATTGGTGTTGAGGAGATATTCCCTGCCAATACCCATAATAGCAATTCCACACACCCATCCATTTAATTTTGTCGTTCTTTAACTTGGGCAAAAACGACATTCCATTGGGAAACTTCTTTTTATCCGTATTAAAGTCCACCAGCTTTTGTTGATTAATATGTTGGAAACCGTCATCTATCAACATCCATCTGACAGGTATGGCAGATTGATTGAGTTCCTGTGCCGCCCACTTCAATAGTTTCTCATTAATATCAAACTTGTATTGCTCCCAACTACACCACCCGAGATATTGAAACATTTCCGGATATTCCTTTTTTTCACGAACTTGAGCATATTGAGAAAACTTTTTTGATGAAAAAGCCTGTTCCCATGCATGATCTATCGCCTTAGTTGCTGAGGAACCATGACCAATGGCACAAAGTATGGCATTCGACTCATTCAAATTGGCATTTCCCAAGGATCCGGTTTTTAAATCCAATATTTTGCCATTCGGATCTGATACCTCAAACCAAGAGCAGACCTTATCACTAGGCAATGCCATGAGGCATAAATACTCACCATTTTTTAACTTAAATATCCCAATTTGATAACGACGATCAGCTTTAAGAATCATTAATATGTCTTTTTTCTCAGCTATCTCATTTAAATTATCCTTACCCACCCAAGGGAATAATCTATTCGCTCCGGCAGGGAATCTTTTATCATCCGGAGAATACAAACAAAACTCTACAAACTCAGGTAATTCTATCCGCTGGGTTTGATCATAATGAGGAGTAAATACCTTTACATCGGAAGTTATTATCTCTCCTTTCTTACTTCCATCAATACGTATTTGAGCATGAGAGAACATGCTCATGAATGAACACGCAATCAAAGTTGGAAGAAAAGTCTTAGCAAACATGTATAAATATACTTAATGCGCTGAATATTTCTTTCAGCGCATCAAAAAACGGCCAAAAATATTTTCAGCCATTACTATTGCATGCTTCTAAGATTCCGACTTAATTACGTCGGTTAAATGAGCATCTTTTAAAGTAACGGTAATTTGTTTTTGCAACCATTCATACTGGTCTTTTGATTGTTGCATCATCCAATTGATAGCAGACAAAGCCAAAGCATCTTTATCATGTTTTTTTAGATAAAATTTGATTACCAAAGCAGGAAAACGGCTATACATATATCGCTGCCATTTGGCTGATATATTATTTTCATTCAATACCGGCAATATGTATTCATCCCACATTTCATCGTAGGTAATCTCACCTTTCCAATCAAAAGATTTCAAACAAGATAATAGTAATTTCTCTAGATTGACATCTTTGACCGCAGCCAAATCCGCATCTGTAGGTTTAACCGTCGGGGTATCCGAAGCAGTTTGAGCAAAACTACTCTCCTGCAATAGACAGCAGGACATCAAGGCTATTAAAAAGAATGATTTCATGAAAATTAATAATTGATTATCTAGTTCGACAATCAATTAAATCATTTTGATGAAAATTTCATTTTATTGATAAATTTCCAATACTTCCTCTCGCTCGATGTCTTCTTTACGATCATTCAAGATTTCCTGCTTTTTAGCCTCGTCTATCCATAGATAGTGGCCTTCTAGCGGATTATAAATAGATGAAGGGGCTATTTTCATTTGATCCGTATGAGGCCAATGAACCCAGCCCCACGAGGCTATTTTTGTTGAACTATCTTTCCAGCCGGGAACCCATAAGGCCAAATCGGAAATTCTTTGTTGCGCACCATGCAGGGCATTGGCTAATTCATGTAAATTTGCTGCAGCTTTTTCTTTCTCCAACCATTCATCCAATTCCTTATCTGCCACCGAAAATAAATTATCCGTATTAGTAATCAAGTGGCCCGATTCATCGACGGCTAAAGATGAATGAAACGTTTTATATAATTCGGGGAATGGAAAATTTAAAGGCCATGCCCAAAATGTAATCTGATAACGCTTTTCTAACACCTTTTTGGCATTCACATCATAATGCAAAGGATCCAAAACCAGATCTACACCACAAAGACGAGCCTGTTGCTTTAAGAAGGAACAAATGCCACCTATAAAGGGACTGGTATCGGCATACGTCAATTCAAAGGTCAAACGATCTCCTTTTTCATTCTTCCAAATACCGTCTTTGCCCTTTTGATTATATCCGGCTAAGGCAAAATATTTCGCAGATTCTTTTACATCAAAAAACCTTGATTCAGAAAGAGCTGTCATCACACCAAAACCTTCCAAATATGATTTTAATTGTTGCTTATCACCACGAAAATAACGCTCAATCAATGATTGCATATCAAAAGCATGGATCAGCCCTTTTCGAATATTGATATCCTTTAAGGCACCCTGCCCCGTATTGAAATAAAAGCCATAGGGAGGGGCAGGATACTGCGCCGGAATCATATAGCGAGAGATCCACCCTTTTAGCACAGGTTCGCACTCCAGAGCATCTTCCCAAACAGCAATATCGTGCACGTTCATCACATCAATCTCACCGCGTCTGAACATTTCTAAACCCTTGGCAGGGATAGAAACAAATCGATGCTCTATACTATTGGGATTAAATCTATATTGAAAATAAGGTTTTTTTTCAGCCCACCAATTCTCTACCTTCTTCATCGTGATGCTTGTACCATATTGTACATCATGAGCATCCACATAATAGGCACCGGTTGTCGGTTGAGCCTTCCATTGATATTTTGATAAAAAATTTCCTGAAAATTCCTTATAAAATCCGGGTGGGGCCGGATAAAACCTATCACTTGCCGACCAAGCGGGCATAGGTGACGCATCTTTTAATTCAAAACTTACGTATCGGTCTCCATAAGTGATTACCTTATTATATTTATTTTTAAAAAAACTATTCCAATAAGGATCTTTGGCCCATTCGGATGTTCGTAAACATAAGTTCAAAATGAAATCTTTTGCCCGAACCTTTTCCCCATTGGAATATCTTGCTTGCGGGTCAATTTCAAAAATAACAGTTTTCCCATCACTTAAGGTTCCCCATCTTGAAGCTAATCCGGGAATAAGATTGCCTGTGATCGGATGTAACCACACAAGAGGCAACCAGACATTATCAATTTGCGAATAATTGTAAAAACTCTTACTACCCGGACCAAAAGCACGTAAAGTATCGGGGAATGGAGTTGTGGACCATAATCTTAAATGCCCCCCTTTTATTGCTTTGGGGTCTCCCAACTCGGGTTCGTTAAGACCGGTTTCCCATAATGAGACATCAGGCAAATGGTCTTCATCTAAAATTTGGATAAAATCAGGATTTTCCCGATTCCATTGGCGAATAGAGTCAGCAAACCATTGAGGATATTCGGAACAAACCAATTCGGCTTTTTCCGTATGATTGGCGGAATTTGTAGAAAAAGAAAACCAAAACACTCCTCCTAAAAAGCAGGCAATAACTGCCACCCATAGACTTAGAAGAAGTTTCCACATAAATAAAACAATTACTTGGAGTACAGACTATTCATTTTGCATGCATTAAGACAATAAAAATCTCGTCTCCGGCTCGTATTCACGTTTTCTTCGCCTAAAACATGAAACAAACCGAAGACGAGCTTCGCTATCATAATATATTAGAGATTAATGAGAATAAGAGTTACCTCCTATTCTCACCGAATAAAATTGATTAAAACTCAAAACTTACACCACCATAAACACCGGTACCTCTAGCTTCACGAGGACCAAAGTCGTAATCATTAGTGATGAGATATTTTTCGTTAGTCAAGTTTTCCACACGAAGATGGAAAGCCAATTTTTCAGTAGCTTGCCATTTAGCAAACCAACCAACCGTACAGAAATTATCAATTTGACCATTCCAACAAGTACGATTCATGGCAGAAAGCACACGGAAACCGGTAGTAACACTTTCAATAGGTGAACAATAAACGGTACCTTTAATCATGTGACGTGCTGTATCATTTAATTGAATTGTGCCATTCTTCATTTCACTACCCTTAGGCATTGTGTATGTGTAGCTCAATTCGTACCCGGTATTCCAGTAATCGCTTAATTTACCAAAGAAGGATGTTTCAATACCATAGGAAGTCGAGTGGCTCATGTTTTCCCATGTACGATATCCGGTCTTTTTAGCAGAGGAAATTTCATCGTTCACACGAGTCCAAAATCCTGTCAAAGTGAAGTAATGATCTGTAGCCAAACGTTGCTCGATACCTAAATCACCACCAAGTGATTTTGCTACATTCAAATCAGGATTGCCCTGATAAAGAGATCCCCAACTCTTATAGCTACCTTTTTGCTCTAAGAAAGTAGGCGCTCTAAAACCTGAGCCGATAGATCCGATGATACGTGTAGCGGCATCCTTACCTTGCACATTCCATACATTTGAATAGCGCCATGTAAAGTGATTATTCCACACGGTGGAATGTTCCAATCGCAATGCTAAACTCGCATCGAAATAATCGGAAGGGGACCACATTTGTTCACCGAAAAAGGCATAAACATTATCGAGCTGGTTTTGTGGAGCTTCGTAATTCGGGCTCACAGCCTTATAATCGGTACGATCCCATGCCATACCCCAAGTTGTTTTCCACTTCTTATTCCATGTCATCAAGTTACGCCATTCCATTTGCACCTTATCGGTGGTGGTCTTGTAGTAACTTGGCTCCGGATTTAAGTCCGGTTGGTGGCAGGTATAAAGTTGCCCGTAATAACCGACCATCAAAGAACTCGTCCATTTATCGGTCAATTTGGCATCAATTTTAGCTGTGATCAAATCGATGTGGTTTTTATCTTCATTGACATAAATGGTATCTGCCGGCCAAGCATTCCAATCAAGTGTAGGATATTGCAAGGTAGCATCATTACGACGATACGTCAGGCTGACCGTCACTTTATCATTTACATCATAAGTTAAGCGTAACGCCTCACTCCACTGCTCGAAATCATTATTTTTGGTAGTAGGATTTTTATACTCCGTACTTTCTCCTACATAGATACTAGGATCATTAGCCGTGTATTCATAACCAACTCCTACAAAATAGGTCAATTTATCCAAACGACCTTGGGATGTTACATAAGAGGTAACCGAATCAAAAGAACCGGCCTCTGCAAAAATTTTCGTAGTAGGTTTACCATCACCGGTAGGTGTTTCCATTGCGACCACACCCCCCACGGCACCACTGCCATAAACGGCCCCTTGAGATCCTTTTACGATCTCCAAACCGCCCAATGAAAACAAGTCGGTAATACCAAAGTATTTGTCACCCGTTGTATTAGGATCACTGATACGCATACCATCGACCATCGTCAAGGTATAAGCGGCTTGATTCATCCCGCGGATGATTGTTTTGCTAACACTACCACGCTGAAATGTAGAACCACCGTCTTGTGTGTAAACACCGGGAACACTAGCCAAGGCTCCGGAAAGAGTTTCAATACCTTCCGTTTGCAATTTTTTCACATTAACGACTGATACTGATACGCCGGATTGGGCATAAGGAACACCACTGAAATGTGATGCCATCGTCAACTCCGGTAAAATAGGCAAAGAAGCTAAATTAGCAGATTGAGAAGTAGTTTCAGCTTGTTTTACCGGTTCCTGTTCTTTTTTCGACTGGTCGGCAAAGGAAGACTGTCCGGCAAAAAATGCCAGACCAACAGCAATGAGACCCATTTTATGGGTAATATTCGTGTAATGCATGGTTGTAACGCCTTACGGTCGGTAAACTCGCCGACCCGTTGGACAACTTCATCTGGCCGGTTTTCTGGCTTAAAGGCTTACACCTTATTCACAGTGGCGGTACCGCTTCGGATTTTCACCGATATTCCCCATCTATTTCCTGCCCCACTAAGGGCGTCCAAAGAAGTCTGTAGCTCGTTCCATTGCGAGCTCATGGCGATGATAGAATACCAAAGCGTCATACTTATCAAGCAAAAAAAATTGAATTGACTAGCTCTCATTCTTTTGTTGAGTTGAAAAGCACTTTACACCTTTTTTCATTCGATATGGCAGACCTGCATTCAGAAGGAATCAATAGTATTATCCTTTTATTAAACGGAGCATCCAGCTCCGGAAAAACAAGCCTTGCCAACACTATACAATCATTTGATAGAAAAAGATATACGGTAGCATCGATTGACAACTTTATTAAAGAACAAATTCAAGATTATACACACGTCATCAACTTAAATAATCATATTGTTCAATCTTTACTTAATGCATTTAATCAGCATATCCAAAGGCTTGCTTTAAGATACGATTTAATCGTTGTTGACCACGTTTTGGGTGAAAAAAAGGCTTGGATTGACCAGTTGAATGAAGATTTGAAGCTTTTGACTACTTATCGCATTAAAATTTTTTGCGCACCTGATGAATTAATCAGACGAGAAAATCTACGTAAAGATCGCCACCCCGACATCACTCACGCACTACGTCAAGAGCAAGAAATACATCGTCACTTTAAGTACGATTTAATCTATGACACCCAAAAAGAAACTTATTCGCAAATAGCTAAACAAGTTTTGGCACACCTAGCACAAAAACATCCGTCTCTCACTTTATCTCCCGATTATGAGCCCTAAATTTCCACATGGTGGCAACACCCTATCATTAAGCCAAAAATACAATATACCTATCGAAGAAATTATCGATTTTAGCGTTAATGTTAGACCTGAAGGGGTTCCTTCTTTTATCCAAACCGCCTTATGGCATACAGTTACAGCCTGTGATGCTTATCCTTCTCCCCATGGTGAAGAGGCGGTAAAAGCATTAAAAAACTTTTACGGTAACTTTGAAGGTGAGATTATTTTAGGAAACGGGGCAAACGAGCTCATTCATCAAATTGCCCAATTATCAAAGATACAGACTGCTTATATCATTAGTCCCGCATTTGCTTCTTACGAAAGAGCTTGCAGACAAGCAGGTAAAGATATCATCCATTTCACCTGCACAGAGAGCAACAATTGGTTAATTGACAAGAATTTGCTAATAGAAGAACTATCACAAGCACCACCTCATAGTGCCGTGTTTTTAGCAAATCCGTCTAATCCTTTAGGTGTCTTGCATGATAAGGATTTTCTTAAGCAGATCATCGCCTCGTTCCCTCATATCTTATGGATTATTGATGAAGCTTTTATTGATTACGTCGAATCGGATCAAACACTTCTATCGAAAGTAGGACAATACGATAATTTGATCGTCTTACGCTCGATGACCAAATTTTACGGCATAGCCGGTATTCGTTTGGGATTTGTTGTTTTATCACAAAATTTACATGAGCAAATTATTGATAAACAATATTTTTGGAACATCAATAGTTTCGCTATTACGACAGCATTGGCGATCTGTAAGCAACCAACCGATTTTCATCATCAAGAGGTTAAAAATAACATTCAAAGAAGAGATCATTTATTTAAGCTATTACAAACCATTCCGGGCAATAAAGTAATCCCCTCTCACGCAAATTATATCTGCTTCCGTCTCAATAATACACCTTGTGATTTATCGATTCGCCTTTTGCGTGAGCATCATATTGCTTTAAGAGATTGCAATAATTATGATGGCTTAAAAGGGCAAAATTGGTTTCGCGTAGCAGTGCGAACGGAAGAAGATCATGTACGATTAATTCATGGTTTAAAAAGCATCATTAACAGTGAGAAAGCACCATCCATCCTCACCAAAAAGAAAAAACCGGCACTTATGCTTCAAGGCACATGTTCCGATGCCGGCAAAAGTATTTTAACAACGGCATTTTGTCGTATTATGCTGCAAGATGGTTATTCCGTAGCTCCTTTTAAGGCCCAAAACATGGCTCTTAACTCGGGAGTAACGGCTGACGGATTAGAAATGGGCCGAGCCCAAATCGTACAAGCTAAAGCCTGTTTGTTAGATCCTGACGTTAGGATGAACCCTATTCTACTAAAGCCTCATTCCCAAACCGGAGCGCAATTAGTCGTCATGGGTAAAGCTCGTCAGAATATGGAAGCTAAACAATACTTTCGACGAAAGATCGAACTATGGGAAACCGTCAAAAATGCCTACGACTCACTTTCCGAAGAACATGATTGCATCGTTTTAGAAGGAGCCGGTAGCCCGGGAGAAGTTAACCTTAAATCAGCCGATGTGGTCAATATGAACATGGCTCGTCATGCCCAAGCCAAAGTCCTACTGGCAGGTGATATTGATAGAGGTGGTGTTTATGCTTCATTTTTAGGCACATGGATGACTTTTGATCAATCGGAACGAAATCTAATGGCAGGATTTCTTATCAATAAGTTCCGCGGCGATGCCGATTTACTCGCACCTGCAAACCAATACATACAAGATCATACGGGATTGCCTATTTGGGGGGTTATTCCGATGATTCGACACCTCAATATACCGGAGGAAGATCGTGCTGTCGTTGATTTTTATCAAGAAAAAGAAGGAGAATGCCTCGATGTGGTAGCCATTATGCCTAATCACGTTTCTAATTTTACCGATTTAGCACCTTTGGCGGCAGAACCTGATGTCAGATTGAGAATGGTACGCTCTGCTGAAGAATGGGGCAATCCTGACGTAGTCATTATCCCCGGCTCTAAAAATGTCGTACACGATTTTATGATTTTAAAAGAAGCAGGTATTACTCAGCTTATTAGAAATCATGCTCAATCCGGTAAATTCGTTTTAGGAATTTGTGGGGGGCTTCAAATGCTAGGTAGTTCTATTTCCGACCCTCACCATATCGAATCGGATAAAGATACCGTACCAATGCTTGGTTTACTGGATTTAACAACAACATTTTTACCGGAAAAAACCCTAATCCAAGTACAAGAAGCCAAAACGCCGTTGGACTCTACTAGTTCGGGATATGAAATCCATCATGGTGTAAGTACCCACGAGGGGGATTGTCAACCGGCATTTTTCCGTGAAGATGGCTCAATATGTGGCTATCGCCAAAATAATGTATGGGCGACATATTTGCACGGTTGTTTAGATGCCGACATTTTCAGACGAGACTGGATTGATTTCATGAAACAAAAAGCGGGTTTAGTACCATTAGGCAAAATCATGACTCCATACAATCTCGATGAAGCCATCGACAAGCTTGCCGATGTTGTGAGATCTAAGGTCGATATGGCTCAATTATACAAAGTTTTAGGACTAAAATGAGCCTAGCGATCTTAACATTATTATTCATTCCGGGAGCTGTACTATGCGACAGTTTATTGGGTGACCCTTCAAATCGATTTCACCCTGTTTGCTTCATTGGTCGTCTAGCCAGATGGGCCGAACCTTTTTGGCGCCAAATATTGCCCAACAAGGCATTTTTTGCGGGAACATTAGCAGGGATGACTTGTTGTTTGGTAATGATATCAAGCCTTCTGCTTGTCTGGTTTTCTATTTGTTGGTTTTTCGATTCTGTTTGGCTTCAAGCATGTTTAGCCCTCAGCGTATTATATATTTTTATCGCTCCATCGGGATTAAGTATCCATGCCAAACGAGTGATAAAAGCATTGGAAACCGATACTATCGAAAAAGCTCGCTATGAAGTATCCATGATTGTCGGTAGAAATACGAATCAACTCGACCAATATGGTGTAGCGAGAGCCACCATAGAAAGCGTTTCAGAAAACCTTACCGATGGTGTTATCTCCTCTTTATTTTGGGCGTTTATCGGCTTTTTGATCGGGGGGTTTTTAGGCTCTGCTTTAGGTGTAACCATTCATCGCACTTTTAATATCCTCGATGCTTTGTGGGGTAAAAAAAATGAGCAATATATCCGTTTTGGTACCTTTGCTGCAAGGACGGATGACCTTCTGAACTTTTTACCGGCTAGGCTTAGTTTGCTCATGATTGCATTTTCTTCACTATGGATTTCTAAAAGCTCATGCCTAAATGCTTTGAAAATCGGTTGGAAATATCGTTATGCACACGCTAGCCCAAACTCAGCATGGAGCGAAGCGGCATTTGCGGGAGCATTAAATTTGAAACTAGGCGGACCGGTCAAATACAAAGACTTGGAAGCTCCTTATCCTTGGATCGGAGAAGGTAATATGGACGCCACGACTCAGGATATCAACAAATCATTAAGACTCATGTGGACAACAACATGGTCAACAAGCTTATTATTAAGTTCTATACTGATTATCATCACAATTTTATAATTTATGCAAACGATTCAAATAGACATCCCTTTGCCTGATACACAAGCGTATCAAGAGGCTAGCATCAAAATGATGAATTTAGCCAAAATCCCTCATTCCCTAGGAAAATTGGAACCATTGGCACTACAAATCGCCGGAATGAAAGCAACGGCAACTCCTTTACTAAAAAATAAAGCTGTCGTGCTATTTGCCGGAGACCATCATATTACCAAACATGGTCTTAGCGCCACCGGACCGGAAGTAACCTACATTCAAACCAAAAACTTCGCTCAAGGAGGAGGCACAATCAATGCTTTTAGTCGTAATGCAGGAGCTCGTTTCCGTGTAGTTGATGCCGGAGTGGACTATGACTTTGCAGAAAATGATGGTGTAGATGACCGTAAAATCATGAGAGGGGCACATGATTTTAGCCAAGGGGCAGCCATGACTCGGGAACAAGCTATTGCCAGTCTCCAATTAGGCATTGATATTGCACGTGAAGAATATGAAAAAGGCTTAGACATCATAGCAGCCGGTGAAATGGGAATTGGCAACACCACGCCATCATCAGCCATTGTAGCAGTCATGACTCAGACCCCGGTCGAAGTCGTTACGGGCAGAGGCTCCGGTGTCCAAAATTCAGTCGTTGACGCTAAAATCAGATTGATTAAGCAAGGAATCGAACTCAATCAACCCAATAAAGATGATGCTATAGACGTATTAAGCAAAATCGGTGGCTTGGAAATAGGTGCCATGGCAGGGTTAATGCTCGGCGCTGCTTCATTACGAGTACCTATTGTCATTGATGGCTTTATCGCAGGTGCGGCAGCGGCTATAGCTCAAGGCATCAACCCTAATGTAGCCCACTACTTCATCGGCTCGCATAATTCAGCCGAACCCGGTCATCAAATTATCATGAAGCATATCGGTGTTGAAACCTACATGGACTGGGGATTATGCTTAGGCGAAGGAACGGGAGCTGCCCTTTTCTTCCCTATATTGGATGCTGCGACACGCATTTTATCCGAAATGAATACATTAGCCGATTTATGTATTAACAGAAACGATTAACACCTATGATTAAATCCATACGATCCGCATTTGCTTTTTTCACAAGATTACCGGTTGGGAAGGCCCCCATTCATCACTCGCTTTCGGGGGTGACGGCATGGCTACCCTTAGTCGGTATCGTCTTAGGTCTTTTGATAGGTGTAAGCGTATATTGCCTTCAATTCGTTTTTCCTCCGTTTATCGTTGGACTACTGGCTTGTGGCTTATGGATTATTTTAACCGGTGGTTTACACCTTGATGGTGTCGCTGATTGTGGGGATGGGCTTTTTGTAGAAACTTCACGCGAGAGACGTTTAGAAATCATGAAAGATTCACGCCTAGGCACCTTTGGGGGTATCACCCTCTTCATGGTTCTAAGTGTGAAGATATTTGCGCTAAGCCATATTGCCGGTCTAGGGTTATGGCAAATCTTATGTGCTTGTATTCTCGCTACTGTTTTAGGTCGTTCTCAGATTTTCCTTCTGATGAAATATCCATCAGCCAGGCCGGGGGGCATGGGGGATGCCGTGCGTCAAGGAACAACCAACCGACAAGCTCTAATTGGCACAGGAATTGCAGCCATATTGGCACTTATTGCTGCTCCATTTGGCCCTATAGCCTTTATGGTAGCTACTGCCTTATCCTTGTACATCATTCATCTTTCGATGAAACGATTAGGTGGTACGACAGGAGACATTTATGGTTGTACAATAGAAGTAACCGAATGCTTAGTCTTAATTATTTTTTGCCTTAACCTGCATCAATTTTTTGTTCGATGAATCCACAATACAGCATTCCCCAATTAAAAATTGGCTGCACATCTTTTGTTATTCCCGATTATTATGTACCGGCTATTCGCCAATGCATCTCATTGACGGAAGATATTTCATTGCTTCTTTTAGAAGGAGGCATCAAGGGGCAAAGCTTTTTAAGCAAAGCCGAGATGAAAGAAATTGTGGAATTAGCAAACGATCACCCTTCAACGACGTGGAATATCCACTTACCTACGGATGGTGATTTTGCCAACAAACAAGCCGCACTGGATTATGCCGACAACATTAAACGTGCAATTGATCTAACCCGAGAATTAACACCTCATTCATATGTAATGCACGTAGTTACGGATAAAACGCCGGAAACAATCATGCGACCAAATCTCAATGAAAAAGAAACCGAGTTGATACTTCAAACCTTGGAAAATATTTCAAAAGAGCTACCTACGGCACAACATCTGGCTCTGGAAAATTTAGAAAGACACCCACTTGATTATTTGGATCAAATCATCAATCAAACGGACTATTCCCGATGTTTTGATA
The DNA here is from genome assembly GCA_002471255.1 of Akkermansiaceae bacterium UBA7331. GTDB lineage: Bacteria > Verrucomicrobiota > Verrucomicrobiia > Verrucomicrobiales > Akkermansiaceae > Akkermansia. Next base: position 46,485 of record DKPP01000002.1, on the reverse strand, counting down.
TTGGTCATGTATGGAAAGAAAAAGAACGCCCCGAATCGCTTTTGGACTCATGGATCGAGAGAACAAGAATGATGCATTTGCACGGGATAGGCACACGTGATCATCAAAGCTTACATCACATGCCCGACAATGATATTGATGCCGTCTTACATCGCCTATGGAAAGAAAATTATCAAGGAGCCATTACTTTGGAAGTATTCAAACTTGATGATTTCATTCAATCATATCATGCAATGAAAGCTTCTTATGAACGTTATTTAACAATTACCCCATCAGCTCTATGATAACTTTATTTTTAGGTGGCACTCGTAGCGGAAAAAGCCAGCTTGCTGAAGATTTGGCTCATACCTACGGCAATCACATCCTATACATTGCTACAGCTGAAAATTTACCAGGCTCAGGATCGATGAACGAACGAATACTCAAGCACCAAGAGCGTCGCCCATCTTCTTGGAAGACACTTGAATGCCCAAAAGATATTGCTACAACATTACAGCAACATGATATCGACTCGTATGATGGCATTATGATCGACTGCATGACTCTATTAACCACCAATATCCTCTATTCATCTCATGATCCAAAAGATTATTCAGCCTTCGAAGAAAGAATTCTCGATGAGATCAATTCTCTACTCCAATTCATAGCACAATCAGGCAAAAAATGGATTATCGTTAGCTCCGAGACAGGATTAGGAATCGTTTCACCGGATAAGGAAACTCGCAACTTCTGCGATGGATTAGGCATCATCAACCAAAAGATCGCAGCAGTAGCCTCAAAAACCTATTTCTGCATCGCAGGAAAAAAGATGCTATTGGATTAATAATATAAGCATGAATCTTGTAACATTGACTTATCACTTGAATTTGGTACAACCAACACTATGAAAGCCTCTATGTTTTCTTTAGCCCTAATATGTTTAGGGACATCTGCATTACATGCAGCTACATACATTTGGACAGGCAAGAGTGATAACGGTCTTTATTCAAGCCCTGGCAACTGGGCTGTCAATGGGAGTCCAAACGGATATTATCCACAGCATAGTGTTAACGATGATGCGATTATAGGAAGCAATCAAGGAATTATCACTTGGTCAACAGGATCAGCCTATTTTGGAGCAACTAATAACATTACCATTGGCTCCGGATCGACATTATTATGTCACACGTCACAGGGCGATCTTAATGTCAATAAATTCACCCTAGAAGGAAATGCAAAGTTAGAGTTCACCACTACAAATGCAATTGGCCTCGGACGAGACTTTACCATAGATTTTGGAAACTTTACGGCCAACAGTCATGGTTCTTGGATTACAGGTGATACGCTTGCAAGTTTTTGGACCAATGGAAAAACAGTATCTTTAGAAGGAACTTTTAACACAAGCGGGCTAACAGGAACCGGTACAATTGAGTTAGTTTCTATTTCTTCTGGAATGAGTGGTGGAAATTTACAATTTGATGTTAATGGCCTAAACATAACATCAACACCAACCATGAACGTTTATTTGGAACAAATTACAGAAAATGGAAGAACAAAAGTGCTAGTTCATTATTCTGAAAATATTCCAGAACCTACGACAGTCACGCTTTCTTTATTGGGATTAAGCGGATTGTTACTTCGTCGCCGTAGAACGAGATAAAATTTACTCACATATAAAAAGACTATCAGCAAGCCGATTCCCTTATAGGATTCGGCTTGTTTGTATATAACAGGGGCAGATAAAACCATTTTAAAGGATAATATCCGCGATATGAAAAAATGAACAACCTCTCCAAACACAAAGTCTGGAGAGGTTGCAACGTTTTTTAATATTTTAATTAAAAGTTATAGCGATAACCGATGCTACCATTCACGCTGTTTTGTTTATTGCGGAAATCAGCATTTGCTTCTACGAAGATGTTGCTTTCTTGACCTAATGGCACGGTAACGGAGCCACCGATTTGTAAGGCTGTAGAACCTAGTTTTGCACCTTGAATGTTTTGAGTGAATCCAGGGTTACCTAAGAAACCTACACCGGCTACACCACGATCATCTCCCATGTCTTGAGCCACGTTTAAACGAAGCTCACCAAGGGATTCACGACCAAAGAGGTTATTACCGAATAGACCTAACCAACGACCACCAAGAGCAACCGTAGTAGTGGTCATCTTTTGATCATTAACTTTTAATCCCGCATTTCCGGCACCTGTTTCCTCATATCCGTCCATCTTTGTTGATACGACGGATATGTTGAACAAAGGTTGTAATAAGGAATCGTGATCTTCATTCAAATAATAATCATAGGTTAATTCATACATAGCGCCAAAACCACTACCACTGGTAGAACCGTCAGCATTATATGAACCGGTACCATAATCGACAGTACGGTTTAATTTAGCATCGTTCCAACCACCGGTAACAACAAATGTATGAGCCCAAACGCGTTTTTGCATTCTTGCAAATAAGCTTACGTAATAGGAATCAATCGTACCGGAAGCAGTATCGGCAGCATTTGCATCTAAATCACCAAAGTTGGCGGTAAATGCAGCACCTGTTGTCCAATTTTCCGTAAGATCGATATCTACACCAGCAGTGGCACCCCAGTAAGATAAGGAGTATCCGCTTTCATCACCTGCGGTCTTGAGGTCGTTATAACCACCTGTGCCTTGCACCCACATATGATAATATGGCATATCATCATTCTCAACAGATTGATTTACGCCCATGCCCACGGTTCTGTTACGAATCCAAGTTAATTGGTCACGGAAACCATCTCGTTGAGCAACACTCAAACTGGTAATGGTTGAACCACCTGCTGCAGCCATCGTGCGTGAAGCTTCTTGTAAATTACCTGCGGCAATTTGGTTAGCAACAGCATCAGCTAAATATTTTAATTCTGAATCTGGTGAATTGATGATTGTTTCAGTGGCATTATACAACAAATTCGCTACAGCTTGGGAGTTATGAGTCAAGGCTGCTTGATCATAGTAATTACCTTCTCTTCCTGTACCTTTGACGATCAAATCACCATCTTTCACGAACATTTCCCATTCAAACATGGAATTAAGGAAGCCCATGGATAAGGATGAATCGGTCACGGACATTTGATCGGATTCGTCATGGATAAGAGTGAATTGGAAGCCGGATGAATTGTAAGAATTAAACGAATTAGGATTTACACAAGTAACGACTAATTGAGTCCCATTCAAATTAGTACCATTGACTGTCGTGATAGGGACATTTTTGGTATCAGACTCCGTATTACCTGCAAAGGTAACGTTAAGAGTCGTACCGGCACCCATAGCAAGTGAATTGAGTTTTACGTTTGTCGCGTTTGTGCTACGGGTCACTGCCGGTATGTTCTTCACGTACAAGGTACCGGAATTAACCGATACATCACCATAGCTTGCTTGAATATTGCCAACGTTTGTTAAGCATAAACCGGCATCACTCTTGGTGGCTGATAATACAATATCCATATCGGCATTACCGGATCCGACGAGGGTTTGGATTCCTTCGCCTGATTTCACCAAAGTACCTGCGCCTGTAAATGTACCATTAAAGGTGCCTCCGGCATTGTTAACGGCAAGTTGATTACCATTAAGATTAACTGTACCGGAACCGGATATAGCACCGACAGAAGCATTTTGATTTAAAGCCCAAGAAGCTGTATCACCCAAAGCCAATGTCGTATTATCACCTATAGATCCCGTACCAAGTGAGAATTGTCCGGAGGACTGCATTAAAGTACCTACGCCGCTCACAGTAGCATTCATTACAGTATTACCTGCTGTAGATAGAATAGCTCCATTGCTCAAGGTGATATTGGAACCATCTGCCGTTGTTAATGAACCGGCATTTGTGGTCACACCTGCACCACTCAAAGCTAAAGTTGCACCATTTGAAACGGATACATCACCAGTGATATTATTTGTCAGACCGGCAGTGGTAGCCATTTCAAACGTGCCTTGGCTAACACCGAGTGAACCAATATTGACAGAACCTACCACTTTCGTAGTAAAATTATCATTTTGCACTAATTGTCCGGCACCTGAAATACTACCGAAGTATGTAGCTAACCCACCTTGTTCAATATACGCTCCTCGTTGTAATTCAACAACCTGATTAGCATTAGTCCCTAAATTCAACATAGCACTAGAAGAAAGGCCAGTGAATCCATTTAGTACTAAGGTATCAGGATTATCTCCGGCAATATCTACATTAATTGTACCATTATTGATGATGCCATAGATTTTATCTAAACCAAATTGCGTAGAAGAGGTAACGTCTAAAGTCTTACCTTCTTGAACGATAAGAATATGGGGATCCGATTGTTCGGTAAGCTCCAAAGAACCACCCGATGTTCCTGTTACAGCAAATAGATGATTCAAAAGAACGTAGTCTTCGCCAAATGTAAACGTTCCGGAACCGGTAAGCATACCGCTAGCTAAGGTGATGTATTGTTTAGATGTCGCACCGGTCATGCCATCAACCAATTTGGTAGCGGCAGTATTCGTGAAGTCCAAAGTAATATTGGCACCATTGGTAATGTTCACATCCGCACCACCAAACAGGGCCGTATTATTAGGCGTCGTACCCACCATGGAAGAATCGAAACTTAATACTACATTGTTACCTACAGTATAAGTTCCTGTTAATCCCGATAAGGTTGTCACTTTATCATCGGTTTTAGTAGAAACAAACTCGGTAATCTTAGATGCATCCAGTCCACCCATATTCATCGTTGTAGCAGTCTTGCCCGTTTGATTAATACTTACGGTAGAAGCGAATTGGCCTGCATTAGACAAATTACCACTAGTCATACTAATCGTTTGAGCAAAAGCCAACCCACCCATATCAAAGGTACCTCCGTTAATAGTAACAGCACCGGTACCTAAGGCACCTACGGTGTTAATGATTAACGTACCGTCATTAATCGTAGTGCCACCACCATAAGTATTTGTACCGGTCATTGTCCATGATCCGGTACCATCCTTTACAATGGAGAAAGTCTGCATATTAGAAGCCGTTGCAGAGTAAAAAATATCATTACCTGCCGTCGTTTCCATAATACCTACACCAGCACCGGATAAAGTCAGAACTGCGTTGTCGGCATTAACTTGCAAACGATCCCAAGTATCAGTAGCTAATACTTCAGTAAAATTGCCACCTTCTGCTACTTCGATCGTTGCACCACCGGCACCAACTGTAAATTTACGTAAAGAGCGTTGCGTACCGGTCATGACCAATTTAGCATCATTCAATACCATGTAAGGGGCATTGTTACCCATAGTACCAAAGTTAGCACCTTCGCCATAATTAAATGAATCACAAATCACGGTGGTTCCGCCTGAGATGGTCACCGGATTTGTATGATATGAGTCTGTATGAATAGATCCGCCGCCGGTCAAATCAAGAGTGCCCGGTCCGGTAATATTACGAATATTACCTGCCGTCGAATTACCCGTATAATGTAAAGTCGAACCTTGAGCTAAACTAAGAGTACCCGAGCCATTGATTAAACCGGTCATCGTAGCACTAATATTTTCGCCAACACTTAAAGTACCCGCACCTGTCCACGTAAAGCCAAATGTTCCATTATAACCTAATTGGATATTAGCATTGTCTCCGGAGCTTAATGTTCCGGTAAACTCACTGGAGTTACCCATCAATATCAATGAACCATTACCTGTGCTATTAACATTAATCGTACCAACACCGGTCAAAGCAGCTCCGGTCATTGCTCCATTTAGGATTAAATTGGTTGCATTAACATTGATAGTGGCTGTATTCCCCGTGGCAATATTTAAAGCACCCGTTACTGTCAAATCATTCAATGAAGAGAACGTTAAAGCACTACCATTGCCAAAGATAAAGCCACCTTTTAAGGTTGCATTAGTGATGGCAGCATCTCCGGTCAAAGTACTATTAAACGTGGCAGCACCGGCACCTAAAAGTTGCAAAGTAGCTGAGTTAGCCACATTGGCATCATATGCACCAAAAGGTGTCCATTCATTTGAAGTAGGTGCAGTTGTAATGCTATAGGTTAAATTGGTCGTTCCTGCTTCTACGGCAGTCATACCGACATAGCTATTGCTTGTCCAACCATCCTTCCATGTCATGCCGGAATGAGATTGAGCTGCATTATAACCATATTGCACGTTACCCACACCCGATATAGTACCATTTTGGTAAGTTGTTCCTACGTTGCTATTACCATTAAAGTATGCCCATTCATCTCCGGTAGCTAATTCAAAATTATGCCATCCTTGGGAATTACCTTTGGCGACATTATCATAGCGAGCAGAGTTACCCATGATAATTTTTGAAGTAGCTGCAGTAGTGTTACCTGAGTTTCCATCCCAATCGGCCACTAGGGTACCACCATTAATCAAGGTTAAAATACCGGTACCCAAAGAATCCGAAGCACCGTTTGTTTTTAAATTAAATGAACCTCCATCCACCGTCAAATTACCTGTAAATGAAGTATCATTACCAAAACCAACGCTACCACCTTTGATATTCACATAACCCGACAACTTACTACCTGCATCAAAAGTGATATTTTGACCGGTAAAATCAAGCATTGCCTTCTGCGTTTCAGTACCTGAAATCGCATGAGTAATTTGCCCTGATGAATTAAGCTTCAATACCCCGCCTGCGAAATCAATATTACCTAACGTATTCAAATGAGCTACTGACACGGCAGCTGTTCCACTAGTTAACGCTAGATTACCCGTAAAGTTATTGAAGGACAAAGTACCTTCTTCTCCTTGTGTCCAATTCACATTTAATGAACCTGTGCCGGTTATTGTAGAATTGGTTAAAGCCCCATTATTATGTAAATTGATCGTAGCTCCTTCAGCTATGGAAGTAAGTCCGCCAAAAGTATTAACATTATCAATGTTTAATACACCGCTTTCAACTATTAAATTTGTTGAAGAACCAATGATGCTACCGGTACCGGAGAAAGTATATTCCGTCGTGCCGCCATTGACTAAAATGGCACCCGGTTGCACATCACCTACGATGTTAACGGTTTCATTGGTTGATCCGTCAATCTGTATAAAAGCGACATTATCACCGGTAAAGAAATGTTTATCCGTAGCTGTTGTATCCCACTGGTTTTCCGGACTACCTGTTTGCCATGTTCCGGTAGAGGATGTCCAAGTTAAATCGGCAGCACCTCCTCCGGTAATCTGTATCACGAGAGAATTATCCTTATTGACTAATTGACCCTCAATCGCTCTAGCATCACTGGATGATGATAGATTTAAGTGAAAATCATTTGAATCACCGGTAAGATTGGTATAGTTAAGCAATACCACTTCATCGCCAACTTTCAATCCCGTAGCAAATACGTCCCAAGTAAAAGAACCGCTAATATTAACATTGGTGGCTGTCAATTGATCAGATGCACCGCTTGAAATTGACATATAGATGGTGTTATTACCGGCTATATTTAAGTTCTCAAAGCTTTGTTGAGCAACCGGATTACCTACCCAATTAAGAGTCGAGTTTGAATTAAATGTCAATGACGTTAAAGCACCTGTCACTCCTGCACCAAACGTAATAGTAGGTGAGTTATCTTTAGATGAGCCACTACCGGAGATGGTTAAATGTCTATTACCCTCAGCACCTAAAGCGCTGTTATTATTAACAACAAGGTTACCACTATTTAGTTCCACACCTCCTGTAAAAGTATTGGCTCCATTTAGCACTAGAGATCCGGTACCGGTCACTTTTAGACCGCCTACTGACCCATCTACATTGCTTAACACTCCATTGAGTGTGATGGTATGCCCACCATTTGCTGAGTCTACAGAATCTGTAGTATTGATAATTGTTTTAATTGGCGAATCAGTAGTACCTGCCACTTGGCTACCTGCAAAGTAGCCCAATTTCATGTCTAAAGAGCTACTCCAATTTGCATACGTTCCAAGAGTACCAGCCCCGAGATTAATAAAGGCTAGAGTTGCATTATTCGAATAAATACCTCCCGAACCTAGATTCAAGGTGCCTCCACTTAAATTATAGGTACCATTCCCGGCATCTCCTACGGAAGCCATTATACCTAACGTATTAACTACACCGCCAGATTGATTAAATGTACCGTTTCCTGCCCAAGCTAAGCCCAAAGAAGCTTCCAATGAATTTAAAAGACCCCCACTTAGATTATAAGTACTGGTACCTCGCCAGTGTGCCAATAAAAATGAATGGGACGTATTATTGGCATTGTTATTACCAGTTATATTAACAATAGATCCTTCAAATTGATTAATGACCGATACTTTATCAAATCCGCCATCAGATGCACGAAGTGCATTTAAATCACTAGTTGACCCATCATAAAAATTGACAGAACCAGTACCTACGGAAAGTAAACCTTGTACGGTAGAATGAGTTGTAACAGAGCCATCATTAGCTCCAAAATTCAATAAAGCACTTGTTCCTTGAACCGTGACGGTACTTGTAAATGTATTATTTGCTCCATGCAACGATAAGACACCACCTACACCGGCATATTGCAGATTCTTCATCGATACGTTATTCGACAAAACTAACGTACCACCATCAGCTTTAGTCAAAGATCCCGTACCAGTTATTGTACCATTTAAAGTTAAGGTACTGCTACCATATACCATAATGGTCGAGGTCGTACCATCAGCCAAAGTAAAATTATTATTCAATGAATAATTTTTTTGTCCTGCTACCCATGGAATGCCGTCAGTCAGCGCACCACCTGCCATATTGATTACCAAATTGGTATTGGTAGCCCAATTCGCATTTTGAGAGGATGTACCATTAGTGAAAGATAAAGAACCACCGATTAAGTTAAGCGTACCGGAAAAAGTATCCTCAATATTTAAAATAGAGGCATTTCCTTCATTTCCTCCCCATTAGGGCCACGACCTACTAAATTAATATTACCACCCGTACCTGAAATATTGGTTGTAGCTTGAGCGATATTGGTAGTTGAAGAATTATTAATACCAAGTGTACCTCCATTCACTACAAAAGAACCTGCAAATGCCTGAGCCAATGCAAAATTCTGATTAACACCATTGCCTATAATTACCTGACCACTACCAAGCAAAGTACCATTAAAAGAATTAACATCACTACCGACAATCGTTAATGCATGATTATCTATGTTAATAGTACCTGTACCATTCAAACCGCCTAGAGACATACTATTCCCTATAGCCAATGTCGCACCGGCGTCGACTCTAGTCATTGAATCGTTAATAAATTGTAATCCCGTACCCACTAAAGTCAAACTACCGGATTTCAACCACAAGGCATCAAGCACAATATTACCCGATGCGGAATCCAAAGTAATAGTAGTACCATCTGCTGCTGCAGTAATGGCAGCTGTTTGTCCACTGTCTGCTGTGGAATTAGTCCAAGCGACATCTCCTAACTGAGTGCTAGTCCATGTAACGCTATTTTGAGCGGACAGGTCGTATGTAGTGATCGTTCCTTCGTATGTATTAACAATTTGTATACCTGCAATCGTTCCTCGGTTGGAATTCAAATTATTCTGAATCGTAAAATTCCCCGTATTAGCGGAAACTTGCAAATAATTAAATCCTTCTTTCAACAAAGAGCTTCCACATGCCTCTTCGATTGTGTCTATGTTACCGGTTCGTGTACCCCATGTACCGGAACCTTCAACTGTTTCTCCATTTACGGCAGTATAATTTGTTCCATTTACATTCATGGAACTATATGCACCACTAGCACCATCCCCGGAAAAAATCATATAGACTTCTGACTTTAAAAAATCAGTTGAAATGGAAATCGTATATTGATTTCCTGAAGATAAATCCATATATCCATTCAAAATAGCCGTGTTAGGTTTATTTACATTATTGCTAGGCCCTGTCCATGGACCTTGAGCCGCAGTAACATTAATCGTACCTGATTGAGCGCCACTATTATTGATCAAAGAAATATCACTTTGACTATTACCGGTCAACTTATTCCAAGTGGATCCTGCCGCTGTGATACCGGTAATGCCATATTGTGTATCATTTAAAAAATTAGCATCACTACCACCAAAATTAATACTGATAATATCAGATGCATTAGATGAGCTTACAGATGCTATCGTCGATGACAACATTAATGCTAATAAAGCCCTTCTCAAGAATAGAGGAAGTTTGGTCTTCATAATTTATAACAAAATAGGAGTACAATTTCAATGAGTGAGTTTATGTATACCACAAGATATACACACGCAAACTAGATTTACAGATTCCTAGCATAATCAACCGTAAAAGTCCAACTTCATTTTCCATCCAATTAATAAAAACTTTAATTTTTTTTAATATAGAAAAAGCCGCATGGATTGCTCCATACGGCTTTGAAATGATAACCAAATTAAAGACCTTATTCGGTAACTCCGGCAGCTTCGGCTTCAGCAGCCTTTGCTTCACGCTGAGCAGCACGAATAGACATTTTTACACGTCCTTTTTCGTCGATACCGATGCACTTAGCGGTCACTACGTCGCCAATCTTCACGATATCTTCGGTCTTAGCAGTACGACCTTCAGCTAATTCAGAAATGTGAATCAAGCCGTCCTTACCTGGCAACACTTCCATGAATGCACCAAACGTAGTCGTAGAAACGATCTTACCGGTGTAAAGTTCACCTACTTCGATCGTGCGGAACATGTTGGTGATCATAGTTAATGCACAGTCCAAGCCTTCTTGCTTAGATGCGTAAATATGCACCGTGCCGTCTTCTTCGATGTTGATTTCAGCACCGGATTCAGCTTGGATAGCCTTGATATTCTTACCACCAGGTCCGATCAATTCACCAATGCGATCTTGTGGGATCTTGGTGGTTTCGATACGAGGAGCATTGGGGCTCATTGGGCCAGGAGCAGCAATAGAGGCATCCATCACTTGCAAGATATCACCACGACCTACACGTGCGATTTCGATAGCTTCTTCCAAAATGGAAAGAGGAATACCAGGAAGCTTCAAGTCTAACTGATAACCGGTCACACCTGCGGAAGTACCGCAAAGTTTGAAGTCCATGTCACCATAGAAGTCTTCAGAGCCGATGATATCAAGCAATGTTTCGTAACGATCCATTTCATCATTATCATTAAACTCGGTTACCAAACCAACGGAAATACCGGCTACAGGACGGATCAACGGCACACCTGCATGAAGCAAGCTCATCGTACCGGCGCAAACAGTCGCCATAGAGGTAGAACCATTAGATTCCATGATTTCGGAAGATACACGGATCGCGTATGGGAAATCTTTTTCGTTAGGAATTACCGGAGCAATAGAACGCTCAGCCAAAGCACCGTGACCAATTTCACGACGGTTTTGACCACCGAAACGACCGGTATCACCTACGGAGAATGGAGGGAAGTTGTAGTGAAGGATGAAACGCTTCTGATCTTCACCACCGGTGTAAGAATCAAAGTATTGTTTCTCTTCAGCAGGAGCCAATGTAGCTAATGCCATTGCCATGGTTTCACCACGAGCAAATAAAGCGGAACCGTGAACAACGGAAGGCAAGCAACCAACTTCTGCCACTAATTGACGGAGTTGTTTCAAACCACGACCATCAGCACGCTTGTTTTTCTCCATGATGGAAATACGGAATGCTTTCTTCTGAATGTATTCAAATACTTGCTCAACGTCGAAATCGGTAGATTCAGGATAACGCTCTTTAATAGCAGCTTCCACTTCATCACGAAGGGCGCCTACTTTTTTCTGACGCTCAACCTTACTGTCGGCATAAATAGCGGATTCGATGCGATCACCGGCGATTTCATAGCCGATTTCAAGCAATTCAGGCTTAGCCACGATCAATTCGTAAGAACGCTTAGGCTTACCTGCCAAACGAGCCAATTCTTCTTGGGCTTCGCAAAGTTTCGTTACGTTTTCTTGAGCGAAACGAAGAGCCTTCACAAACTCAGCTTCAGGAAGCTCATTTGCAGCACCTTCGATCATGATTACGTCGGTTTTATTACCAACATAAACCAAATCAAGATCACTTTCGGTACGCTGAGAATTGGTTGGGTTGATTACAAACTCACCATTCACACGACCTACACGCACAGCACCAACAGGACCTTGGAAAGGAATGTCAGATACGCACAAAGCGGCTGATGCACCGTTGATACTTAAAATATCAGAATCGTTTTCACCATCGGCGGACAATAAGATGGCGATTACTTGGGTATCATATAAATAACCCTTAGGGAAAAGTGGACGCAATGGACGGTCTGTCATGCGGCAGGTCAAAATTTCCTTTTCGGTAGGACGACCTTCACGCTTAAAGAAACCACCTGGGAATACCCCGGCGGCGGCGGCTTTTTCCTTGTATTCAACAGATAATGGGAAGAAGGATTGACCATCCTTCACCTTCGTGGCGCTCACTGCCGTGACCAAAACCACGGTGTCTCCGCAACGTACAGTCACAGCTCCGTCGGCGAGGCGTGCCATTTTACCCGTTTCAATGATAATGGGTTGCGCACCGACCGTGCACTCGATTGCATGTATGCTCATTAATATATTTTCTTCTTTTGTACTTTCTCCCGGCACCAATTCCGAACTGCATAAATCGGCGCCGGGCTTCAAATTTATGCAATCGCTAAACATAATAAAATGCTTAAGCAGCCAATTTCAAAAATAAAACTGGTCGCGCTGAGAATAACAAGGTGTATAGTGATATGCAAGGAAAAGCTACTGCATAGCAATGATTTTTAGATAAGCAAATCCATCAATCCGACACTTTCTCATAACGACGATGTAAAATAAACAGTAAACTAGCTCCTATCAACGCCATAGGCACACCAATTAAAGCAGGATAACGAGCATCATAACCCATAATTAAAACTAAACCGCCTAAATAGGCAGCTAAAGCATTTCCTCCGTTAAATGCCATTTGAATACTTGCTCCCCCGAGCATCTCTCCTCCTTTAGAAAACTTAATAATCATATACTGCAGAGGGCTACCTGCAGCAAATAAACCACCGGCACATAACATCATCAAAGGCACGGCCAACCAAGGCTCGGGAGAAAAAACAAACATCGCAACTAACGACAATGCCATGGTAAATTGCACCAAACAAGTCACCAAACCGGGCTTAAATCTATCAGCTAACCACGCTCCGATCAAATTCCCCATCACCATCCCCAAACCGGCTAACATCATCAACCAAGTAAGGCTACTCACGCTAAAACCGGAGATATTTAACAACATCGGGTTCACATAACTAAACCAACAAAACACCCCACCATTACCAATCAAAGTCGCACCGATAATCAACCAAGGAGCCCAAGACTTTAAAAATGAAAATTGTTTTTTAAACGGAGTATGAGGTAAGCGACCAATCTGAGGCACCCACTTCACAATAGCAAAAAAGGTAAACAAACTCCAAACCGCCACCAACACAAAAGCCCATTTCCATGAAAAAGCATTACTTAAAGCAGTCCCTAAAGGCACACCGAATAAATTCGCTACAGTCATCCCCGAAACCATAATTGCTACTGCTTGCGTACTCTTCCCCGGCTCAGATAAACGTTCCGCAATAATAGCAGCTACTCCAAAATAAGCCCCATGAGGCAAACCGGAAACAAAGCGGAACAACATCAGCATCCAATAATTACCCGATATGGAAGAACACAAATTCCCAATAAAAATCAACGATACCAATAACAATAAGATATTTTTAAGCGGCATCTTACGCAAAAACAATAACACCGGAGCCCCGACACAAACACCAATAGCATACGCAGAAATTAAAGACCCTGCCGCAGAAACGCTTACCGATAAAGACTCTGCCACGTTCGACAAAATCCCCATCATCGCAAACTCCGCAATACCCAAGGCAAGCGTCCCAAAAGCTAAAGTAAACAAACTCTTTTTCATCCCAACAAAAACTTAAAAATTCCGACAAAATAGAAAAGAAAAAGCCCTAAGCTACCCTAATCAATTTCGCGCAAGGGAAAATACGACAAAACAAATAAAAAGCAACACCCTTACCAACGTTCTAAGTCATTAACCAAAACAATATTACATGATTGTAATAAAACAAATCTATATATCATTACACAAAAAAACCGACTAATGCCGGTTTTTTATAAGAAAGGTGTGCGAAACACCCGTATGGAAGTCACCCTCTGATTCTTACATGCTCTTCCAACATTTTTATTGCAAGGAGGGCTGGTTTTGAAGTAGCTTCAATATATGAGTGATACTACCTCCAATCAAGCAAAAAACATTTACCATCTTAAAAATTCAAAAACAGCTACTCTTAACTATTGGTTGCAGCACCCTTTCTATACGGACGAAAAATTAGTCACTTTAGGCTTAGATATAGGTTTACAAGGGATTGGCATTTGCATCCGAAGGGGAAATAAAATCATTTATGATAAATCACTTGTTTATGATGTACCCGAAGTCAACGCACTTAAAGGTCGGCGTTTATACAGATCAGCAAGACATGCTCGCAAAAATCGAAAAACACGCATGAGCAGGTTAAAGCAACTCTTTACTAAACATAACTTACCTTGGATAACAGGAAATGCATTTAAACAAAGTAACCCTTTTCTTCTTCGACATCGCGCCGTGAATGGCACAGGTCTTAAATCTAAAGAGGCGCTAGCTGTTTGTATACGCCATGTAGTCAAACATCGAGGTTATGACTACCAAGCAATGAGTTTTGCCAATGAAGAATTACCATGGGGAGATAGCACCAAATTAACGGACGCTAAAAAATGGTTACAATCCGCCTTTTTGGATGAACATCTTCGAGATTGGCTACAAGGAGATGCCCTTTCTGTCTTAGAATCAGGTAAAACCACATTAGACGAACTAACTAAAGATGGCACCCGCTCCGAAGCATGCGATGAATGGGTAGAGGCAGTAAATGCACGATATAAGGAATCGTTAAAACGAAATATCCCTGAACTTCTAGCCGAATATGCATCCAAGGTAAAGGTTAGCTCCGAAAGACAACCGGCACGGGGTAATAATTTTCCTCGAATCCAATTAGAAAATCATCTCCGCACGATCATTGAAAAACATCATGATCTGCTAGAGAATAGTGATGAATTTTTAAAAACTTTATTTTCTCCATGCAAAAATAAAGAACAGAAACAAAAAGCAATTTTCCATTACAATCGCAAAACACCGGAAGAAGCTCGTAAACTATTTGATAAAAAAATTAAATCTTGCAGTTATTGCAACTATTTAGACCTACCCCATACTAAATGTGCAACCAGAGGTGAATCCTCTATTCGAGCATGGAATATGCTCGATTTTCTTACCAATCGCACTTTTGAGATTATCACCGGCAAAGGACAGCCAGAACGAAGAACATTACCTGAAAGCGCGATAAGATCCTTATATGAATCAATTATGGATACATCTACCCTAAATAACTGGGCATCCATAAAACAAAAAATGATAGGTGCATTAAAGCAATCAAATCGTAAATTCGTAGCTTCAAGCATTTGGAATAAGCAACAGATTGAGCAATTAAAAGATATTTGCAAGCCATCTGCTTCGGCATCTAAGGGAAGAGCCTCTCTTTCTGATCAAGCCGCCTTGGAGCTAATCAAAAGAGTTACTTTGTCGGGAGGATGTTTCGACCCAAGCAGAATGGAAGAGCGTCGAAAGGAAATGGATCTTTATGCTATGCGGCAAGCATCTTTAAAACAAGCCGCACTCTACCCCCAAGTTAAAATGTTACTCGGGAATGGAAAATCCATGGGATTCCTACAATCTCTCTTTCTCAATCTAAAAGATGAACTTGGAGGAAAAACGTATCCTGATTATTTCATTATTGAGCAGATAAGAGACATGCCTCGTAATAAAAAACAAAAAGATGAAATAACTAAGGATCAAAAAAACCGCAAAGAATTAATCGACAAACTATCACGCGAATATGGTGTTAAAGAAAACCAAAAAATAACACCTAATATGCGATTGCGGATGAAACTTCATCACCAACAAGGAGGCAGCCCTAAACATGATGCGATTTGCCCCTTTACTGGAGTCAATTTAGGAACAGATCCATTTAGCCCAAATCTAGCTTTAGCCCACCTGTTCCCTGATTCAGCAGGAGGATTAGCTACAGAAGATAATTTAGTGCTTACCACCACACGAGTTAACGATGAAATGGGGAACAGAACGCCAAAACAAGCGGCTCATGCTAATATACCGGGATGGAATAATTGGGCTAAAATGATAGAACTATCCGGCAAATTCAAATGGACAAAAACAAAACGAGATCGTTTCAACTTTGAAGCCACTGATGAATGTCTCTTACCCGATCAAGGGATGCATACATTCACATCCCAAATAGCACGACAGCTACGAGATAAGGCACGTCAATGGATGCAATTGTCAACAGATGAAGAAGTTCGAACTCGAATTGGTAATCCGAGTGGCGGTCAAACTGCTGCAGCACGACGTAGTTGGATCGATTCGCCAAAGGATCGTTCAACACATACACATCATCGTATTGATGCTGCTATCCTTGCTTTCATCCCTCCGGCAGAAGGACTCAATTCTTTTGTTTACAAAGGTATTTTTGAAACATTTATGAAGGAAGTCCTTACCGAAGGAGCCAAAACATATCTGCCTACATTAAGAGCTTTGCCTGAACTGAAACCCGATTTATCGTCTCTTGATGATGAAGACACCGAGTGCCCAATAGTCAGAATCAAAAGTGGCAATAAATGGAAAACTTTAGGTGATAGTACATTTTGGAAGGTACTTTCAAATGGTCGAACTCGCCAACGAACCGGCTTTGATCCTAAAAATCTAAAACCGGATGAAATATTAAAAAACTTACAAGCTATGAATATCCCTGAAGACTGGATCCCTAGTCTTCAGGAAATTAAGCTGTGGCTTGAAAAAAACGACACCGAGCAGTCATACCTGCGGTTAAAAAATGGTAATCCTATTAAAAGTATACATAAATTCGATTCCAAAGGAACCTTCATCAATCCTATGGGATGGAGCGGTATCATTTCATCGTCAGGTAAAGTAGATCAGCTTCGCAATTTAGATGGAGTCAATGACTGCATGGAAATTTGGTTAGGATGGCATGAGGATAAAAAACCTTCCAAAAGTGGTTGGCAATTTTTTAAACGCATTGTTCCTTCTAAAAAATCAATGCAAGGACTCAAACGACTTGGCATACCATGGCGAGGCAGAAAAAATGCGACACCTCAACTCATAGAAATGCTAGATAAAAACAAAAAAAAGGATTTACGCGATTTTTATTTAGGAACCTTACCTCCCTTTAGTAAAAAAATAGCAACCATTCACAAAGAAGATTTGTGCAAGGCAGTATTCAAATTGAGCGATAAAGATATCTCAAAAGGAGCTTCACCTATCCCTTCTGAGCCTACATGGGGACATGTAGCTGCCATAAATTCAGATCAAAGACTCCAAATTAACTCTCTAATCTATAAAAATGCTGTCAATATAGGAATAAAAGATGTTTCTAAAATCTTAAAAAATATCTGCAATATAGAGACCAGCCCAAATGAACTAGCCAAACAACTAAATATGACTATTCCTACAGCATCAAAAAAAGGCACCGTACAAGAAGAAGAACCATTCAAATTAGAATAAATTATGATTCACCATCTGATACTACTCACGGAACACGCCGACTTTCGCGTAGAAAATTCCCATCTTATCGCAGGTGGGAATAAAATAGCCTTAAGCACATTAGGTAGTATACAATGTTTCTCTCAGCAAGCATCATGGTCACAACATGCACTTGAAACCATAGCAACTCAATGCCCATCCGTCATGGCTCGATGGAATGCGAAAATTGGTAAATGGGCTACGTTTTCTCTTCTCCCTCGTTGTCGATATGTCAATCCCGAGGCAACAGAATTACTCTGTCACCTCAAAGAAAGAAGCGCTACTCAACTTGCTTCGGATCTCATTTTGACAAAGGTGCAAAATCAATTTGCACTTTTGCATTCTATCGACCCAAGTTTACCTCCCCTACCCAAATTAGCAGCTAATTCATTTAACCGTATTTTACGTTTGGAGTCCAAATGGGCAAAAACATTTTGGGCTCGCTATTTTGCGGCAGCATCCCAAGATCTGTTTTTACGAGAACACCGCAAGGCAACAGCGCCACTTAACATATCGCTCAACTATGGCTATGGCTTTCTTTATCATGCGATAGAATGGCAATGTATCGCTTCAGGCATAGAACCGGGGATTGGAATTATTCATGCAACTAGACGCTCTCGACCAAATCTTGTATGCGACTTGGTGGAACCTTTTCGTTGTTGTGTAGAATTAACCATCATGCGACATTTAGACGAAATGCATGATAAAAAACTGATGGCGGGACGTTTTGCCGAAATGATGGAAGCACGCTGGATATACCAAGGCAAACAATTTAAATTACGATCAATCATACGATTAATGACCGAATCTCTTGTTAGACTCTTGAAATATCATCAACCATTTCACCCCTTTGTTCTCCATGCTCGTGATGCTTGCTTATGATTTACCCTCCGTAAAACATCAAACTCTTCTAAGAAAAGCTTTTGAATCCGTTGGTGGAGTTCGAGTACAATTCAGCATCTATATTTTTGAGGGTGAAGACCACGAATGCGAGCGAGTCATCCGATATATGAGACGAATTGCTACTCCCATTCAAAATGGAGACATACGTCTTATTACCATGGAGCGTAGCATCTGGGATCAACAAATTGTCGTACTGGGTGAAGACGCAATACCTAAATCTAGTCCTTTAGCACGATTTGTTATCATTTGGGAATAAATCATTGAGAAAATTCGGAGTTATTTAACATATTTATTATAAAATAATTAAACAACTCCGAATACCATTATGCCCTTGTGA
>DKPP01000002.1:27215-27427 GCA_002471255.1 Akkermansiaceae bacterium UBA7331 | reverse complement strand
CCTTGTGAGAGCAACTTCAAAACTCTATTGAAGGTGTAGAAGCGGTTGAAAAAGAAATACCATTATGCCCTTGTGAGAGCAACTTCAAAACGTGACTCAACGAAAATAAAAGCAAAGTTGCGCAATACCATTATGCCCTTGTGAGAGCAACTTCAAAACACTAAATACAAACTTGTTAAATACTTGTAACGAATACCATTATGCCCTTGTGA
>DKPP01000002.1:0-27021 GCA_002471255.1 Akkermansiaceae bacterium UBA7331 | reverse complement strand
TTGTGAGAGCAACTTCAAAACACGAGTTTATCTAGGTTCATTGTTTTGTCTTAATACCATTATGCCCTTGTGAGAGCAACTTCAAAACATCATCTCTTTTTTAAATTCGATGACTTTTTCAATACCATTATGCCCTTGTGAGAGCAACTTCAAAACGGCAGTAACGTAACAACTGACGCAATCGATATAATACCATTATGCCCTTGTGAGAGCAACTTCAAAACCGCGGATGGATAAGACGCTCATTGCGTTTTAAAATACCATTATGCCCTTGTGAGAGCAACTTCAAAACCCGACAAGGCGGAAAAACGCATTGCTGAATTAAATACCATTATGCCCTTGTGAGAGCAACTTCAAAACTCAAGCCTATTCTTTAGCCTCTCTAGTTGTGGAATACCATTATGCCCTTGTGAGAGCAACTTCAAATCTTGGATATAATCTATCACCTATCGAACAAAATTCCTGCACACAAATAATCCTATACATAAAGTAATAAATTGAGCAATGCCTACTACAAGGTCATTTGTAAGCAAATATATACATAATGCAATAACTCCTATATATACTAAAAAATAGGACGTTAATAAGGACATAATTACTTTCAAAACCTTCCACATATATCGATTAGACAATAAATTGTCAAAAAATTAAGAAAAAACGGACTAAAACGTCCCTACAGGGATAAACGATAAGAGATATTTTACAGTTAAAGCCGCCTTCCGATGATACGAAAGACGGCTTTAAGATCAAACTTAGGAAATAGATCCGTGCGATTAGCGACGAAGACCTAAGCGTTGGATGAGGCTTTGGTATTGAGCCAAATCTTCACGTTTGGTGTAATCAAGAAGCTTACGACGACGTGCAACCAATTTAAGCAAACCACGACGGGAAGAATTGTCATGTTTGTTGGTAGCAAGGTGGGCTGTAAGATAAATGATGCGCTTGGTCAAGGAAGCGATTTGATAGCTGGAGCTACCAGTATCTTTTTCGTTGATCTTGAATTCCTGCAAATTGATTTCGTTACTCATGAGTGTATATTCTAAATGTGTTTAGCTCGTGGCAGCGGCTAATCGACACTGTGAGAAAGGCAACTATGCACATTTTATTGTAAAACGCAATGCAAATTTCATGTATTGAGTCATTTAACGGACAAATTTTTATCAATGCATTCTAGCCCTTTTCTTGATAGCTCTTTTAGATGGGTTGGGATAAAGAAGCTGATGATCCCATGCCTCGGCAAAGGTACGAGCGGCATCTGCGGTATGCGAATGCTCATCGTGCAGGGGCATTACTGAAAGAGCCTGTCCTTCTTTACTTGGTTTTGATCGATAGGATTCTAAACGTTCCAAAGCTGACGGTCTAGGCTTTCCTTTCATATCATAGACTAAGTTCATCGTATTAGCATGAAAACAACTTTTATCGATTAATTCACGCAGGGTATTGATACCTAGCCAAATATCGGTCGTTCTTGGCACGACTCTGACCTGATCTATACCCTCTTTTGCCAAATGCTCGACATACGATTTACCATGAGCATCTCGACGAGCTGCATCATGAGGCAACAAATGGGCTGTGTAATGCACGCCATACTCTTCTTGCCAAGCACGTATTTTTTCCACGTAATGGCTTAATGGTTGCTGATTGGCGGTATAATGATCAATCCAATGAATGGTAGTGCCGACAACTTGTACCAGCCAAATCGAGGTGTGGTCGCTCATCCCCAAGTCCCACGCGGTAAATGTAGGGGTATCGGTATGAATGTCGAATGATAATCCTACACGAGCTTCCTCACGGGCTTTAATGAGTCTAGCTCCATAAATGCTACCTTCATCACCTGTAGTAAAGGCTTCTTCGGGGGTACTAGGGTATTCTTGCTTCATTGATACTCCCATGATTTTAGCCATATTGACGTACCAGCGTTTTTGATCATCATTTAATAATACGCCAGACTCTTGTTCCAATTCCAAAAAATAGGCATTCCATTGCTCTGGGCATCGGTTTTTACCTTCCAAAGCATATTCTTCATGGTCAAACCAACTAAAGAAGAAAAACTTGAAGTCCAAAGTCGATAATTCTTTACCCATATTGTCCATGGCTTGTTTGGTCAATTCATAATTAACTCCAAACTTACCTCCCTCATGTGTACTTTCCTTAACGATTACGCCGGCAGGTCCCACTGTATTGATGGCACCTGTTTTGATGGCTTTAGCACGCCAAGGGGCATGATGAGAAACATGGGCTAACTCTGAAACATGCAAAAATTGCAAGGTACCACCTCGTAGGTTCGTTCCGATACGTACATCACTTCCATTGGTAAAGCCCATTTGGTCGCGTGCGTCGATTTTGGGCTTCCAATCATTTTTTCTCTCCATGCCCGTTAGATGTTTGATCTTTTTACCTAAGGCAGCCAATGCCATATCGGATTCGGTAGGTTTTTCGGGTAAATAATCCAAATGCTCCCAGGCAAATCGCATTTTTGCCAACTTTTGCTGAGCATCGGGTAAGCTTTTATCAATGATACCTGCATGAAAATTGGCTCGAAACAATACCATATCCAACATAAGCATAGCCACATAGGTTGAAATACCTAATTGCCTTGCCTTCAAAATATCATTTCGATACCACAAACGTGCATGCAAGCGTTTTTGCGCCGCATTAAGCTTAAATCGTTGTATTCTACCTTTTTTATTTTCAATCCAGTAAAGATTCTCCAATCGCCAGAGCTGATTGGATAACAATAATTGATACGATACATCCATATTATTGATCACCTTTCCGACTATTTGCCTCATCTTCAAATAAGGAGCGCAACAAAGCACCCTCTTTCAGCATAATATCGTGAGTTCGGGAATGATTATCGTCCGGTAAGCGTAACAGCATCGGGCTATTGATCACATGACTCGCCATGCGAAGAGTTTGCACCACTCTAGGATCGGTCAATTTCCATGTACCATCGCTTAATTTGCCTTTAATTCCGCTTTCTTCATATAGACGGATCATGTCTTCAAACATGCATGATTCGGCATTTTCACCCCACCATCGTTTATCTTGCCATTCTGTTTGAGACAGTGTTTGACGTATGTCTTCCATGAATTGATTTTGTCGAAGTACATCATCAGGCGTCGCCTTAAAGTTTAATGAATAAACCGTGTGGAAATCTTCCAAAGGAATGTATGAGTCGGCGAGAGTTTGGGCTGCTTTACCGTCTTTATCCAGATAAATGCCATCCACTTGATGAACCACATAAGGGCTGCGGGCTTGAGTTAAAGGATTTTCAGGCAATCCGGGCATCAAACGCACCGACTCATTTTGTCGGTCAGGATGTCGATAAATAACACCCGAAGCCATTTCATTAAATGACCATTCCGGATCACTGATATAAGGCATTTGTGCCTTTTTTACAGGTTTTTGGTTTTCCAATAACATGTAGGTGGCTTCAAAGACGCCGGATAAAGGCACATCTTTCACCCACGTTTCAGGTACGCCTTTTGGTGTGGCTTGCTCACTATAATGATAGCGCTTACCTTCCCACACTACGCCTTCCATCGTTGGTGTTGGGCGTTTTTCAAAGATTTTACGAATTAAGGATAAACTTTCAAAAGCTCTCGCTACTTTTTTATCTTCTAACAAACTTAAAGAATGTATCGATACCCGATCCAGATTCAAATCATTGAGCATACTTGGCTCTTTTAAATCTTTTAATGATACTTGTTGCCAGATGGATTGAGGAGAATCCTTTTGTAGTGCCTTTTCTTGCATGACCAACACCAATTGATCGCTATCCACAGATTGTCTGAGGTGAATCAAATCAGGATGCTCACGTAATACTTCACTTAGCTCAGTCAATCGTTCATTAGCTTTTTTTGCTTGTTGGTTTGTAGAACTAAAGAACTTATTGCCCTCTCCTAGAACAAACTCGAGACTAATTCTCAACGACTCAGGCACGTAATCCATCAAAGAGCCATCCATGACGCGGTGCATATATCTCTCCATCATCGGCATTTGCCATGCACCACTACCTCGAGCAAACAGATTCCCCCATGATCGCTCGGAACGAATCATTGGATTCATCCCTACGGACTCTTGAATCATCGCTTGCATATTCCCCCAATCTTGGTCACGCGCCTTCCATAAACGATGCACTTCATTTTCACCGTGAGGATCACCAAGTGCATATTGAAACCAATTTCTTACCGATTGAGGTACGGTGGCATCTTCCAAATGAGCCGCATAATATTCTTTGGATATTTGCGATAGCTCTTCAATCAAACGAGAATGGGATATCTTATCAGATGCGGATAAACGTCCCTGTTTGGTTAAAAATCCCAATGCGACATCACGATCTAATTGACGAGTTCTCAACAATCGATCCCACAATACTTCCGCCTTATCTTCAATCAAAGCCAAAGGATTTAGAGTATTATATAAAGATAGGTCATGAGCGACAACACCACTAGCGGTATCAATTTCGCGATTTGAGGCATCAATACCTAAAGCTTCGTGATTACCTACATAAGTATTAAAAACTTCCTCACGTTGTCTTAGATCGTTGGCAGACATGATATCTTGAGCCAAACGACGGCCACCCGACTCGATCGTTAACTGAGTATTAGGCATGGCTTGAGAAAGTCGACCAAACCCGTTATCCACCAAATCGCAGAGCGCCTGTCTGCCTAATTGATCAAAGCCGGATCGAGGAACATCACCCCAAGAATTCGGCTCATAGCCCCTAAAACGTAAAGAAATAAAATTATTCATTACCGGGAAATCTCGCCAATCATGCATTTGAGACGTTTTAGTCAAGCCGACAGGAGAATAAATCAATGATAAATGTCCCATTAAATCGGCTTTTGCATGATCAATCGAATCATGCCATGAGGATAATTGCCCATTAGGATATTTAGCTCTCCATAAGATTTCTCCATCACTATTTTTAGTAGATTCAAGAAATTGATGCCCTACTTCTTCCATCCGACTCATCACATCTGACATCACAGATGATTTGCTCAATAAATCCATACCTTCAGAAGCAATTTTTGAATACTCACCACGCAGATATGGTTGTAATTCATCCATCGTCACATCAAGGTGTTTTGTCAACATGGCTGAATAAATTGTATCAGGAGACAAACCACGACTCATATAGGTATCAAATTCCCCCATATTGGCAAAAAGATGATAAAGACTATTCACATCGGCCATACCACCCCATATTTCACGATGCATATTTTTTAATACTTCAGAAGAAATATCTCGGCGTGCTTGCTCATCATGCATCAAGGTTAAGGATTGCTCATGAAGCATAGACAATACGTCGGAATTTTCCAAATGAGGAGACTCAGCATCTCGACTCAATTCCCGAGACCAATAATGTAGATTATCAGATTCATTTTGAGCATCACCCAATACCATCAACCATAGACGGTTAGATGTTTCTTTGGCTACTAAGGAATGGTCTTTCCCATACACCATATCCATCACACCATCAAAAATCACCGCTTTATTTTTCAAGGAAAAGTCTGTCGTTACCTGATCCCATGATTTGAGGTCGGATGCTTGCAGCGACATTATTTCTGTCGGATAAGACAAGAGCAACATACGATAAGGTCGTGCCTGTAACCCTTCCAAACGATGGTTTAAAAATTCTCTACGTAAAGGTTCCGCTTCATGGTCAAAGGCGGACTCAAACAAACGAGCAGGTAAACCTTCATGCCCTTGAAACTGTGCCATAGAAAGGTTTTGCTCTTCACGTTCTTTAACATATACATCCCATTGAGTTAATAAGTCATTAGTCGAAGTACGTGTTCCGGATTGAGCCGTCATTTGGTCAGGCGTAAGTAAAGACTCGGAAAAATCAGGAAGCATAGCGCGTTTCATCCATCTGGATCGGATAAAGGCTGATTCCTTCTCTTGAGCCAAGCCACCCTTCCATTCATGATATGATGCAGGTAATTCACTTTCGTTCCACTCCTTGGTCAGCACATCGGATTTTAACTGTAAAAAGTCGCAAGCATCTTGAGTATCTCTTAAAAATGGCTGACCTTTCTCATCTAACAAATGAGACCAATCCAAGGCACGTCGAGGCACATATAAAGAACCCCATAATGGAGACTGTCTCAGAGCATCTTTTAATAACTCACTAGCTTTATTTAGATCTTTTTCATGGAGTATTTGATCCACTTTTGACTGCTCGACACCAAAGGCTTTAATTTCCTTACCGGAATTCAAGAATTGATACGGAGATCGGAAATGATTCAAAGCCAATTTTCCGCCGGCGATTAAAAAATAGGGCATCATCATACCCGCTTCATAGAGGTGGTGGTCAGTATCCATTTGAGAGTCTGCCCAAGTACTAACACCATCACCAAAGTCTTGACCATCAAGAACCGAGACACCACCATGAATTAATTCGGGAGCTAAACTCTGTAATTTATTCTCGGCAGTCATCAAACCAAGCTCACCTAATGCTTTACTTCCCTCTTTAAACCATGAGGAAGGCTTTGAAGCCCGGAACCCGGAAATGGAACGATGGAGCAACTTTTGCCCCAAATGATTCATCCCTACGGAGAGAGCCGTATTCACAGCACCACTACCCACAGCACCGCTCATCTGCAAAGAAAAGTTTCCCTGCGGATTCCTAGATCTAGCTTGCGCCATTTGCTCACCGACATCTGATGCCAACAAAGCAGTGATGCCGCCTATGCCACAAAATCCTAATAAAGAAGAGGCCCCTTCTTGAGCAACATCGAGGGACAAGCGTTTCCATCTGGAATCATCCCCTTTTACTGACAATGGACTATATTCATTTAAGGCGAATTGGCGTAATTTATTTAACCCTTGCGCCGTTAAATCGACCTTCTCACCCCAATCAAAGGAACTACCTGCCCATGCCAAAGAATTAAGGCCCAACTGACCAAGACGATACCCGACATTTTGCACACCACGATCAAAGCTTTGAGCCAAAGCATCCCAATATTCGCTTGATCGCCCTTTTGCTCCACGCAACATAGTCAAAACGAGGTCTTGATCCTCTTGAGACAAAGAACCAAATCGTTGACCGGCCTTGAGCACTCCCGGTGACTGACGCATCATCATGGCACCGGTGGTCAAACCGGTAATTAACCCTTTTTTAATCGTATTAGTTATCGGATTATAAAGAACCATCGTGTCTAAACCCGATTTAATGACCTCATAATCATCTTTTAATCGTTTACGATGGCTTAAAGCTTCTTCACGAGCTTCTCTCAAGACATTTGAGCGTAATTCGGCTCTAATGGATCCGTCTGATAACTTAGGTAATTCAGTCTGCTCATCGGATAAGACATCTAGGTAATGTTGCTGATAATCTTGTCTTAAATCTTCCCATTGTTGAGCTTTGACTTGATGCTGCAAAGATAAAGATTGATAGATTTCATAATGGCTCAAATCACTACCGCCAACTCCTTGAGCCAAAGATTCCTTCATCTCACCCCATGACTGCCTTACCTGAGCCGGGTTTTTCCCTAAAGAATCCACCATCCATGATTGCAGGATTTTTTTAGCGATGTTTTCATCATCGGATTCCAAAGAATCATCCGTTCCAAGCTGTTCATTCACTTCAGGAGTCAGGCTCTGTAAATCTCCTTGAAAAACATTTTGCCAAAAGCTCTCTTTTTCCTCTAAACCTTGAGAAACATCCGAGTAATCGGCCAATGAGGTGATGTCACCGTTAAGCATCTTTTACCCCTTTCTTTTTAGAAGGAACGTATCGTAACCAAGATTGATCTGATTTTGCTTGATAAGTATCGAGCATATCATTCCACACTTGATCAACACCTTGAGGAAATTGCTCCGCTAAATTTGCCAAATTATTGAGCATCGACACATAACGGTTCCGATCATCCGGCTGGGATAAATCACCCCATACCCCACTTCGACGCATCACTTGCAATCTGACAACCATATTGTGGCGTACCGAGGCTTCTACCTCATTCATGATTCTACGCCTCGATATTAAAGCCGTTAATTGTGCGCCGGATGCTCCTGCGATCAGCCAATCCAGTTCGGCAATTGCCGCATTTACGGATTGATCGGCATCGATTTTCTCCATGAAATATAAAGCATCCGCATCATCCATAGCGCCCGCTCCCTTGCGTGATACGTAATGCTCATATTGACTTGGAGATATCACCCCCATGTCTTTTGCTTGAGCCATTGAGGACTCACTTAATTGCTTCCCTTGTAAACATAGTTCAGCCCAAGTATTAGCAAACTCGGCACGTATTTCATCAGAACGACGATGCGCTAAACGGATCAATGAATCATCTACTTGGCGGCTCATCGATTCCTTTAAATAAAGAAACGGATTTGACTCTAACTCAGCTACTTCTTTACGATAGGACAACTCATTTAATCCTTGATTGATTACTTGTTGAGTTTGAGAAGAATCGATAAATACATTTTCTCCGGCCTTTACGTGATTTTGAAACAAATCCGAATCTCCTAATTGAATGGCGTCTTCCAAAGAAGATTCCCACTCTCGTTTCGAATCATCCAATACGGCAAACTGTTCTTGGCTACGTAATAAGGCGTAGCTACGATGTGACAATTCTTCGACAGATACTTTTAATTTCTCTTGGGAAATAGATGAAGATTGCTTAGGTAAAAACTCTTCGGCACGCTTTTTAACTTCATCATTCCATGCAGTCTCCCCTACACCAATCCATTGAGGGAGAGAAGAGACGAGGCTTTCTTCCAATCTCTTGAGACCTATGCCGGCTCGGCTCCACTCTCCAATGTCTCTGACTTGCTTTAACTCCGTTACATACTCTTCACCTAATTGAGTGACAGATGAAAGATAAGATGCCGCGTTTCTTGCGTTTGAACCGGCTAATTTCCCATATTCTAAGGGAATTAGACCACCGGTATCGACCCGATGAGGCATCATACTATATTCAGATAATTTAATAGCCATAATTATCGGCTATTTGAACGAGGCTCATTCACTCGGTCATCCATTCCAACACGTTTAATCACGAAATGAAACCGAGGTTTACTTTTTACTCAAAATCCTGCATTCTAATCGCATGCCGAGATTGTGTTTTTTAGTCGCGTATGATGGACGCCCCTATCAAGGGTGGCAAAGCCAAGTACATGGCAAAACAGTGCAAGATTATCTAGAAAAAGCGATAGCTAGCTTAATTAAAGAACCAATCCGCATTCACGGCTCGGGCAGAACGGATACGGGAGTACATGCCACAGGTCAAGTATTTCACGCCGACATTCCGGACCAGATCACCTTACCATGCAGTAATTGGCCCCAAGCGATCAATACCAGATTGCCGGATAGTATTCGGGTGCTTCACACACGTTTAGCCGACCAAGACTTTCATGCTAGATTTTCCGCCATCGGGAAAACTTACCGATATTCCATCACCAAAAGCAAAATCTTATCCCCTTTTGCAGCAGGTCTCACTTGGCATCGTCCAAAAACGTTTGATGTCGAATTATTATCTCAAGCTATTGCCGCCTATTCAGGCACTCATGATTTCAGATCATTTGCCGCCTTACGAGGGAATGAACCGTCCCCGATTCCTTCCGATTATTTTATCAGAACAATAACCAAAGCCGAATTGGTCGAAATTGGTGATGATTTAACGATCACTCTTTCAGGTTCGGGATTTTTATATAAAATGGTACGACTAATGGTCGGAGGTGCCTTTGAGGTAGCCAGAAAGCAAACCTCATGGTCACAATTCATGCAATTGCTCAATGAGCCGAATGCTCATACAAAAAGTCCCCTATGCGCCCCTGCAGACGGGCTTACACTGCACCATGTGCACTACGATAAAGACCCTTTTGCTGAATAAATCGTTCTACCGATTCGGCTAAAAACGGGACATTGTCACCTTGATTTAAACAATGTCGAATTTGTGTAGAAGAGGCATCATGATTACCCTCCACAAATAGGGCATTGACACCCTCACGAGGAACGGGATGATCGCCCCGATGATAAACTATAAACGTTACTAAATCCGCTAGATATTCCCAACGTCCCCACTTTTCCAAATCGGTCCATTGATCCGTACCGATCAGCCAAAATAATTCATCCTCGGGATGTTTCCGCTTCACGCTTTCGGCCACCCTCCATGACCAAGAAGGGGCTGGTAACTCAAGATCTGTCGTGTCTAACTCGGCCCAATCAAAATCATCAATGGCCAAACGAATCATCTCACATCTTTCTTCATCGGATGCATGAGGCTCGCTAGTTTTTAAAGGCGATTGAGCACAGGGTAAAAATAACACACGGTCAATAGCACAGGAATCTTTGGCACCTTGTGCTATATGCAAATGCCCCTCGTGTATCGGATCAAATGACCCGCCAAAAAGACAAATTTTCATCAAGACTTAATCGTATTAAAGTCCCTCGGTACCTTTATATGGTAGGAAGCCGCCAATGGGAACCTTAACCATACGTTTCTCCAATGGTAGCTTGCGGAAGCGATTGATAAATGCCGTCAAATCCCCATAATTTCTGGCGGTTTTAGGGATACCTTGGTGTCCGCAATTGACGTCCGGATTATAATGAAGCTCAATATGCAAATGCGCAGGATACATTCCGCGATTAGTACCAATCGTCCCTACTTGGGTACCACGTAATACTAATTGCCCCAATTTGACGTTAATATCATGTAAGTGAGAATACAAAGTTTGGCAGCACAATACCTTACCGGTTTTAGGCTCACGGAAAGCGTGACGCACAATAACTACCTTACCCCACGCTCCACGTGCATCGGCAGCATAAGTCACTACGCCATGCCCCACAGAATAAACCGGATCGCCTAAATCAGAGTTTCCTCCTCCATTGCCATTCCAGTCTTCACCCATGTGTACGGGGCGTTTCAAACGCAAACCACGAGAACGATAATAACCCTTACCATCAGGCTTACCAACAGGAAAATCAAAACCATCGCATAATGGCACCAAGGCAAACTTACCATCCTTTTTGGCCATATAAATGGGAGCGGACTCTACACGCCCCACAAGGCATAGAGTCAATAGAAGAAAATATGTGAAAACTTTTGAAAAACTCATTATTTGTAACGGTAGAGTTAATGTACACTAACAAGCCCAATCATCAAGCGATATATTTGTCTTGAACCATTCTAACTTCCACTCTTATGACGAAACCGATCACCGGTGAATGCAAGACTTTCAAAAAAATACTATATCACAAACGATAGCAAAATAAATACAGATCGATTTTTCGCCCCTACATTAATTCAATGAATTATCCACATATTTACTAGTGCAGATCTTAAAAGCAATATTGTCTGACGCTTTTACTCGCCATATTGAAAGAAAATCATTATTATTGCGTATTATTCAAGTGAGAACTAAATAATGATTTAGTTCATATCACTTGCCTCTATTAAGGCTAAATAATACTGCGATGATTAAAACACTAATAACAGGTATGTCCGCCGTGTGCTTGAGCGCTGCCTGGGGTGCAGAAGCCCCTGCTGCGTATGGAGCTACACCTACACCACAACAAGTGGATTGGCAACGTTTGGAATATTATGGATTTGTCCATTTAGGACTCAATACATGGACCGGACGCGAATGGGGATATGGGGATGAAGATCCCAAGCTTTTCAACCCTACTAACTTTGACGCCGATAAAATCGTCAAACTTTTTAAAGATGCCGGCATGAAAGGGCTTATCCTTACTGCCAAGCACCACGACGGTTTTTGCTCATGGCCAACCAAGACGACCGAGCACAACATCACTAAAAGTCCATGGAAAGATGGTAAAGGCAACTTAGTTGCCGAGTTTGCCAAAGCTTGTAAAAAACAAGGCATAAAGTTTGGTATTTACATCTCACCATGGGATCGTAACCACAAGGATTATGCCAAACCGGGTTATATCAAAGACTATTACGAGCAAATTAAAGAATTGCTTACGGGATATGGTCCGGTATTCGAAATCTGGTTTGATGGGGCCAATGGTGGCGACGGTTATTATGGCGGCACCAAAGAAAGCCGTACCATTCCCAAAGATTACTACAATTTCCCACAAATCGTTAAAAATATTCGTGCATTACAACCAAACTGCATTATTTGGGGAGCAGGCTCTGTAGGTGACGCTCGTTGGGGCGGTTCCGAAGCAGGTCATGTCGGTTACCCACATTGGCACACACTTAGCACGGAAAATGGAGAATCCCACGCCAAAGGCGTACCTCATGGAAATCGCTGGGTACCTGCTGAGGGTGATACATCCATCCGTAGCGGATGGTTCTGGCACGAACGTTTCAATAATTCCGTCAAATCACCTGAAAAACTCTTAAAAGTTTGGTTAGAATGCGTAGGTCGCGGAGCTAACTTAATCTTGAATGTTCCCCCTGATCGTTCCGGCACGATTTATCCGGCAGATGCCAAATCATTGCTAGAATTTAAATCCTTAAGAGATCGCCTTTATGCTAAGGATTACGCCTTAGGTGCTAAAACTGAAGCCAGTAATGTGCGTGGAAAAGACAAGAAGTTTGGTCCTCAGAATTTAATCGACAATAACATCGAAACATACTGGACGACAGATGAAGGCACGGAAAATCCATCCGTAGAACTCACCTTCCCAAAACCGGTTAAGTTTGATGTGATCCGTTTGAGAGAGCAAATCCGCTTAGGTCAACGTGTCGAAGAATTCAAGGTAGAAAATTGGGACGGAGACAAATGGGTAGAAATACTCAAAGGTGGCACGATCGGTAACCAAGCTATGCTTCCATTGGCTGAGCCTGTAACTTCATCAAAATTACGCTTAACCATTACCAAAACTCCTGCCGTACCTTGTATTTCCGAGTTATCGCTTTTCCTTATGCCAAAAGCTATGCCGAAACCCGATATCAAACGCCAGGGAGACGAGGTAAGCATCACGGCACCTGAAGGCTCAACGATTTATTATACGACAAATAATACCGATCCAACGGATAAGAGCGCTAAATATAGCAAAGAAATCCCTATGCCTCATGGGGGTATTATTAAAGCACGCATTATTGACGCTGAAGGTAATTTAGGTCCGGTTGATACCTTGCTCGTTGGCCTTTCCAAGAAAAACTGGAAAGCTCTAGGTAAAAACGAAGAGGAAAAGAATAACGCTAAACTAGCCATTGATGACGATTGGGCAACAATTTGGGAGGCTGAAAAAGCAGGCCAAAAGAATCCTGCCACAATCACTATCGAAATGGATAAGCCGGCTGTCTTAGGTCAATTCTCCTACGTGCCTCGCCAAGACGGCGAAACAAAAGCGATTACTGATCAGTATAAGTTCGAAACTAGCCAAAACGGCAAAGATTGGGCAGTAGTGGCTGAAGGCGAATTTTCCAACATCAAGGCAAGCCCTGATGAACAATTCGTCGAATTAAAACCAATTGCCAAACCGGTCAAATTCTTCCGCTTCACATCTAAGAGAGCGTTAGATTCCGATGCCGGCACCGCAGCAGAAATCTCTGTCTATCCGGCAAAGAAAGCTCAAGGCCACAGGAAGAAATAAGTAATCATTATTTTCACTAAACGCATATTATCAAGGTCGGATCTTATCAAGATCCGGCCTTTTCTTTTAACCACAGACTTTTATTCGGAGATAAATGATTACTAATAGTGACAAGCATGAGGTCATTATCATACTAAGCTATAACTCCATAAGAGAAACGTCAAAGAAATCACGACAGGCACCATATTAGCCACACCAAAATGTATCGATATCTTTATGAGCGATCAATAAGCACGCACCCTTTTGGCATAAGACCTTAAGTATATTCAAGGCAGCATAAGCGTTCCAGTATAAACAGAAAACCGCCTTAGCGTAAAGCCAAGGCGGTTCAAAATCGTTTTAAACTAAAGTAATAACTTATTCGTTACCGCTGAAGTCAGGAGCAACCAAAATGTATTGATCGCTTACGTCTTTACCTCTGTACTTAGGAATTAAGTTTTTAATAGTGCTGGTTTCACCATCAATTTCAACGAGCTTGGCGTTTTGAGCATTGGTGTAAATCACAGCTCTATCAACAAAACTCTTGAGGTCAAACTTAGCCATATTACCAGGAACTACAGGAGAATCATTATCAGTGTATTCCAAAGGAGAAACTAATACTGGGAACTCACCAGGTTCGTTAGCCACACCGCGCTTTTTGTTATTGCCGGACTTAGCCATTACATAAGCGAAACCTACTTCACCGCCTTCAAGACCTTTACCATCGGAAGTGTCGTTATCAGGGTTGCGAGTTTGTCCATTTTTGGTAGCAATCTTAGCAAAGAAGCTGCTTTCGGACAAATCAGGTTGATAAAGCATTTGGCGTAAATAATCGTTAGAATAATCGCCGGTAAAGTTTCTACCTACGCTATTCAAGTAATCATGCTTCTTCAATACGCGGTTAGCGGTATTGTCGTCAGGATAGTTACCAAAATCTTCCTTAAAGGTATTCAAGGCATAGCCAAGGTTTTTGGCGTTCTGAGTTGCTTGGTTAGCATCAGCCTTTTTCATTTGTGCAATAATCGGACCGTAAGCTACACCGGCAAGAAGAGCAATGATGCCGATAACGACCAAAAGTTCCACCAAGGTGAAACCACGGCGCACGGAACGACGCATGGAACGAGTCAAAATGGTTGCTTTCATATAATTATGTAATGTAATGGAATATTAAAAAACCTCTAAGGTCATCTACTATTTGTCTATTCTTTTACTTAGAATGCCTGTCAAGTTCAAGCTAATTCTTATAAATCTTACAAGTTGACGCAGCTATACAACTAAGAATATCGTATGGTTGCATCATCTACAATTTATCTCGAACCAAACATTTCTGTTAATGACTGCAAATCTGCATCTTTTGGCTGATCTGCCGCAGCGATGACTTCTCGTTGCAATTGAGTAATCTCTGCAATACCCTTTTTACCTAAAGCCAAAAGTTGAGACATTTGATCTTCGGTAAATACAGCTTCTTCTCCCGAACCCTGCACTTCTACAAACTCTCCGGCGTCAGTCATCACCAAATTCATATCTACTTCGGCATCTTTATCCTCAACATAGCATAAATCCAATAATGCCGTACCCTCAAGAATACCTACGGAAATAGCACTAACGAGCTTTTTCATCGGAGAAGCAGACAATTTACCGGCAGCTACAAGCTTATTTAAGGCAATAGCCAAAGCAACGGAAGCACCTGTAATAGAAGCGGTTCTCGTACCACCATCGGCCTGCAAAACGTCACAGTCGATCCAAATAGTACGCTGACCGATTTTGGACAAATCGACGGCAGCTCTCAAAGCACGACCAATCAAACGTTGAATTTCACTAGAGCGACCATCCAATTTACCGGAAGAAATATCGCGGCGTTTACGATCTAAAGTGGAATAAGGAAGCATGGAATATTCAGCTGTAAGCCAGCCACCTTCAACCTTTTGCATCTTCATCCATCTAGGCACATCTTCCTCAATAGTAACTGCACAAATGACCTTAGTGTTACCAAATGACACCAATACTGACGCAGAAGCGTTAGGAGCGATATCGGTAACGAAAGAAATTGGTCTTAATTGATCAACAGAGCGATTGTCGTGGCGTTGCATAAAATGATAATGCCTAATTTTACATTTCATTTCAAATCGAAATATAGACTTCTCTCATCAATTTATTATCATGCATTCATGTCTCTGCCCAGTAATCGAGTCGCCGTCATTAATCTTGTCGCCCTGAGCAAACAAGTTTTGGCACACATGCCAGCACTTTCATCATGGGCAAAGCTAAAAACCTTATCATCATTCAAACCGGCATTCCCTGCCGTAACCTGCACGGCCCAAAGCACCTATATAACAGGTCTTAATACCGAACAACATGGCATACATGGTAATGGATGGTACAACCGATCCATGAGCGAGATCCAATTTTGGAAGCAATCCAATCATTTAGTACAAGGCCCCCGCATCTGGGAAAAACTGAGAGAACGTTTCGGGGAAGACTTTACCTGCGCCAAGCTTTTTTGGTGGTATAATATGTACAGCACAGCTAATTGGAGCATTACTCCTCGACCTATGTATCCGGCAGATGGGCGTAAGGTATTTGATATCTATACTCAACCAATGGATTTGAAAGATGAGCTCAAAGCTGATTTAGGGGCATTCCCTTTCCCAACGTTTTGGGGTCCCATGGCAGGGCTACCTTCGACACAATGGATTATCAACTCAGCCAAATGGATCGAGGATAAGCATCATCCACACCTTAGCTTAATTTATCTACCTCATTTAGATTATGATTTACAGCGCTTTGGCCCGTCTTCTCCCGAAGCGCAAAAATGCTTGAAAGAAATGGACGATGCCGTGATGGACTTAATACACCATCTAGAGCAATCAAAGGTAGATGTGATCGTACTGAGTGAATATGGTATCTCCGATGTCGATACACCAATTGCTTTGAACCGAATATTTCGACATAAAGGATGGATTACGATTAAACCAGAATTAGGCACGGAAATGCTTGATGCCGGAGCTTCTAAGGCATTTGCCGTAGCAGATCACCAAACGGCTCTTATCTACTTAAATGACCCGAGCATCAAAGAAGAAGTCTATAAAACCCTCATGTCCACCCCAGGGGTGGAAGAAGTACGAGCCTACACACCTAGCGATTATCCCTATCCACCACAAGAACGCACCCCGGATTTCGTAGCCATCTCGGAACCCAACGCTTGGTTTAGCTACTACTACTGGGAAGATGATCGCGTAGCGCCGGATTTTGCCAGATGCATCGATATCCACCGCAAACCCGGATATGATCCGGCTGAACTATTCTTTGATCCCAAGCTAAAATTCCCAAAAGCTCACGCCTTAGCCTTTTTAGCAAAGAAAACTCTAGGCTTCCGAGCTTTAATGAAAATAATCGCACTCAACGGAGATCAAGTCAAAGGCTCACATGGTCGCGATAATTTACCAGAAAATCAGCAACCGGTCATGATATGCCAGTCACCGGTTCACTCTGCACTTGAGGTACATGAAGCCATATTAAATGCTTTTAATGCGTCACAATAAACTAAGAGTGGGGGTATTTTTCAGAAACTCCGTATTTATTCATACCTCGTTTCGAGTCCGGAATACCCAATATTATTACGAAAGCCAGTTTGATAAATAAAAATAAATACCCAAAAAATTCACTTACATTACAATTTATTGGCACTTTACATATAGTGAAGATGTTAACCATCAACAAAGGAATATAATAAATCAAACACCACCAACCCGATAAACCTATATCATGCAAACGTCTAACTAAGACACTAAGATAAGGCAAAAAAGACACCAACCACCAAATGAGTGATATGGCTAACATTACCACAAAACCCGAAATGGCGCTTCTGGCAATAAAATATTTTTCAATCAAATCCAATACAAAATAGGAAATAAAGATAAGCTGAAAGTACCAATACTCGGAACGCGTGGCGCGCCCATTAAAGCAAGCATAGCAACTAAAAAACTTTCTGAGAGCTTCAATAAACGAATATGGATGAAAAACGGATACCTTATCGGGAGTACAATCGAATTTACCACTCTTTTGATATTCTCTTATAAAAACATTTAAAGATACCCAATTTATCCATCCGCCGGTCCAAATAACAACATCCTGCTGAGATTTTTCAGTATTAAAACGAGAGAAAATTTCTTCTATATCGTAGGGTCCTTCCGATCCCTTTTGTCGGGTAGAGATATAACAGGCTTGAGTATTCATAGTTTAATTGATCAAGAGCCTATACTAATCAGGCTAAATAAAAAATAAACTTAAAAATCATCATTCTTAGCACTGAACTAGGAATATAAATAATTTAATTACCCTAAGGCTATAACTACGGCAGAGGCCGCATGACGGGAATGAGTTAAGGTAATCATCCATGAGGAGATACCTTTTGCCTGTGAGGTATGCAATGCAGCACCGGTCAGAATTAAAAATGGAGCTCGCCTTTCATCCAACACTACTTCGATATCATGAAGTTCACAATCACTACCGATACCGACGCCAAGCGCCTTTGAGACGGCTTCTTTTGCCGCAAAACGGGCAGATAAAGAAGGAATGGGGTTAGACTGCCCACGGCAATAATCCCATTCCTGCTGAGTACAAATTTTCAATGCAAACTTCTCGCCAAACTGTTCGTAACTTTTAGCAATGCGATCTTGATCGACAAGATCCATCCCAAGCCCTAAAACAGAGAGTGGAGACATGATTGATTACAATAAAGGTTTGGTGACCAAAGAACCAACCAATTGCTTCATCTCGGAGACAGCCTCTTCCAAGCCGACAAAAATAGCCTTTGAGATGATGGTATGCCCAATATTGAGCTCATGCAAATGAGGCACGTATTGCAATAATTCGATATTTTGATAATTGATCCCATGTCCGGCATTCACTTGAATACCCAAATGATGAGCTGTCGTCGCAGCGACTACCAACTTCTCAACCTCTACTTGCTTGTCCATGCCCGTAGCATTGGCAAAAGCACCGGTGTGCAATTCCACCATCGGAGCTTTTAAACGAGCCGCAGCTTCTACTTGAGCTACACAAGGATCGATAAATAGGCTTACTTTGATACCGGCTTGACTCAAAGCTTCAATCGTTGGCTTGAGTTCCGCTTCATGCAAGACGGCATCCAGACCACCTTCAGTAGTGATCTCTTCACGAGTCTCAGGCACTAAGCACACAAAATCCGGCTTGAGAGACAAGGCAAACTCCACCATTTCGGGAGTATTACCCATTTCTAAGTTAAGAGGCAGTTTCACCTCTTTACGAATTAAACGAGCATCTGCATCCTGCATGTGGCGACGATCGCCACGCACATGGATGGTAATAGAATCGGCTCCGCCCCGCTGAGCGGCAAAAGCTGCACCTAACACACTTGGTTCCGCATTTTCGGAATCAAGCATTTGAGCGTATCTTGCCTGCCTAAGCGTGGCTACATGGTCAATATTTACACCTAATAACATAACGTTTTTTAGACAACGGGACTGAACCGATTATTCAAAGATCAATGTAAGAAATGACGATGGCCGGTAAATACCATCGCGATACCGGCAGCATCAGCTGCGGCGATCACTTCTTCATCACGGATAGATCCACCAGGTTGGATACATGCGGTAGCACCTGCATCGATAGCCACTTGCAAGCCGTCAGCAAATGGGAACATCGCATCAGAGGCAACTACGCTACCCTTAAGGCTAAGACCAGCTTGACCGGCCTTCCAAACAGCGATGCGGGCAGAGTCAACACGGCTCATTTGTCCGGCACCAATACCTAAGGTACGATCGGAGCCACCAAATACGATAGCGTTAGAGTGTACTTGCTTCACCACGCGCCAGTTAAAGCGCATAGCAGTCAATTCTTCTTCTGTAGGTGGACGCTTAGTCACAACCTTAGCTTCCAAATTATCGAGACCCATTACATCGGTATCACGCTTCATCACCATCAAACCACCCGGAGCGGAGCGAATGATTGGTTCTTGACGAGCTTTAGCCCATGCTTCGGTATCCATACGGATGATGCGGCAATTTTTCTTCTTCTGAAGGATGGCACGAGCTTCTGCTTCATATTCAGGAGCAATGATCACGTCAGTGAAAATAGCACTCAACACGCGAGCTAAGCTTTCGGTCATGGTACGATTGATGACGATCACACCGCCGAATGGAGCTTGAGTATCGGTTTCGTAAGCTTTTTGCCAAGCGGAACGTAAATCTTCATCATCTTGACCTACGCCACATGGATTGGTGTGTTTCAAAATACCAACGGTAGGACGACGGAATTGAGAAATCAATTCTGCAGCACCTTCGATATCAAGAACGTTGGTGTAAGATAATTCCTTACCTTGCACTTGGTGGAAAATATCACCAAAGTGACCATAGAGGCTAGATTCTTGGTGTGGGTTGTCACCGTAGCGAAGCTCTTGGTAAAGAGGAAGGCAAATGGAGAAATTGGAACCTGTGCTTTCTTCAGTCTGATGACCAAGGAAATTGGAAATAGCGTTATCATACTGAGATGTACGCATAAACACCTTCACAGCGAGGTTTTCACGAGTCTTGAGGGTTGTGTCACCCTTATGAGACTGCATTTCGTCGAGCACGCGATCGTAATCGGCAGGATCGGAAACCACGGTTACGGAAGCATAGTTCTTAGAAGCGGAACGAAGCATGGATGGACCGCCAATATCGATTTTCTCAATGGCTTCTTCCAAAGTTACGCCAGGCTTAGCAACGGTTTCTTCAAAAGGATAAAGGTTCACACAAACCAAATCAATCGGCTTGATGCCGTTTTCTTTTGCTTGTTTTACATGCTCTTCATCGTCACGGCGATGCAACAAACCACCATGCACCATCGGATGCAAGGTCTTAAGGCGACCTTCAAACAACTCAGGTTCACCGGTATAATCTGAAATCTCAATAACAGGTAAGCCCAAATCCTTAAGAAATGCAGCGGTTCCACCTGTGGAAATTAGCTCTACACCAAACTCGTGCAGACCCTTGGCAAATGCCTCAAGGCCGGTCTTGTCTGATACGGAAATCAATGCTCGTTGAATTGCCATAAACTTTTTTATTTCACTAATACGTGCTCCTGACTTGATATCATCCTAAATGATGATAAAGTGGTGCACACATTCAGTACAAAGTTAGGCTCACAGAAGCAAGCGTAATGTCGTGAATCATGTCATCAAAGGGCAAAAAAAGCACTTTTTAACGCTCTTGTCTTGACATTTACTCAAATAAGTCTTAATTCAACCGCTCACAAATAATCATTTTATTAGCCATGGCAACGATGGAAGTTATTCTCGCAAAAAAAATTGAAGGTCTCGGCGCAGAAGCCGATATCGTGACTGTTAAGGCTGGCTATGGCCGCAACTATCTCATTCCCCAAGGTTTAGCACACGAAGCAACGGCATCCAACCGCCGTTTCATCGCCAATTTGCAAGCTACCCGCGCTAAGCGTGAAGCTGAAGAATTAGGTGAAGCTAAGGAAGTAGCAGCTAAGATTGACGGTTTGACACTTGAACTTACTCTTGAAGCAGGTCAAGGCGGCAAAACATTCGGCGCAATCACCAACCAAAATATCCATGATGCACTTGTTGCTCAAGGAATCGAAGTTGAGCGTCGTAGCATCGAGCTCGAAAAACCAATCAAGCACGAAGGCGAACACACCGTCAGCATCAAAGTTCACCCACAAGTTACAGCTACCCTTAAGCTTACCGTTAAGGAAATCGCTTAATTATTTCTTGTAATCTTTTTTTCATATAGCGAGCTTATTCATTTTGAATGAGCTCGCTATTTTTGTGGTCATAAATGGTACTTGATTCATTTTGTTTTCAGCATAGCATAGAAAAAGTATCTTATGAGAACCGCTCTTTTATCTTCATTATGTCTTAGCTCTAGCTTTTTAGCTCCTTTAGCTGCCGAAGCTACAATGATTGCCGATTTCCCTGTTATTCGTCCCATTGAGGGTATGGATATGGAATCTTTGTCTCCTTCGCTCAAAAAAGATTTTCAGGAAGGTCGCTACGAGAAAATCGTTCAAGAAACCGGCACTGAGCTTGAAGAAGGTAAATCCGGTAATGTATCACTCACCTTATCCGCCCACCTAACAGCTCTCCGCTTGCTAAATCGACAAGGCGGAGTAATGGACTTTGAAAGCATCAAAGACAAACTGCTCAAAAAATTCCCAAAATCAGCAGAATACTGTTATGCAATCGGGCAGGCCTATTTCTCTCTCCCTTACCAGTACTCATTAGTTGATGGTAAATACCAGCGACTATATCGTTGGTCTGAAAACGCCATCTATAATCAATATCCGGACATCATTGCGGGATTACATTATATCCACAAAGCATTTTCTATGGCTCTTGATCAAGGAAACAATCAGCAAGCGGCACAATATGCCTATGCTCTAGCTGCTCGCCTTGATAGCAATGATCGTTTTAAATACTCTTTCTCCAATTATGGAAGCTATAATATCCTAAGCGAACTAACGAATATATCGGCTTTGCCTACGCCTGATGTTTCGATGCCATCCATAGAACTACCAAAGATGGATTCAAATAGCTTAGTACTCTACTCGACACCGGCTTCATGGGAAACAGCTAAAAATGATGGTGAACGCATTTTATGGCTTATTCAAGAGGCAAAAAAACTAGATCCATCGACCCAAAGCCAACAATGTGATCTTTTGTGGGCAAAAATCATCTCACAGGTACTCACATACGACCAAACAGAGTTAGGCCATCCTCTTCGTGATACCAAAATCACCACACAGCGCAGTCAACTTAAGCCCAATGAATATCTTTTCATCCCGCAAAAAGAGTTAAGGGTAGATTTGGAGAAGCAGGTCGGTGTGGTTTATCCATTGGAAGGTCTTAACAACTATCTTGAAACGTATCGACAAATTTTAGCTAAAGACCCATCTAATGTTGAGGTAGTCGACCTATATGCAAAAGATCTTTGGAATCGATCTCAGTTTGAAGAAGCAGTACAAGTCATCAAAAAAGCCTTGGCAAACTCTGTAAAAATTCCGTTACGTAACGATATTGAGTATCTGATGGATGTGAATAAGGCGATCACGTCCCCCAATATCGAAGTTACTAATAGTGAAATCTTTAATAAAATTTTCACAAGTATTCCCAAAGATGGGTTTAAAATTCCCATCCAATATCACAACTCTCCCGATCAAACTTGGACGGTTACCAAGCTTGATTTGGATGCCATAACAGAAGATCAATTACGAGAGCTACAATCCTTAAAAAGCGTCTCGGTCTTCAATAAGAAAATCGACCAATATCGAGCCAATGAAATCATTGATGCTTTCATTGAAAAGAAAAAATGGGTTCAAAAATATCTATCCGTCACAGCAGAGATCAAAGCTCAGTATAACACAGACCAACGCTATCGTTGGTATTCCGGTGAAATGTCCGTACCAATTACCGAACCGGGCCTGTACCTTGTTAACCAAAAAGAGCGCCCTATAGATACTCTCACCGTCATCCAATACAACCCTGTCTCCTACAGCTTTAAACAAACCTTAACCGGTTATGATTATATTTGCTATGATCAAGTAAGTGGTAAGCCCATTACAAACGCTACAGGAACCTTCACTATATGGAAAAGAATTA
Organism: Akkermansiaceae bacterium UBA7331; assembly: GCA_002471255.1. Lineage (GTDB taxonomy): Bacteria > Verrucomicrobiota > Verrucomicrobiia > Verrucomicrobiales > Akkermansiaceae > Akkermansia. Next base: position 3,874 of record DKPP01000002.1, on the reverse strand, counting down.
ATGGAAGATATGCAAAAGAAAACATTAGCATCTCCTGTGACGAAAACGGAATTTTCAAATTACCCTTAGACCCGTTTAGTGCAGATTCTAGAAATCTAATTTACGTTGGAGCCGTGATTTCTTATGGGGATAAAAAAATAAGTATCCCCCCTACCGCTAATTGGACAAGTTATACACCAACACCATTTAGTAAAGAATGGAATGCACGTTATTTGGCTCAAGGTAAAGTTTCTACCTATTGCCTACTAAATCAACCTATCTATAAGGCAGGTAGTGAAGTTAAAGGCAAGGTTGTCGTATCCCAATATCAGTTAAATGACCCCAAGGCCTCGATAACGGCGGGTATTCCTATTGATCTGTTTTTATCTACGCCAAGAGGGAATAGGATAAAAATCTCTAAAAAACCTTACTATTTAGATGAATTTGGCGCAGTAGATTTTTCGCTCCAATTACCTGAGAATGGTGAGTTAGGCTCATATAGCTTGGAAGTAAAAACAAATGATCCAAAGTGGAAGGATGAAGTTCACCATATACAATCTATACAAGTAGAAGAATTCGTTAAACCGGATTTCAAGGCCAACATTAGCATCAAAGATAAGAATATTGAATTTAATAAACCCTTCACGATTGATTTTTCAGCTTCCTATTACGCAGGTGGTCCATTAATCGATGGTAAAGTTAATTACACCCTTTCTTTAAAAGAAAGTTTTAACTGGTGGAGACCTAGCTTTGGTTGGGATTGGTTTGACGATTCTTCATATGATGACCTTTATGATTCCAATTCACAGACACTTCAATCCGGTGAATTAACTTTAAATGATCAAGGAGAAGCTTCATTTACATTCACCCCTACTAATAACATTTTTGGACAAATTCGTGATGGGTATCAAAAATGGACTTATGAAATAAATGCCAGTTTTGTTGATGCATCAGGGAAATCCATTGAAGCTACATCAAGCTTCCCTGTTGATAAATTCCCATTTATCGTATCTCACTCTTCTAATACTCAATTTGCAGAACAAGGTCAGGATTATCAGGCGAAATGGGAGGCAACAAGCTCATCAGGGGCACGTATTCCTAATGTGCAAGGCACTCTTTACCTCGTCGCCAAACAAAATGATAAAGAAGATATTCTTACAAGTTGGGACATTAAATGTGACGATCAAGGCGTTGCCAATTGGTCTTTTACTCCTGAGTTTGCAGGTGAGTATGAATTACGCGGTGAATGGAAAAATCAAGCAGGTCAAGCTTCTCAATCATCCGACACCTTGTTAATAGCAGGTTCCGATTTACGAAACCCATTCAAAGAAGCACGAATTCTAACCAATAAAAAGGCATACTCTTCTCAAGAAACCGTTAAACTACTCGTTACGACAACTCAACCGGTTGGGTATGTTTGGTTGCAAATCCGTGAGGGCGGGAAAAACGCGACTAACCCTATCATTCAAACAACGAATGGCAATTATATACTAAGTATCCCAACAACAGAACAAGATAGGCCAAACTTCAATATCTCGGCTTATAATTTAAGCGGGGAGACACTTCCACTAAAAACCGCTAATGTACTTATTCCACCAGCCAATACGACAGTCGTCATTGAAGCAAAATCTAATCAGCAAACTTACGAGCCGGGTACGGAAGGTAATATCGTCGTACAGGTAAAACTTCCATCAGGGGAGCCTGTCAAAAATACCGAAATCACATTAAGCGTCTATGATGAAGCTTTGGATTATTTTGGTATTAAAAATAATCCTTCTCTTCTCCGACAAACATGGGGTGCCAAAAATTCATTCCCGTATCTCTCGTTCCAAAAACGAGAAACTTGGTATACAACATATAGCAATAGAGCGGATTATGGCTTCGGATTTGCATCTAAAACAAGGAAAATGATGGGCAATAGTGCTCCATGCGCTTTATCATCAACTTCTTACTTAGCCATGTCCGAATCAAGCAATGACTATTTTGATGAAGGACAAGAAGGATCAGATAAATCAACACAAGAGTTCAAGGTAAGAGATAAGTTTGAAGATTCCATCAAATGGGTAGGCAATCTAAAAACAGATGCCAACGGAGAAGCTATCATCCCGATCAAATTACCGGATAATTTAACCACATGGAAAATCATAGCTTGGGCACGCACAGCCGATCTCAAGGTAGGTCAAACCGTATCATCATTCATATGTAATAAAGAACTGATGATTAACCCTAATACTCCGCGATTTCTTGTACAAGGCGATCTAGTCACTAGCTCGGCACTAGTGCGTAATCAATCCAATCAAGCCATGAAACTTGATGTGTCCTTGGAGTTGAAAAATGGGCATGTAACAACAAGCTCCCCTCTGACACAGCAAATCGAAGTACCGGCAAAAGGACAACAAGTCATTTCATGGAATCTGGAAGCTAAATCTGCAGGCGAGGCAAACATGATCATGAAAGCTGTGGGGCAAAAATATAGTGATGCCGTTGAAATCACTTATCCTATCCTTGAAGATGGAGCAAGAGTCTGCCACCAAGAAAGCACTATTTTGATCCCCGGAGATCAATCCGGCACGATTACAGTAAACATTCCACAAGAACGAAAAGAGGAAACCACCTCATTAAGTGTCGGAGTATCACCTACTCTAGCACTCATGATGGTAGATGCCATCCCCTATTTAACATACTACCCGTATGAATGCTCGGAACAAACGGCCAATCGTGTAGCTCCTACCCTACAAGTCATCCAAACACTTGAAGCTCTAGGATACAAACCACAGACCGTATTGAGTCAATTGCAACACGCAGCCGAACAAGGTGGTGGAATAGCCGATTATGCTCAAATCTTGACAAAACTGGAAAAGAATCCGGTATTCAATCAAGAAAGTCTCAATGATAAATTAAACAAAGCCATCAGACGCCTCAGAAACCTACAGCTGAATGATGGAGGTTGGGTCTGGTTTTCACGAGATGCACAGTCAAATCCGCTCATTACTGCTTACGTATTGGAAGCCTTAGCTCCGATCGACAACAACGGAGCCATCCAAAGCATGAAAAATAGGGCTCAGAATTACATGATAAAGCAGGCAAATACGGCTATCAAATTGCTTGTTAAAGGAGATCAATACATTAAAAAGGGTAAAAAAGTCGGTGACAAGTTCGGCCCATATCAGTTAGAAGCCTCATCTTGGGACGTATTAATTTATAGTCTTTTAGAAAATAAGGCAGATAAACAAGGTAGCGAGCTAGAATCGTATTTATGGAGAGATCGCTTCAAATTGCCAATTTCGGCTCAGTTAAAATTAGCCAACATCTACGCCAAAGAAGGCAAACAGCAAAAAGTAGCCGATTTGATGCCATTGTTCATGCAATACCTCAAACAAGATGAAGCTTCCCAATTAGCATGGCTTAACATATCCGATCCTTCTTGGTGGAATTGGGATTGCAATAAAATCACCATTCAAGCCGAGTTTCTCAACCTACTTGTCCAAACAGCACCTCAAGGCAGCGAACAAGAAAAAATCATGGTTCGCGTAGCCAAATGGTTAGCTGAAAATAGATCTTACGGAAATTACTGGGAATCCACTCGCACTACGGGGCAAGTCATCAACGCTTTATCCGCTTATTGCTTGCGAACCAAAGAAGGCATGGAAACTATGTCCGTCGATGTTTATATGGATGGCAAACTACTAAAAACCATCACATCCACACCTGACACCATCTTTGATTATGACTCCACTATTACGTTAACTCCGGAACAACTCAAATCCGGCACCTATAATTTGGAGTTTAAGAGAAAAGAAGGTAAAGGCAACATCTACGCTTCGGCTCAATGGGAATACTTCTCATTAGAAAGCCCCATCCCGGCTACCGGCAATCAAGCAGTCATTGAGCGAGC
>DKPP01000012.1 GCA_002471255.1 Akkermansiaceae bacterium UBA7331 | reverse complement strand
CTGCTGAGGCTTCTTCTGTTTTATAGGGTAATGGTTTTTAGCCAGTTTTAAATAGACAAGATAGCATGTAAATATTAACCGGATCCTCGGTACATGCATACTATGAGTCCAAATAGGATCATCCTATTCCATGTAGCCGGAACATCGAAATACCCGAGAGACGAACAAACAAGCCGGAACAAACGGCGACACACCTTCGAAGCCAACATGCGGCTTCTATTGTTATTGACCTGTCCACGGGTTGTGGTTGAAAGAGCTACCGATGGAACCACCGTAATTATGATTATTTTTACTATATAGAGAGCATTCTATATGCTCGCCTTTAATGTCGCCAATAAGTCGTTTCTAATGGCAGGTAGTTTGCCAAAGTGATTTTCGAGTAGTATGTGGGCAGAAATGGACGGAGTATATATCCCTTGTATTTTGGCTAGCTCCTTTTCAAAATGTGTCAGGGCTACCGGTTTGGGTACGTTTTGCTCCAAATATAGTAATGCACGCTCTAAGAGATTATGAGCCTCAGGGCAGGGGAGATCGGGCTCTAGTACGGACAATAATAATTTACTATAATAGGATGCCGTACGAAGTTTGTTGTAGTGGGATCGTAATCCTAGTCGAGAGTTCAGCATTAAAGCTGATTTTAAACTATGGAGATCGGAACTTTTTGATTCACTCCACGAAATCTCACAATCAAAAAATAGGTCCAGTTGACCGAAGAACGGACTTTTAGGTTTTTTTGCTCCTTTAGCAACGGTCTTAACCAATCCGAGAGGCGTACACCATACGACGATCAGGCTCGTTTCTCCGAGAAGATAGGTGCGTAATAGTGTGCCTCTTGCGGTTGGCATAAATAAACTGATTATTGACCTTCGTCTGCTTTCAGTTCAGAGGAAAAGGTTTGTCCCAAAACAGAGGGGAGATAACCTGATTCGATTAATGAATCTTGGAAAATTTGAATAACGTTTGTTTGCGCATAGATATTAAGTGCCGATTTAATATTTTCTTCGGCTTCTTTTTTATCTTTGGCGGTAAAGCATTTTAATGCTTCTGAATAGTAGTAATAAGGGGTGTCGTCCATTGCTCCATAAATGTCAGATAACTCTTTAATGAGTTTTTTGTCATTCAATTTATAAGCGCAGATAAGTCTTTTGAATTGGATGATCTGATAAGTAGGAGATGTTTTCTGTTGATCGGACTTTTTCAATAGTGCATCAAACCTTTTTAAAGCTTCCTTATAATCGTGGTGTACAAAGTGTGCTTCAGCCAAGTTGAACTCGACAGTCGGATTGCGCGGATCCATTTGATAGGCTTTGTCGAAATTAACGATCGCTTTCGGAACGTCTCTCATTTCAATATAGCAAGCACCCATTAAATTATATAGACCAGGATTGTCCGGAAAGGTCTTTTCAATTTCCGTTAGTTCGAACAAAGCGGAAACGGCATCTTTTTGAGCAAATAGTTTTTCTGCTTCGGTAAACTTAGCAATGTATGTGCGTCTAGTTTCTTCAGGTAGTTTATTAAATTTTGCTATCCAAGCCGGCTGCTGTTGCTCTTGTGCTGCTGCAGGCTGGGTTTGCGGTGCGCTTTCCTGATTGGCTAGAGCACAAGTTGATGCGACGACGGAAATTAGTATTGCTCGTAACATGTTAAATTAGGTTAGGTTTTATTATTGAGTTAATTTGACCAATTACATGTGGTGCTGTCAATCCGTATTTTTCACGGAGAATGCTTTCGGAACCATGTTCAATAAATTGATCCGGCCAGCCAATTAGCAAACTTGGAGTTTGTATATGAGCATCGTTTAGTGCTTCTAAAACAGCAGAACCGAAACCACCCACAATAGAGTGATCTTCAAATGTACAAACAAGTTGAGACTGTTTAGCGTAGCGGCAGATTGTTTCTGAATCTAAAGGTCGGATGAATCGTGCATTGATAATGGTGACACTTTTTCCTTCGGCTTCAAGGGCTCTGGATGTTTCTCGTGCCAAAGATATCATAGAACCTAAGGAGACTAATGTGATGTCGGTGCCTTCTTGTTCTACTTCGGCTTTACCTACAGGTAAGATTTCCGGAGACTCCGGCAATGCTACGCCTAAACCGATACCCCTAGGGTAACGTATGGCAGAAGGGCCATCATTCCATGCGTTCATGGTATGAATCATGTTGACGAATTCGGCCTCGTCTTTAGGCTGCATCATCATTAGATTAGGAATGCTTCTCAACATGGCTATATCAAATAATCCATGATGGGTAGGACCATCATCTGCAGAGAGTCCTGCTCTGTCCATACAGAATTTAACAGGTAACTTCTGTAGTGCCGCATCATGTTGGATCATATCAATACATCTCTGCATGAATGTAGAATAGATCGCCACATATGGTTTGATGCCTTCTGTTGCCATGCCACATGCAAATAGTGCTGCGTGTTCCTCAGCTATACCTACATCAACGTATTGTTTGGGCAAAGCATCTTTAATGTATTCCAATTTTGTGCCGGAAGGCATAGCTGCAGTAATGGCTACTACGGTAGGGTCTTCTTTAGCGATGGATAAGAGAGTGCGTCCGAAAACTTCCGAATAGGTTGGCTTGGTTGAAGTTTTGGTGGTGCCATCATTGATTTGGTATGCACCTAGTCCATGAAACTTACTTGGATCATCTAAAGCCGGCTGATATCCTCTACCTTTTTCCGTGATGATATGAAGAATAACCGGTTCGTTAAGAGTTTTTAGATAATTTAGCGTACGGATGAGATTTGGAATATCGTGCCCATCAATAGGACCAAAATATCTTAAACCGAATTTATGGAATAGGATAGAAGGAAAGAGCAGACTCTTTGTTGTACCTTCCAAATTTTGAGCAAACTCTTTGACCGGGGTACCTGCCAATTTTTCAATAAAGTTGGATGTTTTATTTCTCAACCATGAAAAAGTTTCAGATGTTTGTAGGGAATTGAAATATTTGGCCAAGGCTCCTACATTTTTATCGATCGCCCATTCATTATCATTAAGAATGGTGATGAGCTTTTTAGTCGATTGGCTGATATTATTGAGTGCTTCAAGAGTCGTACCACATGTAAAAGCAGCATCACCTGCCACGGCAATAACATTAAAGTCCTCTTGCTTTAAATCTCTAGCTTTACAAATGCCTAATGCTGCGGATAAAGCTGTCCCTGCATGTCCTGCGCCAAAGGCATCATGCTCGGACTCACTTCGTTTCATAAAACCGGATAATCCTTCGTGCTGTCGAATGGAATGAAATGCTTCGGCACGACCGGTAAGTAATTTATGAATATAGGCCTGATGAGAAACATCAAAAAGAATCTTATCCGTTGGTGTTTCAAAGACACGATGTAGGGCAATGCTTAATTCTACCACACCTAGGTTAGGGCCTAAGTGTCCACCGGTGACGGACAAGCTTTGAATAAGTGTTTCTCGTATTTCTTCGGCCAGTTGACCGAGTTTCGCATCAGGAATGTCAAGTAGGTCTTGATGATTCTTAATTTGAGATAATAAAGGCGGGAGCTTATGAAAGTGTGAACTCATGATCAATCGTCGATTGTTCCGTGGAAGAGGTGACCGGTTGTTTTAATGTTTCGATGCGTAATTCAGCCTGTTCGATAATGGAACGGCAATAACGCAACAGCTCATTGCCTTCCTCAGCTAGAGCGATCATTTCTTCTAACTGAGTGACAGGAGCATCAGTTAATTGGATGATTTCTTCCAATCGATTGATAGCCTCCTCAAAACTGAGTTTCTTTTTTGCTTGCTTGGCCATGAGATAATCTGAAGTTGTTATACCGCCTATTCCTCTTCATTGCGATAGAAAATAAGCTGATTTTTCAGTATTTTGATTCGGGCATCATGCTTTTTCAATTTATTGGCAAACGGAAGTGATGATGGTGCCACGTCGGTAATATATACAGGTTTTTCCGATTGAGTTATATCAACAATTGCGCCTTCAAGCATAAATGGCGTAAATTCCCCGTATGTTTGTTGCACTTTGGGTAAAGGTTCGTCCATAATAGATGATGGAGAAACGAGTAATCCGGCCACATGTTGATGTTTGAGATTAAGTAATTGATTGATTTTCTTGTACTGGTCCATTTGTTTAGGAACCCAGAGTGCCGGGCGGTTAGCGTACCATGCTACAGCCCATGGTTGATCGGAAAGGATGATATCGTTTTGCTTGGTGTTTTCATCCAAGGTCTTATTTAGTCCGTACGCGAAATATGGAGGCCAGAGTGGTCGCCCTGATTCCATGAGACGTTGGCCGATAGCCACTTTATCGGGGACGGTGAGAATAAATGGTAAAGCTGTGAAAATTAACACTACGCTAAAAACCATGATGCGAGCCAATTTCTGTCTTTTTTCCGGCAAGCGTGCAGCTAAAACTAAAATAAAGGCTAAACCGTATCCACTAAATAATACCGAGAATAAAAGCTGTAATTGACCTGATGACAGTTGATCGATTGGGGTAAAGAGACTCACGCCGATGAAAGTGAATGCCCACATAATGAGTAGTGCCCATTTCATGGATTGAGTCGCTTTGATTTTAAACGTGTGGAAGAGAGCTAAGAAGAACACGGGGGCCAAGATGATTTTCCCTAACTGGTCGTATAAATCTTCAATGCGAGTAAGTACTTGTGTAAAGAAAGTATTAAAAATCGTGCCGACCTGCATACCAACATCACTACTATTGATAGCTCGATAGACAATACTGTCGTCTCCTAAAAAGGAAGTATAAATACTATAAATAGCGGATCCTGCTATGGAGCCGGATGCTTGATAGTTAAGATAAAAAACAGGTGATATGGCGAGGAGAACGGAAACAATAATAGGGACAAGATAAATAGGCTTAGATTTAAAATGATAAGTAATAAAAACGAGTAAGCCTACTAATGGCCAGAGACCCAACCAGCCTGTTATACAAATGAGAGCGAAACAAATACCTACGATGCACATAGGTAACATGGCTGATTCTTTGGATTGATCTTTTTCTATAGCAGTAAGAAGATTGTGGCAGGCTATAGTAAAAAGAAAGAGCATAAACATAATGGGTAAACCACTAATGGCATAGCTCAAAAAGGTGCTGCTAATAATCATGAATATACATGAAAATAATGCAATCGTAGGATCAAATAGTCTGACTAATAAAGTATATGAGAGAATCACTGATGCTATGAAAAATAGACAGGATAGTATCGCTAGTATTCTATCTGCCGTGTAGATCATCTGACCATCTGACATATTTGCCCATAAATCCGCACCCAAAATATTCAATGTCTTGAAAATGCCTGCCTCCATCCAAATATAAAGAGGGGCGTATTGCGTATTAGCAATATATGGTAATGATAGTTTGTCCGAGGCTGCTACCTGACCTTCCTTTTGTAATTTAAATTGCATATCATCCTTGAGCAGGATGATATGTTTGAGTTCTTCTTCGGACTTATCAATGTGGAGTCCCGAAGCATTTGCCAAATCATTAAAAACTAAGGGACGAATAAAATTGCTCGTGTTGCCACGCCCTAATGAAATATTTCGGGCAATTTGGGCTTGATCCATTGCTTCGAGAGATCCAAGACCTCTAAAGCCTCCGAGCATTTCAAGCGTCGCAAAGACAAAAGTAAGGGTTAAGATAATATAAAAAATAATGGGGCTTCTTTTGATAGCTTTAATCATGATAATACGTCGGGATGTAAAAGTTTTCGTTGAAGTGTTCGTCTGCTGATGCCTAAAAGTTTAGCTGCTTCAGTTTTGTTACCTTGGGTTTTATGTAGTGCTAGTTGAATAGCTCGTTGTTCTAAAGAAGATAAATTCAAGTCGTTCTCTAGGACAAGCTTAATTTCTTCAGAATGGGTAGTATTTATAGATTTGGGTTCTAAATGAGGGTGAGCCGGTTTATCTTTGCTACGTATTTTATGTGGTAGATGTTCCAATTTGACCTCTTGACCATTGCTCATGACAACGCCATGCTCAATAGCCGTGCGCAATTCTCTCACATTACCCGGCCAATGATAATCTGCTATAGCTTGCATGGCATCATCAGCTAATCTATTGATCGTTTTGCCATTTTCATGAGCAAATTCTTTTAAGAAAGCTGCCGCCAAGATGATGATATCTTCTTTGCGGTGTCTTAAAGGTGGCATTTGTATCTCGACGACATTCAAACGAAAATAGAGATCTTCGCGGAATTTGTCTTCGTACACTAATTTTTGTAGTGATTTATTTGTCGCTGTGATGATTCTCACATCAACTTTGATAGGAGTATTGGAGCCAACCCGTTCAATAGTTTTCTCCGCCAAGGCCCGAAGTAATTTCACTTGGGTGCTTGGATCGATTTCTCCGATTTCATCTAAAAAGAGCGTTCCCCCGTCAGCTTGCTCAAATCTGCCGATGCGGCGTTGATTTGCCCCGGTGAATGAGCCTTTTTCGTGTCCGAAAAGCTCACTTTCTAATAACTGGGGAGATAAAGCGGCACAGTTGACTGCTACAAATTTATTTTCAGGTCTGCCGGAAAGGGTATGGATCGCGTGGGCTACCAATTCTTTACCTGTACCGCTTTCACCTTCGATAAGAATGGTCGTTTTTGTCGGCGCTACTTGTTTGATTGTAGTAAAGATGCGCTCTATTTCTTTAGATTTACCTAAAATGTTGGATAAACCGGATTGAGAGTCTAGTTTTTCTTTGAGTTCCTTATTGGTGGTTTCGAGCCTTTTTGTGTGAAGTGCTCGTTGGAGCAACATTTCCACCTCATCTAAATTAAGCGGTTTGGTAACGAAATGAAAGGCTCCCAATCTCATGGCTTCTACCGCAGTATTGACCGAACCATAAGCAGTCATCACGATGCAAGCGGGTGAGGGATCAATTTCTTTGGTATAGGTTAGCAAATCCATACCGTTTTCACCTCCGAGCCGTAAATCGGTTAAAACGAGATCAACGGGTTCTTCTGCTAATATAGATTTAGCTTGGGTGAGATTTGCCGCACAATAAACTTCATAGTCATCCTGTAAAGCCATGCGCAAAGCGTCGCGCGTAGGCTTTTCGTCATCGACGATTAGTAAGATTGGTGTTTTCATGTGAAGTGAGTTTAGGGTAGAAATTTCATTTGGTTTCCTAGAATGGGTAGGAAGATGTTAATTGTCGTGCCCGAGTTTTGTTGGCTGGCAATGGTAAGAGACCCTCCATGCTCTTTGATAATTCTACGTACGATCAGCAAACCTAAGCCGGAACCTTTAGATTTGGTAGTCTTATAAGGTTCATAGAGGCTACCCATCACTTCGGGAGAAATACCGGACCCGGTATCTGCGATGGTGATTTGCACAAAATTGTCATTGAGCTGAGTCGTAATAAAGATAGAACCATTGATACAGCAGATAGATTGATAAGCATTTTTGATGAGATTGAAAAAGACTTGCTTCATCTGGGTATCATCGAGCATTAAAAGAGGAAGGTTTTCTTGTAAATCGGTTTTGACGATGATGTTGCGCTGATCTAATTCAGGCCTAATGAGTTTAATCGTTTCCTGAATAAGTTGGTTAATTTGGGTAGGTTCTCTATTAAGTTTGCTTGGGCGTATCGCCTGTAAGAATTGTTTGAGAATGATGTCCAGCCTTTCGGTTTCTTGCAAAGCTGTGCCGAGCAATTCTTGAAAATGGTCTTGGTATTCCGTGGGGAGCTTTTTGATTTTGCGTGCCAACAATTGAAGGTGCAACCCGATTGAGTTGAGAGGATTACCAATCTCGTGAGCCACCCCTGCCGCTAATAAAGTGAGAGCATTTAATCGTTCCGCTTCGAGTGTTTCCTGATTTTGCTTATGTTGATAAGTTTCATCTCTAATAAGAATCATATATCCCTGTTTAGATGAACCAATGGGTGTGATATACACATTGAGAAATTTATGTTCGGGATAGGATACTTCAATATCGTGAGAAATCGTCGTTTCGGTATGTTGAATGGTGGACCATGAACAATCTTTACCTAAAATGATCTCTAAATCACCTAAAGTAATGCCTTGTGCCGGGTTTCCAAATAAGGAAAGGGCTATCGGGTTGGAAAACTGGATTTTGCCTTTATCGTTGATGAGGATGAGACCCTCTTTTAGGGAATCGAATACTTGGCTAAAGAATCCCTGCTGTTTGGCAAGTTTTAAGAAAAATCGTTGAAGATCTTCGTTATTCAGATGATCGATTTTATCGACAATTTTATCTATAGCTCCTTTTCTCATGCTTCCGCTCAATACAATAGGCAATTACGGTAGCTATCGCAAGTGTATCTGACATAATGAGAAGGTTTTTCTTCTCGATTTTTTTAAATCAGAAAGAATAATACGAAGCATGGACGACATTTTGATAGAGGATTATTATCACGTTCACAGAGAAGTTGCCTTTAGCGATACGGATATGGCGGGGCTGGTGCACTTTGCTCGACTATTAATATATGCCGAAGATGCGGAGCATTGTGTGCTACGAACTTTAGGTCTTGCTATATATAATAGAGATGAAGCCTGGCCTAGAGTGCATGTGAGTGTCAACTATCATCGCCCTATTATGTTAGGTGGCGCCGATATCGGTATGAAGATTGCTTATGTGGGCGATACATCCGTTCATTGGGAGTTTGCCATCTGGCAGGAAGATCGCCTTTGCTGTGTCGGTGAATATGTCGTCGTACATGTCGGGCAAGATGGAAAAAAGAAAGAAATCAGCGAGAATACGCGTCAATGCCTCACTTCCGGCTTTTCAAAGTTGATAAGTGAAGGTAAATAGGTTGCATGTCAAAGAAGCCAATCGTATTGATTATTCGCGATGGTTGGGGACGCAATCCTCTTGGTCCATCCGTCGCAGAAGAATATGGCGATGCAACTGTATTAGCCAAAACTCCTTATACTGATTATTTGTTAGAGAATTATCCTCACAGCCTTTTGGGTGCCTCCGGTACTGATGTAGGTTTGCCTGATGGTCAAATGGGTAATTCCGAAGTAGGTCACTTAAATTTAGGTGCAGGTCGCGTAGTATTCCAAGACCTTTGCCGTGTGGATAACGCAATCAAAGACGGCTCTTTAGCTGACAATCCTGTATTAAAGACCGCTTTTGCCGAGGCTAAGACGACACGTTTACATTTGTTGGGTTTGGTTAGTGATGGTGGTGTGCATAGTCATATTAACCATTTGATCGGTATTGTTAAATATGCTCATGCCGCCGGCGTGCGTGATATTTGCATTCATGCCATTACCGATGGTCGCGACTGTTCCCCAACTAGCGGTGCAGGCTTTATGCGCCAATTGCAAGAGGCAATCGCTCCTTATGGTGCTCAAATTGCTACCGTGATCGGTCGTTTCTACGCAATGGACCGTGACAAGCGTTGGGATCGTAACAAGCTTGCTTGGGATGCCATCGTGCTTGGTCGTGGTGAGCAGTGCACCTGCACCCCTGCCGAATACGTAGAGCAATGCTATGCAAAAGGCGAGACCGATGAGTTCTTGAAGCCTGCTATCTTTGCTTATGGTAACGAGCAACGTGTTCGTGATAACGACGTGGTATTCTTCTTTAATTTCCGTGCAGACCGTGCTCGTCAAATGAGTGATGCTTTCTTGTATCCTGAGTTTGACGGTTATGATCGCGAAGTGACTCCTAAGGTGAACTTCCTCACACTTACCGAATACGACGCCAAGTATCCATCTCCGGTAGTATTCGAACAAGAGAAGCTTGATCATATCTTTGGTGAAATCGTAGCCGAAGCTAGCAAAACTCAGCTTCGCATTGCCGAAACTGAAAAATATGCGCACGTTACCTTCTTCTTCAACGGAGGCGAAGAAACTCAATTCAAGGGTGAAGATCGTATTCTCGTGCCATCTCCTCGCGAAGTGGCCACTTATGATTTGAAGCCTCAAATGAGCGTGCCGGAAGTTGCGGAAAAATTTGCCGAAGCAATCGACAAATATGATGTAGCTATCATGAACTTTGCCAATGGCGACATGGTAGGGCATACCGGATATGTAGAAGCCGGTATCGCTGCTTGTGAAGCTGTGGATAAAGCTTTGGAAATATCTGTAAAGAAAGTATTGGAATTGGGTGGTAAGGTTCTTATCACTGCTGACCATGGTAATGCCGAACACATGAAAAATAGTGACGGATCTCCAAATACTGCTCACACTACTAATTTGGTAGACCTGATTTATGTAGGTGCAGATAAAGATGAAATCAATCTTTCCAATGGTATTTTAGCTGACGTTGCTCCAACCTTGCTTTCATTGATGGGCTTGGAAGTGCCGGCTGAAATGACCGGTCACTCACTTGTGACTCCTAAAAAATAATTTTATTTTTTAATTAAATCTATCGACGACCTTCTCATGGAAGAAGGTCGTCGATTTTTTTTAGGCGAATAAAAAATTGTTTCACGCCCTTTTGCCTATTTTGGGAGCTATGGGGTGTCCTTAGTTCTTTATTCATACAGAATGATGTTCAATGTGTCATTATTTTGACAATTTTTAAGATTTCTGTAATAAAAGTCTTGCCAGGCGGCTATAAAAGGGTATATTTGCCGTCCCAAATGCACCAATAGGTGCAAGAAATGAGTTTTCTATCGGGTTTGCCTCCGGAAAAAAGGCGTTTCCTGTGATTTTTTCAGGACGTTCGCCTTGTATCGGGTAAAGCCGTCGAACCACAACCAAAGCAGGAAACATGCCGACCATTAATCAGCTCGTCCGCAAGGGACGTATTACTCCGGAAGAGAAGTCAAAATCACGTGCTCTTCATAGCTGTCCGCAACGCCGCGGTGTTTGTCTTCAAGTGATGACTCGTACACCTAAGAAGCCTAACTCAGCTCTCCGTAAGGTAGCTAAAGTTCGTCTTACTAATGGTGAGGAAGTTATTGCTTATATCGGTGGTGAAGGCCACAATTTGCAAGAACACTCCATCGTACTTGTACGCGGTGGTCGTGTAAAGGACTTGCCAGGTGTTCGTTATCACATCGTTCGTGGAGCTCTTGACTGTCTCGGCGTTGATAAGCGTCGCCAAGGCCGTTCCAAGTATGGTGCTAAGCGTCCAAAAGTCGCAGCTAAATAATCCTTAATTCTTACTTGATTCTTATATTATGGCCCGCCGTAAACGCGTTTATAGAAAAGTAGAGCGCCGTGACCCTCGTTACGATAGCGCACTTGTTGGCAAATTGATCAGCAAGGTAATGTTAAGTGGCAAGCGTTCTCTTGCCGAGCGTATCGTATACGCAGCAATTGATATGGCTAACGAATCTACAGATAGTATTGATCCGTTGGAAGTAATCACTCGCGCGATCGAAAACGCTAAGCCACGTGTAGAAGTTAAAAGCCGCCGTGTAGGTGGTGCTACCTACCAAGTTCCATTGGAAGTTGAACCAGGTCGTTCCGAATCCTTAGCAATGCGCTGGATCGTGAACTATGCACGTAACCGCAAGGGTGTGCCAATGCACAAAGCTCTTGCAAACGAAATCAAGGATGCCGCCAATAATCAAGGTGCCGCTGTTCGCAAACGCGACGACGTGCATAAGATGGCCCAAGCTAACCGTGCATTCGCACACTTCCGCTGGTAATCCTTATTAGTTTGAAAATTAGACTATTCACTTCGAATATTTAGACAATCTAAAGACAATATGTCCGAAAACGTAAATAGCCCAAATCGTAAGGCTCCACTTCAGCGCTACCGTAATATCGGTATCTCCGCTCACATTGACGCTGGTAAAACTACCTTGTCCGAGCGTATTCTTTTCTACACAGGTATGATTCACAAGATCGGTGAAGTGCACGATGGTGCTGCTACCACCGACTGGATGGAGCAAGAACGCGAACGCGGTATCACCATTACTTCCGCTGCTGTTACCACTAACTGGAAACAACTCAAAAATGATGGTGTGTCCAAGGTATTCGAAGGCGAAAGTTTCCAGCTTAACGTTATTGATACCCCAGGTCACGTTGACTTCACAGCTGAAGTAGAACGTTCCCTTCGTGTACTTGACGGTGCTATCGTAGTATTCTGTGGTGTTGCTGGCGTACAGCCGCAAACCGAAACCGTATGGCGTCAGGCTACCAAGTACAGCGTGCCTCGCATGTGCTTCGTTAACAAGATGGACCGTACCGGTGCTAACTTCAACAACGTATTGGATGACATTCATAACAAGCTTGGTGCAAACGCAGCAGCTATCTTGATTCCAATCGGTGCTGAAGATCAGCTTCGTGGTCAGATCGACGTTGTGAACCAAAAGGCAATTATGTATTCCGATAACGACCGCCTTGGTTCCACTTATTCCATTGAAGATCTTCCTGAAGAATTGAAGGAAGAAGCTGAATTGGCCTATCATGATTTGTTAAGCCGTGTGGCTGACGTTGATGATGAATTGGCTGAGAAAGTACTCATGGAAGAGCCTGTATCTCCTCTTGAACTTAAGCAAGCAATTCGTCGCGCTACTATCGCTAACCTTTTCATTCCGGTTGCTGGTGGTTCTGCTTTCAAAAACAAGGGCGTTCAGTTCTTGCTTGACGCAGTAGTTGACTACTTGCCATCTCCACTTGAAACCAAGCCTGCTCACGCTGAAAGTACATTAGACGCAGAGCAAACTTATGAAATCTATGCTAGCGACAACGAGAAGCCAATGATCTTGGCATTCAAATTGTGGGCTGACAAGTTCGTAGGTAAGTTGGTATTCATTCGTGTATATGCCGGTTCCGTTAAGAAGGGTGACACCGTTTACAACCCACGCACACGTAAGACTGAGCGTGTAGGTCGTATCATTCAGATCCAAGCTGACCAACACACCGACGTTGAAGCTGTTTACTCCGGTGACATTGCTGCTATCGTAGGTTTACGTAACGTAACCACAGGTGATACCTTGACATGCGTTGATAACGACATCTGTCTTGAGCCTCCAACATTCCCTGAAACCGTGATCTCCATGGCTGTTGAGCCTAAGACCAAGGCCGACCAGGAAAAAATGTCCAACGCTCTTGGCCGTCTTTCCGACGAAGACCCAACCTTCCGTGTAAAGACTGACGAAGAAACAGGTCAAACCTTGATTTCCGGCATGGGTGAACTTCACCTCGAAATCATTATCGACCGTTTGATGCGTGAGTTCAAAGTTGAAGCTAACATTGGTAAGCCTCAGATCGCTTATCGTGAAACCATCACCCAGCCTGCTCATGGTGACGGTAAGTTGGTTAAACAGTCCGGTGGTCGTGGTCAATACGGTCACGTAGTGATTGATGTGAAGCCAAACGAACGCGGTAAAGGTCTTACCATCGAGAACAAGATCGTTGGTGGTTCCATTCCTCGTGAATACATGAACGCCGTATATGCTGGTCTTAACGAAGCTATGACCACAGGTGTTATCGCCGGTTACCCAGTAGTAGACGTACACGTTGAAGTTGTTGACGGTTCCTACCACGAAGTTGACTCTAACGAAAACGCTTTCAAAATGGCCGCTATCTTCGCTATGAAGGACGGATTCAAGAAAGCTAAGCCAATCATGCTTGAGCCTATCATGTCTGTAGAAGCTTCTACTCCTACCGATTACCAAGGTGATATCATGGGTGACTTAAACCGTCGTCGTGGTCAAATCAGCGCTATGGAAAACAAAGCCAACACATGTATCCTTAAGGCTATGGTTCCATTGTCTGAAATGTTTGGTTACTCCACCGCTATTCGTACACTTTCCAGTGGTCGTGCATCCTACTCTATGGAGCCATCCCACTTCGAACAGGTGCCACAAAACCTCGTTGACCAGATTGTTACCGAGAGAAGTAAATAGTCTAAATAGATTTAAGTTTAATATAGAACTGCACGTCCATGCAAAGTCCAAAAATCCGCATTCGACTCCGCGCATTTGACTCCCGCGCCATCGATCGTTCCGCTCAGGAGATCGTTGAAACTGCTAAGCGCACCGGAGCTAAAGTTGCCGGTCCGATTCCGTTGCCGACTCGTACAGAAAAGTTTTCTGTAAACCGTTCCGTACACGTGAACAAGAAGTCCGCAGAACAATTTGAAATCCGCACCCACAAGCGTCTGCTCGACATCGTTGATCCGACTGCTCGCACGATCGATGAGCTCAAGAAGCTCAACCTTCCTGCTGGTGTTGACATCACGATCCGCATCTAGTTTAGTACCCGGATAAGTAATTAACTGAAACAGAAAGATACAATATAATGGCTCTAGGACTTATCGGTAAAAAGGTCGGCATGACTCGTTTGTTCGACCAAGAAACGGGCGCCATGGTTCCTGTAACCGTCATCGACGTTAAAGGAAACACATTTGCCCAAATCAAGACCCAGGATAAGGATGGTTACAACGCCGTTCAAGTTGCTTTTGATGCTCAGAAAGAAAGCCGTGTGGCTAAGCCACAAGCCGGCCACTTCAAGAAGCTTGGCATCCAACCAACAAAAATCCTCAAAGAATTCCGTGTTGACTCAGCCGAGCTTCCAGCAGAAGGCGCTCAACACCCTGGTATCGAACTTTTCTCTGCCGATCAATGGGTAGACGTAGTAGGTACCTCTAAGGGTAAAGGCTTCCAAGGTGCAATGCGCCGCCACAATTTCCACGGTTCTCCACAGACTCACGGTTCCATGATGCACCGTAGAACTGGTTCCGTAGGTGGCTGTTCCACACCTGGTCGCGTTTGGAAAAATCAGAAGATGCCCGGACAAATGGGTAACGTACAACGCACCGTTCAAAACTTGAAGGTGGTAGCTGTTCGTCCTGAAGATAACGTAATTCTTATTTCCGGAGCAGTTCCGGGTGCACGTGGTTCTTACCTCGTAATCCGCCCTGCTAAGAAAAAGTAAGCTTAAATGCAAAAAAGAGATTGAATATAGGAAATCCTATCTATGTCCGCAAATAATTTCACATTAGAAGCTGCTACTGCTGCCAACATCGTAACTGTTGGCAGTGATAAAGGCTCACAAGCAGTTCACGATTTGATCGTGGCTTATCAAGCAAATCGCCGCACTGGTTCTGCTAATACCAAGACCCGTGGTGAAGTAAATGGTAACAACAAGAAAATCTTCCGTCAAAAAGGTACGGGTAACGCACGTCACGGTGACAAGCGCGCTCCAATCTTTGTAGGTGGTGGTGTTGTATTCGGTCCACGTCCATGTGACTACACCAAGAAGGTTAACAAGACAACTCGTCGTTTAGCTCTTCGCCGTGTATTGGGTGATGTAATCACCGCTGGTAAAGTTCTTACCACTCCTGAGTTCGTAATCGCAGACGGCAAAACCAAGTCTTTCGTTAAGGCTGTTGCCGATCTTACACCAGCAAGAGACGTACTCATCATCGCTGCTAGCTTTGATGAAGCAACTTACCTTGCCGGCCGTAACGTACAAAACGTACTCCTCATGACCGCTGCAGAAGTGAACATCGAGCAAATCATGAAAGCTCGTTGCATCATCCTTGTTGATAGCGCATTAGAAACCCTTGCAAGCCGCACCGCTTAATAAGCCATGAAAGATATTTATCAAATCATTAACAAAGTGCGCATCAGCGAAAAAGCCACCATGTTGCAGGAAACTGCAGGTGAAATCGTGCTTGAAGTAGCTCGTAGCGCTAACAAGATTGAAATCAAGAAGGCTGTTGAAGTAGCTTTCGGTAAGAAGGTTGCCTCGGTTCGCACTTGCAACTATGACGGCAAGTTGAAGCGTCAGCGTCGTGCTGATGCCGGTCGTACCGCTCACTGGAAAAAGGCTTATGTTAAGCTTGCCAACGGTGAAACCCTTGACCTCGTATAACGTAAGTATTTAGGAAGGAAAGCTATCATGTCCCTTAAGTCATTTAAGCCAGTTACTCCTGCGAATCGCTACAAGATTTTGCCTACATTTGACGAAATCACCAAAAGCACTCCAGAAAAGAGTCTCTGCCGTCCCCTCAAGAAGTCCGGTGGCCGTAACAACAACGGTCGTATCACCACACGTCACATTGGTGGTGGTCACAAGCGCCAATACCGTTTGGTAGATTTCAAGCGTAATCGTTTCGACGACGTTGCAACTGTTATCGCTATTGAATACGATCCAAACCGTACCTGCCGCATCGCTTTGATCCAATACACCGATGGTGCTAAGTCCTACATCCTCGCTCCTAACGGCTTGATCGTTGGTGCTAAGGTTGAAAGTGGCGAAAAAGTAGCTCCAAAGGTTGGTAATGCAATGCCATTGAAGAGCGTGCCATTGGGTACCTCCGTACACAACATTGAAATCCGTCCTGGTTCAGGTGGTAAAGTAGCTCGTGCTGCTGGTCAACAAGCTGTAGTATCCAACCGTGAAGGTGGTTACGCTTTGATCAAAATGCCATCCGGTGAAATCCGCAAGTTTAACGAAAACTGCTTCTGCACGATCGGTCAAGTTGGTAACACCCAACACATGAACGAAGTTTCCGGTAAAGCTGGTCGTACCCGTTGGATGGGTGTTCGTCCTACCGTTCGCGGTATGTGTATGAACCCTGTTGATCACCCGAACGGTGGTGGTGAAGGTAAGTCCAAGTCCGGTGGTGGCCGTCAGCACCTCAAGTCACCTTGGGGTCACGTGAAGGGTCAGAAGACTCGTCGTCTTCGCAAGCAAAGCGACTCTGTGATCGTACAACGTCGCAAAACCAAGTAATTTTAACCATTAGAAGAAAATTATAAAATGGGACGTTCGCTCAAAAAAGGACCTTTCGTAAGCCAAAAGCTTCTTGCTAAAATTGACACTCAACTTGAAACTGGCGACCGTAAGCCAATCAAGACCTGGAGTCGTGCATCAATGATAACCCCAGATTTCGTGGGTCTGACCTTTTTGGTTCACTGCGGTAAAGCATTCGCTACCGTATATGTAACTGAAAACATGGTTGGTCACAAGTTGGGTGAGTTTGCACCTACTCGTGTGTTTAAGGCACACGGTGGTATCGGTAAGAGATAATCATTAAGTTAACAATTAACATGCTTGCCGCCTCTTCACTAATCCGAGCATGTGCTTCCATCCTGATTGCGGGTACGATCGCATGGGGACAGGAAGGGGCGGATCAAGCAGAACTGAAGCGCCGAATCGAGCGCCTCGAAAAGCAAAACGAAACACTACGTGCCTCATACGCTCAAGCCAGAATCGATGCCGATAAAGCAAAAAGCGAACTTATTGAGATACGTAACAGGTTAGAAGCTTTGGGAGGAGCAGCGCTAGGTGCCAGCGAAGATCGCCTGATTCAGGCTGTGATTCGCATCAAGGAACTGGATGAAAAATGCCAAGCCCTTGAAAAGGCTTCTGTCTCGCTATGCGTGGCCGTTGTCGCGTACATGAAGCAGGCCGTATCGGAAGACGGTGAGACCCGCAAAACACTGGAAAGTGCTATGCGTTACGTTGACTCTCTTCTCGGTATTAAGCCAAAGCCGGTGCTGGAAAGCACAGGTAACTTAGCCCAATCCTTAGTATTGAGCATTGATTCGGAATCCGGATTGATTGTCTTGAATGCAGGGAAGACGGCACAAATGCAAGTAGGGATGCCAATCGTGGTGACACGTGGAGCCCAAACAATTGGAGAAGCGATAATTACCGATGTTCGCAAGAACGTTAGTGGAGCGCTAATCCAGAAGCTTCAAGAGCCGACCGAACCGGTCCGCGTTGGAGATTCCGCCTCAGTCAAAACAAATAACTAAAAATCATCTTCACAAACATATAACCCATACGAGGAAAAAAAACCCATGGAAGTGAAAGCTGTTTATAAATACGCCCGCATCTCTGCCAAGAAGATGCGCGACATCGCTCAAGAAATCCAAGGAATGTCTGTTTCCGAAGCAACAGACATCCTGTCATACACACCTAAAAAAGGTGCTTTCCTTTTAAATAAAACCCTTAAGTCTGCCGTAGCAAACGCAGAAAACAACGCTGAGTTGTCTGTTGACACTCTTGTTGTTAAATCTGTAATGGTTGATGAAGGCCCAACGATGCGTCGTACGATGCCTCGTGCTCGTGGATCCGCTAACATGATCCGTAAGCGTACTTCACATATTACTGTTGTACTTACCGCTAAAGAAGGTTAAGCTCGCCAACTCTAACACATATTAAAGCTGAACTAAAATCATGGGTCAGAAAGTAAATCCAATCGGGTTCCGCCTCGCCGTTAATAAGAACTGGCGCTCTAAGTGGTACGCAACCGGTCAAGACTATGCCACCAAGCTTCATGAAGACTTGGTGATGCGCAAGTACATCAAAGACAGATTGATGACCGCAGCTGTTTCTAGCATCGTTATCGAACGTGCATGGAATAGCGTACGTATCACTGTACACACCGCACGTCCAGGTCTTGTGATCGGTCGTAAAGGTGAAGAAATTGAAAAAATCCGTCAATACTTGCAAGAGCTCTGTGGTCCTACCACACAAGTAAACATCGACATCGCCGAGATTCGTTCTCCTGAGACCGATGCTCAGCTTGTTGCTGAGAACGTAGCCGTTCAATTGGAACGCCGCGTATCTTTCCGTCGCGCTATGAAGCGTGCTGTGCAAGTTGCTATGGAACGTGGTGCCGACGGTATCCGTATCCGTTGCGCAGGTCGTCTTGGTGGTGCTGATATCGCACGTGCCGAATGGTATCGTGAAGGTAAAGTGCCATTGCAGTCACTTCGCGTACCGATCGACTACGGTTTTGCTGAAGCTCGTACATTGTACGGCATCATTGGTGTGAAGTGCTGGGTAAACAAGAGAGAAGAAGCTATCCAAGCTTCCAACTCACGTCCATCCGGTCCTCGCGGTCCTCGCCGTTCTCGCGCCTAAGTTTAATTACTAATTGATTATAACAAATATACAAGGAGGAATAAAATATGCCTTTAATGCCTAAAAGAGTGAAGCACCGCAAAATGCACCGCGGCAGCCGTTCTGGTAATGCTACCAGCGGTACTACCGTAGCTTTCGGTGATTTCGGTCTGCAGGTGCTTGATCGTGGTTGGATCACTAACAACCAGATTGAAGCATGCCGTATTGCGATTAACCGTTACCTTAAACGTAAAGGTAAAGTTTTCATCCGCATTTTCCCTCAAAAGTCTTTCACTTCTCGTCCCCCCGATACACGTATGGGTAAAGGTAAGGGTGCCGTAGAAGGTTGGGTAGCCGTGGTTCGTCCTGGTAACGTCCTCTTCGAAGTTGGCGCAGTTACCGAATCTCAAGCCCGTGAAGCCCTTCGTTTGGCTTCTAACAAGCTTGGTATTCGCACACGTTTCGTTTACCGTCTTGGTGTTCAACAAAGCTAATTGATAATTTACCATGTCTGAAAAGAACTCCGCTAAAGATCTTCGTGGTATGTCTGCTAAAGAGCTCGCAGCTCACATTCGCAGCCTTCGTGAAGAATCCTTCAATCTCCGCATCCAACAGGCCACCGGTCAGTTGGAAAACAATCAAAGAATCCGCGCCGTCCGCAAGGAACTTGCTCGCGCCCTCACCGTACAAGGTGAGTCCGGCATCGTTGAGTAAGTCAACCGGGTTAACTAAATCACTAATATTCTAACAATTTAGAATCAATGAGCGAAAATACTGAAACAACAAAGCAACCCGGACTTCGCAAGACTCGCGTAGGCGTTGTGACTTCTACCAAGATGGACAAAACCATCGTTGTAGAATACGTAGCCCGCGTTCCTCACCCGAAGTTTAAGAAGATCGTTAAGAAGAGCAAGAAATTCTATGCTCACGACGAAAACTGTACCGCTAAGGTAGGTGACAAGGTGCGTATCGTTGAAACCCGCCCTGTTTCCAAGCTTAAGTGCTGGAATTTGGTTGAAGTGCTTACACACTAATATCAAGGAATCAAAACTAATAACATAAAGGAGAATTGATACCATGATCCAAATGGAAAGTTTAGTACAAGTTGCCGATAACACCGGTGCTCGTGCTGCAAAAATGATCGGCGTAATTGGCAAGCGTACCCGTCAGGCTCGCATCGGTGACATCATCACCTGCCACATTCGTGAATCCATCCCTACCGCTTCCGTTAAGAAGGGTACCGTAGTTAAGGCCGTTGTGGTTCGTACCGCAGCTCCTATCCGTCGTGATGACGGCTCCGTACTTCGCTTTGACGGTAACGCAGTAGTTATCATCGACAAGGACAACAACCCACGTGGTACCCGTATCTTTGGACCGGTTGCTCGTGAGCTTCGTGAAAGAAAGTTCATGAAGATCGTTTCCTTGGCACCTGAAGTGCTCTAAGAGAGACATTCTTTAGTTTTAAAATCCCCGCAGTCTTCGGATTGCGGGGATTTTTCATATCCGGGAGATGCGTGTTATAATGCTTCTAGCTTGACTAACACTTATATTATTTTACCTTCTTTAATTATGAAGCTCTCGTTTGCCACCTTGTTGTGTTGTTTATTTGTCTGGCAAGTTTCCTGTTCATCCCATCCTAAAGTAGAGGAATTATTGACTGTAAAGCCTGCATCTCGCGATAAATCCACGTCACATCAAGTAGATGTATATGGGGTGGGTGCCTTATCTCTTTCGTTACCGTCTCATTACACTTCATCCTTATCAAAAGGGGCCGATTTTACGACTACCAATTTTTATAATGGCAAGGATAGTAAATCTTCCTCTTCTCGTATGATGATTTATGAGGGAATGCATCCGAATCAGATGGAAGTTAAAGGTAGCGAACTGGCTACATCCACCATTCTGGGAAAATCGGTCGAATGGGCGATTCTTTGTGATGATAAACACAATTTTGCAGATGCATTGGTACCTTTTGAGACGAAATATGGAATTACTTTTTTACACATCATCATCAATGCCGATAGTAAAAGTGAGTTGTTAGCACTTATTCAAGATTTGTCTCGAACTAAGCTGGCAACGAAAGATCAATAAAGAAACAAAAAAATCTCCGACTACTTAAAGCCGGAGATTTTCGTTAAAGAGTGAGATCTAAAGTGCTAGAGGCCTAATCTCTTAGTAAGAGCTTCGGTAATGATCTTTGGATTCGCTTTGCCCTTGGCTGCTTTCATTACTTGACCGGTACACCAGTTGAGTAATTTGTGATTGCCACCTTGTATTTCTTCAATCTTAGCAGGGTTGGCTGCGATGATTTCTTCGATAATGGCATCTAGGAATGAGCTATCGGCTTTTTCGAAGCCTAATGCTTTAGCCGCCTCAGCAGGGCTGAGTGTTGGTTCGTCCCATAGCTTATTAAAGACGTCTTTTGCCTGATTGTTAGACACGGTGCCATCTTCGATGATATCGATTAAGGCGGAAATGGTCTGAGGTTTTACCGGACATTCGTTAGGGGTAATGCCTTTTTCATTCAAAACGGAAGTCACGTTATTGATTACCCAGTTGGCTATCTTTTTGCCGTTTGGTGAACCTTGTGCTGCCGTTTCAAAATAGTGTGCTAATTCGAGATCCGATACCAAAACGTTGGCATCATATTCGTTTAGACTAAATTCTTTAATGAAGCGCTCTTGTTTTTGGTTCGGCAATTCAGGAATTTCCGGGCGTACTTTATCCAAAAGCGGTGCTGTGTGGATTGGTACGAGGTCAGGGCAGGCAAAATAGCGATAATCATGTGCATCTTCTTTAGTGCGCATGATGGTCGTTTCGCCTAAATCGTCATCCCAGCGACGTGTAGATTGGATTTGGGCAATTCCTAAATCTAATTCTTCAGCTTGACGCTCAATTTCAAAATGCAAAGCGCGTCTTACTGCCGAAATGGAGTTGAGGTTTTTAAGCTCAACTTTGGCACCTAATTCTTTTTGTCCGTGAGGGCGAAGGGATACGTTAACGTCGCAACGCATTTGTCCTTTTTCCATGTCGGCATCGGAAATGCTACCATAATTGAGGATTTGCTGTAGTGATTTTAAGTAAGCGTAAGCTTCTTCAGGATTATCGATATCGGGCTCCGATACGATTTCCATGAGTGGTGTGCCTGCGCGGTTAAAATCGATTAAAGAGTGATTGGCGTAGTGGGTGGATTTAGCTACGTCCTCTTCCAAGTGGATGCGGGTAAGCTTAACCGTACGGAAAGGTGGTACGCCGGCTTTGATCACATCATTCGGATAAGACCAAGGGTACAAAGGTACCTCACCATCTAAGCAAAGAGGAAGGTCCATTTGTGAAAGCTGGTAATCTTTCGGCATATCGGGGTAAAAATAATTTTTACGATCCCAACGAGAAATTTCGGGGCTTCCACAGCCTAACATAAGACCTGTAAGGAGTGTGCGCTCAATGGCAAATTGGTTCAAAACAGGTAAAGCTCCCGGAAGACCTAAACACGTGGGGCATACTTTTGTGTTAGGTTCAAAACCAAAGCCTGTTTCGCATGCGCAAAACATCTTACTATTGGTTTTAATTTGGCAGTGTACCTCTAAGCCAATGGTGACGATATAATCTGAAATGGCCATAATGATATATATAAGAAAATGCTCTGTTGAATGTAGTCTAGGCTCTGACTTGTGTCGAGAAAAATGGATTATTTAGGTTTTGCTGACAATTCTTCGATTGCTTGGCGTAATCCTTCGGTGACTCGCTGTATGTTGGGGTAATTGAGCGTATCAGGAGTATCGGTGGGCTCATGGTAATGAGGGTTACGGTAAAATGCCGTATCGGTAATCATGACTGCCGGCACTCCGTGTTCATTAAACACAGCGTGATCGGAAAAGTTTAATGCCGAGGCATAGTTGCTATTTAACCTAGCGGTAGGGATGAGCGGTTTGAGTTTGTTTTGGATGAGTCTGCTTTCATCAATCGTGTTATCCAAACCTACAATGGTGATAAAGTCTCCTTTATCCGGATAATATGCCTTCATGGCTTCGATTGGATAACTTTGGCTCCCCGGTTCATTTGAATAATAGCCTAACATCTCAAGACAAATCATCAGCTTTACTTGATCCTTCTTGTTTTTGATGGTTTCGAAGTGAGCTCTACTACCTTGATCGGATGTATTAAAGAAAGGTGGTTCTTCGTTACCATAAGCAATGAAAAGCAAAGAATAATAGGGCTTTTTGTCAACAAACGAATTGGCTAATTCGATTAAAGCTGCCACGGCGCTGGCATTGTCATCGGCACCCGGTGTGCCTTCGGCCGTATCATAGTGAGCTCCGATGATGATACATTCATCAGAGACTCCCGGTACTAAAAGTTCTACATTTTTGACTATCGGATTACCATTTTTATCACAATATGATTTAATCTGCGGTTTCCCTTTCATGACTTGGGTGATGTAATTTAGGGTTTGATTAGTCTCCTTTTCACTTGAGCCTGATCGACCGTTTTTGGTTAACGCCAATACGTGATTTTTGATTTGTTGCGTTTGAGCCCGAGAATGTTCGGTGTCTCGGGTTTCCTGGACCTGATTAGGTCTTGATGTTTCAATACCCTTTTTATTGATGTTACACTGAGGCAAAATCAGACAACTTAAAGAGAGGAAAGATGTGAGTAAGTATGTTTTCATATCGATTTATTCGTTAAAGGAAAATTTATTCAAAGCGTCTATAAGTCCTTTGACTACCCATTGCATTTTTTCGTAGTCAAGAGTATCAGGAGTGTCTGTAGGTTGATGATAATTTTTATTGCGGTAGAAAGAAGTATCGGTTAGCACGATGCTAGGAATCCCTTGTTCATCAAAAACAGAATGATCTGAAAATGTAAATTCTTTGAGAATCGGATAATTGAGACGGACCGTAGAAATTCTGTGTTTCATTGCAGTTTGAAGGATTTGGGATGGCTCAGTAGCCGTTTCGGAACCAAGAATAGCAATGAAATTCCCCGTTTCCGGATATATCTTGCTAAGCCATTCTTTGGGATAAGTTTGGGAATTAGGCTCATTACTGTAATAACCTATCATTTCTAAACAAATCATTAGCTGAACAGGAATACCTTCTTCTTCTAAATGGCGATAATGTATGCGACTACCGTGATAATCCGTACCATGTAATGGTGACTTTTCATTGGCATAAGCGACAAACTCGATGGTGTAATCGGGCTGTATGCCTGCGAGGCCTTTAGCTGTTTCAATTAATGCGGCGACACTACTGGCATCGTCATCTGCTCCGGGACTACCTTTAGCGGAATCGTAATGGGTGCCGATCACGATTCTGTCTTTCATCGATCCGGGGATAATACCGCTTATATTGTAGTAAACTTTGTTTCCATGCTTAAATGGGATCAATTCCGTTTTGAGTCCTGCTGATTCAAATTGTTCTTTAATGTATTGAATCGTTTCAGCTAATTGATCGGTGTTTTCGGCGTATCTATCAGGATATTTACAAAGCTCTTTCACATGCTTCTCTAAATTTCCCTCTCTTCGTTCTTCAGCAAAACTTTGCTCCGGTTGGTAAGCACTTGGCGTAGTAGTGGATGTATAGTGAACAAAAGTTTTATAGCCAATTAGACCTAATAGACAAAGTAGGAGAAAGACAATAATTAAAACACGTTTCATCTTTTGGAAGTGTAGCAGGAATGGAATTGCTGGCAATCAAATAAGAATAGGCAATCATAGTTGCCAAAGACCATCTTTTATAGTAATTTTTGCCCATGTGGGAGTGGATAAGCTCTAATGGCGGTTCTATTAAAGAATTTCTACGTAATTCAGTCGAGATTGCAATTCTTTGGCTTTTGTTTTACCAAATTTATCGAGCTTTTCATGCGACGCGTGGTGCTCGTATCATGGTTGGTCTCGTTCTTTGTTTTATGGTGTTGGTGCTTGTAACGTACTTTTTCCATTTGAACGTTATCGGCTGGATATTGACTCGTATTTTGGCACCCGGTGTTGCCATCTTTTTGGTCGTTATTTTCCAACCGGAATTGCGAATGGGCCTGGCGAAGCTAGGTAGTCACCCTTTATTTTCCAATATCGCGAAACTGCATCGAGTGGATTTCTTAGATAATTTTTGTAAATCCGTTTCTTTACTTTCCAGTAAGCATTGTGGTGCCTTGTTTGCCTTTGAGCGTGGCATCAGCTTAAAACAATTTATCGATACGGGCGTTAAAACCGATGCTATCTTTTCACCCGAGCTCGTATCTACGATTTTTCATACTAAAACGGCCCTGCATGATGGTGGTGTGGTGATCGGTAGTGATAAGATTTTGGCTGCCGCATGTTTATTCCCTGTTTCTCAAAAGGAATTATCGGATCGATCTTTAGGTTTGCGACATCGAGCTGCCGTTGGTTTGTCTGAAGAGACGGATGCCGTATTGGTTATTGTTTCTGAAGAAACGGGCAGTATATCTATTTGTGTAGGCGGTCGCTTGGAAAGGAACCTTGATGGTCAACAGCTCCGATCACGCCTTGAAGAATTATTAAACATTTCATCCAATAACGTCGATTATGAAAAAGTGGTTTCTTAACAATTGGTTAGCCAAGCTGATGTGCCTAATTTTGGCTATCGTCGTATGGATTATTATTAAGAAATTCGTTGCGGCAGAAGAAACAACGCCTCGTCGTTCCGTACCGGAACAAGACATCAGAAGATCTCATCCATAAAATTAAGTATTATGAAAAATTTCCTCGTTACCGGCACCGATACGGAAATCGGTAAAACGTATGTAACCACTCTTATTATTCAGTCTTTAAAAGCAAAAGGCGTGAATGTAGCAGGGTATAAGCCGATTGCTTGCGGAGATCGTCAAGATCCGAGACAAATCCGTGAGGCAATGCAATCCGATATTTCTTTGGAAGAAATTAATCCGGTTTATCTTAAAAATGCTACGTGCCCGTATGTAGCCGCAAAATTGGAAAACATCGAAATTGATTGTGGTCTGATTATGCGTGGCTACGAACAATTGGTTTCTCAATTTGAAACCGTCATCGTTGAAGGTGTCGGTGGTTGGGAAGTGCCTATCGGTCCTCAGAAATTGTTTAGTGATTTGGCCGTAGAGTTCGGGTTACCTGTGATTTTGGTCGTTGGTAATAAACTAGGTGCTTTAAATCATGCTTTGCTGACTTTGGAAGCAATACAAGCTAAGGGTTTGGAATGTGCAGGCATTATTTTCAATAACGTGAGTGACTCATGGAATACTGCTTGTGTCACCAATCGTAGCATGATTGAAGAGTTTACTAAAGTTCCCGTGCTAGCTGAGTTGATTCATGGTCAGGATTATTTTGATCTGGATGACTTGGCGACTGCTTTATCATAAAAATTCTTAGATACGGAATTCGGTCTTTAACTGGGGCGGATTTCATAGTAGAAAGGCGTTATGAGAACCGCTTCCAAAAAGAGAGTGACCGGTGAGACCGATATTTCTATGGAATTGAATTTGGATGGCACCGGATGTGCCGCCGTGAATACGGGGCATGCCTTTTTTGATCACATGCTTGATCTGTTGTCCCGTCATTCCCTGATTGACCTTACATTGACCACCATAGGTGATTTGGATGTGGATGCTCACCACACTGTGGAAGACACAGCTATTGTTTTGGGTGATTGCATTTCTCAAGCCTTGGGTAACAAAAAAGGAATCGTGCGATATGGCTGTTCTTATATCCCTATGGACGAAACATTGACTCGCGTCGTTCTTGATCTTAGTAACCGCCCGTTTTTGTCTTTCCGTGCTCCGCAGGGTACACCTGATGCACCTAATTTCCCTTTAACTATTACTGAGGAGTTTTGTCGCGCTTTATCCAATAATCTTCGCTGTAATTTGCACGTTGAAGTTTTATATGGTCGTGATGGTCACCACATTGCCGAATCTATTTTCAAAGGTATCGCCAGAGCTCTCCGTGAGGCTGTAGCTATTGACCCTCGTACTGCCAATATGGTTCCTTCTACGAAAGGAGTTTTGTAATGTCATCATTAGGTGTTATTGACTATGGCGCAGGCAATTTGCGTAGCGTGCTCAACACGTTTTCCGCAGCGGGTTATGAGGGTAAGTTAATTCGATTCGTAGAGGATTTGGAAGGTATTACTCATTTGGTGTTGCCGGGAGTAGGCTCCTTTGGTGATTGTGCCAATAAGCTTCGTGCTCAGGGTCTGGAAGGGCCAGTAAAAGAGTGGATTGCTAATAATCGACCTTTTTTGGGAATCTGTGTAGGATACCAGATTTTATTTGAAAAAGGTGAAGAAGATCCGGGTGTGCCCGGTTTAGGTATTTTTAAGGGAAAAGTAGTACGATTCCCCGAATCTGATTTAAAAGTGCCTCACATGGGATGGAATCCGATCACTGAGGTAGATAGCGATTCTTTGATGTGGCAAGGTATGGGAGAAACTCCTTATTTTTACTTTGTGCATTCCTATTATCCTATTCCTTTGGATGAATCTTTGATTTCCGCCACCTGCGAATACGGCGAGAAATTTGCAGCTGCCATTCAGAAAGGTAACTTGATGGCTACTCAGTTCCACCCGGAAAAGAGTCAAAAGCTAGGAGTTCACCTTTTAAAGAACTTTATGAAAATAGCGGAATAAACTATTTTTCTGATTTTGGGGAAGAGGTCTTAGTTATCTCTTCCCCTTTTTTATTAAAATATTTAGCAGATTGCTTACCATTAGCATCATAGGTGTATTCTATACTTGCACATTTGATTCCTTCAGGAGAACCAGCCTCACAAGCTTTTCCCTCGGTATTGAAATATAATATTTTATGTAATCGACCTTGATTATCATAAAGATATTTGGCCATAAAGAATCCCTCCGGACCCATATAAGGTATGTTATCTTGCCCAAAATAGTACTGCCGAGCTATTTTGCCTTGGTTATTATATTCCTCTTTAGTCGGTTTAGCATCACATAAACCTATGCCTAAAGTAGCAAATAATACGATGAATGGGAATTTAACTAAAAGTTTCATCCTTTTGAGTTTATTTTATTATAAATAAGGCGCAAGTATAAGGTTTGTACATCAATTACTCTTTTAATGATAGGCATATTCGATGATTTGTGTTAGATATCTAATATGAGAAAGACATTATTTCTTACATGTGCATTACTAACCGCCAGTGTTAGCCCTCTTTTAGCTGAATCACCAGCCGCTGCTGTTCAAGAAGCTACTGCCACTCCTTCATATACCGAAGCTCAAGAAAAAGCTATCGCCCGATATGCTTTTGAAGTGTTGGTCCGTTCTTTTGACGATACCAATAAGGCAGGAATTAATATGTTGGACGAAACAGATAAAGATCCTGCTCACATCGTTAAAAAATTAGAAATCGATAACGAAATTTTTAAAAGCGTAAGCACCGAAGGTTTACCTGAAAACGTCATTGCTTATTTTAAAGCTCGTAATGAAAAGCTCCAAGGTATCTTGAAAGATGTTAAAAACTTGGAAAAAGACGGAAAACTTGTCGAAGTATTTGAAGAATATTCCAAATCCGATCAAGACAATGCTTCTAAACTTGGCTTAGAGGCCATCCTAGCTGAGCAAATGAAAGAAGTGATCGACAGTGCCGCTGTGATGAAGTGGATGGTTGATTATCAGACTAAGCATCCTGAATTACAAACTAAAGACCCTAAGCAAGCCCAAGCCGAAATAACCAAAGGTCTTTTTACGGATGTAATTATTCCATCCATTAAAGCTTACTTGGCAGAAAAGAACTAAGTTTTTTCATTTCTTATTTTATTTCTACAAAAAAGAGCACCGAAGTAAATCTTCGGTGCTCTTTTTAAATTGTTTGCAAGGTGCGGAAAATCCGGCTTGCGCTCAGTTCTTAGCCAACCAACTTGTAGTATTGGAGGTGAACAAGAGTGTTCAAGCGAACGCGTTCGCGCATGGTCTTGATTGCAGAAGGTTCTGCAGAAAATGTGATTACAACGTATTGACCTGCTTTGATGTGGTGTGATTCGTAAGCAAATTCTTTACGGCCAAGGTTGTCGATGCTGGTGATTTGAGCACCTTCTTCTTTGAGGTCTGATACAACTGCGTTGGTAAGTTCTTCAACGGTGGATTCAGTACCCTTCATGTTGAATACGATAATTGCTTCGTAGTTTCTCATGGTCTTTGTCAATAAATTAAAAGTTGCGTGCGAACCGTGCGCACCTTGCGGGCAAGTACTCTGCAATGAAAGGGATGAGAAAGCAAGTCTAATTTTTGCCTTGCTTTGAAATTTCCCGTTTTGCAAGTTTTATCCGCACATATTATTTGAGTAACTGATCTACAGCTTGGGTTTGAGCAGGATCGGGGATGATTTCTACTAGACAGGTTTTGTCTTTGGGTAAGTGGTCTAATTGCTCCATATCCATCGAGTCTCTCACTTGTAAATAGTTTAGTCCCCATTGTTCTGCGAGATGTTTCATGTGAAATTGATGGGGCTGTACTAATAGGCGGCGTAATTCTTCGGTCATTTCTTGTCCTCCGGGTAATGTGCTGAAGATTTGTCCTCCTTGGTTGTTAATTACTGCTAAAACACGTTTTCCTGCTGGTAATTGTGAAACAAGTGCGAGCGAATTAACATCGTACAAACATGTTAAATCTCCCATTAAAGCCCATGAGTTTTTTGCGTTGGCACTGTTGCCTAAAAATGTGGCTATTTGTCCATCAATGCCATTGGCTCCACGATTGGCTCGACAATTTTCAATAGGGATCATCGTTTGAGCAAAATCATTCCAACGACGGATCGGTAAAGAATTACCAAGATAGAGGTTATCGGCTTCAACGGCAAAACACGAAAAGGCTTGTACAAGAGCTTGTTCGCTTTCAGGATAAGTGATCAATGCTTCTTCGAGTTTTGATAGATGTTTGTAATGTGATGCCTTGAGATCATTAACGTCACCGACGGTATCAATGTCACCTAAACTTTCTAAAACTTGCTCTAAATCTCCCTGTATGAGGGTTGATTCTCTAGCTAAACCTGAGAATGGAGTGCGTGAGATGGAGTAAACTTCGGTGTTGGGTAAGTTTTCCAGATCTCGCCAGAATCGAGAAACAGGAACGTCCCCTACACGTAAAACGATTTTCGGTGGATTTTTGCGTAATAAGCGATCTGCCGAAATGAGGTTAAATTGAGCCAATTCTTCTCTGAGACCGGATGTAGCATCAGCGATTACGGGTACGCGTAGTTCTTTTGCCAACCAGAGAGCCGGTGCTTGTTCGTTTGGATCAAGACCGCCGATCATTAAAACAAGACCTAAACGAGATTTGAAGCGAAGTGCTTGGGCTAAATCGCTTAACGATTGAGGTGGGTAAGTGATCTCGGGTGGTTCGGCCGGATAAAGGTCACAATCGGCTATTTCTGCCGCTAAATCGGGCTCAGGGAGGCACACGTTAATATGGATAGGTGATGCGTAATCCCAGTTTTCAAAAATTTCTACCGTCATTTCTTCCGGTGAAGCCATATCAATCGTTGGTGCGTAAATACCGAAAAGCTCGGCCTGCTCAATGGCCTGTGGGGCTCCGGACCCGCGAAACTCGGCAGGTCGATCAGCAGTAATGACCATTAAAGGTCTGCCTTCATAGTAAGCTTCAATGACGCTGGGTAAAAGCTCGGCTGCTGCCGTGCCCGATGTAGTCACGACTGCTACGGGCAGACCCATATCTTGGATGCGGCCTAAAGCGAAGAATCCTGCACCACGTTCATCAAAATGAGTGCGTTTTACTAAATCGGGGGAAGCAGCTAAAACTTGCAGTAGAGCTGCATTACGAGCTCCCGGGCAAACGATCCATTCACAGATGCCATTGATGCAACAATGGGCAATAAAAGATTTGATATGATTCATGAGAAAATATGGATAAAATAAACGGGACTATTGAAACAATAGCCCCGTTGGATGGAAAGTTGCAATCTTATTTCTTGGAACCTTTGGCTGCCTTAGCGGCTAGTTTTTCCTTTTCTTCTTCTGAAAGAATGCGAGGGAATACCGGAGCCGGTTCACCGATGGTGTGATTATCTGGCAAAATCCCCCACTCAAGAGTTTGAGGAGTTACATTCTCCATTAATCCGCCGGCTTCAAGTTGATTGAGGATGCGGTCGGAAGCTTCCGGTAAAACGCATTTGATGAGATATCCGGTCTGTGCGCAGCATTCTAATAAATGACGTAAAACAGTGTGAAGCTTGCTTGCCTGTGCTTCATCCTTAGCTAATTGCCATGGTTGCTGTTGCTCAATGTAAGCATTGCAGGCAGAAATCTGATTATTTAGGACGGCTAAAGCGTCAGATACCATGTTGTCATTCATCAAAGCGCTAAATTGTTTGATGGTGGTAGCCATACCTGCACGTAATGCTTGAGAAGCTTCATCATCAAAATCAGTAGCCGGTAAAACGGAATCGCAGTAACGGCGAGTCATGTTGATGGATCTGTTGCAAAGGTTGCCCAAATCATTGGCAAGCTCGGTATTGTAGAGCATGACGAGACGGTCCGCATCAAAATTGGCATCTTTACCTGTCGTAATATCACGAACGAGATAATAACGTACTGCTTCGGCTCCAAAGGCATCAACTAAAGCGTTAGGGTCAACGACATTGCCAATGGATTTTGACATTTTCTCGCCATTGATGTTCCACCAACCATGTACTAACAAGCCCGGCATTTCTTCATCTTTAAAGCCCATGGCATGCAACATGGCAGGCCAGTAAACACCGTGAGCCGGCACCAAAATATCTTTACCGATGATTTCGCATTGAGCAGGCCATAATTTTTCAAAATCAGGTAAACCGCTTTCCGGTTCAGCCAAATATCCTGCAAAAGAGATGTAGTTGATTAGGGCATCAAACCATACATAAGTAACGAAATCGGTATCAAAAGGTAATTCAATACCCCAAGATAAACGATCCTTTGGTCTGGAAATGCAAAGGTCGCCTTCAAAAGCGCGCTCTACGGCATGCAATAATTCAGCCTTACGGAAGGAAGGGGTAACGAAAGCATTGCTTTGTTCGATGAAGTTTTTCATCCAAGCTGCTTGATCGGCTAGGCGGAAGTACCAGTTTTCTTCTTCCAATTCTACCACTTCGCCCCATTCTTCACCAAACACGCCTTCTTCATTGCGTTCTTTGTCGGTTAAGAATTGCTCTTGTCTTACAGAGTAAAAACCTTTGTATGATTTTTTATAAAGCTGACCTTGATCTTTGAGATTTGTAAGGATTTTTTGTACGCAAGCCTTATGTCGAGGATCTGTCGTAGCAGCCCAGCCATCATAGCTAAGGCCTAATCGTTCCCAAAGAGCAATAAAAAGCTTGGTGATTTCGTCAACGTGTTGTTGAGGGGAAATACCTTTTTTCTCAGCTGTTTGTTGTACTTTTTGACCATGTTGATCAACCCCGGTGAGAAAATACACTTCCTCGCCCAACATTCGGTGCCAACGTGCCAAAACGTCAGCTAACACCTTTTCATAGGCGTGCCCAATATGGGGTGGTCCATTTGTATAATCAATTGCCGTGGTGATGTAGTACATGGGTGTGGATTATAAAACCTTTGGATTGATTTGCAAGTCTGCTATCTTATTAAGATGAGTATTCTTGCCCTTGATCAATTGTCTAGGGTATTGATGCCGGTTTGTTGTTTGAGATTCGCCTTTTATTTTGATTTGGATGAATATGATTGTAACACTTGTTGATCTTCCTTGCTTAATCCATTGATCGGAATTTTGATGTTTTTGCCTTCAGTCGAAATGGTGGCAGTGCCATTGTTAAGAGATATGAGTTTTCCTACGATTTTTTTGCCTTTTGCATTCGTCCAGATACGAGGTGTTATTTTAATGGCTTGAGCGATGTTATTTGGGAATTCTCTTATGGTTTCCCCGATTGGTGCCAATGATTGAGTAGAGCAATAAGAAATAGATTCAATCGAGACCATAGTTTCACCATCGGGAATAAGTCCACCAAGCAGAATGCCGTTTTTATTATTGGCGATATTATTTGAAGAGTCACCTTGTAATGCTTCTCCTATTAAAACGCCATTAAGCCATACATAATAACCTTCATTTAGACCTAATGTTTGATCTTTTTGTATCCATGCAACTCGTAGATTATTCATTTCTTTGTTTAAAAGTACCCCTGTGTATAGCACCAAGCCGGTTTCAGGGCTACCTTGAGTATAAGTGGCATTCGTTCCCTTCCATCGTATTTCATTTGGGTAAATATCTAATTGACCATTTTTGTCATTTCCATTTGCCAGATTGATTGAAAACGTGTTTTTGTTGGAGTCGTCATCCATTTGGAATACGATGTTTACCGTATTATTTGATGATGCATCTAACTTAATGCCGGGGATTTTGAAGGCACTCGCTGATGAGTTTTTTTCAGATTTCAACTCAAAGTATGTTTTTTTGTTTCCGTTGATAGATTTCGATATGCTTTTCCATGCTCCTTGAGTAGCGGGTAATTTTACTTGAGTAAAGTTTTGATGAGAAGCATCTCTCCTTTCTTGCCCTACAGATCGTTGACCTACACCTAAGGCTCTAGCAACGTTGGAGCTAAAAATAAGTGCGCCTTGAGCTCCCAAGTGTAAATTATCATAGCACATATTTTGGTTGTAACCGAGGTTTCCATTAAATGTGATGATATTTGTTTTGCCGTATCGCCAGTCAGAAGAATCTTTTGGCGTATCTAAAAGAAGAGTATTGTAATCCGTAACGTTTTTTCTGTTTCTATTGCTGTCTAGAATAGTGCTGATGGCAAATTTTGCCTTGGGGTTTGATATTTGATATAAACGAACAATTTCACCAACGTTTTGATAAACCTCTTCACCGGTGTAGGCATCGATATCATTCACTCCAAGGAGTATTACTACTGTATCAGGACTATATGTATTAGGTGTGAATTTCGAAACCGGAGCCAAAATTTGTTTGCCCCAATAATTTTGGTCTTTTTCGTTATCACTCCAGCCTGTCGATGGCTTGGAATCATATCTAGGACCACCATTTTTCCCATTATTGGAAATCCAGTTACCGACATATCCGGAGCCGGGTTTATTAGTGCGTGCAAATTTGCCTGCATGCCCCGCAGCCCTCCAGCCATCGTGCCCTTCATGAATATTGTGAAATGCCTTACCTAAATATTCGGTAGCGAGGGCGTTTAATTCCGCGTCGTTATTGGCAAATCTATTGACTGTGCCAACCATTTGAAAATCTTTGCCTTTTAATGCTAATGGTTGATTAACCTTATCTGATGAATTGCCTTGGGTCTTGTCGTTATATCCATTATCTAAAAGATGTTTCCATAATGCATAGCGCCAACTCGCCGCCGTACCACCACATCGAGCCTGATTCGATGCCGTTGCACCCTTGGCCGATCCTCCGTTTGTGATGGAATCTCCAACAAAAGTGATATTGCCTAAATCCGTATCCGATGCATAGAGAGGAACGGAAAATAATATATTTGCTAATGCAAAAACTGATAATTGAGTGCGTAAAGAATTAAAATTGGCCTTCATGGGAATTTCCAAATTTAGGCTATTCCATAAACCTGTCAATTTAAAAGCCTAGGTCTATTTTATAAAAAAATAAGCCATCATATAAATGATGACTTATTCAAATTGATTGATTGAAAACGAATCAGTTTATTGCTCCGTTGTGGATTTTTGTTTAAAAATTTCAGAATAAGGAATTCTTAAGAAATAAACGTTAAATCTACCTTCGTATAATACGCCGATATATTTATCATTGATTGGTGCTAGAGAAGAATATCCACCACCGTTACGCTCATCGTAAAGGACATGGAATTTTTCCGGCCAAGACATCCCTTGGTCAAGAGATGCTTTAATAGTCATGTTTTTACGGCTGCCACCAAAGCTTGGGTTGGAGAAGAAAAGAGGATGCTTTACCCCACCTTTATTCGGGACATATAAAATACTACCTTGGCAAGCACCCGGTTCGATCAATCCGTTTCCATTGCCGTTATTATTGGTAGGGTGTTCCTGCCATGTTGCACCAAAATCTTTGGTAGTGTAGATAGCTCTCCAATGTCCGCCGGCTTCATTACGAGAGTTAATCATAATGGAACCATCAGCTAATTCGACTACTTGAGCTTCGGATGTATCTCTTACGGGGGAAGTACCTACATTCCATGTTTTACCTTGGTCTTTGGAATAGATAATAGAGCAGTGGGCTTTTCTTCCTTTTACACCGTCAGTACCATCATAGTCATACCAAAATTGGCAAGGGAATACCAAGGTGCCATCTTTCATGCAAATACCTGAACCGGGACCTTGGAAGTTCACGCCCCATTCAGGTTTTTTGATTTGGTCTGTGATATTGATCGCTTTTGACCATGTTTTGCCGTCATCATCACTATAGGTGAGAACGAGTTGACTTGTTTGGTCCGGTGCGTTGGTGCCTTGCTTACCGCTCCAGATGGGGTGTCCGCCGTGGCTCCATAAAACAGCCATCCAGATGCGACCGGATTTATTATCCACCAATAAAGCGGCATCACCGTTACCTGCTCCTTTGAAGCCTGGTAAGGCATCTTTA
Organism: Akkermansiaceae bacterium UBA7331; assembly: GCA_002471255.1. GTDB lineage: Bacteria > Verrucomicrobiota > Verrucomicrobiia > Verrucomicrobiales > Akkermansiaceae > Akkermansia. The sequence goes on along the minus strand of DKPP01000012.1, from coordinate 93,794 downwards.
AAAGCCAAGGCAATAGTCATAGGCGTCCAAGTTTCGCCACCATCGGTAGAACGGCTCACGCCCATATCAATGTCGGCAGGTAAATCGCCATTGTGATTATATCTGATGTCTGCTGCAGCGATCAAGGTTCCTGCCTTTGACAAAACCATAGCAGGGATACGATAGCATTTGGTTACACGTTTTGTAGGTAATACCTCTGTGTCGCGCATACCAATGCCGTAGCCGATACGTTGGGCTACCATTTTTTTCTCAGCAATAGGGGTTGCTTTATTATTCAAGAAAATGCCTAATGGCTTGGCCTTGATAAATCCTTTTGCCTTGGCATTATCTTTTAGCTTTACGCTAATCCAGATTTTATTGCTACCGGATTCAAGAGGAAGAGATCCTTCAAGTTTTACCGCTTTAGGATTGTTGCCAATGATTTTAGCTTTGGTCTCTTCTTCGACTACGATGTCGCCATTATCTAAAAATTCACCACCTTTAATGAAACTGATGGATTCAATTTGTGCTAAATTGGTGCCGGTCATGTCCAAAGTAGTACCGGTGAAAGTAAGAGGTTTTAGTCCGCCTTCCGTCTCGATATCAAATCGAAGCAATGGGTTTTGTGGCTTTCTAATAATCGTAGGCCATACATCGGATTTTACCTCAGCATTGAGGAATTTCATTGGAATGACCGGTACAATGTAGAGGTCATCAATCAATACTCCTGTTTTTTCGGGAGTGGTAGATTGGAAAATCAATTTGGTAGTCTTAGCCGGAATAGTAGCATTTATTTTTGTATGAAAACCACCTGAACGAACTGCTTTTTGACCATCATAAATTTCTTTTTCGCCTGAGGGTGTCACAGCAATGATTTTGAACTCAAATGGGTCTTGTCCTGTCCATCGTTCTGCCCATGCTTGTAATCCAACATCAATTTTTGGCGACTCTTTTAAGGTTAGTGTAACTTGTTTTTTTTCTCCACCTAATAGACGAAGTGATTGAGTGCCTGATTTTCCTTTGTTATGAATAGCCAAATTATCTTGTTCAGCCTCAAGTGATCCATAAACGGTATTGGCTTTCGATAATGAACCGGCAGGAAGTGAATCAAAATTTTCAATGCCCATCCCCATGTTTATGGATAATATTGATGTCGCCAGAAGGGCGTAACGAGTGGTAAATTTCATGTGATAAAAATGATTGATATAGTGAGGACGCTAATTCTTCATCGTATTATGCATAACATAACTTGTATGTAAAGATTTAGCGGTATGAATGTTGTGAAATATTTTTTAACCCAATACGCTGTGGTTATCAGCATATTGGGTTAATATTTAGGCTAATTTTTAAGGGGAATATTATTTTTGAGACTTTAGTTTTAAATCGGTTGCGTTACCCGGATAATAACAGGAGTTACTATTAATTTTGACTTCATCGCGTTTATCTGTGATATCGATTGATAAAGTTTCACCGGGAAATAGGACTGTATTTTTATCGAATGAAAAAACTACCTTGTTGTTTTTTGCCGAGATAACTTTAATGGGATCAAGAAGGATTCCTTCTTCATGGGGATTGTGAATGATCATCGTGTTGTTTTTTACGATGCTGACAGCTTCCTTTTGTGGAATGTTGAGATTTTTGACTAAAGTTGCGAATGTAATTTCAGCAATTCTTTTTGCTCCTTCTTCCGTTGGGTGAAGACCATCTTTGTACCATTCCGGATGCTTGGCAAGTGGGGTATAGGTATCAAATAATTGCATTTTATTTGAAATGGCAATTTTTTTAATAAGTTCTTCCGCTGCCTTGCGGTTGATAGAGGTGCCATGATCTTGGTTGCTGTATTCAAAAATTGGGGAAAAAACATTACCCGGATAATTGTCAACGCCTTTTGCTCCTCGAAAATCAGGACCTAATAAACCCCAACTAAAGAATTTAGCTTTTTCGTTACTTTGTTTCCATTGCTTTAGCAAATTTTCATAGCCTGATTTGAATTCATTGGGATTCCACCAAGCTCCGGTATCATTGATGCCAAGATTGCAAATGAAAATATCAGGTTTGAATTCGATTGCTCGTTTGTGTTCCTGTGTATCGCCGTACCAACGTCCGCGATTCTTTTCGCTAGGGAAATCACCGGCGGTTTTTCCGGAATTACCAAAATTTTTCACCTCGAAGTTTTTGCCCAAAAGTATGCTAAGGTAACTTGGGTATGCCTTGGTTGGACTATTAAGGCCTAACCCGATGGTGATACTGTCCCCTACACATGCAACTTTGACGGAATCTCCAAAAAGGAGATTCCCGGTAAAAGCCGATAGAATAATTAGTGTTGATCGTAATATGCTCATAGTGAAATATTTTAAAAATTATAGCGATAACCCAAACTTCCGTTAACGCTCTCTTGTTTATTCCTAAAATCAGCGTTTACGTCAACGAAAAATGAACTTTGGTTGTTGATTGGTACGCTGAGAGCTGCTCCCATTTGTAAAGCGGTTCTGCCTACTTTTGTACTACGGATGGATTGACCCATTCCCGGAGCAGCAAGATAGGCCATGTCAGCAGTACTGCGATCATCTCCCATATCCGTTGCAACGTTGAGGCGGAATTCACCATAAGATTCTCGACCAAATAGATTATTGCCGAACAATCCCATAATACGTCCGCCCATGGCTAAGGTTGTGGTAGTCATGTCTTGATTGCCTACTTTTAATCCTGCGTTATGTTCTGCTGATTCATCATAGCCATCCATGCGTGTGGAAACAATCGATGCATTGAAGATAGGTTGTAAAATGCAAGATTTTGATTCATTTAGATAAAAATCATAAGCAAGTTCATACATGGCGGCAAAGCCTTTACCGTCAGTTTTGCCATGAGTTGTGTATGAACCTAAATCATAATTTACATCACGATCAAGCTTGGCTCGGCTCCAGCTACCCGTTAGCAAAATGGTTTGAGACCATGCTTTTTGCTGAGCTCGTGCAAAGAAGTTGAGATAATATGAATCTAAATCTCCTTTGGCTGAATCGGCCGCTTTGGCATGTAAGGTGCCAAAGTTTGCAGTGAATGCCATACCAAGAGTCCAAACTTCGCTTACATTTACATCAAAACCAACAGTCGAACCCCATGTCGAAAGGCTATAACCGCTTTCATCTATTGATTCACTTAGGTTTTTGTATGATCCGGTGCCTTGTACCCACATATTATATGAGGGGATGTCATCTTTATCGTATTGTACATTTTGAGGTAATCCCATTGTGACGGTACGATTTCGAATCCATTCCATTTGTTCTCTCATGGCTCCGTGTTGAGCCAATCCCATACTGGTTAAGGACGTACCAACACTAGCAGATAACTTTTTGTTTGCAGAATCAAGTTTGCCGGTATCGATATCTCTAGCTACGGCATCAGCCAAGGCATATAAGACGGATTGGCTATCGGTAGCAATGAAGTTACGGGCAAAGTCCATCAATTTACCGGCGGACATTGAATTATGTGTGCCACCTGCCTGAGTGAAATAATCATCAGTGGATAATTTACCCTTCATGACGATATCAGTGCCGTCAGCGATAACGGACCAATTGAACAAAGAGCTCAAGAAGCCCATAGTCAAGGTATAGTTACCGATGCTTGCTTCTCCTGTAGCACCTTCTATTAAGGTGAATTGGAATCCATTCGGATCATAATCCGTAAAGTTATTTACCGATGTGGTAATATCTAAAGCGACATCACCTAATTGAGCAGCTCCTTCGGTTTTAATTGCTACCGGAGAGGAAATACCCGCTTGTGTTCCTTCGCTATAAACAACTTTTAGCGTGGTGCCTGAATCCATTTGCAACGAAGTAAATGTTGCATCCGGTTTTTGAAGCCCATCTCCCAATGCTAATGAACCCTGCATTATTTGCACGTTGCCATAACTGAGTGCTCCGCTGGTTTCTCCACCTGATAGGATAAAGGAACCTTGATTCAGGACTAGATCCACTTGATTGTTGCCCGCGCCGATTAAGGTTGTAGCTGTATCCGCTCCATTTTGCACAATTGTGCCACTACCTTCAATAGCTCCTTCAATTGTGCTTGAAAGACCACCTAAACTTAGGGTGTTGTTTTGTCCCAGATCGAGAGTGCCGGAACTGAGAATACTATTTAAGGTGATATTTTTATTGATGCTAAAAGTAGCCTCTTTGGAAGTAGAAACCGATAAAGTTTCGTCTAAAGTTCCTGTGCCTAACGCAAATTTACCTTTATCAATGTCTAAGAGACCTTTACCTGTAATGTCTCCATTCATCACGATATCGGCACCTTCCTTATTGAGGATGCTCAATATATGGTTTTCCTTTAACGAAATAGAACTACCTTCATCCAATTGAAGAGTATCTACCATGGTTATTTTAGCGGAAATGGATTTGGTGTCATCGTCCGCACCTAAATGCAGGCCCGATTGATTGGTGACAGTTAATTTGCCTGCAATATCGTTAATAGAGTTGGTTAATGTTAATTGACCTTCATTGACGGTTAATGCTGAGGCTTGAACAAGGCCCCCGATAGTTAAATGATGCTTTCCTGATTTAACGATTTGCCCATCACCATAAATTTGACCGGCATAGATTAGTTGGTCTCCATCTGCGGCGATACCTTGCGTCAATTCCAAAACAAAATCTTTATTTTTGCCGGTATTAATGAAGGATTGGTCGATGGTTCCTTTTAGTGCGCCTAATTGGAATGTGCCACCATCTTTGATATCAAATGCAATGGCACCTGATAATTCGGTAGAGGTTAAGGCAGTATCTAAGTATGAAGTAAATGTCAAACGACTGGTTGCATCAATTGCTAAATGAGTAGCACCACCTAATGAAGTTAATGACGTATCGGTACCATTTTTAACGGTAATGGAGTCAAAATTGATTAAAGTGGCTTTAAATGAGTCAAGCGTGACGTGATCGAGGATCAAGCTGCGAGTAGCTGTACTATCCTGGGCTTTATTGCCACCGGAGATAGTGCCTGCAAATTTGTCGAAGCCGTTTTCTAAATTGCCGGCGCTTAAATTGGCAATTGTTACGGATGAGTCACTATTGATGTTGGCAGTGCTATTGCCGGCAGAAATCGTGCCCCAAGTATCACCATTTTTGATAATGGCTTGGTTGCCGTCAATGATTACATTAGTGGTGCCTTGGATGGTGCCTCCTTTGCCGCCCCCATAGATGTTGCCGAGAATAGTTCCCCCGGAAACGTAGGTAGTCGTGTTACCTGTGATAGTTCCTACGAGACCGCCTGCCATAACATCGCTACCGATCGTGCCACCATTAACATACATAAAGGTGTTGCCGGTAATGGTTTTATTTCCGGTATGGATGCCGGCCATGACTTGGTTTTGAAAGTTACCGGCGTTAATGACGATACTTACATTACCGGTGATATCGGTTTGATAAGAACCTACTATGCTTGATTCTTTACCGGCGTTGCCTGTAAAACTGCCATAGGTGGCATTCGCTGCCGATAGCTCAAGATATACATTACCATTGATTTTAGTAGCATTAACTCCACCAAACACAGTGGTAGTGCCTGTAAAGTTATCAGTAAGCCTTAAATAGACATCACCAGTGAGAGTACCGCTTGAATGAGCGCCAACCCAAGATGTTGCATTACCTCCGCTAATGGTTGCCCAAACATCACCGGTATAATTATTCTGATTGGCATATATATTTGTAGCAGAGCCTGAAGTCACTGTACCAGAAATAATGTTACCCGCGCCACTTACTGCTCCCGTAATGTTTTCTCTGATATTAAAGACACCGGAAGCGATTAAATTGGTTGATTCGGCGGTGAAACCTTCGGTTTTCCATTCTACCATGCCAGGTTGCATCCCCATATTACCATTGTCCGGGTTAGCAATGTATGAGTTATCGCCATTTTGCATACCGTTGCTTGTCGGAGCGTAGGAACCTGAGCCATTTAGGGCGATGTCATTTAAGGACGCATTTCCCGAACCGTTATATTGAATAGTTAAACCGTTAAAGCCCGATCCTTGTGTTACGCTTAATCCTTCACCAATAAGCATATCTCCTAACCAAACATAATAGCCTTGAGTTAAACCGTTAGCTGCATCTCCGTTAACATAAGCTACTCGGATGTTTTCCGTATTCGTGGACATGTCGGTGGAATACAAAATGGTAGAACCCCATTGAATATAGGCTTCATTGACATTTAAAGTGCCATAGAATGAATCCGTACCGAGAGAGACGCTAAACTGATCCGTGGTGTTCCATCCGTCTGTAGCACCATTGCCCAAGCTTAGATTCATGTCAAAGGTGAATCCCTTGGTCAAATCCGTATCAGGGGCCCATGTATAGGATAAAGAGCTGAGACCTTGATTGCCGAAATTGATTTTATTGTTGGCAATAGAGATGTTGCTTGATTGGAATCCTTTATTGGTCAAATCTGCGATGTTACCGATAGATAATGAACCATTTTCGTAAAAGTTAATATCTAATTGGCTATTGCCTTTTCTTAATTGCCCTGCGGTGCGACCGGCGTATCCCATTCCTTTGGCTATATTACCGCCAATAATAAGATCTCCCTGGGCATTCGGGTGTAAGCCATCGCTACCGGGTCTATTAAACATGGAAGTAACTCCAAAAAACGGTTTATCCGAAGCAACGTCAATGATGCCTTTGTTGACATCAATTAAGCTTACGTTTGTTTGATCGTTTACCCATGTTTGAAGAGTCGTGTTATAATCGGCAACAGCTTGATGGATGCTATCTGTATTGTTATTACTATGCGTAGTCCAGCAAGGAATCGTTGTTAAAATGATATTAGCTTCAGGATTGGCCAATTTCATGGAATTAACGATGGTTTGTACGTCTCCCAGTAATGTTTCCGCTCTTTGTTCGATCGTACCTGCACTTTCTGAAAGTAAATCATTGGTGCCGATCATGAGGAAAAAGTTATCAGGTAAAGCTTGATTGCCTGTTTGCCCGTCAAAGATGGACCCTGTATAGGTGTTGCCATCGTTTTTAATGTCAGATTGACCTAACCAGTTTTGAATATTGGAATTACCAAATCTGCCTCCTTTTTTACGACCGGCTATTTCATAAGCGCGAGCGCTAGATTGAGCGGAATGGACATTGTTAAAAGAAACTCCACCATAAATACTGCCTGAGGCTACTCCCCCTGAAGCATTTCCTGTATTTACACCAACACTATTATATGAAATGCCATTGTCTGCAAAAATTTTATGCAATGCCCATCTGTAAGAGGCACTTCCATAGCCATGTGTGATTGAATCGCCTACATACATCACATTTCCTAATGAGGTTGATGGCGTATATGTGGTTGCAGAGAGTGATGGTAAGGTAGTTAGTATTGCTCCTAGCAAAGCAAGTGGTAAATGTAATTTCATGATTCTTGGTGCAATAATAATTAACAATAATCAGTATAGTTTTCATCATGCTTACATTTTTGTCAGTAGGATTTCATCATTTTTTGAAATTTATCATAATATTCTAAAATTTATTGTTTAATAACAGCAATGGTCTTATTTTTGGGAACCATTAAATGAAAAATCCCCTATTCAAAAGAATAGAGGATAATAAATACGATTTATTGCTGAGAAGGTAAAACCGGTTTCTTTTCTTCAATGCGTAGTAAAAATTGATTGCCTAGTTTGGCATCAGCTATGATTTTCAGTGCTGCCAAATAACTTTTACGTTTGTCGTCACTTTGTTTTTCCAATAAATTGAGAAGCTGATCTATTTGCTGAGCATTTGTTTCAAAGTTCTGTTGTGTCGCTTCATGTGATAATGCATAGATTTGTTCATATAAGAAAAAATCCTTCATTTTGGCGCTGCTCCTTGAAGAGCTAAGTAGTGAAGCGGTTGGTTTTATGGTTTGGGTAATGCGTTTTTTTGCCGGTTTAGTGGCTGTGTCCGGTTCATTGATTTTGGATGATTTCGTCTTGAGATCGTTAAGATGAACAGACACCCAATCGTAGTAGTCTTGATCCGCCGGATAATTTAAGTAGAGTGTATTGATCCCATATTTGTTTGCCATTAATTTCAATACGGCTTCTTGGGTAGTTGGGGATAATGTTAAAAATCGCTTTACCGTTGGGTAATTGTGATAGCTTTGAATATCACATTGTCTTATTTGGTCATCCTTTGAAACGTCTCGATAAAATACGCCAAATTCCTCTGAAAAATCGATTGGATTTTGTTGAATGCTTGGATCAAGGGTGGTTTCCGCCTCGATAGGTGGTTTTTCGGGGGTACATTGAGTGAAAAAAGAACAACTCAAAATGCCTATCATCGAGAGTTTCTTCAATTTGGATGGTGAGTGATACATATCTATATTTACTTGTTAGTTGGTTATGTCGCTATCTGAGAGAAGCTCCTCTCTTACTTTTTTATTTTTACAATTGAGTCGAATGATTTTCTCTCCAATATATTTGTTTGATTTGAAATCGTTTAGCCTCGATTTAAGTCGAGCTACATCTATTTGTGGGTATGTCTGGGTTGGTTTGATGCCTATGATCTCTTCATATAATGAGGTAAGCTTAAAAAAATCCTCCGGAGTAAGATTGCTAGTATAATCCTTTCCTACGCTGTTAATCATAGGTATGGCAAATTTTTTGCGAACATAATTTCCGCGTTTTGTATGATTAATTTTAGGGTTTAAAAAATCAATTAACCACGAAGGGTCATTTTTAGAATATCCATGATACCAATAAATTGAATTATAACCGTATTGAGAAGCCAATTTCCGTACGAGAAGTTGTTGTTGCTTTTCAGGGATTCTGCCTAATTTTATGTAAAATATCTCATCACCACAATGGCATTCATCCTCTTCGTGTTCATGTATAAATTTATTTTCCGCTTCACAGATTCGTTTGTAATAAGGTTCGAACTCGACGGATACTTTTAAAATATCATCAGGATCACTAGTAGGTGTCCGATCTTCGTAAGGAAATAGCTGAACAACCACAGGGGCGGGCTTGCTCGTATCTTCCGTTTCACATGATACGAAAAACATCACTAAGGGATAGATGGAAAAAGTAAGGTAGTGTGAGAACTTTTGCATATTCTTATAACATATGATTTTGTATTTATCTGTCAAGTTTGATTCATAGGATCACTTGATCGATCACGTGATGAAATAATAAATCAGGCCGGACTTTCTCACGAAAGCCGGCCTGAAGATTAGACGTAATGATGATAAAAATTATCTAGCCTTAGGTTGATTACCGATGTTGTCCCCGTTTGTAGGATCATGCGGATTAGCTTGGTCTTCTTCGCTATCTTGGCCTAAGCTCCAGAAATCAAAGTCAGGATTTACTCCTTTACCTGTTTCTGTTGGCTTGTTTGGTAAAGATTGACCAAAGCCAAGTGTGTAGCGATAAGGCTCACCCCATGGGTCACGCATAATATGAATAGTGCGCTGCTTACCTTGCTTGTCTCGTACATTAATAGGTGTTACGAGAGTAGTGGCAGATGCCTCTTTAGAAGGTTCGAGCTCTTCATAATAAATGTGTGCCTTTTTAGCGGGAACGCCTTTATCTAAATAGTCACCATAAAGAGCCTTGTAGATAACGTTGGAGCTGTATTCAGATCCATCCGCTTCTGTCATTGCTTTGGTGCTTTTACTATTAAATTGAGCTTCGGTACCATAAGGGTAAATTCCGAAATCTCGGTGGTATTCTTCCAAAGCTTGGGAAACTCTGGTCGTAATTTGCTCGGCAGATTTTTCACGTTTGGTGGTTTCTACATAAGAATAGGCAGAAATAACAAGCGTGGCTAAAATGACGATGATAGCCATTACGATGAGCATTTCAATGAGGGTAAAACCTCGCTGAATAAGATGCTTTGACTTGGACTTCATATAGATGCGTAAGTGGGGGCTAAGAATGCCTTAGCCCATGTTTTCGATCACTTGGAGAAGTGGTAAGAACATAGCGAATACGATTGTACCTACAACTAATGCGAGGAATACAATCATCAATGGTTCCAAGAGTGAAGTCATCGCGCCTACTGCATTATCTACTTCTTCATCGTAAACGTCGGCTACTTTGAGGAGCATGTCCGGTAACTGACCGGTTTCTTCACCCACGTCAACCATGGAAATTACCATTGGAGGGAATATCTTGGAAGCGGCCATTGGGGTAACAACGGATTCACCTTCTTTTACGGAATCGTGAATGGAAGCTACGGCTTCACTCATTACCATGTTGCCTGCAGTATCTTTGGTGATCGTTAATGCTTGTAGAATCGGTACGCCGGAAGTTACCAAAGTACCAAAGGTACGAGTAAAGCGAGCGATAGAGCTACGGTTTTGGATACGGCCTAATACAGGCATTTTAAGCAATAAATCATCTACTTGGCGACGACCACTTGGTTTTTTGGTGTATGCCTTAAAGCCCATCCATAAAATAACGAGAATAATGGCAATAATACCAACGTTAGGAATAATGAATGGAGCTGACATGAACCAGTCGGATAAGTTGAACACGAATTCGGAAATAGCTGGCAATTCATTGCCATTTTCCGCAAACATCGTCTTAAACTTCGGCACGATCACGATCATCAAGAATACCACAATACCAACGGCAATAGTAAGAACCACAGTCGGATATACCATGGCTGAGATTACCTTGCTCTTAAGTTTTTGCGCCTTTTCTTGGTATTCTGCCAAACGGTTGAGTACTACTTCAAGTACACCGCCTAATTCACCGGCTTTAACCATGTTAACAAAAAGTTTGTCAAACATTTTAGGGTGTTGAGCCAATGCCTCGGAGAATGTTGAGCCACTTTGAACCGAATCACCGATAGCTTCGATCGTTACCTTTAATGTTGGGTTTGGTTCCTGCTTCGCAAGCACGGTTAAACTTTGTAATAAAGGCAAACCGGCATCAATCAAGGTAGCAAGCTGGCGAGTGAAGATCATCAAGGTTTTTTGCTTGATTTTACCTCCTACTTTACCTTTTTTAGCTGCTTTGGCTTGAGCTGTTTTTTTCTTGTCGCCTTTTTTAACTTCTAGTTTGCCTTTGCCGGCCTCGACGATTTGAGTGGGATATAAACCATGTCCGCGAATTGCTTCAAGGGCTTCGGCTTCACTATTAGCCTCAAGCGTGCCTGTTTTTTGTTCGCCTTTATGGTCAAGTGCTGTGTACTGATATTTTGGCATGTGTTTTATCGTTGAATGTTATAATAAATAAAAATGGATGGAAGTGGTTAGGCTTAAGTGTATTTGAGCACTTCTTCGATGGTGGTGCCACCTTCGTAGATATTTCTCAGACCATCTTCACGAAGCGTGGTCATACCCAATTCAATTGCTTTTTGTTTCAATACCACCGTAGGAGCTCTTTCCGTGATCATATCACGTAAGGTATCGTTGATGTCGAGCAATTCGTAAATACCTTTACGACCTTTGTATCCGGAGCCACCACAACGTTCGCAACCTTTACCGGTGAAGAATTGTTTGTCACCTAATTCATAAGGAGAAACACCCAATTGGGATAATACGGTAGAGGATGGTTCATACGGAGTGCGACAATCCGAACAAATAGTACGTACAAGACGTTGAGCCAAGATACCCTCTAAGGAAGCGGCTACCAAGAATGGTTCGCAGCCCATGTCCACCAAACGAGTTACGGCACCAGCCGAGTCATTGGTGTGTAGTGTTGATAATACTAAGTGACCTGTAAGCGATGCTTGGATGGCGATCTGAGCGGTGGCAATATCACGCATTTCCCCCACCATGATGCGGTCAGGGTCTTGACGTAAGAATGCTCGAAGTACCATTGGGAAATCTAGACCGATCGCTTCATTCACAGGAATCTGGATGATGCCGTCGATGTCGTATTCCACAGGGTCTTCCGCCGTTAGCACTTTGGCATCGATCGTATTGATTTCGCGAAGAGCCGCGTAGAGCGTAGTGGTTTTACCCGCACCGGTAGGACCTGTAACGATGAAAATACCGTTTGGCTTATTAACCGTATCAATGATGTATTCATGGATGTGGCGAGGTAAGCCTAAGTTGTCTAAATTAAGGTTAACGGAAGAACGATCGAGAATACGAAGTACCACGGACTCACCATATTGAGTAGGGAGGGAAGATACACGCATATCGACGGATTTTTCACCGATCTGCTTCACGATACGTCCATCTTGAGGTACGCGTCGCTCAGCGATATTCATGTTTGCCATGACCTTAACGCGAGAAATCACGGGTACGGCCAAGTGAATCGGTGGCGGTTGCATTTCATACAAAGCACCATCCACACGATAGCGGATTTTGAATTCCTTTTCGAAAGGCTCAAAGTGAATGTCGGATGCTTTTTCCTTAATAGCTTGATTAAGTACCAAATCAACGAAACGAATCACGGGAGCCGCATTGGAATCTTCCGTTTCATTGAGTACTTCCATGCTGTTGAGCTCGCTCATCAAATCATTCATGGCAGCGGCCTCGCCACCGTAAAACTCATTGATTTTTGCTTCGATTTGATAATCCGGAGCTACTAAAAGATGTACGTCTTGACCGATTGCAAAGCGAATGTCTTCAATGGTCTGTGGGTTTAGCGGATTAGTAAGGCATACATAAAGGCCTTCCGGACCATATCTCACCGGAAGCACACCATGCATACGTACTAACGTCGCCGGCAGCATATTAAGAACATTCGGATCACCTTGATAATCGTCTAGAGTGATATACTCGGTGCCTAGGTCATTAGCAATGAGTTGCCAAATATCCGTAGGAGAACCAATAATACCAAAATCGGTAAGTACTTCAGGCAATTCCTTGCCCGAATTGATCATTTCTTCTTTGATGTCCTTGGCGAGGAGTTTATCCATCATTCCCCGTGCCATGAAAAGTTCTAATGTCGCGTTGTTGTCCATATTAAATCGTCAAAAGTATAAAAGTTTGAGGGGAATAGGATTAGTTAGCGTCGCCCATGGTGACGCCGATGACTTCTTCCGGTGATGTTAAACCTGCTAAAATCTTACGTACACCATCTTCGCGGAGGGTTCTCATGCCTAATTCACGAGCGCGGTGGCGCAATTGAGGTGTGGTAAGGTTTTCGTTAATCATGTGGCGCACTTCGTCATCAATTTCAAAGATTTCAAAGAGACCCATACGTCCTTTAAAGCCACCATTACGGCAGTAATCACAACCATTTGGTCCTTTGATCTGACCCGGTTGTAAGCGAGACATATCGATATTTAAGGTGCGAGCTTGTTTTTCGGTTAAGATGCCATCAACTTTACAACGGTCGCAAAGTTTACGCACGAGACGTTGTGCCATGATAGCGCGCACGGCTGAAGCGATAAGGAATCGTTTGATGCCGATGTCAGCCAAACGTGCAACGGCGCCCGGAGCATCATTGGTGTGTAAGGTTGAGAATACCAAGTGACCGGTAAGAGATGCGTTAATAGCGATGTTAGCTGTTTCCGCATCACGAATTTCCCCGATCATGATGATGTTTGGTGCCTGACGAAGCATGGCTCGAAGTGCCGCTGCGAAGGTCATGCCGATATCGGCTTTTACCATCACCTGGTTGATACCGGATAATTCATATTCAACCGGGTCTTCAACCGTGATAATCTTTTTATCAGGGCGGTTGATGTGGTTAAGACAGGCGTAAAGCGTCGTCGTTTTACCGGAACCGGTAGGACCTGTTACCAAGATAATACCGTCGGGTAGAGTAATCAAACGGTCAAAAATGGCTTCGTCATCGGAGAAGAAACCTAACTGAGGCAGACCAAGTACGAGTGCGGATTTATCTAAAATACGCATAACGATACTTTCACCGTGATTGCTCGGTACGGAAGATACACGAAGGTCAATCATTGCGTTCGGGCCTACTTCTACCTGAATACGACCATCTTGAGGTAAACGTTTTTCGGCAATACTCATCGTCGAGCTCATTACTTTAAGACGAGCAACGATTGGGCTGAGAAGTTTTTTCGGGTGGGTTGCCACTTCGATCAATTTACCGTCAACGCGATAACGAATTCGTAAGCGGTTTTCCATCGGCTCAATGTGAATGTCGGATGCTCTCATTTTGTAAGCATCTACCAACATTTGTTGTACAAGACGAATGATAGGAGCCTCTCCATCTGCATCAGCATCATCCATGGCTGCGGCGGCTGCGGCTGCTGCTGCGGCTTGCTCATGAGCTGCGTAGAGATCATCCAATTTTGCGGTAATGGCTCCGGCTGTAGCCACTACGAAAGAAATATCACGATTGACGAGCTGAGGTAAGCTATCCATCGTTTCCAAATTGAGAGGATCATCAATGGCAACGGTTAAAGAAAAGCCATCGTCCGAAATAGGCACAGCGCGAAAACGCTTAGCTAATTCAGGTGCTACGGTCGATGCCATTTGCGGATCAATGACCGTGTTAGCTAGATCAATTGTTGGTAATAAAGCACTGTCAGCCTCAACTTGAGCAATGACGCTTTCATTGAGATATTCGGCCTTAATTAAAAAGTCGATCAAAGATTCGGTCGGCGCCTTTTGGCTTTGCCCATATTGGATGATTTCCTGGTTAAGATAGCCCTTCTCGGTAAGAAGTTCTAGTAAGTATGATTCATTCGAGTACACGTCAAAAATGGAAATATGGTTTGGGGTGAATTCGGCTAATGCCGTTTTGATACTTCCCTATTTCTGACAGGTTCCGAACCTAAAGTCAACTTAGCTTAACAGGATGGATGATTTTTTTTCGTTTTTGAGAAAAATAGTCATTACAATGACCATACAGCAGGCAAAATTTGGCTGAAATGCCCCATGTGTTTGAGACTCGAGTGGAACTTTTAAAAGGGTAGATTGCCCATTTTGATCAAACCAAATGTATTTTTTGAGGGAGTAGGTTGTTATCTGTTGCTTGCCTGGCTCATTATTTGGAAATACTCTCAATAAAACCGTGTGACCTTGCAATAATATTTCATGATGCAATCAAGATCTCAGCCCACCGTATGGAGACGGAAATCCGATAATATTGAGAACTCGGCTCGCCGTAGGAAAATATTTAACGAGCCAATTCTGCTTCCAATTGCTTAAATATCTCTTTAGAAGACAATTTTTTTATCTCGATATATTTTTTGTTAAATTCCTGATTGATGAACAGGGGATCGATTCCTATGCTCAATAATTCCAAAGGTATCCACATAAAAGGTCTTGGTGAGCCTTGTTGGAATGCAAGGAAAACATCCTCGTATGATAAAATCTCGTTTTTAGCTCCGCCGGTACGTTTGTACCAATCATTTTGCCACTGTCTTGCATCAAGGAAGGCTGTTTTTAATGAATCCGGAATATTAGCAGCCTTTGTTTTACGGTCTAGCATATCCAAACATTTTTCTTTTAATAAAACAGTTTCGGAATCTTCATTTCCCTTCAACGAACCTAAGGCTATAATATAGTTAATCATTAATGCTTCTATCTCCGGATTAGTTGATTGATGTAAGAAAGGTGATTCCATATCATTTTCATCATTATGGAGATAGGCGGGGCTAGCATTTCTATTTGGGTTAAATTCCGTTTCATGATAGAAAATTAATAAAACGCCAGCGCCAAGGACGATTGGGATCATTATGGATAGATATTTTCTCGTTTTCATAGATTTTTGCATGATTGAAACTGATGAAAAGATTTTATCTCACATGCCTTTGAATAATATTTGATCTTTATCTTGTGCTTCTTTGGGTTTGTATTCCTTTGGAAGACGGATATGCATAATCGGGTATCCTATGGATAAGATGAATTTTTTCAATTCATCACTATTAAAATAGTTGTGTTCGGTTACCCTATCTATTTCATCGCCTAATGATTCATTGATGGATAAAAATGTTTCCATAAATGATGCCAATTCGTTCAGAGATCCTTCAGGATCATCGTACACGTACATATTGATGAGCATGAGCGTGTGCTCTACCTGATTAAATAAATCACTAATTTTTTTGCATTGATTGTTAGCGGACTCAGTATGGGTGATTAATTTCAGATTTTTAAGGATTTCATCCGACTCCTTGACGGCTTGATTTTTTAATTCTTTCAATCGGTAAATTGTATCTTCATGCCGGAATTCGTCTTTTTTATAAGTATAGATGATGAGTTGTATATATGGAAGGGTGACATGAAAATCGCAATTATTATCTAATCGGTATTTCTCTTCGTATTCTTGATAAATCTGAGGTAATAGCCTAAACCTATATGCGCTCATTAAGTTTTTGTAATCAGGGAAATCTAAAGGAATGATTTTTTCATTTTTTAGTTTTTTCGTAAAATCAAGGGATTGATTCACTAATTCTGCTGATTTTTTACTAAGAGAAACAAAGCTTGAAGACTCTTTTTTGTCGCTCTCCTTATCTTTTATTTTTCGTAAACTCTCTAACACTTCATTATTATAAGAAATGCTATTGTTCAATATTTCTTTAAATTCAGATTGTAATTGTTCGATTTTTGTTTCCGCTATTGTAAATGACGTGAAGAAACAAACGAAAAATAATATAATTCTAGTCATGTGTTAAAATTATAAAATATACTTGATTATTGTGATATGATATTAATTTATTTAGTAATGATTGATAACAATGTTTTATTCATTATTTCAATGTTTCCATTTCGATCTGTTTTGAGATTTTATCTTTGTTTTTAGAGTAAGTAAGGATAATATATTCCTTGGTCCACTCCTTTATTTCCCATCCTGTACGTTCGTTTTTATATTCAGGTGTTTGGTACACTTTTTTCACATATGGCTCCTTATCTTCGATTTTGTAGATAGAAATTATGGATTCACCTGAAGCGTAATTGTTGCTGATAGCAAAATAATTGTGGTTGATGGCTGATAAATAAATGGAAAATGTTCTGCAATTTTCATTTATTACGATCCTGAAGCTATTGTCTTTTTTTGAAAATAACAAATAGTGCTCATATCCATCTTTAGTATTGTAATTGGCTAGTGATCCAATCGAGCCAATGTAAAATTCAGAATGAGGAATCTCAACTTTTTCACCAATTGGCAGATTCTTGTGTATAAAGTCTTCGCAAAAAGCGTGATTGAAGAAACAAAGAAGAATCGCATATAATGTATATTTCATAATGGCTATATATGGTACTTAATTACTATAATTAGGAATCATATTGCAAAAAGAATTTCTCCATTTAATTCGTTATTGTGTTCATGCGTGGGTCAATATAATACTAAGTAGATAAAATTTAATATAAAATCAAATGTAATGAGTAAATTTAACATTAATGCTAATAGCCATATTATATATCTTGGATTTGCCTTTTTGTTTTTCCATAAAACAAACCATTTATAGAATGAGTACATTAATAGAATTGCGTTCAAAAATCCAAAAGTAAAAGTAAACACATGAAGATATTGATCATTTATGTTGGCATTTAAAAACGACAGTACAGGAAAATACAATATAAAAGTTATCAACCAAATTGCTATTAATGTTTTTCCTTTCATTTTTATATGTAATTCTTTAATGGCTTTTTATTATGTTATAATTCGCTACATTTTGTTCCAAATCAAATCCCGGGCTTGGATCCTAATTATCTCATTGCTAGGATATTAATTGTCAAACGTCAAAAGCCCATTCACAACATGCACCTTAGGGAAGGATCGGATGAGATTCATTAAGTGGTTGTGGTCCATCATGGGTGCATTCACATTAGCCGGAGATAAATCAATGCCTAGATCTGCATTACAAATGGGATTTTGCATAAGTTTTCCACAAGGTGTAGTTTTGAATGTAGTTGTTAAAAAACCGTATATAATAGTTTTCTCTTATCGTTATCCTTATGTTGCTGTTTTTGTTTTGGTTGTCAAGCGTTTGTTTTTAACGATGTATGAGAAATAATGAGCATCGTTTTGCCGATCAATGAAACGAAAACATCGTATCATCCACGACGGAAGATACGATGTTATTGGATTTTTCGTTGGCTTTGCTTAGGTTTTTTTTATTTAAGCCACGCCAAAAATTCTTTGTTGCCATCGGTGCCGGTGATGGGGGATGGTTCGCAGCCCATCCATTGGCGACCTAATTCTTCCGTGACAAATTGTTTGACGGAATTGATGGCGAGTTGGTGATATTCGGGGTTTCTGACGATGCCCCCGTGTCCTATATGCTCGGGTTGTAATTCAAACTGAGGTTTGACTAACACGAGTGCGTCACCACCTTCTTTTAATAACTGAAAAGCTGCCGGTAATATTTTGGTCAAAGAAATAAAGGAAACGTCGGACACGATTAGATCTACTTGTTCCCCAATATCCTCTAGAGTCATATAACGTGCGTTAAATTTCTCTTTGACGATTACTCTTGGGTCTTGGCGCAATTTCCAGACGAGCTGATTGGTTCCTACATCAATAGCGTGCACTTTGGTCGCGCCATGTTGCAATAGACAATCGGTGAAACCTCCGGTAGAGGCCCCGATATCCATACAGACTTTATCTTGAGGAGATACGGGGAATGCTTTTAAAGCTCCCTCCATTTTTAGGCCGCCTCGGCTTACATAACGTGGCTTACTTTTAACGGTTATTTCGACATCATCATTGATTTTGGTGCCCGGTTTGGTTGAGGGATGCCCACCTACAAGTACTTCGCCCGCGATAATTAAGCGTTGAGCTAATTCTCGTGATTCAACTAAGCCTCGTGAGACTAATAAGACGTCTAATCGTTGTTTTGCCATCGTGTCTCGTTTTATATCCCTTATTCTGAGTGGCGGTGCAAGCTTAAATCGGTTTTTGAGTGGTGATGAGATCGGAGAAGCGATTTGATCAAATGGGTAAACGATGTCAGTTGATGATGATTCCTGAAAATTTGGTTGATAAGAAATAAAAAGCGGAGAGAATATGTAGATAGACTATGGAACACCGATATCGACAGTTGATGAGGCGAGTTAAGCTTTATCTTTTAAAAGAAAAACGAAAAAAATCGTTTATGAGTCGATTTTTCGGAGCCGGTATATTTAATGATGAATATTGGGCTTTATCGAGGCGAGGTGTGACCGTAGGTGCCACATTGGGGGCTGTAGCTGCCATATCTCCTTTACCGATGCAGAGTTTATGGGGGATAGCCGGTTGTCTTTGGAAAAAAGGTAATATACCGATAGCGGTTTTGATGGCTTGGTTATCGCCACCGGGTTTTACGATAGTGGCTGTGCCTGCGCAGTGGTATTTAGGTAATGTAGTTTTAGAGTTTTTAGGTCTTAGTTCATCAGGTGCTAATTGGACGATGATGACCGAAGTGGTGCAACAGATGACTATCGAACCGCTGCAACATCTAAATGTCTGGTATATAGGTATTGAGTTTACTCTTGGATGGATTCTTTCTAGTTTTGTTGTAGGGCTTTTAGTATTTTTATTAGTACAATCTCTGTGGACATTAGGAGCGGTAATACGTCGATATAAAAAATATAAAAAATACCGAGCAGAATAATATCTTATTTGATTTGCTAAAAAATAAGATATTTAAAAAGGATTTGTATTTAGGAGTGGTATCGCTCATGATGAGTTTCTGATAACGGGAGTTTATGGCTAAAGGATCAATATTTCGTTGGGTTAAAGGTTTGATACCGACTATTTTGATAGTGGGGATATGTATGGTATTGGGATTTTTTGCTTACATTTCCTTCGTTGGTGTCCCATCTTTTGCAAAAAAGAAAATTGAGCGAGCCATAGCGTCCGAGGGGTTCCCCGTATCTATTGCAAATTTAAAAGTCAATGTTTGGCCTGAGTTTAAAGTTATCGCTACAAATGTTGATTTATATCGTAGTCTTTCAGATAAAGAACTAGATGAGCAGCAAAAAAACTCTCTGATTGAGGTGTCTAAATTGGAGATGATTTTTAGTGTTTCGGAATTGTTTAACGGTAAGCTGAAGCTTAAACAGATTCATCTGGGGGATACGGATATTCAATCTCCTACGAAAGAAAACGATCACCGTAGATTGTTATTGTTAGATGATTTGCAGGGTCAAATTTCTCTTGCTGATGATGGAATGATCGCTTTGAAGGGCTGTACTGCTATGGTGCAGGGGATTCAAGTTTTTATTGGAGGGAAGTTTGCTTTGCCTAAATCGGATACGTCTTCAAAAGAGCCGTTTACGATTGGAGATGTGGAGTCGGCCTTGTCTCAAGTACAAACGGGCGTAGATTATTTGAAAAAGCTATCTTGGGGAGAGTCTGCTCATCCTATTTTACGTGTGGATTTAACAGAGGATATCGATAACGACGGGATTGATGTGAGTGTTAAATTTGAGGCGGACTATCTCAAGTATGGTAAATTTGCCTTAGCCGACATCATGGTGGAAGGCCGATATTCCAATAATGTGATCGGTATTAAAAAATTTACCTGTAAGGACCCTAAGCTGAAAGGTAAATTTGACCTTATTGGTCGTTGTAATTTGTCAAAACGGGAAATTAGCTGGGATGTAAAAAGTTCTGCTCCTGTTATTTCGTGGGTTATGACCATCCTTGATGATCGGTTTATGCCCGAATATATTAAGCTCCATAGTATTCCTCAATTTAAATGCGGAGGAAAAATGGTCATGAATGAATCGTGGGATCAAGTAGAAAGCTTGACGAGTATTGGTTCTTTTTCAATGGGTGAGTTTGATGTTTATGGGACTAAATTTGTAAAGGCTCGAGCAGATTTTAGTTATAAAAACGGAGATTTATTCTTATATGATATTAATATCCGGCAGTTTGGTAGCTCCTTTACCGGTCAAGTGATTTCAAAGGGGAATGATGTGAAGTTAGAGTTGCAATCTAATTTGCCCGTCAATACATGGATTGGGTTAGCTAAAACGATCACGGGAGATTCATCTCTTATTCCTAGTGATTTGGTTATTGATGGCAAGCCTAAGATCAATGCTACAGGCCATTTAGTGTGGGAAGGTAAGCCGTTCCATAGTGATGTGCGGGTCGATACGGTGACGATGCAGGTGGATATTGACCAAATTGCATACAAAGGATTATCTTTTGCATCAGTAAAGGGTGATGTGCTTTTAATTGGTTCCTCAGTCAATATTCGAAACTTTATTGCTACCGGTAACCAAGGCTATGCTGATATCGAAGCGAGTATTATGGCCGATAGTACGGTTTTTCGAATCAAAACAGACGTTCCTCCTCAATTATTGCTCGCTGCTGCCAATTATGAAGATATTTTACCGGAAGGATTGGTGCTGCCTACAAAAGCCAAAATGGAAGTTAAAGGGCAGATCGAGACTGCGACGCCCGGTAAAATAGAACCTAAATTGATTCGTGCCGAAATGATCAGTGAGGAATTTTCCTATCATCAGGTGCCTATTTCTTCAGCTAATCTGAATATTGAGTATCGCCCAGGCGAGATATTTATCAAGAACTGTCAGTTCGATTTGCCTGATGGTAAGATCGACCTATTTTTAAAGGGATATTTGGAAGGCCAAGTTTTCATGATGGGTCAATCATCTTTGCCTTTGCCTACTATTGATCGTTTGTTGAACAATAAAGAAATCGATTTCTTTATGAAACGATTTGCATTTAATCCGAAGTCTTCCTTGGATGTTTCGTGGCAAGGGACCTTGGGCTTATATAATATTGAGAAAGCCTATGAGGTCGAATTGGATGCCAAGATGACCAATACGAAATATAGCGGCGTTAATATTAAAGATGCGTCATTGCGTGCTACATTAATTTCCAATCAATTAACGGCTAATAACATCAAATTGCTCATCGATAATTCCGAGTATATCAATAATAACAATTTGGGTAGGGCTCCTGTAGAGACGACACTTAATGCCGAAAAGATCATTTTCCGATTCGATCGCGATACGGTGGAAGTCTTAAATATGACCGGTGATGCTTATCCGAGTTATTTTATGAAGATGGCCTCACCTAGTGCTGCTGAGACCTTGGCTGAGTTTGTGTTTACTCGACCTGTTAAGTTATCAGGAGGGGGATTATTCCCGATGGAAGATGACTTTAGCATGATGAAGGGTAGAATACGCTATGATGCTTCTCTAGGTACGGTACGCTATCAAATGCTGGGTACGACGCTTAATTTAGGCAACTCCAAGGGCGAGGTATTGGTGAATCCCGAATGGCTTGTTTTAAATAAGATGACAGGGACCGTATGGGGTGGTACTTATGAAGGTCACATTTCAGCCCAGATAGATAAGGGGACGGCGGTTACCGGATCGATGAATTTAAAAGGAATGGATTTTGTGCAAATAGGTAAATCTTATGATTCGGTATTTCCTAAGGCACAGGTTTTTGGAGCTATAGATTTTAACTACCCCGGTGGTAATTTGAATGGTTTACAAGCCAAAGGCGAAGTAGCCATTACAAATGGTAACTTAGTCGATTTACCTTTATTTGGAGCATTAGGTAAAGGTTTGGGTGCTGTGATTCCCGGATTTAATTATTTGATGAACTTTAGTATCGATCAGGCTGACTGTGACTTTTCCATCGCCAATGGATTGATTAAAACCGGTAATTTCAATGCTACAGGTTCCAATATGTCTCTTTATGGCAATGGCTGGATTCGCTTGTCGGATATGCAAACCGGTGCTGATTTGAAATTGAGACTTGGTGGATTGCCCGGATTGGTGACTTCTCCTTTGTTTATTTTGGCAGGCGGATTATTCCAAGTGACAGGATCAGGTAAATTAAGCGATGTGTCTTGGAGTTTTGCTCCATTCTCAGGAGGTCAGGCTCCTCCACCGCCTGCACCGAAAAAAATATCTCGTTAAGCAAGGCAACCTGGGCAATTTTGCACCCAATGGTCCGGGCTAATTTCAACAAGTGCCGGTTCTTCATCAACGGAGCATAGTGCCGGATTGCCGAGTGTGTTTCTTGGTTTAAACGAGCAGCCTACTACCGGATTATTGAGGTTGGGGGGTAAGCCCGGAATGGTATAAAGTTTTTCTCCTTTTGCCTGAGCACAAGGGATAGATCGCATTAAAGCTTTGGTATAGGCGTGAGCCGGATTATTTAATAACTCGAGAGTAGGGGCACTTTCAATAATTCTGCCCGCATACATCACGTTGATACGGTCTGCGTAGTGTTTGACGACTCCCAAATCATGCGTAATAAGAATGACCGAGGTGCCTAAATCTTGCTTTAATTCATTGATAAGCTCCAATACTTGCTTTTGGATGCTTACATCTAGGGCTGTTGTCGGTTCATCCGCTATTAAAATTTCGGGGCGCGTAATGAGAGCCATAGCGATCATCACTCGTTGGCGCATTCCCCCCGAAAACTCATGAGGATATTGATCGTAGCGGAGGTGTGGGTTTTTTATCCCGACTTTTTCAAGTTGCTCTAAAGCTCGAATTTTGGCTTCTTTTTTTGATAGTTTATCATGAATGATGAGAGGTTCCGCAATTTGGTCGCCGATGGTCAAATAAGGGTTCAGAGAAGTCATAGGATCCTGAAAAATCATGGAGATACGTTTTCCTCGAATCCCTTGTAAATGTTTTTCAGAGCATTGTAATAAGTCCGTGCCATCAAAAAGGATCTGACCTTTATTGATTTTGGCAGGTGGAGACTGTAAAAGTCGAATCAACGAATAGCAGCTGACAGATTTTCCTGAGCCTGATTCACCGACAATCCCTAAAGTTTCGTTCTTATGGAGTTGAAAAGAAACATCTCGGACGGCGTGAGTAACGCCATAATCTGTCTGAAATGATACGTCCAGATTCTTGACGTCCAAGATGGTTTCCATAAGAACAAAACGGGCTAAAATCAATTCCTAGGAATTTCTGATGCGAGATCTCGCTGAGAAAATAATTGGAATACCTGATTGTGGATATGCCTGACGAATTGTATTTCTTAGATATTGAGAATAACTATCGGATAGAAGATTCTTATCGTTAACAAACAAAACATACTTCGGTACAGGAATCGTCATGTATTTAGGATCGATCGCCGTTGTAGCGTAATAGATCTTCAAGCGCTTGGTAGATCCACTTGGGCTGCTAGCCGGATTCACCTGCTGAGCTTGTTGGAGCAAGCGGTTAAGCTGTCCGGTTGATGGCCAGTTTTGAGAAGACTTTTTGACCTTTTGGATAACGGTGAAAATGGCCGGGATGCCTTCTGCCTTTAATGCTGAAACAGTGATGAAAGGAGCATAGCTGATGAAGAATAATTCACGGCGAATGTGTTCTTCAACTTCTTCCATACGAGGTTTTTTAGGAGCATTAGGGTGGAATAAGTCAAACTTGTTAACGATGATGATACAAGGCTTGCCTTCCTCTGCGATGATGCCGGCGATACGTCTGTCTTGTTGAGTTACACCTGCTGCAATATCAATTACAAGTAAGCAGATGTCTGCACGACGGATGGCGCGTTCACTTCTCATGGCAGAGAATACTTCTACCGATGTGTCGCGTTTCGAACGTGGGCGCATACCTGCCGTATCAATTAAAACATAAGGTTGGTTATCTCGTGAGTAGGGGATGTCAATAGCATCACGAGTCGTACCGGCAATGTTGGAAACGATCGTTCTTTCGTCTTCCAAAATAGCATTGATTAAAGAAGATTTACCTGCATTTGGGCGACCAACAATAGCAACTTTAATAGGTGCGTTGCCGGTGGCTTTTGGTGTTTCCTCTTCTTCAATCTCTTCGTCTTCTTGCTCCATCTCATCTTTAAGAGGAGCATTGAGTTCTTTTAATTTGCCGTCAAGCTTAGAGGCAAAAGCCCCGAATCCGCGCCCGTGAGCAGCGGAAATAAAGATGTAATCATCAAAGCCGAGTCCTGCAAATTCACCTAAATTAAGATCTTGTTTTTCGTGATCCGCTTTATTAAGCACGAGAATCACGGGAACTTCAGAGCGGCGTAAATAATTGGCAATGTTCTCATCAATAGGTGTGAGGTGATCACGACTATCTAAAACAAAGAGAATCAAATCTGCCGTTTGCATGGCTACATCGGCTTCTTTAGCAACTTGAGCAGCAAAACCGTCATCTAAGTTGGCTCCAATACCGCCTGTATCAATGACATTACAAGCTCTATCGGTAATCTTACATGGAGCTGTCAATCGGTCACGAGTTACACCCGGCTCATCATGTACGATGGCAATACGTCTGCCCACCATTCTATTGAAGATAGCGGATTTACCAACATTAGGTCTGCCTACAATGGCGATAGTGGGAACTTCTTGCATACGGTCATTATGCAAGAAATGAAATCGATTTAAAGCCAAATCCGTGTCTGAATTGTATGCTCAAATCGAAAAAGGTCGCAGATTGAGTGCTTTTACCTTTCGAATTTGGAAATTATCCTTTTAATTGAGCCTTTTTATGCAAATAAAGGGCAACGGCTACCGTGATAACATTAGGCAACCATAAGAGAATATATGGCGTGATTCCTGAGCTTTTACGAGAAACTTCCGCCAAGGAGAGTGCCACAAAGTAGAGTGCGGCAATCATGATACCCAAAGCGAATCCTGACGACGTATCTTTACGACGTGTATTAATAGCTAAAGGGACACCTATAAGCGCAAAAACAATGCAAGCTAGCGAAAATGATGCTCGTTTAGGCATTTCGGTTGCAAATTCACGTCTTTGTTTTTCGTCCAAATAACCCGGAGTGTCCAATGCTTCACGGATTTCTTCATTGGTAAAGCGATTAGCACGGATTTTACGTGTGCGTACGAGATTGGCATCAAATTCGAGAGGCATAGTCGAAGCGATGACCGATTGTTTACGACCTTTTTCATCGGTTATTTCGATGAATGTATTGGTCATATCAAGACGAATAATTTTAGTGTCAGGATTAAAGCTAATTAGCACTTTTTCCGAGTGCATGACGGTTTCCGGTTTGTCTCCTTCAGCTTTTTGGAAAATGTGCATGCCTGCAAACTCATCTTCACTTAATTGTTTATCGATGAAAATTTCCTGGCCGTTGAATTTTGTAATCGATTGACCCTCTTTGAATAAGCTTTTAGGATCAACTGAGACAGCCTTGGCTAAAATTTCCGTGATAGCATGTTTGGCTCGTGGTGAAATGTCAATGTTGATCCAATAACACACGCCGGAGAGGGCTATGCCGATCCAAATGGCCGGCATACTTAATCTCCATAAACTGAGACCCGCCATTCGCATCGATGTCAATTCGTTATCCGCCGCCAATCGTCCGTAAACTAATAAAACAGCCGTGAGGAATCCCCATGGAATAGAAAACATCAAAGAAAAAGGAAGAACCTGAAAGACGAACTCAAATACGATGCCGATCGAGGCATTACTATCGATCAGTAATGATCGGATTTCCTTGAATAGGTTGCCAAGGATAAGAAGAGCACTCAAGGCCATGACGCCCAATGTGGTAATTGCGATAATTTGACGTGCAATGTATCGGTCTAGAATGCTCATATAATCGAAAATGTTTGGTAAAAAGATAGAGATGAGAATTATAAGAATCCGTCATCATCATCTTCTTTAGCCGGTGTCTCGTCTGTAGACCTGTTTGGTGTCGAAGACTCGCTTGGGCCGTACACTTCTACCTCAGATACGATGACAGGGCAAGCTTCATCAGTAGATTTGATAAGAATTGCACGTACTTTTTCCGGTGCGTCCAGTGTCCAAACCATTCGATTTAGGTCTTTATCTTCAGGACAACGAAATTCTCGTTCTTGTAAAACGTTCTTTTCATTATCGAGTAATTCGATAGTGAATGAGCTCATATGGCCAATGGTCGATTTTGAACCAAGAGTATAAAGAACGATTTTGTTAATTTCTCTATTGTGTTTCGGACCGAAATTGATACCTAGCCAAGCTTTTTTGCCGGCAATGACATCCGTCGAGGTGATGGACTTTTGTTCAGGCTGAGGGCTGATATTTCCATCTCGTAATTTTTCGATACCAAAATCTTCTGCGGGTGATTTGGTGGAGCTGAGTACAATTTTTGTATCAGGGCTTTTGATCCAGTTAATTCCGCCTTCTTTCATTGGTGCCACAGGGCCCGGTGGCGGTGGAGTAATGTTTGGTTTTTGAGGAGTTGCGTTGACAATGTCGGTAGCGTCAGATTCGGCCGGATTGGTTTCACTAACGGTTGGTTCCTCTTTTTTAGGCTCTTCGGCAACAGGTGTGGCTACTTGTGCGATTGTTTTTGCCGTTTTTTCTATTTTATTAGAAATCTTTTCAAGCTCTTTGGAGCTTAGACCAAACTCAGAAGGCTTGGTGACTGCATAAACAATGCCTGCAATAATGATAAGAAAAATAGCCAACAAAAGCCAAATGTTTGATCCTTTTTTCTGAATGGGTCTAGGGAGTGGTGCCGCAGAACCTCCTGTAGCCAATTCTTTTACAGGTGATACGGGGGCAAATCCTGTTTCAGCCTCGGGAATAGCCTCTTCGATAGCATCAATCAATTCTGTGACGTTGGTATAACGTTCCGTCGGATTGGGGGCAGTTGCTTTTGCTACAATAGCATCGACCTTCGCACTGCAGGCAGTGAAAGAGGAAGGCATGGCAAAGTTTGTTTGTTCCGGAGTTTGTCCGGTTAACAGAACGTATAATAAGATGCCTAATGCGTAAATGTCCGTAGCCGCCGTTGCCGGTTGATTTGGGAATGCCAATTGTTCCGGGCTGGCAAATGAACCGAGATCACTCAGATTTCTTGTTGGGTGAATGTTAATCGGTAACAGTTTTGCATGTTCTCCGGTTGAATCCAACATGATGGATTTCGGGCAAATGGCTCCATGATAAAGATGCTGGATATGCAATTTTTCCACGCCAAGTGCTATCGTTCTCACTTGTTGAAGAGCAATTTTAGCCGGTACTTTAGGATAATGAGCAAAATCCTCCAGTTTAATGGATGAAGGATTTTCAAAAATTACATAAATTAAATCGGGCTTTTGATCAGCTTCTATAATTTTTAAAAGTCCGAAATGATTGATATGAATGATATTTTGAGCCTTAGCAATAAACTGATTGGTCCAGCCGAACATCATTGCATCTTCACTCAATGTGATATAAAGATAAACATTTTGGTTGGTAGTTAAAGATCGTGCTGAATAACGAATTTGAGGGCCTTTAGCACCAACGATTTGTATATCGGTAAGTTGGGGGAAAAGTGATTGTACTTGATCGATGTTCGTCAGGTCGATACTCATAAATATGTTTGGAGTGAAGGTGATAGATTGGTAGTTAATGTTAGGATAACATTGATAAAGATTTTTTCATGGATTGAAGGAATTGTGCTACTTCCTCTTCCGTATTGTAAACAGCAAACGAGGCTCGGGTTGTGCCGGTCGTATTAAGAGCTGCCATAAGTGGTTGGCAACAATGGTGGCCCGTGCGCACTGCGATGCCCATGTGATCAAGTAAGGTGCCTAAATCGTAGTGATGAACGCCATCGGCCAATAAGGAAATCACAGAATTATGAGGTCCTGCCGGTATTAATAAATTGAGTTCCGGCATTTCTTTGAGCCCTGCGATAGCCATATCAGTTAAATGGTGTTCGTGAGCGGCGATATTTTCTAGACCTATTTCATCTACCCATTTGAGGGCTTCGGCTAAAGCGATCGCTCCCTCGATATTGGGTGTGCCGGCCTCGTATTTAAAGGGAGGAACATTATAGGTCGTTTTTTCAAACGTAACTTCCTTAATCATTTCTCCACCGCCAAAGAACGGGGGTAATTTGTCTAAAAGTTCATATTTACCCCATACGGCACCGATACCGGTTGGAGCATAAATTTTGTGTCCGGAAAAAGCATAGAAATCGCATCCCAAATCTTGTACATCCACCTTCATATGTGAGACGGATTGGGCTCCATCAACGATGACAAAGCAATCAGGGTTTGCCAATTTTGCCATGGCTACCATCTCTTTGATAGGGTTGATGGTTCCTAATGTGTTTGAAACATGCCCTAGAGATACAATTTTGGTTTTTGTAGATAAGAGGCCGCGATAAGCTTCCATATCCAAACGTAGATCTTTTGCTAGAGGAATAACCTTGAGAATCGCTCCGGTTCGTTCGCATAACATTTGCCAAGGTACGATATTGGAGTGATGCTCGGTCATGCCTAAGATGATTTCATCCCCGGCATGAATTAATCCGGAATGAGTGAGCAAATGAGCCACCATATTTAATCCCATGGTACAACCGGAAGTGAAAATCAATTCTTCAGAACGATTGGCATTGAGAAAATTGGCGACGGTATCTCTTGCTTGTTCGTGAGCGTCGGTTGCTATTTGACTTAGGTAATGAACCCCACGATGAATGTTTGCATTTTGATTCTCATAATAACGACGAGACGCCTCTAAAACCGGAATGGGTTTTTGCGTTGTTGCTGCGTTATCAAAATAGATCAAAGGCTTATTTTGAGCCTTCGTGTTCAAAATAGGAAATTGTTCGCGTATCGCGGAAATATCAATCATGATTAGGGTACTAATGATTTGTCTTTTTTAAGTTCGTCCCAACCGCCTTCTAAAATGAATATGGGAGCTTCGATCTCATATTCGGGCTTTTTTAGTTCATTTGCTACAGCATCGCTTGAGGTACAGTCTCTATTACAAAATACGACGATGCACTGACCTTCATCTTGAGCCCCCATAATGGCAGGCATTGCTTGATTCATTAAATCAAGAGCGTTTGTATCGTTGGGTCTTATTGGGTAAGAGTTTTCGTGTGTAAAAGGATGCCTTTCGACATCATCCTGTTTACGTGCATCTATCCAAATGATCTTATTATTCCAATCTTGCAATAAAGTAGATAGGCAAATATGACCTTTTGCCACTTTAGCCTGGTCACAAGGCGGAGTACGCATCGGCTCAAGCCATCGTAAATCGATAAAAGCAATGGATAAAGCGATCACAAAGACCACGACCATCAATTTTAAGGCACTTAAAATGGCTTCTCTCATAAGGGTTATTACTTAATGGTTAGATAACTTGCTTTTTTGCTATCACGTACCATTGGAGCATCGGTTTCGACGCAAATGGTATTGAAAGCACTTTGCGTTGTAGATTTCGGTGTGATGGTGATTTGAAACTTTCTACCCGGTTCTATAACAACAGGATCATACTCAAAATCTTCACCGACTAAACCGACTTTAGTCAGCTTGATCGGTTTAGGTCCCATAATATTGATCGTAATGACTTGGGGTTTGGGGGTTGATCCTTTTTTCCACACTAATTTACGTGGAGTCATCACGACAATTTCAGGAATATCGGCGCGGATGGTTAGTAAGGTCTCTCCCTGATCTGTTTTAACCGTAAGTGTCTTATCTGTAATGCCGGCAAAATTACCGGTTTTCATTGTTGTTTTGACAATGCCCGATTCCCCCGGCTGATAGACTTTTTTATCACCATTCAACGAAGCAGAAGTGCAGTCACATGCCACTTTGATGCTTTTGACCGTGATAGGAGTTTTAGTCTTATTAGTGAAAGGGAATTCAGCCGAAATTAAATCTTGCCCTTCAGCCACCTTAACCGGAACAATAGGTTGATCAAAACTCAAATCTGCAGCGAACACGACTGAGGTCAATAAAGCGCTCGCTGACAAAAAAAGTGAATGTAATGTAATATTCATGATGTTACCTAATTGTTCTCGTAGGATTGATACTAATTTTTAAGCTTTTGTTCATCTTTGCCCATAAAGAAGCCACAGATAAACAAGATACCCGCTGCACAACAGATTAAGGAATCGGCTATGTTAAAGGTCGGCCAGACATAATCGATGACAGGGATTTTGATGTCGATAAAGTCCACCACGTACCCATTCATCAATTTTGTGAAAAAGGAATGCTCCTCTTTGTATGGTATTAGAAAGCCTTGAATGAGACGATCTGTCAAATTTCCGGCGATTCCTGCCATTAAGAATATATAGGCCAATTTCATCCAAACGTTGCAAAAAAACTTTTTGATATACAAAATAGTTAAAATCGTCATGGCAAGGATTGGCAAAAGTAAGAATACATAACCGGACCAAACGGTGCCGTTACCAAAGCCAAAAGCTACGCCTGTGTTATGTACTCGAATAAAATTGAAGTAACCTTCAATTACTTCAATTTTATTACCCATCAATCTAGGATCGGTGAAATAAACATGATTTACTTCATCCTGCCAGTTAAGATCGAATCTTTTAACAGCCCAGATTTTACTTGCCTGATCAGCTATATATAGGGCAATGCCGAGAACGACATAGCCCCATGTTAATCTGCAGGGTGATTTTGTTTGCGGAGAATCCGACTTACAATCACTCATATAGTTGTCTTTTTTCTAGTAATTAAGCCATTACTTCGGAGCAGCGTTGGCATAAGCCATCTTCTAGGAGTGGTTCGTAGCGGCGGCAACGAGGACACATGGAATGCTCCGTTTTTTCAGCTTTTGCTTGTAACTCATCTCCCATGCTTACCTTGAGGTCAGCAATGATGAAAAACTCAGTCGTGAAGGCGCGATCTTCAAGAAGTTCGATGACATCTTGAGATTCGTTGCGAGGTACGACCAATTTGATGGCTGCTTCGTTATTCTTATTGAAGGCCTTGTTTTTCACTTGCTCTTCGATGGCAATTTGAATCGTGCTCTTAAGTTCCAATAATCGTGAAATTGAAGATGATGCTTCTTGCGCATTGAACTCGGACATGATTGCCGGGAAGTCTTGTTCGTGAACGCTTCCTTTGAATCCTGCGTGTTCCCATGCCTCATCTGCGGTGTAGGCAAGAATCGGAGCCAACAAACGACATAAGGCGCTAAAGATAGTGCTCATGGCTGTTTGTGTAGCCTGACGACGTAGTGAACTTACGGCATCACAATATAATCTGTCTTTGGTGATATCCACATACAAGGCGGAAAGCTCATTTGTACAGAATTGATTGATTGTGCTGAATGCCTTGCGGAAATCATAGTTTTCGTAAGCCTTGCGAGTATCGACGATAACTGCATTCAAACGCTCAAGGATCCAACGCTCTAAAATAGGCATTTGAGAAGCAGTGATTGTTTGAGTGTCCGGATCGAATCCGTTCATGTTACCGAGTAAGATACGCATTGTGTTACGCATACGACGATATGGTTCAGTTACCTGCTTAAAGAGGTCTTCGCCGAATGGTACTTCGTTTTGCCAGTCAACGGAGGCTGCCCAAAGACGCACGATATCTGCACCGTATTTGTCATAGTAGTAAATGGCATCAATCGGTTTACCACTCTTGGCATCGGATTTAGATGTCTTTTTGCCTGTGTCTTTATCTACTACGAAGCCGTGGGTCATCACTGCTTTATAAGGAGCTACACCACGCCAAGCTACGGAAAGCATTAAGGAACTTTGGAACCATCCACGGTGTTGGTCGGTTGCTTCCAAATACAAGTCGGCAGGTGCTTCTAAGCCTGGGCGAGCATCCATCACTGCCATGTGTGAGCTACCGGAGTCGATCCATACATCAAGAGTGTCTTTGCCACGACGCAATGGCTTGTCTAAGCCTAATTTTTGGCTCATTTCTTCATCGGAGAGTTCGAACCAGATGTTGGAACCGTTTGCTTCGACTAGATCTGCAACCTTATTGATCAATTTAGAATCTAAAACGACTTGTCCGTTATCTTCAAAGAATACCGGTAATGGCACGCCCCATGTTCTTTGGCGGGAAATACACCAGTCCGGACGTGATTCTACAGTACCTAAGATACGATTTTGACCCCAAGCAGGGAGCCATTGTACCTTCATGATTTCATCCAATGCTTTAGGACGAAGATTTTCCATAGAGATGAAAAATTGCTCTACGGCACGGAAAATAATAGGAGTTTTGGATCTCCAGCAATGTGGGTATTGGTGGACGTAATCTTCCAAACCGAATAAATTATCACCTTCTTGTAAGATGCGGATGATTTCCTTATTAGCATCAAATACATGAGTGCCAACCAAATGAGGAATGCCCACTTCATCGGTATATTTACCGTCATCATCTACAGGAGATAATACAGGAAGTTGGTATTGACGACCAACATTGTAGTCATCAGAGCCATGTCCCGGTGCGATGTGTACGGAACCCGTACCGGTATCGGTTGTTACAAACTCAGCAAGGATCACCTTAGATTGGCGATCAAGGAATGGGTGCTGAGCCATGCAATGTTCGAGAGCCGAACCTTGGAACTCTTGTAAGGTTTCTGCTAATGCCCAACCTGTTTTTACGGTGAAGGCTTCAACTAAGTCTTTTAGTATGATGAGTGTCTCGGTCTTGTCTTCCTTGATAAATTTACCAGCCACATAAGTGAGTCGTGGGTGAAGTGCGATACCCACGTTTGCCGGTAATGTCCAAGGAGTGGTGGTCCAGATTACCATAGAAGCACCATTTAATCCCAATGGATTTTCAAGAAGAGGGAAACGAACAAATACGGAGCTACTGGTTTTTTCCATGTATTCCACTTCTGCCTCAGCTAAGGCGGTGTGAGCACCATATGACCATTGCACAGGTTTACTGCTCTGATAAACGGCACCGTCATTTACCAATTTGGCAAAGAGACGTAAAATGCTGGCTTCGTATGCCGGATCCATGGTGAGATATGGATTATCCCATTCACCTAAAATGCCTAATCGGCGGAAAGATTTGCGTTGGATGTCGATGAATCCTTTTGCAAACTCGGCGCAGCGACGACGAATCTCAGCTGCGTCAAGGTCTCTGGCGTTTTGTACTACTTTAAACTCGATTGGTAAACCGTGACAGTCCCAGCCCGGAACATAAGGAGCCGCAAAGCCTGCCATGGTTTTTGATTTAATTACCAAATCTTTCAAAATTTTATTGAGTGCCGTACCCATGTGCACATCCCCATTGGCAAATGGAGGGCCATCATGTAAAAGAAATCTAGGTGCGTTTTCCGAAGTGCGGCGAGATAAAATTCGTTCGTAAAGCTTTGAAGATTCCCATTTTTCCAAACGCTTCGGTTCATTCTTGGTGAGGTCTCCACGCATAGGGAAACTCGTTTCCGGCAACAAAATCGTATCTTTATAGTTTTTTTCAGTCGCACTCATGGGAAAAAAGTATCACGGATAAACTGTTAGGTCAATCATGGCATTTGTTCATACGTAAGGAATTGGTTCACTGAGATTGGCTTAATGCTTGTGTCGTTAAGTCAGGATAAAACGTTTTTAAAAATTATTAAATTATGTTATAAAATGTGAACCAAATAGGTGCTGTAAATCAACATATGAAAATTAAAGTGATATACAAAGGATTGTCTGAAGATCAGGCTTATCAGGTAGTGTGGAAGGACCATGTGTTTGATTATTCACCCCAATGCCAAGATTACGATTGGATCTTGGTTTATGATGAATTTCCAAAAAATAGTGTAGGGTCGGTACAAAATCAAGAAGAGGTACTAAATTGTCCTCCGGAACAAACCATTTTAGTCACGACCGAGCCTCCTACCATTAAATTGTATCCGTCATTTTATACTCATCAATTTGGATATGTGTTAACAACACATGAACAGAGTGAATTACCACACCCTAATTATAGATTGGGGCAAGGATGTTTGTTGTGGTTTTATTCCAAAACGATGGAGGAGTTACGATCTTATCCCGAAATGCCAAAGAGCAAGATTCTGTCAACAGTATGCTCATCTAAACAACAAGGGCATACTTTGCATGGTAAGAGATATCAGTTAACCAAATATCTTGCCGATCGATTGCCGGAGCTTGATTGGTATGGGCACGGAGTTCGCTGGTTGGATAAAAAAGATGATGGTTTGGATGATTATAAATATCACATTTCCATAGAAAACTACTGCGCTCCTCATCATTGGACTGAAAAATTGGCTGACCCTATTTTGCCTCTTGCTTTGAACTTTTACGCCGGTGACCCAAAGGCACATGAATGTTTGCCAGAAGGTTCTTTCATTCCTATTCCGCTAGATGATCCTGAGGCTGCTTATCAAATCATTCGTGATGCTATTGATCAAAATGCCTATGAGAAGGCGTTGCCAGCCTTGAAAGAAGCGAGAAAACTTTTATTGGAAAAATATAATCTCTATGCACAAGTTGTGCAAGTGATTGAAAATCATGAAAAAACTTACAACAAGGCTCATGTGTTAAAGCATCGTTCCATAAAAGGTCGCCATCGCTTACGCAAGAGACCTCTCAATGCTCTAAAAGCTCTTTGGGGACAAGTCCGTTTTCGATTGAAGTAATTAATAATAAGATAGTTTATTTTAAAATAAAAGCTTGCGTGATCATGAGGTCACGCAAGCTTTTTTGATGATAAGTGTTTAGTATTGCCTTTATTGCATAGGAAGAACCACCTCGAGCAATTCATCAAGCCCACGTTTTGCTAGACGAGAGTGGATGTAGAGTTTTTTCGCTTCCATATATTTTGATAGAGCAGACCCTACCTCTCCTGATGCTTTTTGGGTCTTTGCTTGATTGAGTAAATCGCTCAGGCGACTCGCTTTAGGCGTAAGTTCCAGATATTTATCGCTAAGAACGGCATCTTGACGGAATAATTCCGGCTCGTTTTCGCGCAAGATCGTTAATTCTTCCCATGCTCCAAAGACGTCATCCATTGCTTCACGTTCTCTTGCTGCGGCAAGGGACCGCTCAATTTTCATAATGTTATTGATGACCTCTTTAAATTGCTTGTTCAACTCAGGATCGTCTTTAACCAAAAGGGCAAATTCATATTGGTTATCGTAAATTTTGCGGAAATCCTTGTCTTTATAATAACGTTTAAAGCCCTCAACGGCACTTTTTGATTGGCTGGCTTGCATCATGGCATCTCTTAATCCCATCAGTTTCGGATTTTTCGGCCAGATGCTTATTGCTTTGCCAATGCATTCTTCGAGTTTGATCTTATCGCCTGAGTGAAGAGCGTCCCATCCTTGAGTGATGCACGCATCACTGGCAAACACGCTTGCGCTGATGGCTGATTCTGCTTTGCCGGTAGGGAAGTCTTTAGCTTGTGATTTTAAACTATCAACAAGTTTTAGAGCTTCACCAAAATCTTTACCATTCATACATTCGAAAAGCTTTTCCACATCACGTTTAAAGTTGTAGAGCTTTTGTTTCTTTTCAAAGGAGAATGTGCTCACAGGAGCCATAAATTCGCCAATAAGATGTGCTTCTTGCAAACGTTCTAAAGCATCTACGTAGTTACCTGAGTCAACCAAGTGGCTGACGGCTTTCATATGCTTAGCAGAATCTCTTGCTATTTCTCGAGACATATTGTCCACAATCGCAACTGTGGGCTGAATGCCTAATGTCCCGCCGAAAATCTTTGCCGCATCCGAATCCTTATCGATTTTTAATTGCGTGTCGCCATCAGAGAAAAGCCTACTGTAAGCGCGGCAAGCAATCGACACGTGATCAAAACGTCGTTGACCGAAAAGTTGAATAATCCCTGCTTGATACATCACTTTTGCTTCGGCTAGCGTCACGGTACGTTCGGCTCCTAGTTTGAGTTTCTGGGCTTGGAGTTCAGCTGCTCGTTTTGTCAAATAAACATAACGAGGATCATCTCTTTTAGTAGATTTGTTATCTTTATTTCCGTCTTTGGTATCATTACCAAGAGGAATACCTTGATATCCACCCTCCATCAGCTTGAGCGAATTGGCAATACGATTGAGTTCCTTTTCAATCATATCTACCTCTTTATCTTTATTATTGCCACCTTGCCTGGCTAAAACCGCTGTGTACATGGATTGGGCTAATGAATCCGAAACACCACCATCTAAGGGGTTCGATGCTGCTTGATAGAGTAAATCTACCGTTTTTTTCATCGCATTGGCATCAATCTTCTTTACGGATAAAGATTCGTAGATTTTGTTGATGATTTTTTGATATTCCGTAGCTTCTTTTGTTCCTTCTTCCGGCTCGCTTAGGTATTTATTAAAACGAGCTTCGATTTCGCGTACTCCGCCTAGAGTAAAAGATTGTCCATTAAGGGTGATAGTGCCATCTTGGGGGTTTAAAAAGGGCAATTCGTTCCCATATAGAGATTTGGCATCCTGCTGATTGCCGTAATTAACCGTTTGCGTGTTATTAGTAGGAGCCGGTGTTGTCGGTTGTGCCGTAGGCTGGTTGCCTCCTCCTTGATAGAGGACTTGGGCCATCGCCGATGTGCCAAGAAACGCCAAAGAGATAATGGCAAGAGATTTCATAAGATACTATTATTTAGGTTGAATGTTTGTAGCGATGCAGAGACCTTTGATGTTGTTGCTCAAATTTTCTACACGAATGTCGATCATATATTCTTGATCTCGATTGATATTGATCCCTTGTTTTACCTCAGGATAAATAATGATGGGAATAGGCAATTCTCTGCCTGTGCCATCTTTGCATAAAAAGGTGATTAGTTCAGCTTTTCCCCTTGGAAAGCGATCGCCTACTTTTCCCTGGATTTTATAAGAATTGTTTTCTAAATGAGAAGGATTATTAACTAAGACATTCCAAGGAATGTCTCCGCTTGTCGTAGTGGTGGATTCTTTCTTGATTAGGATGATCCCAAGAACGGCTGCTATGATAACAGCTACGATGCCTATGATAGCACCTGCGGATAGATTGACTGCTTTTTTTGATGCTCTACGAGCCATATTATTGATGAGTTGGTTGATAGTGTTTTTTTTAATTATGCATCCCACTTGCTTGCTCGGCTTGCACCGAACGCTACAAGCATTCCTACTAAAATATGTATGCCCAATACTACATAGCATTGGTTTATCTCGGTCAAATTCGTATCCAATACATTTTTCACCGAACCTAAAACGTCGGATTTTAGGGAATAGATACTACCTGACCATGCCCAATAAGCTGAGATGAATGGACGAATAACCCATTCCGCAAAAGTAGGGAGTGCTAATACTGCTCCAGATAAAGGTAGTTGGAAACCTACAAGATAAATACTAAGTAGTGATGCCTGATCTGCCGTTTTAGCTAAGGCGGAAATAGCTAAACAAACCGAGGTCATGGCGGCATTTGCCAAGATAAGGAAACTTAAATGAGTAAGACCGCCCCCTCTATCCCAGAAAAAGTTGACGAATAAATACATCCATATCGACTGCACAAGTACTAATGTTCCTAAAAACATCCATTTGCACAGCATGTATGAAGATACCTTCATACCGGCATATTTTTCTTTTTCTACGATTGCTCGTTCTCCGGCGATTTCGCGTGCCGCATTATTCGAACCCATCAAACCCAATAAGATGACTTGAAACATGATAATGCCGGATACGGCCGAGCCGGTTTTCATGTTTAATTGTTGGGTCTCAATATCATTTTTAATTGAAAGAGCACTTTCCGTAGCGGATAGGGAAATAATCTGCCCACTTCCTTTGTCCGAAAACATGGCGACAAGGATGGGGAAGAGTAAAATCATAATAAGCTGCAAGCTCCATTGGGTTTTATCTCGAAAGAAAATTCTCCATCTTCTTGCAAAAAGAGTCCAAAATTGACTGAGAACGGAAGGAGTGCGAGGATCCTCTGCCACATCATCATCGCGTTCTTCGATCTCCTCATTGCTTACCGGCTCTTTATCGTCCGGTTCTATTTCTACATCGACAACGAGCTTTTCGTCCTCATCCTCTCCATCAATGACAAATTCACCTTGAAGGATTTTTTCTTGTCTGTCGACTTCTAGTTTCGCGTAGTAAGCTTCGCGGCGTTTTCCCCATGAGCGGTTCCATTGTTCGCCTGTGCGTTCTTGAAGTTTGGGGTAAACGTCTTCTAAAGATTCAACTCCGAAATAATGAGACATTCCGCGAGGTGATCCATGATAAGCAACATAACCTTGATGTAAAACGAGAATGGAATCGTAAAGCTCCAATTGAGCCAAACTATGCGTTACGGAAATAACAATTCTTCCATTTTGGCGAGAAATTTGATGAAGGAGTTTAACGATGTCCTCTTCTGATCGTGGGTCCAAGCCTGATGTTACTTCATCACAAAGTAGCAAGCTAGGCTGAGATGTTAGTTCCATAGCCAAGGCTAAACGTCTTTTTTGACCTCCGGATAAGATTTTTACATCACGGTCGGCAATTTCCGTTAACCCTGTTTCGATTAAAATTTGTTCAATTCGTTGATCTAAATCTTCGGGGCTATTAAAGCGGCAACGGAGCTTTGCACTAGATTCGATATTTTCATCAACGGTCAATTGATCATAGGCAATGCTAAATTGAGGAACAAAGCCTACTTCATACGGTTCAAAATCTTCTTCGGAAAGATCGCGTCCGTTCCAAAAAAACGCACCTTCCGTTTCGGCATTCATGCCTGCTATGGTTTTTAATAATGTTGTTTTGCCACAGCCTGAAGGACCTACGATGGCCATAAAATGCCCCTTAGGTACTTCAAAGTACACATCATTCAAGAGGCAAAGAGGTTCGCCATCAACCTCGATATCATAAGCAATATTAGCTGCACACAACATATTTAGGATATTCTAAACTG
Source organism: Akkermansiaceae bacterium UBA7331 (assembly GCA_002471255.1). Taxonomy (GTDB): domain Bacteria; phylum Verrucomicrobiota; class Verrucomicrobiia; order Verrucomicrobiales; family Akkermansiaceae; genus Akkermansia. Next base: position 54,475 of record DKPP01000012.1, on the reverse strand, counting down.
ATATGATTTCTCTGCAAGCAAAAAGGGGACGCACCTCTTTGCTATTAGTTTAATTATTGATGCATTGAATAATCTTCTATAACCGTCAAAACAAATATTTGCCAACGATTGTTATATTTGAGATATTCTAATCAGTTTTAAAAATTCCGATATGAAAACTATTGTTCAATCCTTAATAGCCTTGTCGATGATTTCGACGGGATTTTCCGATATGAATATACCAAAACCTAATATGGAAGGGGGGCAACCTTTGATGAATTGCTTAAAACAGCGACAAACGCAACGGGAATTTTCCGATAAGGAGATTCCTAAGCAAGTATTGTCGAATATGCTTTGGGCTGCCCAAGGGGTAAATCGAGATGACCCTGATTATCGTACGGCTCCTTCTGCTCGCAATTGTAATGCAATTGAAATCTATGTGGTGACCAAGGATGGGGCTTACTTGTTTGATCCCGAATCACACCAACTCACCGAACAGGTGAAGGGAGATTTTCGAGCCGATACCGGAACTCAAGATTTTGTAGCAAAGGCTCCGATTAATCTTGTTTATGTGTTAGATACGAAAAAGCAAGAATCTCATCCGGATCCGGTCAGAAGAGAGATGGTCGCTCATTGTGATGCCGGTTTTATCGGTCAAAATGTTTATTTATTCTGCGCATCAGAAGGTCTTGCTACCGTCTTTCGTGGATTAGTGGACAAAGAGAAATTAGGTAAATCTCTAAATTTGCCCGAGTCTAAAAAAGTCTTATATGCTCAATCGGTAGGGTATCCTCAATCGTAATTATCTTTTTGATTAAATTAAAAAAAACACCCTTGAATCCTTTGTTTGGTTCAAGGGTGTTTAAGCTTAGACTCACGTTTAATTGGATCTTTGCGTATCCTGTTTTAAATGTTTACGCCAATCGCTGGCGTGTTGGTAGTAACCGATAGCCTTTTTCATGAGGGCTTCTCGTTCGGGAGTTTCTTTTACGTGTTCGCCATTTTGATAGTAAGCAACGCGTTTAACCGGTTTCATGACAACCATTTGGTCACCTTCTCCGTAACCGATATTTTGATAGTTGCTGATAAAGAAGCGTGATTTATAATCCGGTTTGAGTGCGTCTTTACCGTAGAAATTGGCTTTGTAATCCCAATTGAGCAATCCTAATAAAGTGGGGAGAGTGTCAATCTGGCTGATAGAATAATCAAGTCGTTGAGGGGTGATCAATTTGGGACTATAGAAAATCAGAGGAATAAGGTGTTTTTCCGGATTCAACTCTTGTTTACCGGCGCTACCTGCGCCATGGTCAGCGACAAATACGAAAATCGTATTATCAAACCATGGTTCTTTTTTAGCCTGGTCTATAAAGTTGCCTACGCACCAGTCGGCATATTTAACAGCGCCTAATCGACCTGTTTTTGATGGAATGTCGATGCGACCTTCCGGATAGGTGTATGGACGATGATTTGAAGTCGTGAAAACAAATTGTAAAAACGGTTTTCCGCTTTCATAAGATTTGTTTGCTTCCTTGATGCTTTTTTCAAAGAGGTTTTCATCACAAACTCCCCATGTAGTTGAATGAATGATATCAATGTCATCCATAGAAGTACGGTCATAGACCTCAAATCCATTATTGCCAAAATAATAATTCATATTATCAAAATAGCCATAGCCTCCGTAAATCCATTTGCGATCGTCATAGCCTTTTTCTTGGAAGATAGAGCCCATGGTTTGAAGGTTTTCATTATTTTTTCGACGTAAAATGGCCATGCCCGGCAAGGGAGGAATAGATGTGCTGACCGCTTCAAGACCTCGTACTGAGCGAGTACCGGTTGCGTATGTCTTAGGGAAAAAGATACCTGCTGCGCCTAATTCAGCTAAACGAGGAGTGACATCTTGACCGTCTTCTCGAAATTCTTTTAGAAACTCCGAACCAAGGCTTTCCATCACTACTACGATGACATTGGGTGTGATGGCTTGGTTTTCTGTTTCAACGCTTCGTTCAATTTCATGCGATTCAGAGGGGCTAAAAGTCAGACCCTGCGTGGCAATATCGTTTTGTAAGATGCTTGCCGTTTCTTGATCCGGAATTGTGATATAATAATCTCTATAGCTTAATTCATTATTGATGAAAGCATTAAATAAGCTATAAAGGCCATCTTTGGCGACTTCTGCATTATAACGATTTCCGATGGATTCACTATATGAGGTTTGATAGATAAAAAAGCTTAAAACGCAGATGGTTACATTGCCTATGAAAACAAAGAATCTGGTTTTCCATGAAGGAGCTGTAAATGAAGGTACCAATTTTTTTCGAAACAACCAGGTGACAATGAAGGTAAAGATACCCAAGCCCAAAAAGATGGGGATAATGGGATATGATTCCCACATATTACCGATTACCTCTTTTGTATAAATCAAATAGTCAACGGCAATGAAGTTAAAACTTGATTCAAACTCATTCCAGAAAAAGCCTTCTGCCACATCTTCGAAAGTGAAAAGAGCTACAAAAATGGCAAATCCTATAACGGTTAAAATTTTATCAATTTTTGTTCCTAACCATTTTTTTGGTAGGACCATTAAATATAAAGTATAGGGAATCATTAAATAGAGAAGAGCAATCGCTACTTCTACACAGAAGACCCCCATCGTTTTGAATAAAGCGATAAAGCCCCAGTCAATTTGGTTGCGTTCAATGATGGAAATAATAATAAAACTTAATATTTCTAAACCGACATAAATGTAGAAAAGCGGTGCAAATCTACGCAAATAATATTTAAACATGAATAAGGTTCGTGGTTGGGGTGGGTTTCATACTGTAGTAGACGAGTCAGTGACACTCAAGTGACAATTTTGACACGGATAATGCTCAATAAAAAACCCGCAAAGTCAATTGCGGGTTTGTGACGGAATTGTCAAAAAGGAAAATCTACATCGCCGACGGGGTCTATAGCTTTCTCTTCAAATTTCTTTTTAGCATGTTGCTGTGGGTTTACGGCGCGTATGATAATGGCTCGGTCAGGTTTCTTTCTGCCCTTTTGCTTTTTAAAATCACAAATGCCTACTGATTCTGCACAAGATCCGCACATTTTACGGAAATCTCCTGCTTCTTCTTTTTCCGTAGTTACCGGACAAGCGTATTCACAAGCTCCGCAACCGATGCAGAGATCGGGATCCAAACGGGGGATGCGGTGTTCTTGTCCATCCGAACCGATATAAGGGACTGTGTAGAGGGCTTTGGTCGGGCAATGCTCCGTACAGGCTCCGCAATCCATATCTTCACGTCTCACTAAACAACGGCAAGGATAAAATGAAGCAACCGCTATTCTAGTGGTATCTTTGGTCTGAATGGTTTCTTTCGGTTCTGCCGTAATTTTCATTTTTTGGATGGCACCGGTAGGGCAGACTTCCGCACAGCGATGGCAATCATATAAGCAGTATTTGGTACGGAAATCCATACGAGGCTTCATGAAACCCTTAACACCCAATTCCAAGCCGGATGGTTGTAGCACACGCGTTGGGCAGGTGGCTATACAGAGCTGACAAGCCGTACACGTATCTAAAAAACGATCCAAATTTCCAGCCCCCGGAGGTAAGACTGTTTTAGTCGGGTCTAAGACTGCAGCACCTTGAGCTTTGCAGCTGCTTAGAGCCATACTGGCCACACCTAATGCTGCCGTGCCAAGGAATGCTCGACGAGAACTTAATCCCCATGGATCGGGCAAAAGTTTTTTGGATTCTTCAATGGCCATTTCTTGATTTTTTGGAGATTCGCAAGTTTTTTTGCAAGCTTTGCCAAAAGATGCTCCTTTGTTCACCTTGGTGAACCATCTGTATTTGATGCCGTGTTCCGAGCAGGCATCCATACAATTATAGCAAGCGACACATCGAGATGAATCAACAGTGCCTTGTTTTAAGTCGAGGCATTGAGCCTTGCATGCTTTGAGACATTTGCCACAACGTTTGCACGCATCTTTGTCAAAACCAATACGGAAAAGGGAAAAACGAGAAATAATCCCCAACACCGTTCCTACCGGGCAAATCGTATTACAATATAATCTGCCTTTCCAAATACTCATTATCGCAACGATTAACATTGTTGCCGAAACGATACCTAAAGCTAACCAGCCGGCATGATAAGCCGGTACTCTCACAATATCGGCAGAATCCATGGATCCGGCTATACTATTGTTGATGGCAGACACTCCCGGTTGTACGAGGATATTCATCATGCGGCCATAAATGCTATACGGATCAATCCAGTTAAGAGAATAAGCGGAAAATCCGATAATGCATCCGAGCGCTAAAAGTATGAGTACGGCATATCTTACAAAAGGGATAGCCTTGCGATAACGGAGCCAACTTTTTGGGGTAATCCAACTACGAATCCAATATAAAATGTCTTGGGTAATACCCAATGGGCAAATGACTGAACAATAGACTCGACCAAATAACAAGGTCAGCAGAAAAATGCCGGAAAATAGGGCAATACTGAGCCAGACCCCATGAATGGAGCCTAAAAGAGACGGGATGAATTGGATATGAGCCAACCATGAAGCTTCCTCAAGCAGGGGCTTGCTTAAGTGAGCTCCCATTTGCTCAATAATAGGGATTCTCGCTAAGAAGGCATAACTCAGACATAAGAAAACGATGCCTGCCAATATGATACGCATCCATTTAAGTTTAGTAGTCATCTTTTGTTCGTATAATACGTATAAAAACAGAAATAGTTGCCGAAAGATTTTTGAAAATCTCGGCAACTATGAAAAAAGTGAATTTGTTTTAGGAGAGGGAAAGTCTCTTGATATTAAGCTTGCTTAAATTAGCACAGCCAATACCCATTTCCTCACCTAATTGTACGTGGCGGATTTTTCCCGCTTGGTTAAGTAAGGCTGCTCCTGCTGCGTCGATCGCTACGATATCGCGGGATGCCATGAGGGTTTTTCTCTCTACCAAATCATTTTTATCTTTGCCAACGGGGCCGTTGCGCACCATAGGCATGTATGCGTCTAAGATACATAAGTCCGGTTTGCGGATGTAAACACTATCTGCGATACATTGGTGAAGATCGTTTTTATGGAATGCACCACGATCCCAAACAATACCCATGGCATTTTTCATGCAAGCGGTCATTTCTGAACCACTATGGTGTTTGAGTGGTGGGCAAGTAATGAAAACATCACAATCAAGCACATCTTGGTGTACTTGAGCTTTGGTGAGTTTTTTACCTTGAGGGATATCAACTTCCTTATAAAGCTTTTGGTCGGCACCGGTCACCATGCGACCACCCATTTTTTCAACCACTTCTTTGATTCCGCTACCTTCGTAAGCACCATCGTGACAACAATGATCAAATACGACGATGTCCTTTGCTCCGGCTTCTTTACATAGGGCGACGATGGCACCTACGGTTTCGGGATGGGTGTTTGAACCAAATTCCGGGCCTTTATTCCAACCGATGTTTGGTTTGATGACGACTTTTTGGTCAGGTTTAACGAAATTTTTGATTCCGCCAAGTTCCTCGATGGCTTTTTTCACCATGTCTGCTCGTGAGCCGTCGCGTACCGCAACGAGATCCGTAGCTCCCTTTGCCTGTTGAGGGGCCGGAGTTTGAGCTAAAAGTTTATCAAAATCCGATACGGCTGCCACAGCTCCTACGGCAACGGTTTTTTTGATAAAAGAACGTCTATTAGTCATAATGATAAAGGAGGGTTTGTGGGACATAAATATCCCAATGTGGTGAGCATATAAAACTCATCACTCCCTAGCAATATCTTAAGTGAAAAAATGATTGAAATATTGTCATTATCAAAACACCTTTTACAATGGGCTCATGAATGCATCGTCCTTGAGTAGACCTACAAGTATTACACAATTGATCGTCAGCTCTCTACTAAGCCCTGGAGACACTGCGATAGATGCTACGGCAGGCAACGGTCATGATACTCTTTTATTATGCCAATTGGTAGGTGACCAAGGAAAAGTCTATGCTTTTGATGTCCAGCCCGAGGCTTTGGAAAATACTCGAATCCGTTTAAAAGAAAATGGTGTTGATGCTTCTGTTTATGAGCTTCTTTGCATGAACCATAAGGAAATGGATCATCTTGAAATGAATCCACCGCGTGTGATTATGTTTAATTTGGGCTATTTGCCAGGAGGCGATCCATCCTTGATTACCCAGTCAAATGAAACATTGGAAGCAATAGAAAAAGCAGGTAAATTATTGTCCCTCCAAGGGGCTCTAACCGTGATGTGCTATCCCGGTCATACCGGTGGCGATATCGAAGCCCAACGCGTGCAATCTTTGCTTAGCTCATGGGACGGAGCCAATTGGAAAATTGCCAAGTATGAATTATTAAATACTCTCAAACCTGCTCCGTTTCTACTATGTGCCTATAAGATGAAATAGACCATTTGTATGGTCTTGTTTTTTTGCGTATATTTGTATTATTTATTGTAAATATGTTTAAAATAAGTTATTTGTGCTTTAAATGATAATTTAATGGAATAGATATTGCTACATTGATTAGGCATTACTAGACTCAAAATAGTCTGCAAATTTCTCTATATAGATTACCTGTGTATTTTTTTGTGTAAAATGGGGAGATTTTTGGATTCTAGTTTATATATGATTAAACAATTGCAATTATGAAAATAACCATTAAGAAAAATAAAGGTAAAAGTTTTATATGTATGGCTCTTATGAGTTTAATGGCTCCATGCATGGTGTCTACATCTTTAGCTAAATCTACATTAGGTGATCTCGTATTTGTAGGTGATTCGATCACTCAAGGAAGTTCTCAAGGTCCTAGTTTTCGTTATGCGTATTGGAAAAGTTTGGTAGATAACGGATATGTTTATGGGCAAGACTACTCGTTTGCCGGATCTCAAACAGGTACGTATAATAATTCAACAACTTCATTAGCAGGATATGGAAACCAAGATTTTAATGCAGTCAACATCCACGAAGGCCATTTTAATTGGCAGGCATCATGGATAGCAAATTCAACAGCGATTGGTACAGGTTACGGTACCGGTGCTCAAGAAGGAAAAGATAGTGTTAATTATGGAGTAGGTTCCGTTTATAATTGGTTGGGATTAAATAATCCCGCTACTACCGGAGATAACACCTATTTGGCGTGGGATAATAATACAAAAGATAGTTTTGAAAAGTCGTATGGAGAGAATGTGACTTATGCCGGCGGAGATACTGTGTGCATTATGCTAGGTACTAATGATTTGTCAAAAGGTCGTACAGTCGAACAATTGACAGCAGATGTTGAAAGCATCGTGAAGGCGTATCAAGCGGCAAATCCTAATACTAAAGTTTATGTAATGAGTATCACAGCTCCCAAAGGGGGGCTCTCTACAGCTACTGTTAATAGCGCTAATGCTTCATTCCAAAGTAATGCGTCCAAATGGTCGACTGATACGTCATCTGTTGAATACTATGATATTACCACAGGGATGCCATCTAATGGGACTTTTAATGGGGATAATTATCATCCCTCAGCTCAGGGTGAACTTATCATGGCCGGCAATGTAGCTAAAATGTTAGGTACCGGACAGAGAACAGTTGGCCAACAAAGATTAGCTGCCAATCAATTTGAATCAGGCAATTTAGTCGGGCAACATCAATTAGTTGGTAATGGTTGGGCTGAAAAAACTCAAGGAGATCAGCTTTATTGGGATTTAAATAGTACACAAGCAGGCGACGCCGAAAGTTTTTCATGGAATGGGCTGTCCCCGGAAAGTTTTAGTGTGGAATTGAGTTTGCAGTTGTATGATCAAATTGCTAATAATCAATTTTCAATGGCTGTGGGTAATGGTGAACAATCCGGTATATTGAACTTTACGGCGAATACCATTTCTTGGGGAGATACTTTGCTTTATACACATGATGGGGTAAATCTCAATGCAATGAATGATTATCGTGTCTGCTACATTTTAGGAGACTCGTCTCAAGGTATAAGCGAAGGTTTTTACATTTGGTATAACGGCATGTTAATTGGTGAGAGCCTTAGCTCAACTAGTACGGGTTCATCGTATGATGGTGTTACTATTGGAAATATCAATGGTGGCAATTCTTTTGCAGGTATAGGGGGTATCGCTTTGGGTAGTGGTACTTATGCTCCTGATTTGGAAACGAATCATTTCGAATCACTAGTCCTTAAAGGCCCCAATGTGATTAAAGTTGAATCCTTAAGTCCTAATTCGTTTGGGTTTACAGGATCTGCTTCAATTGTAAATGGAAGTAGTGGAATCTGGCATGGTGGTTCTAGCGGTTATTATTCATTATCGGGTACTTTTGCTAATCGAATAGGTGGAGTTACTTCCGGTACCGTTACCGGAAATTATTATGTTGAATATTCCGGCAGTATTTCTTTGACAAATACCGGTATAGGAAATCGTTGGATTAGCGGAACATCGGGAAATGTTACAGGAGATCTTTATCAAAAGTTTTGCAGTACCATTACGGCACCCGGTAATAATTTCGGTATATTAGGGGGTTCATTTGGAGAAAAGACGATTAATGGTAATACTTATATTGAAGTTACCGCTACGTCGGGTCTCGTGATGTATGGTACTGATAACTCAGGTGCCGTAGGTGCTATATTTGGCGGTAGTTGGAAGGGTACTATTACCGGTAATTCTAATGTGCTTCTAGCAGGTGGCACCTATGGAGCATTAAATGCCACTAATGTCGGCTATGGTGCTATTTATGGTGGTAATAGTACTGCCGGAACAGTATCCGGGAATGCTAATGTAACGATTACAGGCGGTACTTATAACTCTTGGGTATGCGGAGCAGGATATGCCTCTACTACAACTGTTGCCGGTAATACCAACGTGTATATAACAGGCGGTACTTTTAATGTAAATACGACGGCTAATAGCAAAAATGGTATTTATGGTGGTGGTGATGCCGGTCATGTTTCCGGATCAACCAATGTCATGATTTCGGGTGAATCCGGTGAAAAACTTGTCATCAATACTAATATTTATGGCGGTTCTCGTAATGGAGGTAATGTAGGAAAAGGGACCAATATTACGATCAAAGATTTCTCCGCCGAATCAGGCGATGTTTTGGGGATGACCTCATCACAAATTATTTCAGGTGGAAACTTGGCAGGAGGAACTGTAACCGGAACTAAAACGCTCAATGTGGAAAATGTAAAAGGTCAAATTGCATCTACTTTGCAACAATTTGATGTTGTAAATATCTCACAAAAATCAACTGTAGAGTTTACTAACACAAATAACGATCTGAGTGGTGCTACTATTCGTGTTTCAGATTCTAGTCAATTTAAGATTTCTTCAGAATCAGTGATTAAAGGATATTCATCGATAGTGCTCGCAGATAAGGCATCGTTATATATTAGTGGGTCCACTCAATTGGATGCTTCAAAATTGGAGACATCTACGGGTACCCGTATTATATTGGGTAATAGTCTTTCCTTAACTGGTACGACACCGCAAATTATTGCTTCAGATCTAGAATTTGTTGGTAAAACAGGAAGTATCTCAAGTCAAGGTGGGGTTACTTTTTCCGGAAACATATCGTTGACCATGATGTCTACAGATTTCTCAATGGTGGATAATGTAATGTATGCCGATTATTCCGGACTATTCGGCTCAAATACGGCCTTTTCCGGAAATAATGATATGGTTCTTAATTTGGATGCTTTAACAGGAGTTGATTTCAATCAAGTCACTATAAAATTGTTTGATGAAACAATTGCTCCTGATGGATGGAAAGATCTTAATGTCTTGGTAGGTCTAAATGGAGAACGATGGAAGGTAGATATGAGTGATTATCAAACAAATGGTACTATTACTCTTAATCAAATTCCTGAGCCTTCAAGTGCCCTTCTTGGCATCATTGGTTTGTCCGGACTTTTGTTACGTCGTAGACGATAAAAAACGTTTAGATTAATTTGATAAAAAAATACCCGAAGCAATGATCAACTTGCTTCGGGTATTAAGTTATTAAGCTTTGTTACCTTTTCCCCATTCTCGGAATCTCTGGAAGATCGAGTATAAACCGGGAATTAAAATAATACCGAAGAGGGTAGCGGCTATCATGCCGGCAAAGGTGGTAATGCCAATATGTTGACGGCTGGCAGCACCTGCGCCTGTTGCTATCACCATTGGGAATACCCCGATGATAAATGAAATGGCTGTCATTAATACGGCACGGAATCGTTGTTTGGCTCCTTCCAGTGCGGAAAAATGAATAGTGGCACCTTGTTGTCGTTGGTCTTTGGAGAACTCTACCATCAAAATAGCATTTTTACTGGCTAGACCGATTAACATGATTAACCCCAACTGCGCGTAGATGCTTAATGGGATTTCACAAATGGTTAAGCCTACCAATGCTCCTAAAGTCGCTACACAAACGGAAGAAATTACGGACATAGGTATCGTCCAGCTCTCGTATTGAGCCACCAAGAATAAATAGCCGAATACAATAGCTAATGCCATCAAGACGGCAATTTCGCCTTCGTTATTCTTTTCTTCATAGCTCATATCGGTCCATTGGATTTCATAATTTGCCGGTAATTCGAGCTGTTCGATTGCCTTCATGATGTTACCACTACTGCCATCCGGTTTGAGCGGTACGCTGATTTCGGCAGACATACTTTGGTTGAAGCGTTGAATCAATCGTGGCCCGACCATATAGGATAAAGTAGCAAACGAGCTAAGAGGTACCATGTTTCCTTCATCATTTTGGATGTAGGTATTCATGATATCGTAAATGTTGCTACGGTCTTTAGGATCAGCCTGCATTTTCACCTTAAAGGTATAACCCTCCATGTTAAAATCATTGATATAAATGGAAGCTAGTTTGCCTTGCAAGGTGGTGAAAATGCGGTTAGTAGGCACTTTCATGCTTTCCGCCTTTGAGCGGTCAACATTTAAGAATAGCTGAGGTGTGTTCGCTTCGTAGCTGGAAAATGCTCTAAACACTCCGGGCATCTGGCTGATTTGTTGACAGAGAGATTGTACTTCTCTTTCCAAATCCTTCGGAGTTTCATCCCCTTGAGCCAAAAGTCTGAAAGAAACACCCCCTGTAAGGCCGAGACCCATAATGGCCGGTGGAGTAAAGACCGTTGCCTTAGCGGAAGCCAAGCCATGAGTTTGCTTGATTGCTTCAGCCATGATGGCATCAATAGATAGATCGGGGGTGGTTCGTTGTTCCCATGGGTCAAGTCGTGCAATGCACATCCCCAAGTTTTCGCCATTACCTCCCATGAAGCTAAATCCTGACACCGACGTAACCTGTTTGACCCCTTTTAATCCCAAGAGGAGTTGTTCCGCTTCACGTAGGGTGGATTCGGTACGGGCTAATGTTGCACCCGGTGGTAACTGGATTTCACAGAAAATCGTGCCTTTATCTTCTTTTGGTAAGAAACTGGTCTTGGTCGTGGTAAATAATTGCCAATTTAACGCCAATAAAGTAATCAAGGCGATAATGGTTAGCCATGCATGGCGAACAAAAAATCCTGAAATGGTTAAGTATAACTTACGGCTCCAATCAAGGCTTTTATTGAATGGAGTAAACAATCCGATTCTTTTTTGTCCCGGTTTTCTCTCCTTGAGTAAAAGGCTGCACAAGGCAGGGCTGAGCGTTAAAGCGTTAATGGTAGAAAAGCATAGAGCTACGCACATGGTGACGGAAAATTGGCGATAGATATTGCCAACCATACCACCGAAAAAGCCAATAGGTACGTAAATAGCTACTGTCACCAAAGTAGTGGCGATGATAGCTCCCGTAATTTGCTTCATACTCTTACGAGTCGCTTCCTTCGCGGAAAGATGCTCCGTTTCCATAATGCGCACGGTGTTTTCCACGACAACGATACCATCATCAACTAGAGAGCCGATTACTAAGATCAGACCAAACATAGTCAAAACGTTGATGCTATAGCCTAATGGTAATAATACGGCAAATGTCGCCAATAATGAAACCGGTATGGCTAAAGCGGGAATGAGAGTTGCTCGCCAGTCTTGTAAGAAAATGTAGGTGATGGCAATAACTAAAACCAAGGCTACGATTAAAGTCATGCTGATTTCAGCCATGGTGGCAGTGATATATTCCGTGGGATCATAGCTCACAATATATTCCATGCCCTCAGGGAATTTTTTAGATAATCGCTCCAATTCCGCTTTAATTCCGTTCATCGCTTCCAAGGCGTTGGAATCCGCATTACGATAAACAGCCAAGTTGACGGCAGGTTGACCATCATTTCTACTAGAACCGGTGTAGCTTTCAGCACCCAATTCAATTCTTGCAATATCATTTAGCCTAATAACCGCGCCATCAGGTGTTGATTTGACGATAATATTGCTAAATTCATCAACGGTCTTGAGTCGACCTGTTACATTGACTTTGAATTGAATATGACTGGGCGAACCTTCCGTACCGATGGCTCCTGCGGCTGCCTGAATATTTTGTGACTTAATGGCTTTTTGAACATCTTCGGGAGAAATATCCAAAGCGGACATACGCAATGTATCTAACCACACTCGCATACTGTAGTCCTTAGCCGCCATAATGTTTACGGCGGAAATGCCCGGCACTCGAGCCAGCTCGTCTTTAACCCGTGTTTTAACGTAGTTGCTGAGAGCTAAGTTAGTCATATCCGGTGAAGAGGAGCGGAAGGAAAAGAAGCCCAAAATATCACTGGAACGTTTTTTCACTTGGATGCCCTGATTGACTACATCGGTCGGTAGTTGCCTTTCGACTCGTTTTAAGGCGTTTTGAACATTAACCATGTTAATGTCCGAATCTGTACCACTTTTGAAAATGAGTGATAGGCGATAGCCACCGTTATTGTCGGAGTTGGATGAAAAATATTGTAAATTTTCCAATCCGTTCATTTCGGCTTCCAATGGTGCGGCAATCGTCTCGGAAACAACCTGGGAACCTGCTCCCGTATAAGTTGTTTCCACCTGAATGGTGACAGGCGCAATCTCGGGATATTCCGCGATTGGCAATTTGACGCCGCAAATACTGCCGGCTATCACCATAACAATGGCGATAACAATGGCAAATTTCGGGCGTTTAATAAATATTTCAGAAAACATGTGATGAAAATCTCACGTTAAATTAGTGTGTCTCGATAGGGGTCACTTTTTCACCCGGTTTTACCTTATGCATACCATCGATAATAACCGTTTCATTGGCATTTAATCCTTCTCTTATGCCCTGCGTGTTGCCGGATAGGTTGCCGAGTTTTACACTACGTTTTTCAACCGTATTATCCGGTTTGAGTACATAAATAAAGCTGCAAACTTCATCGTGCATTACGGCTGAAATATCAACTGCGTTGATTGCTTCCTGATTCTTTTTGGATAAGCTAATGGTAACGATACTACCCGGGTGTAAGGCTTCATCTTTATTATCCACCTTGACCCATACATTTAATGTATCAGTATCGGATTGTACTTTGTTATCGATAAAATCTACTTTAGCCAAGGTGCCTAGAGGTTCTCCATTCGGTAAGATAACGGCTATTACCGCATTATTTTTCAATTCTTCGGCAGATCCGAAGAGGGATAAGAAATCTCGTTCACTGAGTGGAAATCTAACATAGACTTCGTTGAGATTTGTGATAGTAGCTAAGGGTCCCGATTGCGGAGTAATGTAGTTTCCCTCAGATTGGCTGACTCGACCAATTCGCCCGGATAGCGGAGATTTAATTTCCGTGTAGTTCAAATTGTCCGTGGCTATGGTCAGCGCTGCTTGTGCTGCGATTTTTTCTGATTCGAGAGCATGTACGGCACTTTGCGTATTATCTGCCGTATCTTTCGAAACGGAGTTTGTTTTCGCTAAATTGGAATAACGCTTATGGGTGTTGTGGGCATATTCAAGTTTAGCATCTATTTCTGCAATTTTGGCTTGAGCTGTTTGTACATTCGCCTTGTATTGCGTGTCTTCGAGTTGGTAGAGTTTTTGACCTTTTTCGATCAGATCGCCCTCTTTAAACAATTGTTTGATAATGTTACCTGATACTCGTGGCTGGATATTGACAGAATCAATAGCTTCGGTTCTGCCTATATAGTTCCGACTGATTTTGCCTTCAATAGATTTGGCTTTTTGTACTAATACGGTTGGAGCCGGGGCTTTTTTGGGTGCTTGACCCAAGCTTAGCCCAATGCTTGCTACTGCCAGACCAAGTGTAAATAGTGGTTTAAATGGGTTCATATCAATATTCTAAATTTTCGAATAATTGCTGAGTAATCCTCATGAGATGAGCTTGATCTTCCTTAGGTAATGTTTTGATCAATTCTCCTACTGATACGTCAATTTCATGAGAAAGTTCCATAAATGCTTCTTTTCCTATATCGGAAAGTAAGATGCACAGGACTCGACGATCACTTGGGTTTTCTTTTCGTTGGAGTAATCCCTTTTTAACCATTGAATCGACTAAAAGAGATGAGGCAGGCAGAGTGAGTCCTAAGAACGAGGCTAGTTGTTTTAATGAGATACCGTCCGTATGGATTGCCGTAAGGTCTTTTACAGCACCCAAACATGCTAATTGTCTGACTGATAAGTCGAGAATATTTTTAATGTTTGGGTTAGTTGCGCGATGAAAGCTTTTACGCTTTAAATGCTTGCCGATTGTTTCCAGTTGTCGAAATGTATCAAATATAGTAGGCCCCTGTTCCGAAGTCATGCGCAAGTTATCCTGCAAGTCATAATAGTTGTCAAATCATAATTGATATCATTATGAAAGTATTTTGTCTCGGAAACATCTAGGGAATCTAAATGGTTTTGATAAATGCAAGAATGGTGCGAGCCAAGAAGCTTTCAAATTCCCGATATTGTGCCAGATTAGGAAGAGTAATATAGGCATGCTGATCACCGTGAGGAATATCGGAAACAAAATGATAGCCCTCCGTAATGAATAGCGGAAGGATGACTTTTACGTGATCATTCACATGAGATAATTTTTCATGGAGATAAGGTGTTTGCTTGATGAAGCAAAGCGATGAATCCTCATGAAAATGATGTTTTGTTCGTAGCTCTTGCCACAAAGTTTCTAAGGATGGTTGTGGTGGGTTGTTGGGATGACCATGAGCCACTAAAAGGCATTCCGTTCGAGATTCGTCTAAATGATTATCTTGTATGAATTGTGTAAGGTTTTCATTTAAAAAATCGAAGAAATAAGGAGAATCTACCAATGGTGGAATGAAAGATTTTTTGATGCTTTCAAAAGACCAAGAAGGGAGAAGATCTTGTAGAGTTTTAGGCCATGAAACGGAATAAATATATCCCTTTGTTAACAATAGAGGGAAATGAATGATTTGTGAATCAGTATGATTTTGATGAATCTTACTGAGAGGGAATGCCCCTGATAAAAATCCGATATCGCAAGTGTGGGGTGCGATTAAGGGACTAAGTCGCGAAATGATATGGGTACGAAAGCGTAAATCCTTTTCTTCATTGCCTAAAGAATGGGCCATAAATATGATATGGAATTTGTCGCTTTGACTCATAAAAGTAATCTAGCAATGATAAAAGGCGAAGTGAAGATTAAATATAGATATGTAAAGATTAAGGTTTCAACTTTTGTCTAGTAAAAATGTTAAAAATGCCAATGTAGAGAATAGACGAAAGAGTTTCTTTGCTTTATAAATCGACGTATGGAAAAACTGGAACAGTTATTAGACCAAGCTGTCAATGATGGACAGTTGCTTGCGTCTTCCAAAGAAAATATTTTGCTTTTTTTAGCCGGTACGAAATCTCCTGTGGCTTTGCCAGCCGTGACGGAACTCGTTGAAGCCGGGCAATGGCAAGAGCTTAATGACCGATTTTTTAAAACTTTAGCCTTTGGTACCGGTGGTTTACGTGGTCGTACTATTGGTAAGGTTGTAACAAGTGCCGAACAAGGTAAAGGTGCCGTGAATGATCGCCCTGAGTTTCCTTGTGTGGGTACCGCTTGCATGAATTATTTTAATTTAACTCGCTCAATGCGTGGTTTAATCACATACGTTAAGCGTCATGTGGAAGCTACTGAGCCGGGACGTAAACCAAAAATTATCGTAGGTCACGATACCCGTCATTTTTCTCGCGACTTTGCTGAATTATGCGCCAAAATCGGCTCTGATTTAGGTTGTCACGTTTATTTGTTTGATGGTCCTCGTTCCACTCCTCAAGTGTCGTTTGCCATTCGCGAATTGAATTGCGATACCGGTGTCGTTTTGACTGCCAGTCATAATCCGGCTCATGATAATGGATTTAAGGCTTATTTCAGTGATGGTGCGCAATTGGTGCCACCGCATGATAAGTCAGTCATTGATGAAGTGAATGCATTAAAGAGCGAAGAATATTCTCCATTACCGATCGAGGAACAAGGTTCCATTACGGAGTTAGGTGCCGACTTTGATGCCATTTATTCAGACCGTTTGAAGTCAATCATGTTGCGTCCGGAATTGTTCCAACAAGGCGGAGCGAAAGTGGTATTCACTAATTTACATGGTACGGGTGGTCATATCATCGTGCCATTATTAAAGAGTTTGGGCTGTGATGTGCAGACTGTGCCTGCCCAAGACATTCAAGATGGACGCTTCCCAACGGTAGCCTCTCCGAATCCGGAAAACTCTCCGGCTTTATCGATGGCTATTGCCCAAGCGAATGACAATGGTGCCGATATCGTTATTGCTACTGACCCGGATGCTGACCGCATGGGGGTGGCCGTACGTGGACAAGATGGTGAAATGCATCTTTTAACCGGTAATCAAATCGGTTCCTTATTGGCATGGTACCGCTGTATGAGCATGGTTGAAATGGGAATCATCAATGATTCGAATAGATCTCGTGCCGTTATGGTGAAAACATTTGTGACGACTCAGCTTCAAGATGTGATTGGCGAGCATTTTGGTTTACAAGTGATCAACGTGTTAACCGGATTTAAGTACATTGCTCAAAAACTCGGTAAATATGAAGCAGCTATTCCTGCTGATAAGCGCCAAGATTATCGTCGCATGAGTGAAGTGGAAACTCGCAACCTTCGCTTACAGTACAGTAAATATTTTGTTTTCGGTGGTGAAGAGAGTTACGGCTATCTTTCTCAAGATTTTGTACGCGATAAAGATGCCAATGCAGCAGCTATGTTGTTTGCGGAATTAGCAGCTTATGCTCAAAGTATCGGTAAAGGCCTTCTTGAATTATTGAATGACCTCTTTGCTCAATTTGGTGTTTACTTGGAAATGGGTAAATCACTTGTAATGGAAGGTGCTGATGGTGCTGCCAAGATTGCCGCCTTATCCGCCTCTTATATTTCTCAACCATTGACCGAAATTGATGGAACTAAGGTTGTGAAAGTTCGTGATTTTTCTCGTGGTGATATGGTGGACGTCGAAGGCGACCCGATTCCAAAAGAAAATATGATTTTCATGGATTTGGAAGATGGTAGAAGTTTTGCGGTGCGTCCGTCCGGTACCGAACCTAAGATCAAATACTACTTATTTGGTCATGGTAAACCTGGTGATGACGTGGAAACTTCACGTGCTCAAGTACATGCGTCTTTAGATTCTCTATGGGCTGCTGTCGAAAAAGATGCCTTGATGCGTAGCAAGTAATTCCTTACTTACACGATTTTTATCATCGCCTCGTCTGATTCATTCTGTCATGACGAGGCGGTTTTTTTATAAGTTAGACGCGTTTAATCCTTTTGAAACCACAATTTTTTTTGAACGTTTTTTGAAGTATGGTTTGTTGACTACTTTTGTGCTTGTCTTGATAGGGATGGCAAGTCAGACTTCACGGGAATTATGCGAAAGGTGTTGAGACAAATAGGCTTTATAGGAGGGATGGTGTTGTGTGGATTGATGTTATCTTCTTGTGTTACCCAGCAACAGCAACAGGCTCCGGATTGTATTCCCGGATACCATTACATCCCCGGCAAAACAGCCATTTTAAAGAATGGTAAGGCATATGCCCCACCTAATGCCCCCTCCCAAGTTAAACGTGCTATTGCCGCCGCCAATAGAATTGCAGGTAAACCCTATCGCATGGGTGGCGGACACCGCAGACATGAGGATACGGCATATGATTGTTCGGGATCCACTTCTTATATTTTAAAGGAAGCCGGATTATTAACTTCGACCAGACATTCCCCGTTATTCATGAAATATGGACAGTCGGGTCCGGGTAAGTGGATTACCGTTTATGCGAAGAGGGGTCACGTTTTTTTAGAGATTTGCGGATTGCGATATGATACGACCGGACGAGGAAAAGGACCAAATTGGCGTATCGAAGGTCGTTCCACTAGAGGGTTCCTACGTCGACATCCGACTAGGATGTAACAGAAATCTTGCTGATTGCGTCTCTTGCTCTTGCTACGAGTTTTGCCGTGTGTTATATGGAGTGTTAACAAATTGACTCAATATAGATTTCATGGCTAAAGCAAAAATACACGTGGGCTTGGAAATTGGTACGAGTACTACTCGCTTGGTTGTTGGTGAAGTGGCCGGTGACGGCTCCATAACAATTTTGGGGGTGGGCGAAGTGCCTAGTAGTGGTGTATTGCGCGGTGAAATTGAAGATGCCGCCGCCGTGATTCAAAATGTTTTTGATGCTTGGGAATTGGCCCAAGAAAATGCGGATGTGGATATCCAAACCGTGTTTTTATCGGTAACGGGTGAACATATCAAAGGTGAGAATAATCGCGGCACCTTCCGTTTACCTCCTGATGAAAATATCATTTCTCATGATCACATGGAAGAAGTGCTTGAAATTGCGAGAGATATTCCACTAAGTAATGATCAGTTCGTTCTTCATCGTGTGCCGGGTTTATATTCATTAGATGACCAGCAAAACTTGACTAATCCGTCAGGATTAACCGGGAGAACATTAGATATCGATTGCCATATTATTCATGGTATCAAATCGAGAATTACCAATTCTTTCCGATGCGTGCGCGAAGTTCCTTTAGATATTTCGGACGTAGTTTTTGCTCCTATCGCAGCAGCTCAGTTTTTATTGAATCGTCATGCTAAACAGGCCGGTGCTCTCTTAATTGATATTGGTGGTGGTACGACCGATTATGTATTATATGTGGAGGGTCAACTTGTTGCCTCCGGTTGTATCGGTTTAGGTGGAGATCATATTTCTAACGATATTGCATTGATGCTTGGCATTCCTTGGGAACAAGCCGAATTGTTGAAAAAAATGCAAGGTGATGCTAATGG
The DNA here is from genome assembly GCA_002471255.1 of Akkermansiaceae bacterium UBA7331. Lineage (GTDB taxonomy): Bacteria > Verrucomicrobiota > Verrucomicrobiia > Verrucomicrobiales > Akkermansiaceae > Akkermansia. The sequence goes on along the minus strand of DKPP01000012.1, from coordinate 35,292 downwards.
TCACCGTAGCAAGGGTGGAGAAGTTGTACGATTGAAAGGTACGGGAAATATGCCCGATATTGTCGTCGAACGCTCTAAACTCAATGAAATCATCCACGACCGATTAGACGAAATTTTACATTTGGTTAAATCTAGATTACCTGAAGATACCTTTAGACGACGTTTATGCAAAGCCGTCTATTTATGTGGAGGTACGAGTTTGATGCGAGGTATAGGTGATTTGGCTCTAAATATTTATGGTGTAGCAATCAATATGCTTAGTGATGTGGAAGAGTCGGAAGTGCCTCGTTATATTGAGGACCCGAGATATTGTACAACGATTGGTTTGATTCGCTATGCTCAAATTTTAGAAACGGAACTACCGGATAAACGAGGTCTGCTAGGCAGAATGAAATCTTGGTTTTCTCGTGGATAAAACCTGTCACTAACAAAAATATGGACCAAGAAAATCCTATGCGCATTTTAGCAATCGGTGGAGCCGGTTGCAGTATTGTAGAAAAGTTAATTGAAGAGCCAAATATCAAGGAACAGGCATATGCTTTAAACCTTGATGCTCGTTTGTTAAATCGTTCTCTTATTGATCGTAAAATTCAATTAGGGGCCAGATTGACACGAGGTCTTGGCTCCGGCGGAAATGCCGCAATAGGTACACAAGCTGCATTGGAATCACAAGACGCCATTTTGAGAGCAATTAAAGGAGCTGAGATTGTTGTGATGATCAGTGGCTTGGGCGGTGGTACCGGCTCGGGTGTTTCTTCTGTCGTGGCTCAATTAGCTAAAGAACAAGGCGCCTTTCTAGTATCCGTGGTGACTTACCCATTTTTGTTTGAAGGTAAAGATCGCTGTTTTTTAGCAGATGAAACTTTGGCTGAGTTACGCTTACTTTCCGATTTGGTGCTTTGCTTCGATAATAATTTAATGGAAAAATTGATCGATGATGATGGTGGCGTGATTAACGCCTTTGATCATCTCAATGAATCCATTGCAAAAATTGTTTCAAGTATTCCATCCATGTTGGCGTCAAAAGGATTTTTACGCATTGGACTAGATGATTTAAAATCCCTAACCGTTTCAGGTAAATCGGTCTGTGTGGTAGGTAATGGAGAAGGTTGTGAATCTGCTCGAGTTTCGGATGTAGTAGAAGGGCTTAAAAAGACCTTACTTTTGCCCGAAAATTTTGAAAATTTAGTGGAAGGTGCTTTGCTTTCTATTGAAATCGGTTCTGATGTAACCGTGTCGGAAGTAGAAGATTTGGTGAATCAAGTTAGATCACTTTTAGGTGATTTTTCAGATATTAAAATCGGATTGACTGTCAATGCGGCTTCTTCATCTATGAAAGCAATGTGCTTTGTGTCCATTAAATTACTTCCGACGGCTCAAGAAGCTCCCGTTTTACGTCAAACTACGCCAATTCTTACACCGGTAGAAGAGGTGAGCATTCCTCCTGTTCAAACATCGGTAAAACCTCAAGAAAGTATTGTTACTTCACCTATCGTAACAAAACCTGTAGCGGACCCTATTTGCTTACCGGGAGCCCCATCTAATGAGTTTTTTGTTACAACCGAGCCTGCAGATGATGCGGATGATGAAATAGAAGATAGTGTTGATGATAGTTTCGAGCTATTTGATGACATTGCCCCTGAAGCACCGAAAAATGAGGTGCGCTTTGTGGAAAAACGCGTTATTGAGCCGGAAACGGAAGAGGTGATACAAGAATTTACAAGCTCAGAGAAGATTGATGATTTACATCGATATTCCAATGATTCGGAAAACGCTCACACTTTAGACCGTGGTAAGTTTTCTTCGTCCAGACGTTTGATTGTGGATGGACAAGATTTGGATTTGCCTCCTGCTCTGAGAAAATCCTAGTCGATCGGTTTATTTTTTTAATACCGGCTTTTGTGGAGATGCCTTGATGGGAATGCTCCATGAAAGCCGTTTTTTGTATTGTTTAACCGGTGGTGCTACATTGCCGTTGCATGGAGATTTGGCTCCGTAGAAATCAATTTGAATTTGATCTTCAGAAATCGTGAGAATGTAATACCCCGTGACGATGCTTTGGAATTGATGCAGGTTGACTCGTTTGCCCCATTCGGTCATCAATGGTAGGGGAAATGCTTTTTCGCCGCATGGAGCGCATGTCAGCTGCAATAAGGAGCTTTTTAGGTTGGGTGCTTTATAGGTGGCTAATATGTGTGCATGAAGATGACCTGCTATCCACAACGGCATGGGTAGGTTCGCAAGTTTTTCGTAAACTTTATTTTGTATGGCTCCAGCAGCATCATTGGAAGCACCAAAGATGCCTTCTTTAAGATTATGCGGTGACTGTAAGGGGTAGTGTGAAAAGATCAAAATAATAGGAGCGGTAAAGCCTTGTTTTTGACGCCTCTCGATATCTTCAACGATTTTTAACAAATTATTGGGTTGATTGGTCAAATCGACATCTAAAAAGTAAAGCATTACATTTTTATGCCGAAATCCGTAAGTCAACTTACGTTTGTAAAAATCCTTTAATTTTTGTTGTGTCTCGTTAGGGAAGAAATTTTTAACAAACCCTAACTCATCACTTTTTGTTTGATCGTGATTGCCTCTTACTGCAAAAAAAGGAATATTTCGTTGTTGTAAAACTTTATTTAGCGATGCTCTGAAATCCATGCCTGCCGGATAGTGTTTGGTACGAGCATCAGATAAATCACCTACTTGAACGACCATATCTACTTGGTGTTTGAGTATGTTTTGATAGGCATGGTCAATGTATTCTTTGGCTACTCCATGATGTGCCGGATTTTGCGGAACCTCGTCATGAGTATCTCCGATCACGGCAATTCTCCACGACGGCTCACCTGCACAAAGTGTTAATGCAGTGTAGAAAAATAATAGGGTAGATGAGAGTGCGTTCATGTGGTGTTGATTAAGTATAAAAAAGCGCTTTACTCATAATATGAGAAAAGCGCTTTAATGAATAGAATAAATTGTGGAATAGCTATTAGATCACTTGTAGTGATTTGGCTTGCTCTTCACTGAGCTCGATGCACTGCCAAGGTAATCCACGAAGATTGAGTTCTTCCATGAATGGATCGGGATCGTTTTGTTCCATGTTATAAACGCCTTGACCACTCCATTTTCCTTCGAGGATCAATTTAGCGCCAATCATGGCCGGCACACCCGTTGTGTAAGAAATAGCTTGAGAGCCTACTTCGGCAAAACATGCTTCGTGATCGCAGATGTTATAAACATAAACGGCTTTAAATTTACCATCTTTTACGCCGGTGATAACGTTGCCGATGCATGTTCTTCCCTTGGTTGTTTTACCTAAATCACCAGGATTAGGTAACACAGCCTTTAAAAATTGTAATGGAATGATTTCAACTCCATTGTAGGTAACATGATCGATGCGAGTCATCCCTACGTTTTGCAATACTTCCAAATGCTTGAGGTAGTTCGGTGAGAAAGACATCCAGAATTGTGCGCGACGAATTGTTGGGATGTGCTTCACTAAGCTTTCCAATTCCTCATGGTACATTCTGTAAATTTCGTAAGAACCTACTTCTTGAGGGCAAGCGAAGCTTTGGTGTAAGCTCATTGGTTGGGTTTCTACGAACTCACCATTTTCCCAGTGACGGCAAGGAGCTGTAACTTCTCTGATGTTGATTTCAGGGTTGAAGTTGGTAGCAAAGGCTTGTCCATGGTTGCCACCATTAACATCAATGATGTCTAAAGTGTGGATTTCGTCAAAATGATGTTTAAGAGCCCATGATGTGAATACGTTTGTTACACCTGGGTCAAAACCGGAACCTAACAAGGCGTATAATCCGGCCTTTTTAAATTTGTCTTCGTATGCCCACTGCCAGGAGTATTCAAATTTGGCAACATCTTTTGGCTCATAATTGGCCGTATCAAGATAAAGTGTGCCGGTTTCCAAGCATGCATCCATCAAGGTTAAATCTTGGTATGGAAGGGCTACGTTAATGAGTAATTTCGGTTTGATTTCGCGAATAAGAGCAGCAGTAGCTTGCACGTCATCGGCGTCGATGGCATGTGTAGTAATACTGGTGCCTGTACGGGAAAATACGTCTTGAGCAATGGCGTCACACTTGCTTTTTGTGCGAGACGCTAAATGAATGTTTTGAAAGGTTTCCGGGAGTTGAGCGCATTTATTAGCTACAACATGTCCGACACCTCCGGCTCCGATAATTAAGACTGTACTCATGTGCGAGTGATTCATAGTGAAATTTATAAATGAAATCAATCTCCGATTTGCGGTAATATTGTCACCTACAAGTCGGAGATTGGGCATAAAAAGCTTATTTGTTTTGTAACTTATTGACTATAAGTTTGACTGATTGCTGTTGATGCATCGGAAATAATAATCAACTCGAGACAAGAACCATTTCCATTTATAACCGGGTCGTGCATTGTCCATCAAAACATGAGGGCAATTTTTAGTTGTCCAAAAATAGTGAGGAACGACATTGCGAAGCGGGATATCATATTCTTTCATCAACCATGCACATGTTTTGGCAGTACGGTCAAAGGTCTTGTAGAGGATTTGTGAACGATCTTCGCACATTTCTATACCGATGGAAAACATATCTCCGGTACGACCACTATCAGCGTGTCTACCGGTTTCATTCAAAGGGATGTGTTGAATGCTAACGTAATTATCTATGGTAAAGTGCCAGTTATGTCGTAAGCGCTCATTTAATAAGGCTGTCGAATGCTGTCGTGCACTAGCTCGCTTATTTTGAGTGCTATGTACCGTGATAAAAAGAGGTTTCATCGACCTAGCTTGTTGGCGTAGACGACTACTTTCCGACATAAATTGTTGTTCAATACCGCATTCACGCTTTAACTGAGATGCAGATCTCTTAACTAAAGGCGTAGTGGCGGGTTGGAATGTGATCATTGGTGCCCTCGTGACGGAAGGCGTTGGTGAAGGGGAACAGTTTGTGAGAAATCCGGCACCAACCAAGATCGTGAAATAGGAAAAGATAGAGCGGGACAAAAACATTGCGTCCATTTAGAACTCAAACTCATTGAATGACAAGAAAAAAAGTGTGAATTCTGCGTCGGTTTTTTTGCTTTTTATGTCACCAAGAGAAAATTGTAATAAACATTGAACATCTTAATTTTTAAGCTAGTCTAAAGGTACAAAATAGATTTTGTTATGTTAAAACAAGTATTAATATTAACAGCTGTTGTGGGATGCGTGGCTCCTGCTTTTGCCGATGCTACTTGGTACACTAATTTAGATGAAGCTAAAAAGGTTGCTGTAGAGCAAAAAAAAGGTCTTTTAATTGAATTTACCGGTTCGGATTGGTGTCCTCCTTGCAAAATGCTTAAGAAGGAAGTCATGAGTAAACCTGAATTTTTGACTGCTGCGGAGAAAGATTTCGTGTTGGTTCAGTTGGATTTTCCTCGTGCTAAAGAATTACCTGAAGCTGAGAAAAAAGCAAATGAATCTGCTGCTCAATTGTATAAAGTAGAAGGTTTCCCAACGGTGATTTTTGCTGATTCCGAAGGTCGTCCTTTTGGTTCTTTTGTAGGCGGTCGTGACTTGAAGTCCGTTATGGATGATATGAGCGCTGCTTTAGAAAAACAAAAATTGCGTGATGCTGCATTTGCAAAAGCAAAAGATGCTACTAACAATGCGGAAAAAGCTCAAAGTTTCTTTGATGCATTGAAGAATGTGCCGGAAGAATATGTGAATGCTTTTTATAAAGGTGTAAAGGATGAGATCATGACTTTGGATCCGGAAGATAAGACCGGAATGAAAGCTACTGAAACTTACAAAAACACTTTAGAAGAGCAAAAAGCAGAGCTATTTAAAACAATTAGCTCGAAGGCTACTAGCTTGAATAGCCCAGAAGCTGCCGTGACTTTCTTAAAAGATTATTTGAAGAAAGATGGTTTGTTACCTGAGACTAAACAAGAGTTAATGGTACAGTTGGCAAATGCCTCGATCGCTGCCACAGGTGACGTTGATGGTGCTTTGGTTATTTTAGCCGATGCTGAAAAATTAAAGCCGGATTCAAAGCAAGCTGCTCAGTGTAAAATGCTTTCCGGAATGATCTCCAAAAATAAAGATCGCATTCTTGAAAACATTAAAAAACAAAAAGAAGCACAGCAACAAAAAGCTGCAGAATAATTTCTGAGAGATAAAGAGATTAAAAAAACCGATTTCGAGGAGGTCAAACTCCCTACGAAATCGGTTTTTTTATGTTAAAAATAATTTTACCAACCGCCACCAAGAGCCTTGGATAATTGGACGATAGATTTTCGGATATTTTGCTTAAGAACCACAATGGATTCTTCAGAGCTTAGCCATGATTGCTGAGCAGAAGAGACGTTAAGAAAGTCTGTTTGGCCTTCACGATAAAGTTTTAAAGCTAATTTAGCTGCTTCCTTATTGGCTTGATTCGTACGGCGAGTAATATCAAGTTGCTTGGTGTATTGACCATAAGAAATAAGGGCATCTTCTACCTCTCCTACTGCATTAAGGATGGCTTGTCTATATTGTTCGCCTTGTTGAATAACGACCTCTTCTTGGATTTTTACGTTAGCACGTAAAGCTCCTGCTTGGAAAATAGGTTGTAAAACATTCGGGCCGATTGACCAGCCGGAAGTGCTTTGTTTAAACAAGGAACCAAAATCGGAAGCTCCGGTATTGACTGAACCCGATAGAGAAAATTTAGGGTAAAGATTAGCTATGGAAACCCCTAAATTGGCAGTGGCTTGATGTAAATTTGCCTCTGCCGCTAAAATATCAGGTCGACGTCTTAGTAGATCGGAAGGTAAGCCGACCGGGACGCTTGGTGTGATATTTAACGTATGTTCGCTGGGGAGATTGATGTTTAATTGTCCTTTGTAAGTGCCAAGAAGGATGCTCAGAGCATTATGAGTAGAGGCAATTTGCGCTTCAAGAGCCGGAATTTGATTTTCCGTGCTTGATACTTGAGCCGTGGCTTGTTCCACATCCAATCTTGGTACGAAACCTGACTCATGCCTTGCCACAGCAATACGATGGGTCGTTTTTTGGATATCAAGTTGCTCTTTTGCAGTACGCAATTGTTCTTGAGCCGTAATCCAGCTAAAATAGGTCACTGCGATTTCTGCTGCCAAGGTGGTGCGAATGGAACCGGCTGATGCGACGCTAGCCATTAAGGCTGCTTTTTGTGCCTCGACCGCACGACCTGTACCTCCAAATACATCTAACTCCCAAGAAAGGTTTGAGCCTAAGTTAAAAGATTGATTGGTCGCTTGTCTAAAGCCATTTTGGGGTGCAATATTATAGCCGGCCGAGCCGGAGATACTAGGCCATAGAGTAGATCCCGTTACAGTTAATTGGCTACGTGCTTGTTTGATTTTTGAAACAGCTGTTAAGATATCGGGGCTTTCCGTTAGACCTTTGGCGATAAAGGATTTTAATTGATTGTCCTGAAATAAATTCCACCATGAAGCCAAATCTTGCGATGAGGATTTAGGTGGTGGTGAGCTAGCCCAAGTTGCCGGTACCGATGCCTGCGGTGTTGAGAAATCGGGACCTACCATACATGAACATAGTAGAGCGGATGCTGTGCTCAGAAGAATGAAGGATTTCATGAAATATAAAATGTAAGATTATTCGTGACGTAAAGCATCGATTGGGTCCATTTTGGAAGCCTTCCAAGAAGGGTACCATCCAAAGACGATGCCGATGATAGCCGATACGCAAACAGCTACTATCATTGCTTCAGGTGACGAAGCTGTTGGCCATTTAAGAGTGTTGGCGATGATATAGGAAAGTCCTTTGCCAAGAGCAATGCCTAAGATGCCACCAACTAAACAGAGTAGAGTAGCTTCAAGAAGGAATTGGCGCATAATGTCTTTTGGTCTGGCTCCTACAGCCATTCGAAGACCGATTTCTTTGGTTCTTTCCGTGACTGATACGAGCATAATATTCATGATGCCTACACCGCCCACGACGAGTGAAATCATCGCTACGACCATCAAAAGTGTCGCAATCATTTCCGTAGTGCTACTAAATGCACGAGTCATTTCAGCCATGTCTCTAACGACAAAGTCATCAGCTTGTCCGGGGCATAAAGCATGTTTTGCTCGTAATACTTCCGTAATTTCATCAACTGCGTCGGAAGAGCGTTCCGGCTCGGAGATTTGTGCTAAGATATAGTCAATGCTCTTGAATCGTCTAGGGTGCGGAGCATTGCTGTATGGCTGATCAGAGTTACTTGTATAATAATCTATCCCGGTTGTAGGGAATAAGTCTGAACGAGATACTTTAGATGTAGAGCTTGATGATTCGCTAGAGGATGAGGAGCCTCCAAGACCTTGTAGGCGATAGCGTACACTAGTCCAAGGGATGATGATGGCATCATCTTGGTCCCAGCCCATCATATTCGCCCCTTTTTTGCGAAGCACACCAATGACTTTAAAAGTAACATTCTTGATGCGAATGTCTTTTCCCAATGGTGATTCGCCTTTAAAGAGTTCGTTAGCGATTGTTTGTCCAATAACACAGACTCGTTTAGCCTCTTCAACATCTTGTTCGGAAAAAGGTTGTCCTTCTTCCATATCATACCAGTTTTTAATTTTGAGGTAATCAACCGAGCCACCCTCGATTAAAGATGGGTTCCAGTTTTGATTGCCATAAATAACTTGCCCGCTTGCTCGGACGACCGGAGATGCTCTGGTGATCAAGGTGCAATCTTGTACGACGGCTTCACTATCTGCCGGAGTTAATGTGGCCCGACCGCCCTGACCGGTATTAATACCGCTTTTAGATATGGCCCCCGGTCTGATATTGATGGTATCTGCGCCCATCTCGGCAAAGGTTTGCTTAACCTGAATAGAGGATCCTTGACCGATCTCTACCATGGCAATCACCGAAGCAATCCCGATAATAATACCTAAGATGGTTAATGAAGCCCGCATAGGGTTGCGTACCAACGCTTTGATGCAGGTTTTAATTAAAGGGATGAATTTCATTGTTTTACAGCACTTAACATGGATGAAACACCTTCACAGATAAGCCCGTCTTCCATATTGATGGCTCTGTCGGTAAAATTGGCGATTTTGGGATCGTGAGTGACCAGGATAACGGTGATACCTTTTTCCCTATTTAAGTCCTTGAACATGTTCAATACTTCTTTGGATGTCGTGGAATCAAGGTTGCCGGTAGGTTCATCAGCTAATAGGACGCTTGGGTTATTAATTAAAGATCGAGCAATAGCGACTCGTTGCTGTTGTCCACCTGATAATTGAGCAGGCGTGTGATCCATACGATCCGTCAACCCAACCATATTGAGCAAAAGCTCAGCATGAGCTCGAATCTCTTTAGTTGATAAAGCCGGGTGGGAATAAACTGCCGGCATCATCACGTTATCTAACGCACTTGTACGAGATAATAAATTAAAGTTTTGGAAGACGAAGCCAATACGCTTATTGCGTAAAACGGCGCGTTCCGAAGCATTAAAATTAGCAACGTCTTGCCCTGCGATTAAGTATTCGCCGGAGCTAGGTCTATCCAAACATCCTAAGATGTTCATTAGGGTAGATTTACCGGAACCTGAAGCTCCGGTAAGTGAAACGAATTCTCCCTCTTTAATATGTAAAGAGATGCCTTTTAATACCGGTAGATCAATTTCCCCAAGATGATAGACTTTGGTAATGTCAACGAGTTTGATCATGACTTGTCTTTCGTAAGATTAACGATGGGGCGGAGCTTGGTTATTGCTTTTCTTTCTTTTTGGCGGAGTAGGCATCAATGGATTAACCGAACCCGATTCGGCAGCCATTGCTTGGTCATCTCCATTGACGATGGTTGACTTCGTGACGATATTCATGCCTTCTTTTATTCCTTCTCCTTGGATAGGGGTGAGCATACCATTACTCTTTTTAGTCTGTACTAGATAAGGGAATACCTTGTTGTCTGTTTCTTCCCAAATGATGCCTAAATCATTAGTGGACTTGGGATCTTTTTCTTTTAACGTAGCAATTTCGTTATGGATGGATTTGAGTTTTTCCTGTCCTTGTTCGGAGATAAGAATTGGTTCCGGATTATATCTTAATGCTGCATTAGGAATCAGAAGGACGTTCTTATAATCGTGAGTGATGAATTGCACATTAGTGGTTAAATAAGGCAAAAGAATCTTATCGTGGTTCGGTACGTCAATTTCAACGATATAGGTCACCACGTTTGATGACATGGTGGCGTTAAGTCTTATTTTATTTACCGTGCCGGTGAATTGGCGGTTGCCAAAAGTATCTGTTGTGAAAACGACGGGTTGTCCGGGGTAAATTTGACCGATGTCGGCTTCATTAACCGCAGACCAGATTTGCATTTGTGATAAATCTTTTGCGATTAAGAATAAGCTTGGGGCGCTCATGCTCGAGACCACCGTTTGACCTATGTTGACCACGCGGTGAATGACGACGCCATCAATAGGGGATACGATGGTGGTATATTGTCGATTACGTAATTCCTTTTGTAAATTAGCCTCGGCTGATTTTAGAGTTGCTTCCGCCTTGAGTAAACTCGCTTCTGCTACTTGTAATGAAGCTTGGGCTATTTCTTCATCACTGATATATTGCTCATAAGTTGTTTCGGCTAATGCTTCACCGGGGCCTAACTTTTCAGCACGGTCTCGGTTTAATTTAGCTTGCTTATGCTTTGCTTTTGCCTGTTGGATGTCTGCTTTTGCGCTTACGACGTTCGCTTTTGCTTGAGCGGCTTCCGCTTCCGCTTTTTTAATGTCGATTTCTACTAAAACGTCATCAATCTTGGCAATCATTTGGCCTTCCTTTACAGGGCTGGAATCACTAACTTCTTTTCCATCTAAATCTTTACCAAATTCAATGATCATGCCACCTACCTGGGCCCCTACGTCAATCAATTCTTCAGGCTCTAATGTGCCGGTGGCATCCACCGCAATAATCATGTCTCCTTTGGTGATAGGCTGGGTGGTAAATTCTACTTCAACGGGCTTTTTAGATTGCCAGTAACTCCATGCAAACCAAATGCCTGTGAGTATGCCTATGAAAATTAATAGTTTGATTAACGTTTTCACTGGTGGATAGTATGCAAATTTGTGAGGAAAGTTGCATAAAAAAATAAAATCCCTACAAAAAAATTGCAGGGATTTCGAAAACGACACCACCACACCGTCGATGATAATGAGCCACGTTCCCGTGTCTCAGTAAGGCGGGGACTTCCGTCTATCTTTTGACCTATTCGGCAAGGAACTTGATCAGCCGTCAGCCGGGGCTGCCCCCATTATTTATATCATCGGAGCGGGCCATTCAATCATCGTGTGACGAGTGTGGCAGCTACATATCTTTATAAGCCTGTTTGTGGATAAAAGCAATGATTTATTAAGAATGTAGATTGTCAGTAATAGTAAAGAAAAGTTGAATGATTGTATGATATCTACATGAAAAAACCCTCGTTTTGTGAAGCGAGGGTTTTAGGGTGTTTATACTATGTTATTTAGTAGCCGTATGTGATGGTGGTGCCCATGCTTTTTTAAAGTCACCGGATATGCCGGATATTTTTGCTTTGCATGGATTGGTGTCATTTAATGATCCCAAACGAATAGATTCCGATTGATTTTCGGAGCCTTGTTTTGCTTCACCAATGAGTTGATCTCCCATCCAAATGTAATATCCGGTGGGGATGGCGCCTTTTTCAGCTTTAAAGCTAATAGTAAGTGGTATTTCTTTATTCTCGGTATTTGTATAAACGAGAGGTTCTGCTTTTTCCCCTTGCCATTCAATTCTGTCGGGATAAACGTTAAGCCCGGAATCACCCATACGAACGGAGCAACAATTTGTATCATCCTTACCATTTAATTTGATGGTGAAGTGTAAGGTGTTGGATTCACCTGACTTCCATGGTAACTCCATTGTTTGAGATGTGCCGGAATTAGCATTAAAGTTGATGGTGCTTCCTGCTACCGTATAAGTAGGGGATGATCCTTCCGAGGCTTTGACTACGGTTGGTTTTAATCCTTGCCCACCAATGAGGAATTTATTGTCTTTTACGATTGTTTTGACCGGTAGTTTTTTATTGGTAAATCGCTGTAATCCGGCTGTGCGCTGTGGATAGTTCATCGCTTTGGCAAGATTACCAGCAATAATGAGATTGCCTTGTGCATTTGGGTGTAAGCCGTCGCTAGCCATCACATCTGCCATAAAATTATTCTCAAGTGTTATACCCGGATTGATATCGGCAAAAGAAACGGAAGATTTTGGTTTTTGAAGTTCTTTTAAATGCTTTTTGATGTAATCATTATATGAACCGGTAATTGTATCGGATTGTTTATTTTTACGAGCTGTTACCGTTGGCATTGATAACACTACAAATTGTGCTTTCGGGTTGGCCAATCGTACGGATTCAATAATGTTTTTTAAGTATCCAAAAGTTTTTGGATTGTCCTCGGAGCCTGGAGAATCGGAATACAAATCATTTGTACCGAGCATGATGAAAAATACATCGGGTAAATCTTTCCCGGTCAAAGTGGTTCCTTTGTATTGTTGAACTCCGTTGTTGAAGTATTCACCTTTTTTAAGTTTTTTCCCATTAAGTTTGTCGTAGGATTTGGCATCTTCCAAATCAAGCCAAGTCATGATGTAACCCAACGAAGGTAAGGTATTCGGCCCCACTCCACGTTGGTGTCCATTATTCATGTAATCACCGCTTGTTTGATAGGTGCGCCAACTAGAACCGGCACAGTGGACGTTAGAGAATGGTTGCTCGTTGTAAGTTAGAGAATTGCCATTTGCATATTTCGTATTGCCTTGATTGACTCCCACCATGCGGTGAGGAATTTTATTGTCTTCTAAAATTTTCCAAAATTCATAGCGATATCCGGGGGTACCGAAGCCATGAGTGATGGAGTCACCAATGAAGGTCATCACTTTTTCCTGAGCGCAAGCAAAGGAAGAGCATAGAGCTAGTAATAATAAAGATTTTTTCATGCTAATGATTATTAATAGAGTAGAGCCGAGCTGTTGCCGACGTCAATTCTTAATGTATGGTTCTATTTTTATCGATAAATGGTAATAAGTTCCTTAAAGATAGGAATATCCGGTGGTGATAAGGCTAGCTTACCTGCCGTAGTAAAGGTAAAAAGCCCAATGGATTCGTGTTCTAACGGCACAGGAAACTTAGAACCGTTCTTTAATTGGCAAATAAAGGGAATAAGTTCGATGAGTCTATTTTCACTTTCGATACAAACAGGCGTTAATGAAGCGCTAATCTCAATGTTACAGGCCAGTTCTTCATTAATTTCACGAATAATAGCTTCGTGTGCTTGTTCGTGTTTTTCTATTTTACCTCCGGGGAATTCGTATAGGCTGGCATGGCTGGAGCCACGCGGTTTTTTCGCTAATAAAAGTAATGGTTCACTATTGGCAATCTCAACTATAATGAGAGCGCAACAAACCTTGAGTTTAACCATAACAGGGTACTTCGTGGATGGTAAAGGAAAGAGGTTCCGTATCGAGAATGCCGTAAGTGACTAAGCGAGAGCGACCTTGAATTTCTCCAGGATTGCCAAGTAAGCCGAAAGGAGTCGCTTCTGATTCAGGTTGATGGGTGTGACCGTATAATACAGCATCGTAATGCCCGGTATGTAAGGCACGAATGGCTTCCTGAGGTAAGTGCGTAGCAAAAATATTTTTATCTGCGTATCTGAGCGCTGCTCGAGTACCTAATAAATCCGAATGGGGTGATTGGGTTGCCATTTGCTGAATCGTCAAGGCATCAAAATCATTATTGCCTAAAATGATATCAAAAGGAATGGGTTCGGTTGCCTCCATCATGTGTCGGAATGTATCTAAATCGGCTCCGTCACCTAAAAATAAGAAACGATCACAGTGATGTTTTTTCATTTCAAACATCATTAAATCAAAATGATCGATTCGATCATGCACGTCTGAAAAAACACCTATTTTCATATTATTCGTCGAGTTGAGTTATGGATGATTGTGCTACCGGCCATGCCAATAATTCATCCGATAACTCGGGTAAATTATCTGTGTTACCTTCTTTATGCAATAAACAGCAAAAACCGCCCGCCCCGACTCCCTGATGAGGCATGAGTCGATAGCATGGGAAATCGGAAATTTGAGATTGCCAAGATTTAAGAGCCGGAAGATCTATAGCTTTAATATCCGGATTTCTTTTAAGAATATACGCCATGGCTTTTTCATTCTCATCCGGAGCATAAGTGCATGTACTATATAGTAAGTAGCCTCCGGGAGCTAAGCATTGTATCGCAGATAATAAAATGCCTTTTTGTCGTTTAGCGTTGCCGCCTGTGACTGATTGATTAAAGCAGCCGGGGTTTTTAATGCCCTTAGCAATAAGCGATTGTCCGCTACATGGTGCATCAACGATCAGTAAATCAAAGGATTCAGGGGCTTGATCCGCCCATTGATCGGGACGTAATCGTTGGGTATAAAGATGGGTAAAGCCGCAGCGTTTCAGATTGTGTCTCAATATTCCCAATCTTTTTGGATGAACCTCGTTGGCGATATGAAGAGGTATATGTAGTCTGGTTTGAGCTAGAATCGTTTTACCTCCCGGTGCCGCACACAGATCTAAACAACGTCTCGGAGTTTGGTGTAATGTATTTAATGCTGCAGTCTCCCAAACGGAAGATATATCTAAAGGATAATAATAACCTTGATTATAATCAGTGTGAGAACCAACTTTTTGATCTTGGGAATTTGGGATCAAAATAGAAGGATGACCCCATAGGTTATCAGTAGGTATAGTAGAAAAGGGTGGTGTATAGTCTTTGGGTGCGGTAGGGGTGATCACCACCGCACTTTGGGCTTTGGTGCCAGACAGAAGCGATTCGATGAAATTGTTTTGTTCCTCTATATCCAGTCCTAATTTCTGTGCTAACTTTAGGACTGAAGGTTGTACTTCTGCTGGCATGAAGGTCTATTGTTCAAAAAAATGAGTGTTAATCGCCAAATGAGCGGCACCTAAAATGCCGGCTTCATTGCCAAAGCGGGCCGGTAAAATCTCAAGACTTTCCATGAGTGGTGCGAAAAGTTGACCACGCATCGTGTTTTTCAATGGTTCGAATAACAGGTCTTTTGCTTTAGCCACGCCACCACCAATAATAATGGCTTCGGGATTGAGAAGGTAACAGCAATTGATAAGAGAACAGGCAAGTTTCTTTGCTAATTCATTCCATACTGTTAATGCAACCGGGTCACCGGCTAAGGCTGCTCGTTCTAAGGCAAGAGGATTGCAATCAACGATTGCCTTATCTTGTCCATTGGCTGCGTATAGTGTGCGAGCATCAGCAGCAATTTCTCTATTGCCAACATAATCTTCTAAAGCACCACGATTGCCATAATGACCGATACGACCTTTATAATCGATACTTGTTTGACCCAATTCACCTGCTGAGCAAGTAGCGCCACGGTGTAATTGATTATTAATGATTAAACCGCTACCTACGCCCGTGCCGAGTGTGAGACAGATAAGGTTGGTTTTTCCTTGGCCTGCACCCAATTTCCATTCTGCATAGGCCATGCAATTGGCGTCATTCTCTACATAAGTAGGCAATCCTGTTGCGTCTTGTAGCATTTGTCTGACCGGCACATTATTCCATCCCGGTACGTTAGTGAGGGTGTAGATGGTGCCTTGATAAAAATTCACGAAGCCGGGCATACCCATTCCTAGTGCCTTAACTTCAGGATGCGAATCTTTCAAGTATTTGACAAATTGAGCAATGGCTTGGATAAGTTGTTCCGGATTATCGTATTCTTGCGTAGCAATAGATGGGGCATGAGCAATAACTTCGTTTCCGACAACCACGCCTAACTTAATAGATGTGCCGCCAAAATCGATCCCGATGGCAGGAATAGGAGATGTGGACATACCCTGTCACTATACCATGAGGATGTGGGATGAAAAGAGAAAACCGTGTAAACACTATAACTATATAATTATAAGTTATTATTGTTGTTTTGGTTTTCGATGAACTTATTGAAATGCTTTAATTGGTTGGGCTGTCATAGTTCTAAATTTTCTTGAAAAAACAAAGGAAATCATATAGTTTCTCATAGTCTTATTGAACAGAGGTGACTTTTCATTGTCAGAAGTCATCTACATACAACATCATAATGGTAACTAATCATGACCGAACCTAAAAAAACCAAAAAGGCGGACGCTTCGAAAACGAAGGCTCCCGCAGCGAAAACGGCCAAGAAGACAACTGCTAAAAAAGTGGTAGAAACAAAGGCTGATGCCGTGTGTGAAGAAAAACCCAAGAAAAAATGTTGTAAGAAAAGTGTAAAATCTACTCAAACAACTCCTCCTGTAGCAAAACCCGCCCCAACTGTAGAAAAATCTTCTTTTATTCCTGCTTCGGCTGCCTCTAAGCAAGCAAGATCTCATGAAGTTTTTGAATTAAATGAAGAGGAAGCAGCTGCTTTGGCTGTAGCTCGCGCTGAATTGGCTGCCATTCCTGAATGGTCCGCTTTCGTAGCGATGCAACGCCAACACTTAATGGATTTACGTGACCGCACCCTAGATTCTATGGCCGGTGTAGCTCGTGATACTCTTCGTACCCATCCTGAAGGTAGTGAAGCTTCCGGATCAGGCGAACACCAGGCTGATGCCGGTAGTGATGCCTATGACCGTGAGTTCGCTTTAAGCATTTTAGCGAAGGAACAAGACGGTTTATATGAAATTGAACAAGCTTTAGGTCGTATTGATAACGGAACCTACGGAATTTGTGAAATGTCTTATAAAGTAATTCCTATGCTTCGCTTGGAAGCTATTCCATTTGCTAGATTAACTGTTGAGTGCCAATCTAAATGGGAAAAGGAAAAAGGTCTTTCCGTTCGCTTTAGAAATCGCTCCGGAGTTGGCTTTGCAGGTATACAAAATGACATTGATTATTCAGTTTCACTTGACGAAGATGAAGAATAGTGTATAAACCCCTTCCCGAAACATATTTTTACCATGCCAAGAGACATTATCATCCTCGAATGCACCGAGGCTAAAGCCGAAGGAAAGCCTACATCTCGCTACGTTACAACTCGCAATAAGAAAAGTTTGCGTACGCCTGGCCGTTTGGAAAAGGTTAAGTTTAACCCATTCCTCAAGCGCCGCACTCTTCACCGCGAAATGCGCTAATTAGGGCTTTAAATATAATTTATAGAACACTTTTATGTCTTCTGAACCAAAAACAGTTGAACGCCGTATTCGCTTCCGCACCTGCAACCGTCAGATGCCACGTCGTCGTCACGATATTCCTACCGAGCAAGTAGATTTCATGAACCCTGACTTCTTGTCTAAGTTCACTTCCGAAACCGGTAAGATCCTTCCTCGTCGTGTGACCGGCGTTTCCGCGAAGATGCACCGCAAGATTACGCGTGAGATCAAAAGAGCTCGTGCGATCAATCTTCTTCCCTAAGACCCTAAGGAATCTCTTTCGGTAAAGAAATTGTCTTGAAGGTAGGAGTTTGCCACGGGTGGACTCCTGCCTTGCTTTATTCCTTAATAAACTGATGCAAGAATTAAAAGACACTCAAGCCGAGCGCGATACGCGCAACATTTCCATTGACCGAGTGGGCGTAAAGGGGTTGCGATTCCCTATCCAAATTAAGGATAAAATGAATCGTAATCAATCTACGGTTGCTACGGTATCATTGGCTGTGGATTTACCTAAGGAGTTTAAAGGGACTCACATGAGTCGATTTGTTGAAGTATTGCATCAACATGGTCCACAATTGGATGTCCATTCAGTTGTATCATTACCAAAAGAATTGCTTCAACGTTTAAATGCGGGGAGAGCTCACGTTTCCCTCGATTTTCCTTTCTTTCGAATGAAAACCGCTCCTGTAAGCGGATTGGAAGGAATGATGGATTATCAAGTTCGTTTTGAGCTTGATGCCGTACCGGGTAAGACTCCGGATTTTATGTTAACAGTGCAAGTGCCGGTAACGACCTTGTGCCCATGCTCAAAAGCATTGAGTAAATATGGAGCACATAATCAACGCGGTATCGTTACTTATTCTGTTAGATTTGCTACTCAACCTATTTGGATTGAGGATTTGATTGATTTGGTAGAAGATTGCGCAAGCTGTGGCTTGTATAGCATCTTAAAACGCCCCGATGAAAAATGGGTTACGGAATATGCATTTGAGCATCCTGTTTTCGTCGAAGACCTTGTAAGAAATATAGCCATCAAGACGGAAAGTCATTCGGCCTTCCGTTGGTATAAAGTAGAGGCGGAAAATTTCGAATCAATACACAATCATCAGGCTTATGCTCAGATTGAGCGTGACTTGAGTAATTAATCCTATCATACTTACCCGTATGAGTAGCCTTTGGTGGATTTTTGCATCCTTAGTCTATGCATTATGTGTAATGACTCTAGGTTGGCAATGCCGACAAGCACAAAAACCATTTGTGCATGGATTCATATGGATCGTTTTTCTATTTGTTTTCCAATCAATTGCCCTTTTATTAAAAGGATTGGAAATTGAAGCTTGCCCTGTCAGAGGTGAAGCCAATGTACTCTTTTATTTTTCTTGGGGATTAACTCTTTTTTATATTATTCTCGGGCGACCTTATCGCGCATCTGCCTTGGGATTATTTACTTTACCGGGAGTTTGTTTGTTAACCATAGCCTCCTTGGGGTTAACTTTTACATCCACAGAAACACCTTATGTCGATAATTTATTGCTCACTATCCATGTAGCTATTGCTATGCTTGGTTATGCTGCTCTTATTTTATCCGGCGTGTTGGGATTGATTTTTTTGGCGGAAAACAAAAAACTTAAAAAGCATCTGTTACCTAGTAAGGAAAATGGTTTGCCTCCCATACGTATTCTGCATAAGAGTATGAAGAGATTGATGCTTGTCTCATTTATTTTAATCATTATCAGTGAAATTTTTGGTGTCGTCGCCCATTTGGATGTTCCCACGATAAAACTATGGATTGTGGGTATTCTAAACGGTGCTTTTGCAGTGATTTGGTTTTGGCAAATCGTTTGGGGGTTGAGTGGTAAGAAATGGGCGATATCAAGTGTGATACTTGCTTTATTTTCGCTATCGATATTTTTGGTCAATAAATGAAAATGATTTGCTTGGGTCTCAATTATCGGACGGCTCCGGTCGAAATCCGTAGTATGTTTGCGGTACCTCAACATTTGTTGGGAGAGAAGGGTAAGGTGCTTACTTCTTTGGAAGGGGTCAGCCAGTGTTTGGTATTATCTACATGTAATCGCATGGAGATTTATTACTGGGCAGAGGATTATCTTGCCGAAACCACTAGTAGCGATGTGATGAATTGTTTTTTACCACCCGATCATTCCGTTGATCAGGTAAAAGGGCATTTTTATCGCCATGTGGGCAAGGATGCGCTTAAGCATTTGTGCCGTGTCGTTAGTGGCCTTGATTCGATGGTTTTGGGTGAAACCGAAATTTTCGGGCAAGTTAAGACTGCTTATCAAGCAGCTCATGAGGCAGGTGTAACGAAAGCCAAAGCCAATAAGACTTTACAAAAAGTTTTTTCCATCGGGAAGAAGGTGAGAAGTGATAGTGAAATTCACTCCGGGGCTACTTCCGTCGGCTCTGTTGCCGTCGAGCTCGCTGAGCAGATATTCGGTGAATTATGTGGTTCTAAAGTTTTGATTTTAGGTGCCGGTGAAATGAGTCAACTTACTGCCCGAGCCTTAAAAGCACGAGGTGCCGAGAGTGTATTTGTAGCGAATAGATCGTATGATAAAGCGGTCGAATTAGTGAATCAAATCGGTGGCGAGGCTATTCGTTTTGATGAATGGGAGCAGTCATTGATCGACATTGATATCGTGATTGCTTCTACATCTGCTCCCCATTACCTCATTACACCCGAAACTTTACTTCCTTTAAGGTCTAAACGCAAATATCGCTCATTATTCTTAATTGATATATCCGTGCCTCGAAATATTGCTCCGGAAGTCAATGATATCGAGGAAGTTTATTTATATGATATTGATACGCTTAGTCAGCTAGCTGATGAAGCAAGACGTACTCGAGAATTGGAAGTGGCGAGATGTGAGAACATTATCGAACAAGGCATAGAAAAATATTTTGAAGATGAAACCCTCTATAATGGATAAAAAATCATTAGTAATTGGTACGAGAGGCAGTGCTTTAGCACTCTATCAAGCTAATTTGGTTAAAGCGAAGTTGGAAGATATTTATCCGACTTGTTCCATTGAATTAAAAATCATCCAAACAACCGGAGACAAGCGTACGGACGTGCCTTTGTCCGAAGTAGCTCAGGTCTCGGGAGTGGTAGATAAAGGCGTATTCATCAAAGAACTCGAAATCGCTCTTGAAAGAGGAGATATTGATGTGGCTGTGCATAGTTTAAAAGATGTACCTAGTTTATTAGAACCTCAATTCAGCTTATCAGCCGTATTGCCACGAGCTTCCGTCGAAGATGTGCTTATTACCAAAGATCCTAACTGGGATGGTACGGGTACTTTGGCTACCGGTAGTTTGAGACGCAAGTTGATGGCTCGTTCCTATTGGGGTAAAGAACTTCAATTTGCCGACTTGCGTGGAAATGTACCGACACGCTTGGAAAAATTGGTAAATAATGATGGCTGGGACGCTATTATTCTAGCAAAAGCCGGTCTCGAACGTTTAGGTCTTTATTCTCCAACAGCTACGGTGAAATCTATCTCCGTATGGATGAAGGAATTACCTGTTGCCGATTTTGTGCCGGCTGTTGGACAAGGTATTATCGGATTGGAAACTCGTCGTGACGATGCACTTACCCAATCAATGATACAACCTATTAATGATGCGTTTAGCTTTGCTTGCGCTGTAGCGGAAAGAACGTTTTTAGCCAAATTGGGTGCGACATGTTCTACCCCTGTTGGTGTTTACGCTAATAATGGTAACTCAGACGATACGATGGTGCTTCGAGTGAAGTATTATCGTGACAATCACGATGAACCTATACTTTTCGATGTTGGAGGTTCTCCTTTGGAACCTGAATTATTAGGTGAAAAAGCTTGGCTTAATTTAGCTCAAATTTAATGCATTTGAGCTAAATAATCATACTTATTGATTTGCCGGATGCTTTTTCCATGAATCATCCGGCTTGATATTTTGCCTTTGGAGATAAAGGATCGAAATATTCAGTTGTCCTTCCACCTCCTTTTTATTCCAAGGAATAAACCTTGCATCAGGTTTGAGTGTTTTTAGCTCATTTTGTAAATAGAGCATGATGGATAAAGCTTTGCCTAGTTGTTTTTTAGCAACAAGATCATCTAGCCAGATGAGCAGGTGATTTAGATAGAGTTGCTTCCATCCATACGGTTGTACCGGATATGTGTTTGGATTGAGGTAAGGAGTGAAAATTTCTTCGGCTTTTTCAAAGTTACCTAGCCCATCTTGCACTGCAGCAGCGGGAATAGAAAGTAAGCAGTTGTTAGGATTCTTTGTATATGCTTTTTCAATGAGTTGCTTACAGTCATTTAATTCAGCAATGGAATCGGATGTATCTTTTGAATCGATTTTTGATAAACGATCGGTCGTGTAAATTAGTATTAGCTCAGGATGTTGTGATATTTCGGAAATTTTCCGTAGAGTGGACCATCCTTCTTTTGATGATCTTGAAGAAAATTGTTCGGATTTCTCCCAATTTATTTTCCAGACAGGAAACAATTGATAAGTAAAAAATCCTGCAATGCCTGTAAGTGTTAAGGCTCCTAATAATTGGGTGATTTTGCCACCAATATTTGCTTTTTTAATAGCCGTTGTTTGGCTACCACTCAAAATGATCCCTACGGAAATACCCATGCAACATACGATGCCGGGGCTGTGCCATATAAAATCAAGATAGGCATGTTGCATTTGTATGAGGATAACCGTCAAGGCTGCTGTTGATAAAGCTGCCCCATAAGAGCGTCGTTTAGGAAGTAGAATAGTTGTTTTAAATCCCTGATAAAGTACGTAAGCTAGGACAGCCGCTAAAAGGGCAAGACCTATATAACCATAGTCTGACGCAGTTTGTGCATATTCATGGTGAGCAAAATTGGGGTCTCCCCATAATCCCTCTTGAGGAGCATGTTCGATAGCAAAAAATCTGAGTTGTTGAGAGCCTATCCCAAATAGTGGTTCCGATTTTGCTGCTAACCATCCATAACCGGATAAATCGACACGTCCTTCCAAACTATAAAATTTAAAGAAGTCTAAAACAGCCTCATTGCTTTGACTAAGCTCAAATAACAACCATAAACTTCCTGAAAAAACAATGGCGATGAATAGTCCTATGGCTACGAAAAACTTCTTAGTATCTTTGTAAGAGTTAAGACAAAATACGAGGAAGGTCATCAATACGGCAATGATTCCGATCAATACGGCAGCACGAGAATTACAAAAAAATGAGGCAATTAACAATGTTAAACCGATCCAGAATAAATAGGTCCACTTCTTTTCGGTAGACATTTTATAAACACAAAGGAATGCTCCCATACATGCGAAAACATCGGCAGAAAAGTTTTCGTAACCTAATAAGCCCATACTTGTTAAAGCTTTGAAGTCGCAAGTGAAGAGGGGTCTGAAAAGCGAATCTTTATGTTCGCCTAAAGCTTGCCAAATTTGTTGTCCTAAGTGTAGACCGCCAATGACGATGATGGTCCCAAAAAACCATTTTGATGGTTTCTTGTCCATTCCTAGATAAATACCGACGATGGTTGATGCTAGACCTAGTAGTAGCAGTGAAATATCATATTGAGCTTCGTAATAACCCGGTGAGAAAAACGCCCGAGCGATAAAATAGGCTGTGGCAGGTAAGATGAGTACCCAAAAGGCAATAGGAAATGCCGGATGCTTAATAGGTGTTAAAAAGCTAATTCCATATAACAAAGCTGTGAGAGATAATGTAGCAAGCGGGATAGATATGCTATACCATTCATTACCTCCCGCAAATGTAAAACAGAAGAATACGGTGCAGGCAAATAAACCAATGATCAATTTGCCTAAAAGGCTTTCGGGTAAGCGTTGAGAGGATAGATTGGACATATATTGACTAGGATTGGCCGAATTTACGTTTGATGTCTGCTAGGCTATAATGAATGAGTGTAGGTTTGCCTTGTGGTGTGCAATAGGGGACTTCGCATTGCATTAGCCTACCTAAAATTTGAGGATAAAGAGAGGGATTGATCTGTTCTTGCTGGGCAGATTTTTTAGCAAGCTCAGAAATAAACTGTTCATAAGCAACAGAGGTATTGGCCCTCATTTGTGTCGATTTACTCAATTTATCGATTAATTCTATGAAAAATTGTTTGGTATCGGACGGTTCAATCATTGCCGGTATGGCTTCGATACGAATGGTATTATTACCAAAAGGTGTAAGGTGTATGCCGGATGCTTCTATGTGCTTGGACATAGCCTTAATTGTCGCCACATCCCTCGGATCTAGATCGATAATGATTGGGCTTAACAATTGTTGTGAAGGAGTATTTGTTTTATCTAATTGGCGTAGTTCTTCAAAGATGATTCTCTCTCTTGCTGCCTTAGGGTTCATGATGACAAGGCCTTCCGGGGACTCGTACATTGGCCATGTTTGATGAAGTTGCCCCAAATAAACGAATCCGTTCGGTAAAGTGCTAGTTGGATGTTGATTGATTACATCTTTAGTTGATTCATTCCGGTCCGCTAAATCTAATTTGCTTTGGCGTGCCGGTAATGGGCGCAACGTAGGTTTTGCAAATTGGATAGGGGTTGGTGCCTGTTTTGTAGAAAGCTCAGGTTTTTCAATTTGTACCGTTGATGTCGTTTCTTCTTTAGTAGGCGTTTGTTTGATAGAGACCAAGTCTTGATCTTTAGGCTCGAACTGAAGTGGTTGAGATGGAGCTGATTTTGCACTTATAGGAGCCTGTAAAGCTAGGTTAATTGCTTCAATAATAGTCGCTGCTACATCATTTTGGCGGCGAAATCTAACCTCTTTCTTCGAAGGGTGTACGTTCACATCCACTAAGGACGGTTCAACCTCAATGTGCAAAAATAAAGCAGGATATAGACCTGTAGCTAAACCTCCATAGCCATCTCTAACGGCTCGATTGACAAACTGGTCATCTATGGGTCGGTTATTAAGGAATATGTATTGAGATTTTTTTGACCGTCTCGCTTCAGTCAAGGGTTGTAAAAATCCTTTTACACACATGCCGGGTCCGATTGTTTCGGGAATGGGTAATAATGATTCTGCAGTACCTGTGCCCATAATAGAAGCGATACGCGCTTGATCGTCATGGCTTGCATACCAATCAAAAATCGTTTGACCATCTCTTTTGTAGCTGAATCTTACATGAGGAAAGGCCAAAGCATGCAGACGAATCTGGTGCTCTATATGGGCTGATTCCGTTTCGTTAGATTTAAGGAACTTTCGTCTTACCGGTGTATTGAAAAAGAGTTCGGATACTTCAATGCTCGTGCCGGGCGGTAATCCGCTTGCTCGTGGTTCATGGGCGATGCCTCCATGTACCAATAATTCACATCCTTCCAGTGCTTCGTGGGTACGAGTGCTAAGTTTAAAACGTGATACGCTGGCTATACTAGGCAATGCTTCACCTCGAAAGCCCAGATTGGTAATGGCAAAGAGTTCTTCTACGTTTTTTAATTTGCTCGTGGCATGTCGTTGAATGCAGAGAAGAGCGTCTTCTTCGCTCATTCCCGCACCATCATCTGTCACTTTTATTAAGGCTGAACCACCTTGTCGAATTTCCACATGAATTGACTTAGCCCCGGCATCAAGGCTATTTTCAATCAATTCTTTAATTACGGAAGCAGGTCTTTCTACTACCTCTCCTGCTGCTACTTGGCTAGCCAAGGTGGCAGACATAATGTGAATATTCGCCATAAATCGCCTTAGTGATTAGCCGCCAGCTACAATGGAAACGATTTCTAAAGTGCTACCTTTAGTAACCACTTTTAAATCAAATTGCTGAGGTATGAGTGCTTCGTGGTTTAATTCTACAACTACAGGCTTGTCCGATAAGCCCAGCTCAAAAAGTAATTCCTTTACAGTACATTCTTTCAGAAACTCACGCTTATCTCCATTGATGATAATGAATGATTCTTCCATCACGGCAGTAATTTAACATGAGGAAAAATAAAAACCAAATATCTTCTTATTTTTAAGCACAAAAAAACCGCCCCGAAAGGCGGTAAATTTTTATATTGGCATCGCGTACGGGACTCGAACCCGTGTTGCCCGCGTGAAAGGCGGGAGTCCTGGACCGCTAGACGAACGCGACATTTTGTCTTGGAGGCGGGAGTGGGAATTGAACCCACGCATAGCGATTTTGCAGACCGCTGCCTTACCACTTGGCTACCCCGCCGACTAGTTGGTGTGCGGAGATACTACACGTAAGATTGATTGGAGTCAAACTTTTTCTGCATTATTTTTCAATTTTTTTCTCATTTACCATAATAATTCCGCGGCTTGATTCGGGATAAAGGGTAATCTCAAAAGAAAACTGATTTGGTGTATTTGGGCTAACTTGTTGAGGGATAGTTTGATCAATGTTTATAAGGGTGCCTGTGTTGGGAACTTCTTTGAAAAGAACCAACTTACTAATAGCTTTTTCTTGATCTAACAAGGAGATTTGCCCGATGGTGAATGGCGATAATGTATTGCCATTCATGAAGGAAATGCCGTTGAAATTGCTAAGATTTACATCATTAAGCGGAATTTTGACCGTTTTTAATACACTTTTTGACAAGTGATTGTTGAGCCAAAATGCTAGAATCTTGGTGGTGGGCTCAAATTGAGGGAGATTAAAATTCGGAGCATTGATATAGTTTATCAATTTATTTGCTTGGGCAACATCTGCCGGTTGTACCCAATTCTGGGAATATAGAATGCCTAATACATAAAGGGCAATATGGTCTTTTTGGGTCGCTGCTTTTTGAAGCCACAAAGTTGCATCCGTATTGTCTTTTGGCAAATACTCATGATGGATTTCGTTAAATCGGAAAAAATAAGGTAATCCCAACATTTTTGTGCCTAAAGTACGTTGAGCCGGAGCATATCCTCCCGAAGCAGCAAGATATAACCATTTGATAGCCTCTTTATATCTCGTGCTGCCATGTCGCATATTGAGATAATAATAGAGCTTATACTGAGCTTGGGGATAACCTTCTTTTGCCAATTTCTCTAAGAAAGGTAAAGAGGTAGGGGTAACGATACTTTGGAGAATATCCGATTCATTGCTTCGCTGAAATAGTTGCATCATTTCAATCATTAAAGCAGAGTCCGGTTGTTTGCTTCCCTCGATTTTAGATCCTATAATAATAGAAACCTCGGGGAAATCCGGTTGGTTATTGGGAATTTCTTTTAAGCAAAGTACAGGTAGAGGCAAAAGTTCCTCTCCCTTATATTCCATGACCACTTGATAGGTCCCTTGTCTTGATAAAATGGGTAGTTCGGGGAATGTAAATGATAAATTGATTGGTGAACCTACAGGTATTTTGGGATAAAGTGGGCTAGATTGAGCTAAAACAGCACCCAAACTGTTTTTGATAAGTAGGGTGTAAGCTTCGGAATTGATGATTTTGTCATTTAAAGTCAGATTAATGCATGCGACCCTTACTCGCTCTGTGAGTTGTTCGTTTGGTATCGAAGTTTGCAAATATGGGCTATCAAGTTTTAGCGTAAACTGATTAATCGATTTGGTAATCGTAGCTGCTTTGGGATTGGTGCGAAAGCTAGAAATTTTGACTGATTGAAAAACCGTGGGTAATTTTGGTTTATTGCCGTTTGAGATCGCGGTCTCCGGATGATTGTTTGCAGAGTCAGCATTAAACCGATTATATGCCCATAGAATAAATAATCCGCATAAAACGAAGATAAAGAAAAAGAAGAACCATTTTGCTCCCGATTTTTTGGATTGAGCTCTTTCGGATTGCGCTGTGGCTATGGGAGGAGGCGCACTGGCAGAGACTAATCGAGTCTTTGCCGTAAATAGTTGTTCGTTATTTAAGCGAATGGTCGGCTGAAGAGACTTCATATCCTCTACCTCGATCGCCGCTAGCCAGTCATAAGCCGATTTATAGCGTTCAGCAATATCCAATCGTAGAGATTTATCGATGGATCGTAAAAATGAATAGGAATATCTTTCTTGTAGTTCGGGAATCTTAGTTAGGGGAACTAAATTATCGGAATATTCTCGTTCTTCCGCTTTTTGAGGAGCGATTCCGGTTAACAAAGTATAAAACGTCACCCCCAATGAATATAAATCACTCCATGGTCCCAAATTTTTAAGTCCTCGAATTTGTTCGGGAGCGGAAAATCCATCGGTGGAGACAACTGTTGCCGTACGGATATTACTGGATGACCTAGCTGAACCAAAATCGATTAAAATAGGTAGGCCTTCCGTGTTAAGTAAGATATTTGGTGGCTTGATATCTCGATGCAGGATATTGTTGCCATGAATATAGATAAGAATTTTAAGTAGTCTGGCAAGCAAACCTTTCAATTCATCTTCCGTATAACGAAGCCCATCTTGATGTAATCGATTAGCTAGATACTCTAAAGATAAACCTGTGATATATTGCATCACAATAAAGGCTGTGCCGTGTGATTCAAAAATGGAAAGAATCTTGACGATGCCGGGATGGTTGAGTTCCGATAGTGTTCGGGCTTCGGCTAGAAAGTTTTGTCTGGCCCAATTGAAATTTTCCAGCTCAAACTCATTATTCGCATTGATAATTCCGGAAAATGGGTCTCTGTGCGAACAATAAGCGGGGAAATTTTCCTTGATCACGACTTCTTCGCCCGATTCGGTATCCAGTGCCAAATAGGTTACGCCAAATCCCCCATATCCGATTGTACTGATAATACGATATTTCTCCACCATATATCCATCCGGTAGAGTTCGTTGAAAAATAAACTCATTTTTAGGGGAAGGAAAAGGTGCTGACGGATGATTGGTCATGAAGAAATCGAATGATGTCGCGAGTACAGTAATATAACGCAACAAACAAGGGAAATCATTTATTTGAGAATCTCTTAAAACAAAAAGACCCTTTTGTCATCAACAAAAGGGTCCTATAAAAATAGGGATGAGATTATTTATGTCTCTTTAAAAACTCTTTTGCTGCTTTTAAGTATGCTTGAGCGGCAATCCCATTGGGATCATGTTCAAAAATGGTGTGACCAAAGCTTGGTGCTTCACCTAAGCGAATGGATCGGGGGATTAAGGTTTTATAAAGCATTTCAGGTAAATTTTCCTTTACCTGCTCTAAGACTTGTCTCGATAAATTGGTCCGGCCGTCATACATGGTCATCAAGATGCCCTCATGTTTGATTGTTGGGTTTGCTCCGCTACGGCAAATTTGAGTGATTACATGCAAAATCTTTGCTAAACCTTCCAAGCCAAACCATTCGCATTGTAAAGGAGTTAAAACTTCATCACATGCAGCTAAAGCCGAAGTCATTAAAACACCCAGGGAAGGTGGAGTATCCATAATGCAATAATCATATTCACCTGATTTTTTGAGTGGCTTTAGTGTTTCTGCCAAACGGGTTAGGTGGTTTTCTGATCGAGCAAGTTCGATTTCCGCCCCTGCCAAATCCATGTGACCGGGGATAATATGAAGCTTTTTTCTGCCCGTTTTGATAATGCAATCGTTTAACTCGGACTTGCCGGATAAAACGGAATAAAGACTAATACCTTCAGGAGATTCTATGCCTAGCCCGCTTGTTGCGTTTGCCTGCGGATCCAGATCAATTAAAAGAACTTTCTTTTTTAATTGAGCAAGGGCGGCGGCTAGATTGATGGACGTAGTAGTTTTTCCTACTCCGCCTTTTTGGTTGGCTATGGCGATAATCTTCATGAGACAAAATAACGCGTTGATACTATCATAAGGCAGAAACTGCGCAATGCCTTTTCATGAGAATATAAATCCGGTTTTCGATTTGTACTGAAACTCAATTTATTTAACGATATTTTTGGGGACGAGTGTAGAGGTTGTTTCTTTGGTGTTAAATTGCCAAGAAGCACTACGCCAAGTACCGGAAGATAATGTTTTCCATCTCACTTGTACCGTGACCGGATTGGTTACTAGCGGACGATTTGACTTCCAAGCAAAGTTTTTATTCTGCTCATCATATTGGGCCTGTACTTTACCAAAGCCGGAAATGCGCATCATTAATGAACTTGGGTCAAAATCTGTCTCTTTTGCCATGGAAATAGCTATGATCGGAGTCATGTCCGGAGAAGTGCTATTCGCAAGCGGCTGCACGGCTTGTAGAGGTGGGGGATTGTTAATAGCCGGCTGATGACCTGCTCTTTGTGGTTGCGTCGGTAAGCTAGGTGCCGCCCCTGATTCATTGAAGGTGACTGCTCTATTAAAAGTTTTTGGATCTTTGCCATAAACCATGTATCGATGAATTTGCCAACGATCGGTATCTTTTGTGACTTTTTTGGGAATCACTGTAAAAGCGGCTTCATAGCCTAATGCTTCAAGTTTTTCCGTCATTTCGGGTAAAACGAATCCACCCGGATAACAATAAGTATTAATGCTGATATTGGGGAAATGATTTGATAGAATCGTGCGTGAGTCTCCTATCTCCTTTTGAATTAATTTATCTAATGCTTCGGGACCTTGTCGTTTGGCTGTACGCCATGATTTTGGGTAAAGGTGACTTACGGAGTGGCTACCAACAGTCACGCCATAATTAATCATATCCTTATATTGGTTGATGCCCATAGCAGTGCCTCTACCGGTCATAAATTGTGTATAAGGAAAGATGGTGAAAGGAAAGTTCATTTCAGCTAGAACAGGGAAGGCATCGGTATAAACACTGAGCCAGCCATCATCAATTGTAATAAGGACGCATTGAGCAGGGAGCTTTTTTTCTCCATTTTTCCATTCCAGGAAATCCTTCATTGAAATAACGGCTATTCCACTATTTTTAAGTGCCTGCATTTGTGCTCGGAAATGGCTAGTAGGTATTCTCATTTCCGTAGCCGGCTTTGTAGAGCTAAAATCGTGATAACCTAAGATAGCGACGCGTGTTTCGTTTTGAGGAACGAGAGCTTGGCTAAAAAAGGGCATACTAAAGTTTGGTATGCCGGGGATTGTTGGTGTGCTATCCGGTAAGGGTTGAGCAAGTGGGATAGATTCCCCTTGAGACGTAATCGGCTCGGCAAGCGGAATATTGTCCCCCGTCAATGGTTCGGCTTGCGGTATATTCTCAGCCACCTGATAAGTAGGATTTGATAAAGGCAGATTAGGGGGTAAGTAGGATTGATTTGCCAAACAAGGCAATCCAACTAGCATTAAGCAAGTTTGAAAAATGGCTACGACGTGTCGCATAGATGCATTTAACTTATTTTTTGAGTGATTATCAATAGTAAACAAGAAAACTCCTTGGCATATTTCTTCTAAAGAAAGCGTGTGCATTGAGATTTTTTAATGCTACACTTTGTTTATGATGCATCTCATTAATATTAATGATTGGGAACGGTCTGAAGTTTATCGTTTTTTTACATCAGAACCGGAAATTCCACCTATTGGGTGTGTTACCGTAAGATTAGATTGTACCAAATTGTACTTCGCAGCTAAACAAAGGAAGGAATCATTCTTTTTGCATTATTTGCATATTTTATTGGAGGTCATCAATACAACTATGCCAAATTTTCGCTATCGATTATCAGATTCACCCCAGGAAGATGTTTTGTTGTGTGATTCCGTGAGAGCGGGGATCACGATCAGTAAAGAGAATCATTCATTTGGATTTGCACAAATTCCTTACGAAAAAGATTTTCAGCAGTTTTCTGAGCAGGCAAAGCAAATAATGGAACGAGCAAAAGCTGTGCCGGGAATGAATGCGGATAGCGGTAAGGATCAGATTTTTGTCACGGTAACGCCCGATTTAGATTTTTCGTCTCTCGTTTTTACACGTTCCTCAGTCGTTGATATTCCTCGCTTTGGTTTTGGTAAATGTGTGCAAACGGATAATATTTGGAAGATGTCCTTAGCCATTCAATATCATCATGGATTCGTGGATGGATATCACTTAGGGCAAGTGGTGAAAAACTTACAAGAAATGTTTGATTTACGTTTTTAAGAGAATCCGTAGCTTACCGCTTGACTTAATACATTACATTTGTAGTCTTTCGGATAATGAAACAATCTTTTACGTGCGTGAAAGCTACATATTGTGGTATAGCATTGATGCTTGCCTCTGTAGGTTTTTGTCCAACAAGTTATTCTCAAGAAGTAGCCAAACCGGCTACTGCAACTGCAAATAGTGAAAAAAAAGCAGTTTTAATTGATATTAAAGGTATGCCTCAAGAATGGTTGCAAGGAGAGCCTGTGACCAAATGGGAAAAAGACCGTGTTTATGTTTTAGAGTTTTGGGCTACTTGGTGTGGACCATGCATTGCTGCCATGCCTCATATTGAGCAATTATCCCAAAAAATGAAGGACAAGAATATTTCTTTCATCGGTGTCAATGTATGGGATAAGAAAACTCCGGACGAATTGAAAGAATTCTTAAAGAAACGAGATAATCCTCCTACGTATCCAATCGTGTCTGATGGAGAAAAAGGGCCTGCACAAAAAGAATGGCTTGTTCCCCAAGGTGTTTCCGGTATCCCTGCTACATTCATCGTCAAAAATGGCGAATTGGTTTGGAAGGGACATCCTAGCCAAATGAATGAAGAAATGCTGCAGTCAATCTTGGATGGCAAATTTGTCAGCGCAGCAGCGTCTGATTCATCCAAATCTAAAGAGATGATGAAAAAGCGCCGTGCTGATATTACTGATTTATTAAAACAAAAGGAATATAAGCAGGCGACTGAGTTATTGTTGAAATGGGGAGTGGATAAAGATATCTCTCCTGAGGAGTCAGCCGATTTGATTCGTTATATTGTTTCTTCATCTGCTAATGCAGGTCAAGCAAAGGAGGCTCAAAGTCTTTTGGTTGATTTTATGAATAAAAGCCAATTTAACAAAGCATCTACTTTGAGAATGGCTTCATGGTTGTTGTATAACACTTACGTGCCGACATCGGAAAAGAACTTTGCATTGATCGATCAATGGTTCGAATCAGCATTGAAAGATTCTGATAATCAACAAAAGACATCATCCATTTGGGGTATGTTATCTGACTCTAAAAAGGATCAAGGAGATTTGAAGGCCGCTCAAGAATGTATGTGGAAATCTTTGGAGAATTCGTTGCCGGGTAAACTGTTTGCGGAAGAAAAAGAAAAATTAGGTATTACCCAAGATTTTCATTCTTATATCGAACAAGTGATTAAACCGATATGGGAAAAGAATGCTCAGAGCGATGAATCTTTGAACAAAGAGATAGCTCAATGGGGTGAAACTCAAAAAGATAACATCTTTTCACCTGTTTTTGAGCAAATCGATTGGGCTCAAGGCGGACCTTTAGATGGCTTGGCAAAAGATAAGATGACCATTATTGATTTTTGGATCCCACCATCTCCGGGTGCTCCTACTCTAGACATTACATCTCGAGGTGCGGCGGGTATGGTGAAAAAAGTGTTGAAACGCCACCATTTATCCGAAGATAAAAATATTCGTGTAGTAACATTGATCCCAAATGTAGGGACATCTCATGATTTGATTAAGCAATCTGCCGAGCATCCGGATATGAAATCTTTTGTACCTATCGGTGTGGCAAAAACGCCTGCAGTGTGGGAAGATTTGATGGTGAAAAATGGTTTAAAAGAAGCACCAACTTGTCTTGTAGCCAAAGATGGTATTTTGATTTGGGCCGGTGAAACGAAAATGATGCCAAGTTGGGTGATCAAAATTATTCGTGAAAATCCAAGTGGTGAAAAATTGAAAAAAATCGTTGAAGATCAAGTAGCTAGAAATGAGAAAATCAAAACGATCATCTTTTCCTATTTTAGATTAAATCGTGATCGTAAATATGATGAAGCTGCAAAATTGGTGAATGAGGAGATTAAAAATTATCCCGAAAGTGCTGCTTTAGCCAATATGTGTGCAGAAATCAAATTAGCAGATGCTGTGGAAAAGAAAGATTGGGATCGCTTTGCCACCATAGTTAATGAATTGTTAGATCAATATCCTGACGACTATTCTCTAGCGGTTGATATGAATAAATATGCTAATTCTTGTTCTGAATTGGGAGATAAAGCTGACTTGATTAACATGAAGGCCATTGAACAATTGATCCGTACGGAACTTAGTAGTCAAGCCGATTATGATTCTTATTGTAATGGCATTTTGGTGCGTATGTACCTTAAAGCCGGTATGATGGAAAAAGCCAAAAATGCTTTGATTCAGTCGCTTGCATTGTCACCTATTACTTCTTCCGTATTTAATTTGGAAAAAGAAAATAAGTAACTCGATTTTACTTCATGCCGTTCGGATCATGCTTTCGCACGGCAAAATATCAGCAAGCTTCCATTGAAAAATGGAAGCTTGTTTGTTCTTCCATTATTTCACAACAAGCCAAATTTGAGTGCCTTAAAATAAAAAATTTGATGAGCTGTTGATAAATCTTTTTGGTTTGCTCGTACTATATAGATAGTGTTATGAGACGAGTTCAACAATTAATTTTAGGTGGCGTTTTGTTGTCGGCTGCGGTTTATGAGGTTGGTTATGGAGCGGATGCAGTAAAACCCAATATCGTTTTTGTATTAGTTGACGATATGGGTTGGTCTGATACATCAGTGCCTTTTGATTTTGATGAAAAGGGACAAGAGCGCTCCGCGCCGGGAAATAAAATTTTCAAAACTCCCGCAATTCAACAACTGGCTAACCAAGGAGTGCGCTTTACTAATGCCTATGCAGCAAGTGTCTGTAGCCCCTCTCGTACGGCAATTATGTCAGGTTGCAATCCGGCTCGGACTCATATTACTAATTGGACTAATCCCGATAGACCATCCGATACTAGCGGTCGATCCATTAAATCCATGAAAGCGCCTCAATGGAAAATTGAAGGCTTGAATGAAACTAAGGATACTTTGGCTAAAATGTTTAAAAAAGAAGGTTATCGTACGATCTTTGTAGGAAAAGCCCATTTTGGTCCAACAAGTGAAGCTCAGGCTCAACCGAGTCAGTTGGGTTTTGATGTAAGCATAGCCGGTTCAGGTGCAGGACATCCGGGCTCTTACTATGGCAAAGATAATTATGCGGAAATGCCTAGAAGAAATAATGTAGCATTAAAGCTAGGGCCACGTGACATTCCTAATATGGATCCTTATTATGGTTCCGATGTATTTTTAACTGATGCTTTGACAAATAAAGTAACGGCTTCAATGGATGAGTCGGTTAAGCAAGGTAAGCCATTCTTTGCTTATTTTTCTCATTATGCGGTTCATTCTCCTCTAATGATGGACCCTCAATTTGAAAAAGATTATCCTGATATACAGGGCGGTATGAAAAAATATGCGACTTTGATGTCAGGTGTGGATAAGTCGGTAGGGCAGATATTCAAAAAGTTAGACGAATTAGGTGTTGCAGAAAATACCCTTATTGTATTTGCATCCGATAATGGAGGAACGGCTCCAACACAGCGCCCATGTGCTCCATTGAGAGCTAAAAAGGGTACTCCTTATGAAGGTGGCTTACGTACACCGCTTATGATCGCTTGGGCAAAACCTGATCCGACAAACAAATGGCAGAAGAAATATCCTATTAAACCGGGCTCACATCAGGACAATATAGTAGCCTTAATGGATTTATATGCGACCTTTGGCTCAATGATAGGGTCTAAATCAATTCCGAAGTCAATTGATTCACAAGATTTTAGCGGACTATTGACGCAAACGGGTAAAACTTCCCGCCCTCAAACTTATTTCCTCAATTTTCCACATGAACATGAAGATGCCTATTATATAGTCTATCGTGAAGGAGATTGGAAAGTAATCTACCGTTTCCATACGAAAAAATGGGAATTGTACAACTTGAAAGAGGATTTGGGAGAACACAATGATCTTTCTACCAAGGAATTGAAGAAATTGAAATCCATGGCAAATGGATTGGTTAGAGAATTCGATCGTCATGGCAGTCAGGCGCCTATTGATACGGCTACTAAGCAGCCAGCTACGATAGTTCTTCCCGCTTTATCGCAAATTTGAGCCAAATTTGAACGAAAAGCACTCGAAAAACCTCAAACCTGATACCTCTGAAACACAAGATCTCAAAAAAATCACACAATTTGCAAAAACCTGAAAAATTTTCATCATGCATAACGTATTGGAATTGATGAAGTTTTCAAGGTGTTGGGAAAAAATGCAAATTTTTTCTTC